>NZ_JBIRZD010000019.1:0-168274 GCF_044390505.1 Streptomyces sp. NPDC018947
CCGCTACGAGAAGACCGCCACCATCTACCTGGCCGGACTCCACATCGCGGGCATCTTCCTCTGGTCCGCCCGGTGATCCAAACGAAACTGCCTAGGCCCACCGTCGGCTACTCTGTCGCCCTCGTACTTCGTCTCACTCGACCGCCGGGCCTTGGCGGGGGAGCAGTTCACCTACACCAACGACTTGGCTTGACTCGCTCGCTGATCGATGTCCCGCTATCCCGGGAGTCGCCCCGGTACGAGCGGGACGTAGCCCCGGACCGCGCCGCATGTTGTCGACTGTCCGGGCCGGGGTGGCGTCCGTGGCCCCCGTCGGCATGTGGTGTGCCGGCGGGGGCGTTCCTCGGATCGGACTGCTGGGATACGGCTGGCTCGCCGCGCTGTGACGGTTTCTCAGCGCGGGCTCGTTGAGCAGTGGGTTGTTAGCTGAGTGTCTCGAAGTCGAGCCAGCCGTTGGTGCCGACGGAGATGGGGGTTCCGTGGCCTGTGGTGGTTACTGCTGGGTAGAAGTAGAGGCCCTTTGTGGGGTCCGGGCTGGTGGCCCACAGGTCTGGCTTGTTGTCGTTGTCGGCGTCGCCGCCTGATGTGATGAGCGGTCGGTTCGCCGGTGTCCAGCCGGAGCCGATGTTGATGCGGGTCTCGCCTACTCCCAGCCCTTCTCCGGCGGGTCCGGTGCCGGGGTAGAGGAACAGGTCGCCGGTGCTGCGTTGGCGGGCGAGGAAGTCGACGTGGCCGTTCTTGTCGAAGTCTCCGGGGGCGATGAGGTCGTAGTCGGGCCAGTTGCCGTTGCCGATGAGGACGGGTTCGGTGGTTTCGTCGAGGTGGTAGCTGCTGGCGCCGTAGTAGAGCCAGAGCAGTCTGCCTTCCTTGACTATGAGGTCAGGGAAGCCGGGGACGTCCATGGTGCCGTCGTTGTCGACGTCGAGCGGGCCGTCGACGTCGCCGATGGCGATGACTTGGTCGGCGTTACTCCAGTGGCTGTTGGCGGGGTCGTAGGCGGTCAGTTCCTGGCGGCCTGTGGAGCATGTCCCGCTGCCGGTTGAGACTTCTTCGCCTGTGGTGCTGCAGGCGTAGCCGTAGCCGTTGTTGGGGTAGACCTGGAGTGTTTTGCTGCCTGCGGGTCCGCTGAGGGAGATGAGGTCTTCGTATCCGTCATCGGTCCAGTCGCCGCGGTGAGTGATGGATGCGCCGTTGAATCTGGTGGAGCTGCCTTCGGAGTAGATGCTGACGGTTCCGTTGCCGGTGCCGGAGTACTGCCGGAGTATTCCGTCGGTGCGTACTCCGTATATGTCGCTGTTGCCGTCGCCGTTGAGGTCGCCGGGCTTGTCGGTGATGTTGAGGCTGTTGACGTAGAAGAGGTAGACAGCGCGGTCGGAGGTGTTGTTCCCCCGGTCGACACTGCGGGCGTACAGGCGGTGGGAGCCGGCCGATGTGGGCGTTACTTTGACGCTGGTGGATCCGCCGAGGGCCGAGGGGGTGGCGGTTCGTACGGTGGGGTCCCAGTCGGTCCAGTACTCGTACTTGGCGACATCGGTGACGCCGCCGTTGCCGAGGCTGAAGGTGCCTTCGGTGCGTACGGGGCTGGTGTTGTCAGGCCAGCCCTGGGTGCCGTCGGGGAATTGGGGGGAGGAGATGGTCGGCGGTTTGCTGGGGCGGGTGCCGTCGAACTGGAAGTGGCATTGGGTGCTGGGGGCGCTGGAGCTGGTGCCGTCCTGGGTTCTGGCGTACCACGAGAAGGTACCGATCCCGGTGACACCGGCATCCGTGAGCAGGGAGGCCAGCTTGGTTTTGGGGACGACCAGTCTGCCGACTGTCCCGGAAGTGGTGGACACCGTGGTGCGGACCTCGTTGCTCGCCCCGCCGTGGCCGGTGGGCCACAGGACGAAGAGGGCCTTGACTGTTCCGCCATCGGCGTCACGGAAGGTGCCGCCCAGGGTGATGTCCGTGTTTCCGATCACCGTGTACGGGGTCGTGGCTCCGCACGTCGCGCCGGTGTCCGGTGAGGTGTACAGGCCGGTGGGGACGTCGGGCACCGTGTTGTAGTCAGTGGACAGTACGGCTGTGTTGGCGTCGAACTTCTTCCAGCCGTACACGTCCGTCTCACTCGCGGCCGCGAGCTCGAGCTGGAGTGTGTTCCACTTGCCGGCCGCGGCGTCCTGGGCGCCGGCCGTCGTGTCGAATGCAAGGTTGCCGGCAGGGCAGGCTGAGCCCCATCCCTTGGCGTCGTAAACAGTGGCCAGCTTCTCGCGTCTGGTGGGGCGGCTGTCCCATGTGGTGGTTGAGCTGATGGCGTCGGTACGCCAGAGTTCTACGTTCCGCTTGTTGCAGGACCAAGACCACGTGTTCTTGATGCGGAATGTGGACTTGGTGATGACCTTGTTGGTATTCCACAAGTTTTTGGTGTTCATGCGGAAGTACGAGCGGGTGACGCCGTTGGTCTCGTTCTCGTAGCCGGCGCGGGCCGTCGTGGTGCCCTTGCTGCCGTCGGAGTTGATCCAGCCTGCTCCGTTGTAGAAGGAGTTGTTGGGGAACTTCTTGTTCACGATGGCCCATGAGTACCTGGAGCCGGTGACCGAGGGGTCGATGTATACCGGGAACTGGGTGTTCTCGCCGGTCAGCAGGTCCTGGTCGGGGGTGAGGCTGACCGTCTTACCGTCGGTCTCGAGCAGGACGGGTGCCTGCTGGCTTCCCGGAGGCGGGGAAAACGCGTCGTCGATGGGGCCGTCGGCTGCAGTCCCGGCCAGAGCAGTAGGGCTCTGCTTCGCAGATGTCGGCAGCGCGCCGTCGCTGGTGCTGCTGTCCCACATTCTGGGCGCCGGCCCCGTGAAGACCTCCTGGCCGGCCGGATTGAAAGCCCGGAGATTGTCGTGGGCGTCCTTCGTGAGCTCCACTCCGTTGCTGGTCACTGCGAAGTCCAGCTGCTTGAGCTCGGGGTTGGTGGCGGCTTCCGCGCTCTTCACCACCAATGCTTGGCCGAAACCGGTTGGAGTGGCGTGAAGCTTGAGGTCGACCCCTGGCAACACTTCAGAATACGTGGCGGTCTCGCCGACAATCTGGGGCGACGGGAGAGTTCCCGGCCAGGAAAAGGCGAGGCTGCGCCCATCACGGACGACGGTCGCCATGGGGCCGGTACCGCCGCCGGAGAAGGTGACCTCGGTCTCGGTGGCTTTGGTTTCGTACCCGTTGGCTGTGGCATGAAGGGTGGGGTCGATGTCGACGAGCTTGTGTCCTTTGCGGACCCACTGAGGCAGCGCATAGCGCTCCTCGGTGAAGGTGCCGGAGGGGTTGGCGAAGACCTGGGAGGTCTCTGAGCGCTGCCCCAGAATCTCAACAGGTTCCCCTGTTTCCTGGGCCTCGGCGAGGGCCTTCTGGCTCTGTGAATCGAGGGCAGCCGAGGAATTCTGCGCCGTGGCCGCGGCTGTGGCGGCGCTGGCGGTTTGCTCTGCCCACTCGACCTGTGTGAGTGCCATCGCGGCGAGCGCAACGGCCGCCGGACCCGCCCGGAGTGTTCGTCTCTTGGGGTGGTGAGCCCATGTCATGGTGCGGTTTTCCCTCCCTAGTGGCAATGCAACTACGCACCGTAGAGAGCCGAGTATGCACAAAACAAGCCTGTGCGATATTTGCCCGTTATGACCGAAACGAGAATGCCTTTATTGCCTCATTGGGGAGATTTTTGGCATATGCCGAGGGCGTGTGCGGCAACTTTATGGCTAGAAAGATTCCCTGTGGCTTGATGGATGCTCTTCTTGCCTTGCCGTGGTGTTCGAAGGAAGGGCTGGCGAAATAGCGGTCGCCCTCTGTTGCCGTCCGGTCATACGGTGTTACGTTCCTTCGGACTTATGTTTGGATCTTGTTCCTGATAACTTCCCAGGGGGGAACCTTGTCCGGTTCACGGGCGAACTCTGCCCATAGACCTCGTGCGTTGAGGCACCGCCGACGTCTGGTGCGTGGCGTCGCGGTGACTGTTGTCAGCTATCTGGCCATCGGGATGCTCAGTGAGCCCGTTGCAGCCGCTGCTGACCTGGCGCTGCGTGAGCTGCGCAAGCCCGATCCTGTGCCGACCGGCGCAGTGCAGGTCCACGCGCTCGACCGCCCGGACCAGACGGCGCAGCGTGCCTGGAAGGGTGCGCCAAAGGTGGAATGGCCCAAACCCGGAAGCTCCACAGTTCCCCTTCCCCCCACGGGGCTTGCCAAGGCCGGTGACCCATCGGTACGCGTGGGTAAGAGCGTGCTCACCAGCAAGACCGGCAAGACCGACGGGCTCGCGCAGGCGCAGGTGCAGGTGCTCGACCAAGCCACGGCCAAGGCACTCGGCGTGAACGGTGTTGTCCTCGCTGTGCGGTCAGGCAGCGGCGAGGCAGGACCGGTCAACGTACAGGTGGACTACTCCGGCTTTCGTCACGCCTATGGCGGTGACTGGGCCTCCCGTCTGAGGCTCAAGCAGCTGCCCGCCTGCGCTCTGAGCACGCCGGACAAGGCAGCGTGCACCAAGAGCACCGACTTGCCCACCCGCAACGACAGCAAGCACGCGACAGTAGAAGCCGCCGTGAATCTGCCGGCGACCAGCAAGGCCGCAGCGTCCACGCCCCTGTCCGAGACCCCCTCTTCCCGCTCAGCCAGCGGCCTGACCGCTGCCGAAGGAACCGTGCTGCTAGCGGCGACGGCTGCAGCGTCAGGAGCCTCCGGCGACTTCACGGCCAGTCCTCTCTCGCCTTCTGCCTCATGGTCGGCCGGCGGCTCCAGCGGCGCCTTCACCTGGAGCTACGATCTCGACACGCCCGCAGTAGCGGCGGGAGACGGGCCAGACCTGAGCCTGTCCTACAGCTCCCAAGCCGTCGACGGGCGAACCGCCGCCACCAACAACCAAGCCAACTGGGTCGGAGACGGATGGTCCCTCGACATAGGGTCCATCGAACGCCGTTACATTCCCTGCTCGGAGGACACCACCAACAGCAACGGCACCGACAAGAGCGGCGACCAGTGCTGGAAGAAGGACAATGCCGTCCTCACTCTCGGCGGCCAGTCCAACGTCCTCGTCAAGGATGACGCTTCCGGGCAGTGGCACCTGGAAGACGACGACGGCACCAAGGTCGAGAAGCTCACCAGCACCGACCGCGGCAACGGTGACAACGACGGCGAGTACTGGCGGGTGACCGTCCCCGACGGCACTCAGTACTACTTCGGCTACAACCGCCTGCCCGGCTGGTCCTCCGGAAAGACCGAAACCAACTCGACCTGGACGCTCCCGGTCTTCGGCAACCAGACTGGTGAGCCCTGCCACGCCAGCGCCTATAAGGACTCCTGGTGTCAGCAGGCCTGGCGGTGGAACCTGGACTATGTCGTCACCCCGCACGGCGACGCCAGCGCCTACTACTGGAACAAGGAAACCAACTACTACGGCCGCAACGTCAACCCCGACACCGGAGCCTCCACCGCCACTGTCTACGACCGCGGCGGCTACCTCGACCACATCGGCTACGGCTTGCGTGCCGGCGACACCATCTACACCCAGACGGCGGCGGGCAAGGTCGACTTCACTGTCGCCGAGCGCTGCCTGAGCGACTGCGGGACCTTCGACTCCGCCCACGCCAAGAACTGGCCCGACGTCCCCTTCGACCGGCACTGCGCCTCGGGCCAGGACTGCAAGGATCGCTACTCGCCGTCCTTCTGGACCCGCAAGCGCCTCACCCAAGTCGACACCAGCATCCTGACCGGCGGCGCATACAAGCCAGTCGACACCTGGAAGCTCACTCACCAGTTCCCCGCCACCGGAGACGGCTCCAACCCTGCCCTGTGGCTCGCCTCCCTCACCCGCACCGGCCACACCGGCACCGGGGACATCACCCTGCCGGCCGTGACCTTCATGGGCCAGCAGCTGCCCAACCGGGTCGAAGGAGCCACCACCGGAGGATCTCCCGACCCGGTACCGCCGCTGACGCGCTACCGCGTCTACGCCATCAACACCGAGACCGGCTCCACCATCGGCGCCACCTACTCACCGGCCGACTGCAAGGCCGGCGACGTCCCCTCACCGACCAGTAACACCCGCCGCTGCTACCCGGTGATCTGGTCCCCGCCGGACGCGCCAGCCGCCGAATACAAGCCCTACCTCGACTGGTTCCACACCTACGTCGTCACCCAGGTACTGGAGAGCGACAACACCGGCGGCGCACCCATCAAGGAAACCGACTACAGCTACCTGGACGGCATGGCCTGGGGCAAGGACGAGGACGAGTTCGCCAAACCCGCCGAACTCACCTACGGCGACCGCCAGGGCTACGGCCGCGTCCAGGTCCGCACCGGCGCACCCGCACAGGGCAAACAGTCCCTCGAGGAGCACCGCTACTTCCGCGGCATCACCGGCGCCAGGATCGCCGACCACGAAGGCAACGAAGCCACCGACCACCCGGCCTTCGCCGGCATGCCACGCGAGGACGCCGTCTACAGCAACGACGGCGGAACCCTGCAGAAGACCGTCAGCTACACCCCCTGGCGCTCGGCCGCCACCGCCACCCAGGCCCGCACCGGCCTGACCGCGCTCCAGGCCTACGCCACCGGCACCGCAGAGGAAAAGACACGTACGGCCGTCGGCTCCGGCTGGCGCGCTACCCAAACGGTCCGGACCTTCGACCGCTACGGCCAGGCCCTGACCGAGTCCGACCTCGGCGACCTCGCCAAAAGCGGCGACGAGGAATGCACCACCACCTCCTACGCCGCCTCCACCACGGGCATCCTCGACCTGCCCAAGCAAGTCAAGACCGTCGCCGCCGCCTGCGACAAGACACCCTCGCTGCCCGCCGACCTGATCTCGGACGCCCGCTACTACTACGACGGCGCCACGAGCCTGGACACCCCTGCCACCAAGGGCGACGTCACCCGCCTGGACGAGCAGGACGCCAAGGGAACCGGCTACCTCACCACCGCCCGCCACACCTACGACCAGCACGGCCGGGAACTGACCGACACCAACGCCGCCAACATCACCACCTACACCAACTACACTCCCACCACCGTCGAAGCGCCCACCTCCAAGACGGAGACCAACGCCTTCAAACACGCGGTCACCACCTCCTACGACCCCACACGCAACGCCCCGACGGCCCTGACTGACGCCAACGGCAAGCGCACCGACGCAGTCCTGGACGGTCTCGGCCGCACCCTCAAGGTGTGGCGACCCGGCTGGGCCAAGGCCGACCACCTGAGCCAGCCCAGCATCGAGTACACGTACACCATCTCGAAAACCGCTCCCAACGCCGTGGCGACCAAGACGCTGCAGCACGACGGCACCTACACCACCAGCTACCAAATCTACGACGGACTGCTGCGCGCCCGCGAAACCCAGGCACCCGCCGTCGGCACCCCCAACCGGGTCATCACCGAAACCCGCTACGACACCAGAGGCTTGGTCTCCAAGACCTACAGCGCCTACTACGCCAACGGAGCCCCCTCCGCGACCCTCGTCACGGCAGCTGACAACACCGTGCCGACCATGGTGGAAAACCTCTACGACGGCCAGGGCCGCGTCACCGACGCCATCGCCCGCCACAACGGCGATGAGGCATTCCGCACCAAGACCGTCTACGGCGGGGACCGCACCACCGTCATCCCGCCCACCGGCGGCACCGCCACCACCACCATCACCGACGCTCAGGGCCGAACCACGGACCTGCTGCAGTACACCAACGCCGAACGCACCCAGTACCAGACGACGCGCTACACCTACGGCAAGTACGACGAGCCGGACACCGTCACCGACCCGGCCGGCAACACCTGGACCTACACCTTCGACGCCCGCGGCCAGCAGACCGACGTCAACGACCCCGACAAGGGCAAGAGCCACACCACCTACGACAACCTCGGCCGCGCCACCGCGGTCACCGACGCCCGCGGCATCACCCTCACCACCGGCTACGACGACCTCGGCCGCCAGCGCACCCTGAAGCAAGGAAGCACCCTGCTGGCCGAATGGACCTACGACACCCTCGCCAAGGGCCAGCCGACCAGCAGCACCCGCTACATCGACGGCCAGGCCTACACCACCGCCGCCACCGCCTACAACGACGCCTACCAGCCCACCGCCAGCACCGTCACCATCCCCGCCGGCGCCGGCAACCTCGCAGGCACCTACACCTGGACCTTCGGCTACAACACCTATACAGGCGCCCAGGAATGGATCAAGCACCCGGCCGTCGGCAACCTCCCCACCGAACGCCAGACCACCGTCTACGGTGACCATCACCTCCCGCTGAAAACCACCGCAGGCGCCGTCACCCTCGTCAACGACACCCAGTACGACGTCTTCTCCCGCACCAGCCGTCTCGAATTCGGCACCCTCGGCAAAAAGGTCTACCTCACCCGCGACTACGACGAATTCACCGGACGCCTGACCCGGCATACCTCCGACCGCGACCTGGCCCCCCAGCGCATCGACGACACCACCTACACCTACGACGACGCAGGCAACGTCACCGGCCTGACCACCACCAGCGGACAGGACGCCCAGAAGACCACCGACACCCAGTGCTTCACCAACGACGCCCTCCAGCGCCTGACCGAAGCCTGGACCACCACCAGCACCTGCTCCAGCAAGCCCACCAGCACCACCGTCGGCGGACCGAGCCCCTACTGGCAGACCTACACCTACAACGGCGTCGGCAACCGCACCAAACTGGTCGACCACGCCACGGGCGCCACCAGTGCTGACGCCACCACCACCTACACCCACAACCCTGCGGGCGGCAGCGTCCCCCACGCCCCGCAGTCCGCAACCACCAGCGGCGGCCCGAACAACGGACAGACGAGCACCTTTACCTACGACGAGGCCGGCAACACCACAGCGCGCACGGTTGGCTCCCGTACCCAAAAGCTCGCCTGGGACGCCGAGGGACACCTCGCCACCATCACCGAAGCCGGCAAGACCACCAGCTACCTCTACGACGCCGACGGCAACCGCATGATCGCCCGCGACGCCGACGGCACCCAGACCCTCACCCTCCCCGGCAACAACGAACTCAAAATCACCCCCACCGGAACCAAGGAAGGAGTGCGCTACTACACCCACGGCGACGAAACCATCGCCGTCCGCACCACCAGCGGCTTCTCCTACCTCATCAACGACCACCAAGGCACCGCGATGACAGCGGTCGCCATGACCACCCTCGCCGTCACCCGCCGCCGCCAACTCCCCTTCGGCCAGCAACGCTCCGAACAGAGTGAAACCCTTCCCGGCACCCGCGGCTTCGTCAGCGGCACCGAAGACCCCACCGGCCTCACCCACCTCGGCGCCCGCGAATACGACCCCACCCTCGGCACCTTCATCTCCGTCGACCCCCTCATCAACCTCGACGACCCCCTCCAGATGAACGCCTACGCATACGCCAACAGCCGGCCCGTCACCGCATCCGACCCAGACGGACGGATGCTCTATGACGACTTCACCGGCCTCGGCTACGGCAACACCACAGCCATGAAGCACGCCTACCAGAAGTGGGGCTACCGCGACAGCAAGGGCCACACAACCAAGAAATATAAAAAGAAACTCGCCACCCTCAAAAAGAGCTACAACACCTACTACAACTCCAGCTACTACAAAAAGCAGCCTCCCAAAGTCAAGTACGTGAGTAGCGTGTCAGACCCTCGCATCAAGGCTCAAGCCGAGGTCCGCAGGAAGGCCGCAGAAGCCGAAAAGCATAAGAAGGACGGAATTCGCGATAAAGTCAAGAAGGGTATTAGTTCCTTCGGTGGATGGCTCTCCGACAAGGGGAAAAAGGTGGCTCACAGCTTCAGCGGTGACACCACGGGACTGTGTTTGAGCGGATCGGCAGGTCTTGGATTCGGGGTAGCAGGATCGGTTTGTCTCGTCGGGACAAGGAGGCCCGATGGAGGTAACGACTACGGCATCAGCCTGAGTCGTGGATCGGAGACTCCGTCTGTCGGGTTCAACGGTGGTGTCTCCTTTATGAGCAGCAACGCCACTGACTTCGATAATCTCCGATGAGACGGCTGGGGTGGTACCCTCACTGCGGCGTATGGTGTAGGTGCAACGATAAGCCACGAGAGAGCGATCGATACGACGAACAGTCGTGGTGAGCCAGTGGGGACCACCAGCGTTGGCCTAGTCGGAGGCTTGGGTTTCGAGGCAGGCGTAACCACTTCGCGCGATACACGGGTTGGTCGAATCGGTGATATCTCAAAGAGAATATTTGGTATCGGATGAATCAGGTCGACGTGATTGAACTCGCAGGGTATGTCTCTTCCGAGATGAACGTCGGGTGGCTTGTGGTCTCAGGGATCCTCTTCCCGCTGGGGCTAGTCACCGTTTTCAACATCGCGCAGATGGCTGATCGGATATTCCTGTTCCTGGCGGGTGTAGTCCCCGGCCCTACAGAAAGGGCTACCCCGAGGTCGATACGGTTCGCTGCCGGAGTGATAGCGTTCGTGTCTCTGGTCAGTTTGGTGGTCGAGATTCGGATGGGTCTCACCTGACGCGAGGGCAAGCTGACACCCAGGGCAAGGCGATTGCAAAGTCGTGGTGATCGCGCGGGTGTGCAGGTCGCGGCGGTATGACAATGCTGGCCGGTACGCGACCGGACGCAATGAAGCTCCGTTGTGGAGGTGACCTTCCCAAGTCGCCGTCCCGCAACGGAGCTTCGATGCACCGTCAAGTCTGCCTCCGTCTGTCGGCTCAAGTCGCCCACTCATCAGCACCGTGAGATCGGCTGCGGGAACTGGCCGATCCGCGGTGCCGACGCGGGAAGCGTAGGAGAAGCCGCTGCTGGTGCGGACGGCGATGGTTTCGTCGCCGGGGGTGTAGTAGCGGAATGTGGAATGACTATCGTCTGCGAGGTGGCAGTGGAGTGGCGATCATCAGGGCGCGCCGTGAATGACGCGGGCTACACCGTCACCCGCCGCTGACACCAAACGCAGCACATTTCCCGGTCCAACCCGCCCGGTTATTTGGCGCCCAGTATCCGGAGTTTCATCGAATGTTCCATTTTGTGTGGGCGGTGGGGTTTGCTGTCCTGGGCACGCTGATAGCCCTGGACTATCGCAATCTCGCTCTCCGGGTGTACGACATCACCTGCAAGTTTTCGCCGAGCGGCCCGCCCGGTCCTCGATTCACCGAAGACCACATGAGAATCCTGTGGGGCTTATTGGCGGCGATCTCCGCGGTGGTCGCGGCTGTCAGGGGATGGGTCCTCTTCGGCTGACGCTCGGTTGTTACCAGCACTGGCCACAAGCGCCCAGTCAAGAAATCAGCACGCCAGGCCTGAATCAACGGACGGACAGTGACCCGTTTTCATCCTGAATAGGTGCAGGTCAGCAGGGTGTGGACGGCTTGGACGACCGTGCCGATGCGGCGGGTGGAACAGCGGGCTCGCCGCAGCAGCCGCCACGTCTTGAGTTGAGCGAAGGCGCGTTCGCCGGGCGCCCGGAGCCGGGCATGGTCGCGGTTGAACTGCTGGTAATGCTCGGGTTGTTCGCTGTGGTGGTAGTACGGGGTGCGGAAGGTGGCGCCGGCGCCCTGGTAGGCGCGGTCCGCGAGTACGAGGATCTGCCGGGTGAGGCAGGCCTGGACGATGCCGTGAGCGCGGGCCGCCGTCAGGTCGTGGGTGCGTCCCGGCGTCGCGCGGGAGAACCACAGTGGGGTGCCGTCCGGACGGGCGACGACCTGGACATTCATGCCGTGTTTCCGGTGCTTCTGGGAGTAGTACGGCTGGTCCGCGGCGATGCGGTCGATGGGGATGAGCGTTCCGTCGACGATGACGAAGTCTCCTTCGCCCAGGCCGACGAGGGCCTCGTGCAGACCGGGAGCCCAGGAGGCCAGGATGTCGAGGGTCTCGTCGACGTACCGCCAAGCGGTCGCGGTGGAGACCCCGAACCCCGCCGCGAGCTGGGGCAGCGTCTCGTTCTTGCGCAGGTGCACCAGCGCCAGCAGAGCCTGCTGGAAGCAGCCCAGCTTCCGCCACCGCGTGCCGCGTTCACACCTTCGGGCATAGATGAGCCACGAGACATGCTCGACCAGCTCGTGAGGGACGTCGAGCGTGGCACGATACGGGACCAAGCGAGGCTCCTCGGACGAAGCGAGGTGCGTAGAGAACACCACCGCAACGACCAGGAGCCTCGCCTTGTCACGCCACCCCGCTGACCTGCGCCATCACCCCTGCAGGACAGGATGAAAACGGTTCAGGGCATCGACCCTCTTCTGAAGGTCATGCAGGAGGAGCGCCAGACCTTCTTGGCAGGTGTGGAAGGTGTGATCGACCAGTCGCCCGGAGAGAGTTCCGGGCTAGCCAGGTTCCTGCCATGGGCCTATCACGACTTCAATGGCGACATCTGTCTGCTGGTTCCGCCGTCGGTCGACAACCATCATTGGGCCGTGGCTGTCTCGTTCCGGCAATGCTCTGAGGTTCAGATCTTTCCGGGCGGGTTTATCGACTTCCTGCAGGCTCTTGTCAGGGGTGAAGTCCCTCGGGGGTGGCCCCGCGTTGGGTTCGAATGGGCCAGTGCTGAAGGGTCGCCCCTGATCTGAAGCAGCCGAGGGCCCAACCTGTGCTGTTCTCGACCGCTTCCCTGCCCGGGTCTTCGCCTTTGATGAGTACGGCCCGTTCGGGAATCATCCCAGGCGGACTCGGGCGGGGCCGAGCAGGGCCGGCCCGATCGGCAGCCGCCACCTTCAAGGGCGACGCCAGCTTCGGGTCGGCGAGTGCCTGCCTCCGTGTCCTGCACTACCGCGTCGCCTGAGTCCGCAGGGGCCCCAGACGCGGCCGGCTGCTCCTCCGCTCGCTCCGGTCCACGCCGGTGGCCTCGTCCGGAACTTCCTCCCATGCGCCTTCGGCTGCGTGGGGGTGGTGTGGGCTGGGTGAAGGCTTCGGCTTCCCATAGGGGGAGGAAGAAGGAGGGCTCGCCGTCCAGGAGCTACACGATTCGGTAGATGTCTTCCCAGGGGCCGGTGGTGGTGCCCTGGAGGAGGCCAGCGACGTAGTCCTCGTCGAGGTCGTTGTTGCTGGTGACGGAGATGGCCCAGGGGGTGGGGCTGCCGGCGCGCAGGTGCAGGAAGCGCAGCGCGGAGGCGAGGGTGGAGAGTCGGGGCTGGTTGTCGCGGCGGGCGTTGGACGATTCCCAGATTCTGCGTAACACCTCGGGGTCGGCGCCGCAGGCGCGGGCGATGGAGCAGGCGTGTTTCCAGGAGGGGAAGCGTTCGCCGGACATGACGCGGGAGAGGAAGCCGGGGGAGAGGCTGGCGCGGCCGGCCAGCGCGCGCAGGCTGAGGCCGGAGGCGCGCTGAAGGCTGCTGAGGACGGTGGCCAGGTCGCGGCCGCCGGTGGCGGGCAGCGCGCAGGGCACCGGGCGCCGGTGCGGGGGTGGGGGGTGAGTGGCTGCCTGTGCCGTCCCCGCCGGCGTCGGCGCCGTCCGGGGCCGTGGGGACGGCGGCGTCGGCCGCTGGAGCGGGGCCTGCCGCGGCGGGGCCTGCGAGGGAGGGCGGCAGCACGACGGGCACCGACCGCTGGCCGCTCCGGCGGGCGGGCAGGTTGAACTTCTTGCGCGCGGTGTCCCTGGTCGTGCCCAGCAGGACGCCGACCTGGTCCCAGGTGGCCCCGCGCAGCTTGGTTCTGGCCACCATGTGGGGAGTGAGCTTCTCGGCGAGGACCTGCAGGCGCACCATCTGCTGCAGCGGCTCGGACACGTCCCCGTCCGCCGCGGTGAGGCTCTCCAGAACCGTCCGGGCGGCCTGCTCCACCTGCTTGAGCTGGACGCGCAGCGCCTGGTCGAAGTCTTCGGTGTCCGGGGGCTCCACTGCGGTCTTGCGGTGGCGGTGGGAGGCCTGCCGGGGCAGCTACTCGATCTACTTCACCAGCCTTGACGACATGGTCCGCAACCTCAAGGCCGCAGAGGCTGCCGGCCGTCTGACGAACAAGCTCGGCACCTATCTGCAGCCCGGCGTCCTCGTCGTCAACGAGGACGGCTACCAGCCCCTCGAACGAGCTGAGGCGAACTTGGTCTTCCAGGTCATTTCCAAGCGCTACGAGAAGGGCTCGATCATCCTGACCTCGAACAAGACCTTCAGCGAATGGGGCCAGGTCTTCGGCGACGAGGTCCTCGCCACCGCCATCCTCGACTGGCTTCTCCATCACTGCGAAGTGATCTCCATCAACGGCCCCAGCTACCGGCTCAAGAACCGCCTCCAGGCCATCGCGCGAGAGAACGACGTGGCCTGACCAGCTGCGATCAGGACACCGGATCCTCGCCCGGCGGAATGAAGGCGTCGGCCCCATCAGCGTCCTCGACATGCCCCTGAGCATCGACCGTGATGGCCGTCGCCCGCCCCTGCGAGGTGATGAGCCAGGCCAGCACCTGTTCCGTCAGCGGCGTTCCCCCTGGGCCCTCGTCCTTCCAGTGCACCCGCCACCCTCCACCAGGCACCGCGGCCACGACCTGGTCGGCTCCCTCCAGGTGGGAGAAGTCCTCGTAGTCCGTCACCGGACGAAGGGCCCCACGTTTAGGATCGACGACCAGGGCCGTCCCAGTCGCCTGATCCCAGCCCTCCACACGCACCATGCGGCCGACCTCGGTGTCGGTGCCGTTGAAGATCGCAGTCCAGCCGGTCTGATTGAAATAACGAAGAGACACCGCGCCATCATCTCGAACCACGACGCTCGCGCTTCACAAGGCTCCTTGCTCTGCCCGTTCATCCGTACGCAGCTCTGCACATAGACGAGTACGCCGGCAGCTGGCACTGGCCCCACAGAGCGCACCCCGGGTGGGTGGGCCTTCCGCGTCCTCCTGCCTCCTGAAGCGTCTCGCGTCCTCGACGTCCGCGGTCAGGGGGTTGCGGGGCTGCTCGTGGGGGGCAGTGTCGGCGTGGCCGGAGGGTGCCCCCGCACCACCCCCTTGTGCGGTCGAGTCCCCGGCCGCCGGGCCGCCCCCCCCTCGCCCTCTCTCGGGTGGGGAGGGGCCCCTGCCCCCTGCCACGGTCTTGTGCTGCGCGTCTCGAATAGAATCGCCGTCATTTCACTGCAGCAGCGCAGGACCACAAGGCATGCGACCCACCCACCTGTGGCAGGAGGGTGGGCCGGCGACCAGGTCCTCGAAACAGACGCCGGGGGTAGCAGTGCCGCAGAGCTTTACCGACTCCGTCATCCGCATGCTGGGGGAGGGCAGACAACAGTCCGGGCCTCCTGCGAACTGGCGTGCACTGGAAGACGAGCTGAGGGTCCGGCTGCCTGACGACTACAAGGAAATCGTCGGCAAGTACGCTCCGGTGCAACTGAACGTGCACCTTTACCTAGATCACCCCTCCACTCGCCGGTGGAACCTGCGGGACTGGATGATGCAGACGATCCAGGCGTTCTCCCACAGCGATCTGCAGGACCTCAAGCGCCGCGGTTTCCCCGACTCACCCTTCGGTGCTCCCTCCGGCCTCATTCCGCTGCTCGACACCGACCGCGGTGAGAACCTCTTCGGCATCGCCGACGCAGACACGGGAGGGTGGAGGCTCTTCTCCTGCGACGGAGGCGAGGCGCTCTATCACGAGTACGACATGTCATTCTCCGAGTGGCTGCACCGGTATCTGGTCGGAGAAGACATGTTCGGACCGGGAAGCGGCGTCTTCTATGCCGGGCCGATCGTCTTCGAGAGCAGGCCGATGAGCGAGACGGAACCGATGACGAGCTGGGAAGGCCCCGAACGCGGCATGTGAGCTGTTCAATGCCACCGCCTTCGCCGCCGTCTGGACCGGCAGCAACGGCATCGCCCAACAGCCTGACGAGGCTTCGTGGAAATCCCCAGGCTCGCTCTTCGTTCCCCATTTCATTGACCTGTCACCGGTAGGCCGGATCCTCCTGCCTGGGATGGTCAGGGCTGTTCCTCGGAATCAAGGGCGTCTTCGGCCGTCTCCACCCTGGTGCCAGGCGTAGACGCGGACGGGGTCGAGGTGGAGTTCGTTGGGGCCCAGGCAATCGGCGGCCCAGGTGGCTAGGCGTGAGCCGCAGGCGCAGGCCAGGTTGGGGCCATGCGCGCCGGTGGGGCCACAGCACCCAGTCCAGTTGTCCCCGCATGTAAAGGGGGCGAGGCGGGGCAGGACGTCGTCGGGGTGGACGACGACGCTGTTGCGCTGTCCCGCGGAGACGGTGGCCCAGGTGTCGGACCGCAGCAGCTCGCGGCCCGAGCTGCTGGCGTGCTGGCGGGGTACGGGGGCAGGAGCGAAGGGCGCGCCCCACGGGTCGGGGTCGATGGCGTAGTGCCCGCGCGGGACAGTGGAGCGGGCCCGCCCGGTCTCCTTGTCCCGGCCGTCGTCCGGGTCGTCGACGTCCGGGACGGTGGGCAGAGCCACCAGGTCCCCGGTGAGCGCGGTTGCGCACTTGGCGCAGTAGAAGACAGCCACACGTCGGGTTCTACCGCCTGGCGGTCCAGGCCGTCACGCGGTCCCGCAGGTGCCCGCCCATGTTCTATGTCCATCGCATGCCGACGGCAGAGAGCTGCTCCACCCGCCCCGGCGAGAGGGCCGCGGTCCGGCGGCGTTGGTTGCTGACCCATGCACCAAGCCGGAGCTCCCGCTCCTCCTGGTGTTCCCGGCTTGTGGCGGTGAGCGCGGTTCCTCAGGGCGTGAGGAGGGTGCGGATCTGGTCGGCGGAGTGGGTGTGGGAGGTGCGGATTGTCAGCCAGGAACCGTCGGTGCAGGCGATGTCCACGCGGCGCCTGCGTCGTCGCGGCCAAGGGGTGACGCGTATGCCCGCGTGTGGGCACGACACGGCATGCGAGGCGTCCTGCCAGACCGCCCGCACGGCGATCCTGCCGTCAGCCACCACGAGCAGGCACTGTGCTTGCTCCGCGCGGAGTGCGTCCCTGGTCCAGTAGGCGGTGTGGACGGCGAGGACGAGCCGTCCGGCGTCACTGTCCCAGCCGCCGCGCATGCCCGGCCCGTTCAGCAGCCGCAGCAGGAGGCGGAGAGCCTTGCGAACCGGCTCGAACAGCGCGGAGAACGCCTCAAGGGGGTCCTCGGGCAGCGCGAGCAGGAAACGGACGAAGAAGAGCGAGCCCAGCGACTGCCGTCTCCTTTGACGCGGCTGAGACGGCAACCGCCGCAACCCCGGCCGCCGCCCGTACCGCGGCAACCCCACCTCGAACTCCACGTCCCACCCCCTCAGGGAGCGTAGGACATGCGCAACCAGCCTTTGATGCGTCTCGCGTGTTCCCTTGCCCGGGGATGCGTCGCACAGGACGGAACAAGGTCACGACCACCGCATCCCGATGGCCGCAAGGCGGGCCGTCATCACGGGTGGCAGTACGCGCGCCCGTACGAGGAGCGGCGGCCGATGACGGCGCCCGGCGGCGGCAGCATCAGCGAGACGCAGGGCGCACCGCCGGGCGGTCCAGTGTTTCCCACGACCGACCCCGGCCCCGCAGGGGGTGCTCGCTTCGGGTGTGACGAAGCGACCCGTGAACAGGACGCCACTGCGGCAGCGAATGAACGGCCAGCGACCGAGCACAGGATTCCGCCGCGCCCGAGTCGCGTCATCAAAATCGCGGATCGAACCGCTCGCACCGCATCAGCAGCGACTGAAGCGACTCGGAGTCACAAGACGGATAGCTATCGCGTTGCCCTTCGTGGGCATCTCACCGGCCCGGCATCCGCGTGCCCGACCCTCTGTGACGCTGGTGCGGCTCCACAGCCCACCCGCATAGCGCGGCCGTAACTGGGAGACCATCTCGACGAACGCCTCCCGCAGCACTGCAAAGTAACCTGAACTGGGCACTCATCATCCTCATGACAAGGCGACTGACTCGCCCACCTCCAGTTGGGCGAAGGAGCCGAGGACCGTCCGCCTGAGTTTGCAGGGTCGGAGTTTCACCGCTTCCGCTGACTTGTCAGCTTCCGCAGTGTGATGATCGAAGCCGTGATCAGCACGGGGACTGGACCGGCCAAGCGCAGTACGTGGATCGGTATAGCGGCGACAGCGCTCCCGCTATACCTGACGATGATCGCTGCCTCGGCCGGCGCTCTGGTCGACACCGCTTTGCTCGGCCATCACGCCACCGCCACCCTCGCCGCCTTCGCCATCGCCATGGCCGTGTTCAGTCCCGCTACCGCGACAGTGGCGGGCGCGCTCCGCGGTGTGATGCCGTTCGTCACCCCGAGCAAGGAGGATCCTGACCGTCTTCTGCCCGTAGTGCGCAGCGGAACGTGGCTAGGTGGGCCACGGCCGCCACGAGGCGGGCCGTGGCGTGTGGGTCAGGGAGGGGGCGCCCGCTCACGTGCGGGGCGGTATCGTCGGGGCCGACGACGGTGACGCCGAGCCGGTGGATGAGCCCACGGAAGTGCTCCATCTCTGCCCCGGGGCGCCACACTGCGGCGTCGCTCCCGCTTTCGGGGGCAAGTCCGGGCGCGACCAGTTCGTCGGCCACCGCTTCAGCGGGGGTGCCCGACGCGCGAACCCATTGGAGTCCAGGGCCGCGGGCGTGGCACGACTTCAGGTGTCGTCCCGAGGGAACTTGTGATCCCTGCCGCAGCGCATTGTGATGTCCCCGCTCGTCTTGTCGAACTTGTGGAACAGGAACAGCTCCCGCGCGTCGCAGTCCTCGCAGACCTCGGCCCGTGCCACGGGCCACAACGGCAACGGTCGCGGGGATGAGGGGCCCTCCACGTAGATGCGGTCTGGGTCGAGGGTGTCGGGGAACGAGCGCTCGAAAGGCTCCCAGTCAGGATGGCTTCCTTGGAGACGTCGCCCGATCAGGGTGAATCCGCCGTTCCCGGCGTACGCACAGGTGTCGACCAGTTCCCAGCGGAGGGCGGACAGCCAGCCCACCGATTCCAGGGCCGCCACGACCAGCGGC
Source organism: Streptomyces sp. NPDC018947 (assembly GCF_044390505.1). Taxonomy (NCBI): domain Bacteria; kingdom Bacillati; phylum Actinomycetota; class Actinomycetes; order Kitasatosporales; family Streptomycetaceae; genus Streptomyces; species Streptomyces sp. NPDC018947. Next base: position 18,835 of record NZ_JBIRZD010000019.1, read on the forward strand.
TGAAGCGTCTCGACCTCCCGCTCCAGCTTGTGTTCCGGCTGCACCCTGCTCGCGTGGCTGGAGTCGTTCCGCATCCCGCGCAGTTCGCGCAGCGTTCCGAGCACCCCACCAGGGTCCAGGGAGCCCTCCAGTTCCGGAAGTTCGGGGATAGGCCCGGCCTTGACCAGGGCTTCGATCTGTTTCTCCCATGTCCCGAAGGTCGCACCGCCCTGCGAGAGGGATCTGTTTCTACGAAGGGTGTCAACGTAGCCCTGGTCACGGTGTATCTGGACCGCGACGGCAAGCACCCCGACACAGCGCGCCACGCCTTCCGCGAGTTTCAGGAGAGCATCCTTGCGATGGGCCGACGTCGTGGCGATGCGGTACTGCCGGGCCAGCGCCGCGACGTGGTACGGGTAGGTCCACTCGGCCCGTCGGACCGGGTCCCCGAGCGGTTGGACAAGTTCTTCGATGATGCGCGCCTCGTATGCGGATGCTTTGGCGACACGGCGCATCTCGTCGAGACCAGCCTGCATACCTTGGAACACGTTCGGCAGGATTCTTGAGGTCGTGACGGCGAGCGCCGCTCTGCCGTGGTCGAGGTCGTCCAGATGCGCGTTGAACTCAGGGTCCTTGATCAGCTCGACAGGCACGGGCGAGTTCATGGACACGCGCGAGTAAGGGCCGTCCTCTTCGCTCGCCCGAGTCCGCATCCACTCGCACAAGGCTCGGCCGTTGTTGCCGATAGGACGCAGCACGGTCAGACCGGTCACGGCGTCCCCGAACTCCGCAGGCAACACACGCCAGTTGCCCGCGAGTCCCACCACGTCACCGCCGGTACAGATGGCCACAGCCTGCCCTGGCCGGGCAGACTCCGAGAGTTCCGCCGCGGTCGCCACCGTCTGGAGGTCTCGGCCGCTCAGCAGAGGCAGGCCCGTGGGCCGCCTACCGGGTGAGCCGGTTCCCACGCGCCGTGCCACCGTGGACAGTGGACCGAAGCCCGTACCGGGCACGCCGAACAGGAAGGGGGCCTGGGGCAACGCGTAGCCGGTCTCGACGCCGATCTGATCGCGCAACAGGTTCGGGTACTCGGGCGCGATCTCCTGCTCGATGAACTCGTCCACATCCTGTCCCAGCGGCACCCGCACCTTGTGCCGCAGCTCGGGATCCGGCAGCGGACGCCCCCGCGTGTCCTTCTGGAGCTCCCCCTCCGGGGCCGATACGGCCACCGCCTGTCGTACCCGGCGCGACAATGAACGCGGGAGCTCCGCCGACAGACCTGCGTTCTTCAGGGCCGTGGAGAAGGCGCCCTCGAACGCGTTCCAGGTGGGCCAGTTCTGCCCGTTCAACGCACGAAGTGCTCCCACCAGGGCATCCGTTCCGTCGAAGGATACACGTGTCGGCCAGGATTCGGCATCGCTGACGGTGTCGTCGCTCACCGCGAAGTACTGCCGCAGCTGCTGCTCGACCGTGACCTCCTGATAGCCAAGGTCATCGACGTCGAGGAGCAACGCCCCGTCCTCACCATCGGCTTCTTGCCGCTCCCCCAAGTTGCCCCCGTATGCGGCCTCGTAGTGCTCGCCGAGGCGGGCGATGTGCTGGTCCGTCAGATAGTGCCGCTTACTCGCCAGCGTCCCGCGCAGGGTCGCGAAGTGGCCCCGGGCATCCAACGCGATGACTTTGCCCCGCAGCCGGGGCGGCTTGCGGTTGGACAGCAGCCACAGAGACGCGGAGAGACCGGTGTTGACGAACAGATGCGTGGGCAGGGCGACCACACCCTCCAACAGGTCGTTCTGCAAAAGCCACTGCCGGAGCTTCGCCTCGTCCGATCCGGTACCGCCCCGGTTCAGCGTCATGGCAGGGAGCAGGATGGCTGCCCGGCCGCCACCTGCGGCCGGAGGCCGCATACGGGCGACCATGTGCTGCACGAAGAGCCAGGAACCGTCACTGATACGCGGCAGCCCCGCCCCGAAGCGGCCGTCGTGGCCCAACTCCTCAGCTTCGCGCTTCACTTCGCTGTGTGTCCGTCGCCACTCCACCCCCCACGGAGGGTTCGACAGCAGATAGTCGAACGTCTCGCCTCGGTGCCTGTCGTCGCTGAGGACGTTCCCGAAGCAGATGCCCGTCGCATCCGTGCCGCTCAAGATGCGTTCGGAGCGGGCGATCGCATAACTCTCCGGGTTGATCTCCTGGCCGAAGACCCTCACCTCGGGGGGACTGTCCAGGCCGCGCAGGTAGTCCTCGACGGCGGTGAACATGCCCCCGGTGCCGCAGCACGGATCATGGACGGCGATGGGCCGGCCCGCCCGGTCAAGCGTCGCCGCGTCTGGGCCGAGCAGCAGTCTGGCGGCCAGCGTGGCCACGTCGCGGGGGCTCGCGTGCTCGCCCGATCGCTCCGGCGCCGCCTCGACGAGACGCCAGACCAGTTCTTCGTACGCCGACCCCATCTCCTGGTCGGAGACGGCATCAGGACTCAGATCGAGCTCTGCGAACCCGGACACAACGCCACGCAGCACACGCGCGCTCGCCAGCCTCTGTACCTCAGCGGCGAATTGAAACGCGTCCAGTACTTCCACGACCTCGGCGGAGAAAACTCGCGTAAAGCCCTCCAGTGCTTCGGCGAGCAGCTTCTCGGCATCCGGTGACGCCTCGTCAACCGCCGTGAGCAATCCGCCGAGGCTGTCCCGAGTGTCCGTAGCTCCGGCTGTCTCGTCCAGTCCGGCCTGCGCCGAGTCCGAGCTTGCGGCCGCGACGCCGCCTTCCCCCTCCGTGGCCGTCACCTTCAGCCCCAGGCCCACCTCATGCCGGCGCAGGCAGTCCATCCGGCGCAGAAAGGTGAACGGGAGTATCACGTTGCGGTACTGATGGGCCGGCATGCTGCTCCGCAGTAGATCTGCTACAGCCCAGCAGGCATCCACCAGTGCTCGGCCTTCGACCCCAGCCACTTACCCTCCCAGGCCCGGCGGCCACCCACCAGCCGGGCGCGGGTCATCATCTCACCCCGTGACAAACGTGATGATGATTGGTGCGCCAAGGGGCCCAGCGAGTAGACGCGCAACCTCGGGGTCGTCCAGGCGGGCGCCCCCATCCTCGGTGAGCCGGCACGTCCCTTCGACCTTCCCGCCGAGCGGGATGGCGCGGAACGTGTTGTGGACAGACTCTTCGCGTTCATAGAGTGCATCGCCCAGGTGCACACCTTCGCCAAGGGCTGGGGATCGCCGCGCCTCAGATCGGCATTACCCGTGCTGCTGCTGTCGTTCAGCCTGCCGAGTCCGGCGCTGGCCCCATCGTCGTCCTCAACCCTCGTGTCACGGATGTGTCGGAGGAGAGCGATGAGCAGTACGAAGGGTACCTGTCCTTCTTCAACGTGCGAGGGAAGGTGTCTCGCCCTCTGAGAATGACCGTGGAGACCACATCCCTCAACGGTGCCACGGTAACCAACGTCTACCAGCGCGGCCTGGACCGCCTCGTCAAGCACGAGATTGACCACCTCGACGGCCTGCTGTACACGGATCGTATGCAGTCAGGGGTTCTGCCTATCCGCGTTGAGGAGTACCGGCAGACCGGCCGGGCATGGGCGTACGACTCCTGACCCGGAGCTCCCAGTGACGATGGAGGACGTGGGCGGGGAGGACCCTCAATGACGTGGGACGATCTGTGTGTCCGCTGTCCGCGACGTGGATGCATGGCCGCTGCGGTTCGTACGGTGACGACAACGGCCCGCCGAAGAATCCGCCATTGCTACCTGGGCGGCTTTCGGCGGAATCTACCTGGGTGCGGTGACGCGTAGCCGGATGGCCTCATACGGGCCTTCCCCCGTGATGGTGGACACGCTTCGTTGATCACGCGGCGAGCGTGAGCTTAGCCGCGTGGTGTCGGCGTTCGTATTCGTTGGGGCTGAGGTGGCCGTTGGCGGAGTGCCGGCGGCGGGTGTTGTAGCGGGCCAGCCAGGCAAATACCGTCCTTCTGCAGGTGCCGGCGTCACTGTAGTCGCGGGCGCCCTGGAGGGTCTCGCGCTTCAGGGATGCGTGGAAACTCTCGCAGGCGGCGTTGTCCGCGCTGGTGCCGACTGCACCCATCGACCGGGTCACCCCGAGCTGGTCGCAGTCCCGGGAGCCGTATTGGGCCCCGTGGTCGGAGTGGAACACGGAGCCGTCCAGGCCGCTGCGGGTCGAGGCCGCCATCTGCAGTGCGTCGGCGACCAGGCCGGTGCGCATGTGGTCGGCGATGGACCAGCCGACGACCTTGCGGCTGAAGCAGTCCAGCACGGTCGCGAGATAGAAGAACTCCCCGCCTGCGAGCGGGAGATATGTGATGTCGCCCATGTATTTCCGCCCTGGCTCGCTGGCGGTGAAGTCCCGCTGGAACAGGTCCGGAACCTGTGAGGTCGTCGGGTCCGGGACGGTGGTCCGGACGCGTCTGCGCAGGCGGATGCCGGTGATGGAGAACGTCCGCATGACACGGGCGACCCGCTTCTCGTTGATCCGCAGGCCTTTCGCGCGGAGCTCGGCGGTCACCCGTGGGGAGCCGTAGGCGCCGCCGGACTCGCCGTGGACCTCGCGGATCCGCTCGGCCAGGAGCCGGTCCTCGCTCTGCCGGGACGACCGCGCCTTCCTGCCGGAGAGCCACTTGTAGTAGCTGGACCGGTTCAGGTCCAAGACCTCGCAAAGCCGCTTCACGCCGTAGGCGTCCCGGTGGTCGGCGACGAACTGGAAGCGACTCACCAGTTGGTCTCCCCGGCGAAATACTTGGCCGCCTTGCGGAGTATGTCCCGCTCGGTCGCCAGCTTCCGCTCACTCGCCTCGAGCTCGGCCACCCGAGCCTCCAGCTGCCGGATCCGCTCGTCCGGATCGGCGGACGATGCCGTCTGCACGGCCCGGGACGCCGGCGTCCCGCCCGAAGACGGGGCAGCGGCGGCGACACCGCGGCGTTCGCGGTCCCGCAGCACCCACTCACGCAGGGTGGCCCGGTTGATGCCCAGGTCGGCGGCGATGCTCTTGTACGTCGCCCCGGGCGTGGACTCGTACAGGGCCACGGCATCGGCCTTGAACTCGTCCGAGTAGTCCTTCATCGCCATCGGCGGTCTTCTCACTTCCTCCGGATCAAGCAGATCCAGTATCAGCGTGTCCACCACTCAGGGGGAGGTCCCAACACGTCCGGCTAGCGCGTGTGACCTGACCAGTCAGCAGCGGCATGGGCTGGCCGATCAGACGATGTATTCCTCCATCAGCTCGGCGAGGTGGACGATGGCGGGCCACGTGGTGGCGATGTCGGTGTGGGCGTGGAGGCGTCGTTGGGCCTGGACGTACATGGCCCAGTCGGCCGGGTTGTCGCCGTCTTGGAGGAAGGCGGGCACGATCTCCAGGGAGGTCGGGTTGGAGCAGGTCCAGGTCCGGTTACCGGTCTGGGCCGGGTCGAACTTGGTGATCGTGAGAGGGGTCTGATTCTGATCGGGGCGCGGGTTGATGCCCCAGAAGGCGCGTTCCCCGACTTCGACCAGGCCGGAGAATCGTCCGTGACGGGTGACGGGGATCAGCTCGTCGGTGTCGTCGCCGGCGCTGACCATTTCCTGGGTGACACCGAAGGCCCTGGGCACCGCAGAGCGATCGCTGCGCTCGCGTAGCCGGATGATGCGCAGGCCCGGTTGGTCGCCGGGCTTACGGTGGTCTGGGTCCGCGTTGGGGGCCGTGAGGTCGATGCCCGGCAGCACGAGCTGGTCGAAGGTGATGCGGCTGTCCTGGAGCCAGGGCCAGATGTCCTTGTCGCTCGTCCGGGCGCGGCGTACGAGCAGCAGGCGATTGGCGGTGGAGTCGAGCGACAGGGCGTTGGTGAGGAATTCGGCGAGGGCCGCGCGTGCGGTACGGGGCACGCGTCCGCGGCCGGCCACGAGGGCTTCCGGTAGGGCGGTCAACGGCATGGGGCGCTCGGTGGGGCTGCCCGTCGTCGTCATGAGTTGTGCCGTGGGTTCCTCGTGGGTGTGCTGACGGATCAGCATGGGCACGAGCATCCGCTCGCCTGCGGGGGCGAGCCAGACGGTGATCAGCTCGAAGGGGCCTTCGATGCCGGGTGGGGCGGGGAGTTTGGGCAGGTGTCCGGCCTGGCGGAGGGCGTCCCGGAGGGCGGAAGTGGCGCGCTCGATGTCGGTGGTCGCGAAGTCGGTGCCGGGGAAACGCTTGGCGAGGGCTGCTTTGCTGGGATTGGGGTTGGCCGGCGGGATGGGGCGCAGGCCCTGGACGTTGCGGCGCAGGCTCGGGAGGACTTTCTTGAAGAGGGTTTTGGGGTCGCGCTGGTGTGTGCGGGAGAAGTAGGCCGCGCCTTCCATCTCCACGATGCAGGCGATGGGGTGGGCGAGGCGGGGGAATGCACGGGTGATTCGCGCCGTGCGTTCGACCTCGCTGGCTTCGTAGGCGGCCCGCCGGGCTGCCGGGTCTGACTTGGTGGAGCGTGGCAGACCGGCGGTCAAGTCTTGCGGGTCGTGGCGGTGGAGGGTGAGGTTGATCGGTCCGGTGAAGCTGGCGCACGCCGCTGTTGAGGTGGCGGGAGTCAGGCCGAGTTTGTCGGCGGCGGCTGTCTGTAGACCTTGCCAGGTGCGGTCGGAAGAGGCCCAGACTTCGAGTTCGTACGTGGGGGAGTCGGGCAGATGCATCGGCAGGCGTGTCTTCGACCGGGTCCGTGCCTTGGGGCTGGGCGTCAGGGGGACCAGCCCCTTGTCCTCCAGTTGTCGGGCGACCTGAGTGAGGACCTCCATATGGTCGCGGGGCTGGTAGCCGTGGCCGACGGGGTGGTCGTGGGTGGCACGAGCCGGCGGGGCGCCGTCCTGGTTCGGATGGCGGTAGGTCATGCCGGTGCTGTGGACGATGTGCGCGGCGAAGGGCTGAGCCGCCGCGTTGCCCGGGGCGGCGCGCAGTTCGTCGAGGCTGGGCGGCTCGTGGTGGGTGAGGCGGGCGAGGATGCTGGCGACGCCCGGCTGCCAGGTCCATGAGCTGTCCTGTCCGCGTCGGCGGATGATGACGGAGCTCTGCAGGAGCATGGGACGTTCGCGGCGGTGGATGAATCCCTCTTTGGCGGAGAGCAGGACGCTGACGGTGGGGTCGCCGTTTCCGCGGCGGGGGATGTAGTCGAGCGCGTTCGTCGCGAAGCGGGTCATGCCCAGGTCGAGGTGGAGGTGGACTTCAAGGACCCCCGGCACGGTTTCCAGGTGGAGGGTGAGGACGTCCACGCTGGCTCCGGCCGCGCCGTCGTCATCGATGAGGGGCTCCGGCTGGCCGAGATGCAGGGCGCGGCGGCCGTCGGCCTGGGTGGGGCCGAGCCGCAGGTCACGGCGGTGGCCCAGGAGCTGAAGATCGGTGGTGGTGAGATGTTCGGCGACGAGGCTGGGCAGGAGGTCGAAGACGTGCGCGGGAGGGTTGGCGGTGCCGTTGAGATGAAGGCCGTGCTGGGCGAGGTCGAGGTCTTCGGGGATCCATTCGAACTGTCCGGCGCCTTCGAGACGGCCGTACCAGTCGGTGTCCGGCACCTGGGGCGCCACATGAGCGGAGGCCCATGCCGACAGCGCGATCAGCAGCAGATCCGGGTCGATCTCGGTCCGCGCGCGCAGCCAGGCCGGATGGCGAGGGTCCCAGTGCACGGAGGTGATCTCCGGGTCGATGAGGGTGATCAAGTCCCTCAGCGACCTGGTGGGCAGGCTGTCGGGTCCGTTGCGCTTTCGACGGCCGGGGCGGGCTTCCCAGGCGTCCTGCAGAAGGCTGAGCATCCCCGGTGGGCAGGTCGCTCGGTAGCCGGTGACGGGCCAGCTGGCCCCGGTAGCGAAGGTGAGCACGGTGGCCTGGGTGGCGCGGTAGGCGGGCATCAGCGGTGACCCCAGTCGATGTTGTCGAGGAGATGGGAGGCCAGGCCCCAGCAGGCGTGGGCGAGTTCATGGTCGAGGCGCTGTGCCGCGGTGGCGGTCGGGCCTGGATCGGTGAGCCAACCGTGCAGGAGTTGCTGGGCGGCGACGATCACGCTCGTGCGGGGAGTGTCGGCCGCGGTTTCGTCGAGCGTGGCGGTGCGGGGCGCGAAGGCAGCGTCGCAGAGGTACACCAGAACCGGTTCGTTGCCACGGATGCCGCGGCCGATTGTTTGGTGGAGCGGGACGAGGAAGTTGCCGACGAACGCCGCGTGTTCGACCGGGTCGGTCAGGCGGGAGAACAGGACCGGCTCTCCGACCCGCTGCTGCCAGCGGCGGCGTTCGCCGTGGCGGAGTTTGCGCGCGAGGTCGACGGGATCGACCGAGGGGTCGGCCAGCTCGATCGGGTCGCGGAGGCGGCGCATCGCCTCGCGGCTGAGCAGGGACAGCGGGAAGGTGGCATCGTCGGCGGGTGGGTGGATGCGGGCCAGGTAGAACACCGCGCCGAGGGCTGCGACGCGGCGAGCGTTGAGGATGTTGTGGCCGCGTTGGACGGCGCCTTCGGCAGCAACCAGGATGTCGGCGTCGGACGCGGCAAAGGTGGGCAGGCGGCGCCTCGGGATGCTGTGCCGGGTGGGCGGGTCGTCGTCGCGAATGACGTGCAGGGCCGTGTACGGGGTCTTGTGGTTGATGTAGTCGGCGACTGTCTGGGCATCGCGGGTGCTCTGCACGGTGAACAGGACCTGCTGACGGTCGTCGGCCAGCCGCAGACGGGCCTGCTGGAGCAGGGACTCGCGCGCACCGGGGGCCGGGTTGCAGATCCAGTCGGCGGCCGTGCACAGCGCGTGGGCATGGCGAATGGGGTCGCCGCCGGTGCCCGAAGTGAAGACGGGACGGCCGTCGGGGTAGCGCGGCGGGCGGAAGAACATCTTGCTCTCCTTCAGCGCCGCCCTGGCCTTGGCCGGCTCCCGGAGTACCAGGTTCGGGGCGACGTCCAGGTGGAAGCGGGGCGAGGCGGGCATCCAGCTGGTGGCGGAGGCCAGGACGACATGCGGTCCCTCGATGCCCTCGGCTGTCAGGAGATCATGGAGGTGGTAGAGCAACCAGCGGCCGACCCCGCGCAGCCACAGGATGCTGAACGACCCGCTGTCACCACCGGGGTTGGGCTGCCACTGAAGTGCCATCAGGTTCCCGGCAGCCTGTTCGGGCACGAACGGCATCAGGTCACGTGGCGGCTGCCGGCTCCAGAAGTCCTCTCCGTCGCCGATCGGGGAGGAGCTGATGGCGTGCAGCCGTTGGGCGACTTCGAAGAAGGAGGTCGTGATTCGCGCGGCCCACACCCCGGCCTGCAGCAGTTGTGCGTACTCCGCCAGCGTGCCTCGGACCTTCGGCTCGTCGATGGCGGGCTGGTGTGTCGTGATCCATGCCTCTGCGGCCTCCTGGGCCGAGACACGAGTGTCGTGGGCTGCCGTCATCGCCTCGATCAGCTCGGCCCAGTTCGCCGCAGGAGCCTGGAACGGGGCGGAGAGCAGCGAGGCGAAGTGCTCTTCGAAGTAGTAGTCGGCGGCTTCTTCCTGTTCCGTCTTGTCCGTGAAGTCAGTCCGTTCACCAAGGCCGTGAAGGCTGCGGGCCAAGCGCCGCATGAGGCTGTAGCCGGTGAACGGTCCCTCGGCTATGACGTCGCGCAGTGCGTCCGCACCAGAGGCGATGACCAGCCGGTACAGCTCGGTCAGTGCCTGATCGTGCCGACGGAAATGTTTGTCGCCAGCCGTCACCTCCGGGTTCAGCAGATCGAGGAACCAGGAGTGCTCCAGCCGCTGCCCGATGCGGTCGCCTACCCGGTGACTCCAGCCCCTGCCGGGCTGGGAAAGGATTTCGTGCAGCAGGAACCGGTCGTCGAATTGCTGCTGCACGGTGTCGGCTTCGTCGACGAGCAGGACGGACAGGTGGTGCTGTGCCGCTTCGGCGACGCGGACCTCGATATGGGACTGAGGCATCCTCGTCGAGGCCAGGCCCGCCGCGGTCGTCACCCACACCTGTGCTTCGGCAACCTTGCGTGCCGCGGTATGCGAAGGACACTGGGACAGAAGCGGGCAGTCTCGACGCCCGCTCTCGCCGACGACGGTGAGACGGCCTGTGCAGGGCCGCTCCTCGCGGGGCAGCGGGGCCCGGTCGGTCCTGCTGGTCAGCCGCAGCTCCTCCAGGTAGCACTGGTCGTCGGCGAACGCTGCGGCAGGGTCCAGCCCCGTGGGGAATGTCGTCTCGCCGTCGTGGAGCAGGGAGCGCCAGAACCGGTCCTTGTGGACGCCTTCCCGGGTGCGTCCGAAGATGGGCACGGCATCGATGCCCAGGGCCTGCAGGAAGCTGACTTTGGCGAACACGTCGCTGCCGGAGGCGAGGACGAACCCGACCTTGCCGCCGCGGCGGGCGACGATGAAGGCGATCAGGTCCAGCAGGGTGGACTTGCCGCTGTTCATCAGGCCGACCACGTGCCACATGCGGTCAATGGTCATCCGCCACTGCTGATCGAGGAGATGACCTTCGGTGTGGTCGGCCAGCAGGGCTTCCATCTGCTCGAACCGTTTGACGAAGTCCCGGTTTTCGATCTCCGGATGGGCTTCCAGGAGTTTATCGATCTGTTCAGCAGCCCACTGGAAGTCATTCCGCGTGAGGTGGATGGGCTCCTGCACTCGGGAGACTGCTGCGGACAGCACCGCGGGTGCCGGCGCCGGGATGAGAGTCTCGGGGACGCGGATCTGTTCCCGCCTGCCGTCGGCCCGCTCGAAAGAACACACCGAACCGGGCGGCACCGGCCGGTACGGGGACGCCGTCTGGTAGGGGGCGATTTTCTGCAGCGTCTGACGGTAGAGGTCATGACGGGCCGCGGCGTACGGGGTGGACCGCCGGGTGAACACGGTCGACAACTCCGGCTTGTGGCCGCGCATGTCGCAGGGTTCGAAGCCCCGCACCTGTACCGGCAGCTTCACGTACTGATCGAGCTTCTCCCGCATGGTTCCGGTCTTGGCAAGCGGGCCCATCACCTCCCGCAGAGTCCGCAGCTGCGGACCCAGGTCCTCATCCAGACGCATGTAACCGGACAGCACCGGCCGCAGCGCGCCGACGCCCTGGCCGGGCAGATGGTCGTCCAGGAACGACAGGCCCATCTCCAGCGCGCAGATCTCCCACGGCCTGAGGGGGCCGAGCAGGGGGCGCACGCTGTCGTCCGTCAGCTCCTTCACCAGTTGCTTGCTCCAGGCGCGGGTGTCCCTCATCGCGTTCCTCCTGCCTGACGCGCACGGACGGTGGCCTGCCGCAGGAATGTCTTCTCGTCGAGGACTTCGACGCCGGAAACGCGGCCCTGCAGTTCGCGCTCAAGGTCCGTGCGGTAGCCGGGAGTTCTGAGGCGGTGCATGGGGATGACGATGATGCGTCGCCGCGCCGGCACGCGTGGATCGCAACGAAAGCCCCGGGCGAGTAGGGCAGGGCTTGAGCAGTCCTTGGCATCGACGACCCAGCGCTCCGCCTCTGCACCCGGTTCCCGGGCCTCGAACGTCAACGCCATATCCCACGCGTCCAGGCACGGCCAGTCCTCGATGCACAGTGTGCCGTCGGCGACTTCGCCCAGGCGGTCCAGCAGCCGTCCCTCCAGCAGTCCCGGATCGTGGAAGAACTGGCGGGTTGCCCGGTGCTGGGCCCAATACGCGCCCAGACACGTCACCTCGTACTGCTCTGGCACCCCGGTACAGCCGGGAGCCCCACAGCCAACGGCCCCGTCGTCAACCGGATTTCGGCAGTCTGCACAGCGCCGAAGGCGAACTTTCCCCGGCGCCTGGACCGGGTGGTGGACGTAGGCGATGCGGACGAATTTCGCGAGGAATGAGTCATGGTCGGAGTCCGCTGCGGGGAGTTCCCGCGCCAGTGCCTGGACCTCGCGGTCGCTGAGCACCGGACGGTCGATCAGCAGGCGCCGCAGCCGGCAGTAGACCCGCTGGACAGCGTCGTCGTCCCTACCGTTCATCCGTGCACACAGCATCAGGGCGGCAAAGACCTGATTCTGAACGAGTTCCGCCTCGACGTCAGCGTGCTGGATCAGGTCTGCAGCCTGCTCGGCGAACTCAGACAGGGCATCGCCCTCCAGCAGCACCGCTTCGAGATCGCCCTCGGTGAGGGAGAGCGGTGCAGGCCACGACCTCAGCGGGCGACGGCACCAGTCGAACAGTTCCAGGTCGTTGCCGGGCCCTTCCAAATCCAGTGACTGCGCCTTCCACCACAAGCGGCCTCGTGCATCACGCCAGGCACGCGGCAATGGCCCCGACCCGTCCGTGCCGCGAGCTTGAACGCCGGCCCGCTGTCGTTCGAGGCGGATTTTCGCCAACGCGGCACACACCAGCTCAACCAGCAGGTAGTCGTCCTGAGCGGTCCGTGGGTCTCTTTCTCCGCCGAGGCCAGCGTCCCGCGATGCAGGAACCGCAGCAGCCGGGCGGTGGCCATCTGGAACGTCGCCGTCAACCGACGGTGGCTGCGTACCGCCGGAGGCCGACGCAGCCGCATCCTGAGCAACACTCATAGCCGACCGGTATACCCGACCGCACTGACAACGCCACTCAGAATTCGAACGCTTATACGATTAATCCGCTCATGATTTCGATTACCGTCGGCTGGCGCTGCCGGACGGCACTGTGGACAGCTGTGCTACGGCCTGCGGGATCCTTCGATGGGGATCTCTGAAACCGCTCTGTCTTCGGCTCCGGGAAGGCGCGCGGCCCGCACTGTCAGTGTTGGGTGGTGGGATATGCCATAGCACTGTTGCCGACGTCTCCGCAGTTGCCCGCATGAGCTTACGTATGATGGTTCCCGCCTCTCGCGAGCCGGAAAATGGCATCGGGGCGAGCCCGGTACCTCACTCGAGTTGCACTGATCGGACAGGAGTAGCAAGCCATCGTGCTGCGTCCTGGGAGGTCTGGTGCGGGCAGCTCTCGAGCGGTGGGGCTCGGCGGACGAACGTGGCGACGGGGGTGTGCAGGGCGCCGTCGGCTACCCGCGCGCATATGCCCGAGGGCACCGCAGGGTGCGTCCCGATGGCTGCGTCGTTTGCCGTTTTTCGTGGTTCCGGGGAGGCGGATATCGTCTGTGAGTCTCCCGCGCAGGGAGTGCGACGCTCCGCGTGTGCTCGCCCGGCAGGTAAGCCTGGTGTGTACATGCAGAGCCCGCCCTAAATAGGGTGACCAGCAGGATTTCACGGCCTTCGGGCCGCCACCCTCTGACGAGCAAGGACACCCCCGACTGATGGCAGTGACCCAGCAGGAGATCGAGAACCGGTTGTGGGACGCCGCCGACGAGCTGCGCGTGGCGATGCCCGAGGCGCAGTACTCCTCGGTCGTCTTCCCTCTGATGTTCTGGAAGTATCTGTCGGATACCTGGGAGCACACCCATCAGACCTTCCTCAAGGAGAACGAGGACCTCGACCTCTCAGCCGAAGAAGCCGACGAGGTCGAGTACAGCAACTACCAGACGTTCAAGATCCCCTTCATCTTCCCCGGTACCGTCGCCGAGTGCCGCGCCTCTTGGTCATCCATCCTCGCCACCGTCGCCCAGCACGGCCTCGGCCAGCGGGTTCGCGCTTCCCTCCAGGCCATCGAGTCGGCCAACCCTGACAAGTTCTCCCGAATTTTCGGGTCCATGACCTGGACCTCCGAAGCGGTGCTTCCAGGGGAGGTGCTGGCGTCGGTCATGCGGACGATGAACCGCGTCCCCAAGATGCACGAGGGCAACATGTCCCACGACGTGCTCGGTGGAGCGTACGAATACCTGCTCAAGCGGTTCTCGGACGGGTCCGGTACCCGCGCTGGCCAGTTCTTCACGCCGCGCGAGGTCGTCGAGCTGATCATCGAACTGCTGGGCCCCAAGAACCACGAGTCGGTGTACGACCCGACCTGCGGGTCAGGCGGCATGCTCATTGCCGCCGCGAACCTTCTGAAGGCCCACGGCGGGCGGGGGTACACACTCAGCCTGAACGGCCAAGAGGCGGTAACGGACACTGCTGGCGTGGCCCGCATGAACCTCTTCATGCATAACCTGACCGAATTCAAGGTCGAGGTCGGCGACACCTTGAGGGACCCGCGTTTCAAGAAGCCGGACGGGTCCGTCAAGCAATTCGACATCATCGTCGCCAATCCGCCCTACAGCCTGAAATGGAAGCCCTGGACCAACGACCCGCGAGCCATCGGCGGGGTCGCCCCACAGTCGTCGGCGGATTGGGCATTCGTGCAGCACATGATCGCTAGCATGGACCCGCAGAAGGGCCGCGCCGGCGTCGTCCTGCCGCACGGCGTCCTCTTCCGAGGCGGCCAGGAAGCAGCGATCCGTCAACGCGTCCTGGACCACGACCTCCTGGAAGCCGTGATCGGGCTGCCCGCGAACCTCTTTTACAGCACAACGATTCCGACCTGCATCCTCGTATTCCGTGCCCCTGGCACCAAGGCCCCGGAGCGGAAGGACGGCGTGCTGTTCATCGACGCCTCCGCACGATTCACCAAAGCCAAGAACCGCAACGTCCTCACGGACGTAGACATCACCAACGTCGTGACCGCCTACCACTCGCGCTCCGACGGCAGCGAAGAGACTGACCTCTCGGCTCGGTTCGTCCCCACCACAGAGATCGTGGCGAACGGGTACGACCTCAATATTGGCCGCTACATCAAGCAGGCCGCCGCTGAGCAAGAGGACCTCGGCACGCTCATCGACGCCTACAACATCGCCCGGGCCGAGCGCCAGAAGGCCGAGCAGCGCATGCTCGCGGTCCTCTCTGCCGCCGGGATCGAGGGCTTCGATGAGTGACTGGCAGCAGATCAGCCTCGGTGGTCTGGAGTCTCCCGTGCGTCGCAAGGTAGTAGCCGTTCCGCCACAGGGATCCAGGGCTTCGGCGAGTGACGGCTATCCGCTTCGTGCGCTCGGGGAAGTGATGCGTCTCGACATCCAGCGCACACCGATGAAGCCTGCAACTACCTACCGTCTAGCCGGTGTCCTGAATGCAGGGAAGGGCGTTGTCGCTAAGGGGGAGCTCGACGGCGGAGATACAGAGTACGCAGCAATGAACGTGCTGCGCGCCGATCAGGTCGTGATGCGAAAGCTGACTGCGTGGGAGGGCCCGATCACCGTAGTACCTGCCGAGTTCGACGGGTTCGTCGTCAGCAACGAGTTCCCGACGTTCACGCTTGGCCCAGAAGTGATGCCCGACTGGATGAGGCATGTCTGTGGCTCACCGCGACTGTGGGCAGAGATGAAGAACCGAGTGAGCGGGACGGTTCAACGGCGCAAGCGTCTCAACCCAGAGCAGCTTTTGCAGATTCAACTGCCGATCCCGCCCCGTGAGGTACAAACTCGGATCGTAGAGGTGCTCGACGCGGTCGATGACCAGATCAACGCACTCCGCCGGGAAGCGGAAGCGCTCGCTCGGATTCATGACGCAACACGTGAATCGCTACTCAAGGATGCGCCCTTGACCCCACTCTCTGATGTCTGCGAGCTGACCGCTCGGCTCGTGGACCCGAGGTTGGAGGAGTACGCGGACTTGACCCACGTTGGTGTTGAGACGATCGCCAAAGGCACCGGGGAGATCGTCGGTGCACGAACCGCTCGGGAAGACAAGATCATCAGCGGGAAGTTCCTATTCTGCGAAGGTGATGTCATCTACTCGAAAATCCGTCCCGCGCTGCGGAAGGTTGCTGTGCCGGGATTCTCAGGGCTGTGCAGTGCGGACGCCTATCCGCTCAGGCCCAAGGGTGATATTCCCGCCTCCCTGCTACGTGAGGTACTGCTCCAAGAGCGCGTAGTCGAGTCAGCGGTTTCGATGGCTGGGCGGACCAAGATGCCCAAGGTGAACCGCAAGCAGTTGTTCTCGATCCAGGTAGCAATGCCTTGTCCGGACAGCATCGCTTCGGTAGATGCCGCGCTGTCTGGGCTCCGGGGGCATCGTGAAGCTGTCGTCTCTGAAGCCGCGCGCCTCCGTGAAGTTCGGGTTGGGCTGCTGGCGGGACTGCTGGACCGCACCATCGAGATTGAGTCTGCCGAACTGGGGGTCTGAGCCGTGGCTAAGGGCATACGGGAACGCGAGTTCCAGAACTCGATGATCCAGTGGTCCCTCCCGATGGGATGGGGCTACAAAGCGGGCAGGTCGCTGCCGCGTGAGACGACACAAACGGTGCTCGCCGACCAGTTGCGGGACGCCATCGTCCGGCTCAACCCTGAGGTGATCGACGGGCTCGACGTGGACGCCGTGGTCGAGGAGATCATCGCCACGGTCAACGCCGTCGAAGGCGGGCTGGTGCGCGCCAACGAGCAGGTACTGGAACTACTCCGCGGGCACAAGGAGTTCCGGGGCGCCGACGGCGTGTGGCACGCCTTGAAGGTCATCGATTTCGAGCACCCGACCACCAACGCCCTTGTCGTGTCGGACGAGGTGACCATAACCATCCCCGGCAAGACCCCCCGCCGGTTCGATCTCGTGTACTGGGCCAACGGCCTGCCCCTCGTTGTCGTAGAGGTGAAGTCACCGACCGCTAAGTCCGGGTGGGCCGACGCCGCACGCGAGATCAACGACGTGTACGCCACCGAATATCCATGGTTCTTCACCCCCAATGTCTTCGCTGTCGCCTCCGACGGGCTGAAGCTGCGGTTCGGTGCCGCTGGTGCGCCCCTGAACCTGTGGCAGCCGTTCCGATCCACTGACGACGACGAGAACCTGTCCGGGCAGGCCGACGTGCAGCGCTCCGTCGAGCTGCTTCTCAACCCGGCCACAGTCTTGGACATGCTCGCCAACTTCACCCTGTTCGACACCTCCGGAGGCGGGGCGGACAGGAAGTACCTGCCCCGCTACCCACAGATGGAGGCCGCCCACCTGATCCACAGGCGGGTCCTGGCCGACGGCAAGAAAGGTCTGATCTGGCACCACCAAGGCAGCGGGAAGACGCTGCTGATGGTCTTCGCTGCTTCGCTGCTACTGGCTGACACCCGCACCGAGTCACCCACGATCATCTTGCTCTCGGACCGAACCCAGCTCGTGCGGCAAACCTCCGGGGTATTCACCTCCGCGATGGGAGACGCCTACTTCCACCAGCCCTCCACCAGCAAGGAGTTGCGTTCCCTGCTGGCTGACGATGTGCGCGGCGTCATCTCCACGACTGTCCACAAGTTCGCCGATGCCGGCAAGAACCTGTCGACCCGCCGCAACATCATCGTGCTGGTCGATGAGGCACACCGCACGCAGTCATCCGAGGAAGACTCCCTGGCGGGGCAGATGCGCGCAGCGTTGCCGCACGCGAAGTTCTTCGGCATGACGGGCACACCCGTCAGGAACCTCGCCACCAACACCTTCGCCCTCTTCGGTGAGGAGACCGACCCAAACAGGGTGCTGCATCGATATTCGGTGTCCCGGTCTCTCCAGGACGAGGCAACCGTTCCAGTCATGCTGGACCCGCACCCGGTCACCTTCGAGATGAACGACCGGGCCCTACAGGCCGAGTTCGACCAGTTCGCCGACGAATTCGACCTCGACGACCCCGACCGTGAAACCTTGTCCCGCAAGTTCGGGCGCCTCACCTCGGTGTTCGCCAACCCCGAACGCATCCACACGGTCTGCCAGGACATCGTGGACCACTACCTGGCCGGCACCTATCGCAACGGGCTGAAGGCGCAGGTCGTTGCCTACAATCGTGAGCTGGCCGTGGCATACACGGACAAGATCAACGAGCTGCTGGCCGGCTTCGAGGCGTCGCAAGTACTCGCCGAGGTCGGCAAGCACGATCGGATCACCGCAGAGGTGAATATCCACGTCTCGGACGCCAAGACCGAGGAAGCGGCCATGCGGCCCTACCGGCTCTCCGAGGTCGACGAGGAAGACCAGAAGCGGCGATTCCTCACCCCGGATGACCCACTGTGCTTCCTGGTCGTGACGGCCAAGCTGATGACAGGGTTCGACGCCCCCAACGAGGGCGTCCTCTACCTGGACAAGCCCATGAAGGCTCACAACCTGTTCCAGACAATCACCCGCCCGAACCGCACCTGGATCTCCCCGACCGGATTCGTGAAGACCACCGGCGTGGTCGTGGACTACATCAGCCTGGCCGAAGAAGTCCAGCGTGCCGTCGTCGACCCCACCTCGGAGGGGTCCGCCGGCAAGGGCGGCGGGTTCGTCACCGACCTGACCGACCTGGTCGCCGAGTTCCGCACCACCTTCGCCCGCATCGAAGACCTCCTCGCAGACGTGGACGGCCTCGACCTCACGGCCCACGGATACGAGTCCGTACGTGTCATCAACGGCTTCCTGGACGCCAACCCTGACGCCGCCGAGGTCTTCAGCAAGAACTACCGGCTTCTGGCCCGCCTGTACCCACTCATCAACACGGACAAGCGGGTCGCCAAGTACCAGGACGGGTTCGGGCTCTTCGGGTCTGCGTACACGACCCTATTCAAGAAGTCTTCCGACGAGGAAAGGAAGGAGCGACTGGGCGAGCTGGGGCCGATGGTCCTGGAGATAATCAACGCACACGTCCACTCCTTCTCGGTGGCCGCCTCCCAGGAAGAAGCCCTCGTCCTGGATGCCCAGGGCATCACAATCCTCAAGGAGCTGCTGGCCCTCGTCCGTCCCAAGCCCGACAAGGACGACAGCGAGGACAAAAGGCCGCCGTCTGCGGCAGAGATCCTGGACCACATCAAGGCCGCCCTTGAGAAGGGCGTCGAACCTGGGTCCGCGAAGTACACCGCCCTGGCAGAACGGATCAGGCAGCTACGGGACCGGATCATCCAGAACGCCCAGGACGCCATGGAGTTCCTGGCCGAAGCACTCCGGGTCGCCCGTGCCATCGTGAACGCCGAGAAGCACCCCGACGAAGCCGTCGTACTGGACGACGACCACGTGGGTGTCCTGTCGCGGATCATCCACGATCACGCACCGTCCGGCCTCACCGTCACAGAGCGGAACCTGGCCGAGGAGATCGACCAGGTGGTCAAACGCACCCTCGCCCAGTCATGGGACAACGCCGAGGCCCGCAACCGCGGCGTCCGCCGTGCAACCGCCGCAGTCTTCCGCCGATACATGTTGAAGCCGGTGGGGGAGCCGTACAGCTCCACCGTCGCCTACGTCGAAGCCCACTACCTCGTTGACTGACGATGCCATGAGGCCCGGCAAACCGTGTCGGTTGCCGGGCCTCGTCACTCGCTGGTCGCAAGCACCGTGGTAGTCCCAGGGGCTGTAGGGCAGCAAAGCGCCTATCGCCGTTGTCGGGTCTCCGGAACCCGCCTCGGGCTTCACTCGCAGGAACGCGTTCCGTTCCGCCATTACTGGACGGACGACGTACGGGTGGAGTCACGCAGCCGAGGCAGGTGAACTGTGCGCACGAGCTGATTCGCGGGCTTGGCGGTGGAGTGGCGGCCGACGGCGTCGCTGGTAATGGGCGGCCTTTGTCAAGATTTGGTCGTCCGGTGGCATCTTCCGGCGAACCCGTGATCAGTGCCTACGGCTGACTGCAAGGCTGCCCATGACCGTCTGAGCAGTCGGCGATGTGACGGCGCATTTCTTTCTTAGTTCGCGGCCCCCGGCCTGAGCGCTGCGGGTGCCGGTTCCGTGGACGAGGTTTTCGGAGAGGTCGGCCAGCAGCGAACTTGGGGTGTGCGCCGACGCGGTGAGGGTCCACGCGGGCCGGTCAGGATCGGCACCGGCCCATACGGTCCATGTGGCCAGGTTCTGGCTCGGGTGCTGGGTGGTGAAGGCGTCGAACTGGATGCCCGCGTCCCCAGCGGGAGACGTCCAGCGGATCCGTCGACCGTCCACGGTGTGCTTCCATCCGGCCTCGGACAGCGGCTGCGTGGCCGCGGTGACCATCTTCTCGTCTGCTGGGGCGCCGATGACTGTGTCCCAGCCTTCGCCGTCGGCGAGGTGATTTAGCAGCTCCTCCAACACCGGGGCGGGGATGGCGCCGGTCGCGGTGAGGACCCACATGCGGTCGGAGACGGGCGTCTCGTAGGCGGCTATGGTCCACGAGGTCTCGTGAGCCGAGGTCTCGTGAACGCGCTCGATGCGCAGGGTCTGGGACTCGTGGATGGCGTAGGTTGTCTCGTCCGACCAGGTCCGCCAGCGTTCCCAGTCGCCGTGTGCATCCAGGAAGGCGTCGAGGAGGGCGTCGTGGTCGCCGGCGTCGGCCAGGTAGACCGGGACTGTCTCCGGCTCCGGGCTGGAGGGTTCGGGCTTGGCTGCGGTGAGGTCGAAGACGGCGCGGGCTTCGACGGCGGCGCGTTCGGTGTCGGTCATGGGCGCCGGGCCGGGGCGCATCTCGGCCGCATGGACCTTCTCGAAGGCGAGTAGGGCCTGGGCGTGAATGAGGAGCTGGCCGTGGCGGATGTCGTCGTGAATCTTCTGGGCCTCGTTGGAGACCTCGCGGATTTCGCTGCGGGTGTACCAGGGCATCGGGTAGTTGGCCCAGTTCCATTCCTCGTCGATGGCCTCCTGGAGCCGAGGAGTGATCTCGACGGTGATGGCGCCGACGGTCAGATGTTTGGCTGCGTCCTGCGCCCAGTAGGGCTCCTCGTGGTCGATGCGGGCTAGGACCAGGACGTTGGCCGCGAGGACGGCCCAGTCGGCTGCCTCGAGAGCTATGAGAGTGATGCGGGCCTGGCTGCCGGTCAGGACGGCGGTCACGGCGCTGGGATGGGTTGGGTGAGTGTCGAGGCGGACGTGAGCGTCAATGGGGGGAGTCACGTTGGGGTGTCGTCTCTTCTGCCGGTGGCCGGGCCTTCGGGCCCGGCCACCGGCGTGTGCGGGGTGCTTATCGGGTTGCGCGCGTGGCGCGGGTGGCGTGAGCGGCCGTCGTGGTCGGCGAGCCGGCGCGAGTGGCGGGTGCCGGGCGCGGTCGTGGTGGCGGGACGGTTCCGGTGGCGTGCTGCCAGCGGGTGCGGACGGCGCTGATGTCGGCGAAGGCGCGGCGGGCGCCGACGACGAGCTGGTACGGGGTGTTCGCCGGGTCTCCGGCGTACGCCGAGATGCGCCGGCAGGCGTGGTCGGCGGTGGCTAGGAGGGAGCGTTGCAGGGCGCGTTCGGCCCAGTGCTCCACGGATCCGGCCGGTTCGGCCAGCAGGCGGAGCACCTTGCTGGGTTCACTCGCGTTGTCGAGCAGGCCGCGCTGTTGGGCTTCCCATAGGACGGTGACGGGGTCGACGGGCTCGCGGCGACGGGCCAGGGCGGTCAGGCATTGCCACAGGCCAGCGTGCAGGGGTCGGGTGAGGTCGTCGGGGAGCAACCACCGGACGGACTCGATGTCGGCGGGGTGGGCGGTGGCGGTCGCTAGGAGCAGCTGCTCCTCCTCGACCGCCTCGGAGTGGTCGGTGGTGATGGCTGGCGGCGGTGCCGCGGTGCGGGGCAGCACTCCGGTGCGCGGCGGGAACCGGCTCGCGATGTCATCCACGACCGCGGTGAGCGCGTCGGCCTCGGCGAGCACTGTCTCGACTGGGTACGGGTGGGTGGCGTCGTCGACGCTCTGGATGAGGCGTTCGGCGGCCGTCTGCAGGCGCCGGCGGGCGTGTTCGGCCTCGACCATCCGTGCGTAGGCCGGTGCGTGGCGGGGCCAGGGGCAGACTTGGACGAGGGTGTGCAGGTAGGAGGCGGTCAGTCCGCGCGCCTGTTCGCGCCCCGTGGCGAGCACTTGGTCGAGCCATTTGGTGTTCTTCGCGTGCTCGGCGGGGTCGGGCGGAGGCAGGGTGCTGATGGCGGTGAACAGGGCGGCGTGCGCGGCGGTGGAGAACGAGTCGGTGGCGATGCCGGTCACGTCGCCGAGGCGGTGTGGATGAAGGAGGAGGGCGCCGAGGAGGGCCTGCTCGACGTGGAACACCGGCTGCGGCGGTGCGATGGCATCGAGGTGGTCTTCTTCGGGTTCGGGGACGTGGGGCATCAGGCTGCGAGGGTGAAGTCGTCGGGGTTGACGGTGACGCCGAGGTGCGGGGCGAGGAGGTGGCCGGCGAGCAACGGCGGTACGGCGTTGCCGATCTGGGAGAACTGCTGGCCCTTGTTGCCGGCCCAGGGGTAGTCGGCGGGGAAGGTCTGCAGGAGGCCGGCCTCGCGGGCGGTGATCCGGATCGGCTCGGGTACCACTGGCGTGTCCGTGTCCTCGGTCGGAGGCGAGGCTGGTTCGGCGACCCAGGTGCACTCGTTCGCGCGGTGCCCGAAGAACAGTGTGCCCGCTGGCTCGGACAGCGGGCGGACGGTGGCGTTCGCTTGGTTGTTGCTGCGCAGGGACCAGGACCAGCGGCGTGCGTCGGCGGTGAACGTCGGCGCCGGAGCGTCGGCGGCACGGTTCTGTCGTGCGCCGTGCCGTGCCTTCCAGCCAGTTCCTTCGCGGCGGGACTGCAGGAGAACACCGTCCGGCCTGGGCATCCAGGTGCCGTGCTCCCGGGCGTCGGAGAGCGACTTGCGGGAGCCCGAAGGGAACGGTTCGGGTCCGCCGCCGGGTCCGCCGCCGGCGCAGACGGTGGGAACGGGCCGGTCAGTCGCGCCCCATCCGAGGGCCTCGGCCATGCTGACCCAGCGGGCGCGGCCCGGACCGAACAGCGAGTCAGGCTCGGCGACTTGGGCGTGGGTGGGCGTGGGAGGCTGTGCCGTACGCACCCGGGAGGCGATCAGGATCGCTCGCCTGCGCGTCTGTGGAACGCCGAAGTCGGCGGCGTTGAGGATCCCGTACCAGACCGAGAAACCCCAGCCGCGCAGAACGGCCGCGTACTGCTTCCACAGCGGCAGAACGTCCGGCACCTCCTCCATCGCGACCCACTCGGGCTTTCCGACCGTGTTCAGGGCATGCAGGTAGCGCATCGGCTCGGCCGCGAGCAGGGAGCGCTCGTCGCGGCAGGCGGCGAGGAGACGCTCGCGGGTGTCACGTCCAGCAGCGAGATCCTCCACCGCCGCGTGCACCAGCGGCTGGTCCACCAGGCCGAGGCGTTTGCCGGCCATGCTCCACGCCTGGCACGGCGGGGAGGCGATCAGCCCGCGCGTGCGGCCGAGGAAGGGCCACGTCGGATACATGGCCACGTCGGTCCGGATCGTCAACTGTCCAGCGGCCACGCGCGCCTTGCATGCCCACTCGTCCCATTCCAGGCCGACGTCGCGCACGCCGAGGACGCCCAGTGCCCTGCTCCAGCCGCCCGGCCCCGCGAAGAGGTCGAGTATCACGTGGCCAGCCTGAAGTCGTCGCGGGTCAGCGCGTCCGTGTCCCCTCGGCACGCCCAGGGGGAGCAGCCGTCCACGACGCCGTTCTCCAGCGCGTCGGCTTCGTCTGCGTCTATGCGCAGTGCTGCCCGTTCGGCGGCGGTGACGTGGTCGATCGGCGCCTGGCTCAGCGGGACGCGGGAGCGGTGCAGGAACGCCTCGCCGAGCAGTCGGCTGCCCGAGGCGTTGGCGCGGGCATTGCCCTGCCGGATGGCCGCATCGAATTCGACGACGTCTGCCCACTCGGAAGGGGATGTGTCCCTGATATGCCTCCACTGCGCATTTCCGTGGAACGGGCATCCCAGGCAGCTCGATTTCGGTGTATCGGCCAGCCCGAGCGAGGTCAGGTATCGGACACAGTCCGCTCTGCTCCAGCCAAGTTCTAGGAGTGGATGCCGGTTGCGCATGTATTTCACGTCGGCGTCTTTGGCGCGGTGGAACTCGTCGGTGGAGATTCCCACCCACTGCTCGACAAACACGCCCTTGGGGATGCGTGAGGGGTAGGGGTGTCCGAGTAGTTCACGTACCGTCTGCTTTATCGGCTTTACCTTATAGCTGCCCTGCCTCAGCTTGGGAACGGCGAGCTCGACCGTGCCCGCCCGGGTGTCCCACTCGCGCGGGCGATAGCCGTTGCGATGGTTGACCCTCTCGTCGCTGACCTGCCCGTATTCGGCGTTGCAGAGGGCATCAGCCTCCGCGGACATCAGGGCGTCGGCGAACGTCTTGATCATCGCGCGCAGCAGATCGGGACTCGCCGCGGCCAGATTCTCCTCTGCGAGGGCGTGCAGGGGCAGACTGTCGGGTGCGGTCATCGTGCTGATCTCCTTGGAGCTTCGACACCTCGAAGATCAGCCGGTGGCCGTTCTCATATCCGGACCCTCACTCCGACGCCAGGACAAACGCCCGGATCAGGTGGGAACCCGTACACCACTTCCCAGGACGCAACCAAGCCTTCCTTGTTGACCCGCCACAGCCGCTTGCAGCGTCTGCACTCGGCTGCCGGGTGGTAACGCTTGGAGCGCCACTGGTGGCACGGGGAACAGAATGGCGGTTGCGCTCGCGGTCCCCAGCCGAGACACCCCGCGCACTGCCCCAGCGAAGGAAGGCGTGATCGGGCCATCTCAGTTCGGCGGGAGCGACCTCGGCCGCCCCGCTCCGCCCGGTCGGCGTGGCACCGGCCGCGGCAGCTCTCCCGCAGCCTTCGCCAGTTCCTCGCCTTGGGCTGCCGGAGTCTTCCGGGCCACGGGCTCGGCGACCAGAAGGTCCGCGACCGTGCAGTCCAGCGCGGCGCAGATCAGGTCGAGGTCCTCCAGCCGCACCGTCACCGGCGTACCCGACCACAGCGCGGAGACCTTCGACAGCGACGGAGTGAACCCGACTTGCTCGAACACGGGCATCAGCTCGCTTGGCCGCCAGATGCCCCGGTTGGCCGCCGCCCACCGCAAGTTCCACTTCACGACAGACCCCCCGCGTCCACGCGCAACCGCTGTGATGCCCGAGCCGACGAGCGCCGGCTCGCCATCTCCGGATCACCCTGAGCAGACAAAATGTACCGAACCGTGGTCGTCGTCCAATCATGACCAAGCAACTTCTGCACCTCCCACAGCGACATCCCCGCCTCGTAGCGGTGCGTGGCACAAGCGTGCCGAAGCAGATGCGGAAAGATCCGCTCGACCGGACCCGACAGGTGAGCCGCCGAGGCCCGTCCCAGCGCCTTCCGCAACGTCGATGTCGTCACCGCCGGCCCCACCGGACTCGGCTCGCCCCCGAGATCCCGGGCCAGGCGCTCCGAGGGCCAAACGGGCGACTCGGGGTGCTCTGGGTCGTCCGAGAACAACCCGCGCACCTCCTCCACGTACCACCACAACAGCTCACGACCCTCGGAGAACAGGAACGCCTCGCGCTGCCGCGGCCCCGATCCTCGGGCGCCCTTGCCCTGGACGACGAATCGCCCGAAGTCGCCCGCCTCCCAGTGCAGGTCCTTCATACGCATCTGGCACAGCTCCGAAGCGCGTACCCCGGAGATGTAGATCAACTTCGCCATCAGGTAGTCCCTGCACGCCACGGCCTCCTTGCGGGCGTGCGCCAGCTCCCGTCGCCAACCGGTGAAGAACTCGCCGACCGCCCGCGCCGACGGCGGCACCCGCAGGCCGAAGTCGCCGCGGTGTGCGTGCCGGTTGAACGGATCGATCGGCGACTCGACCGTCGCCCCGAACCGCCGGAAGATCTCGTGCGCGTAGCGCTGCTCCAGGAACGCGAAGAAGTGATCGATCCGATTCAGCTTCGATCGGACTGTCGGCGCCTGGCGCTTGCCGATCCCGGCGAAGTAGGCATCGACATGACGAGGCGACAACCGCCACGGCACCACGCCGTAGTGGTCACACACCTCGATCACCGGCTTCGTCAGCCCGTCCAGCGTCGAGGACGCCAGGCCCGCCACATCTCGTGCCCACTGGTACTCGACCAGCGTGTCCATGAAGAACAGCTGCTCGTCCTCCCGGTCGGCCCCACCGGCATACCTGCGCTGCAGCGACAGGACATCACTCAGCCCCTGCTCGTCGCCCGGCAACTCCCCGTCTGCGGAAGGCGGTTCGCTGAGCGGCGGTACAAGGGAGAGCACGCGAGTCCTGAGATCTGCCATGGACAGCGAAATTACAGCAGCAGCTCCTGAAATTCAGGAGAACAGCCTAAAATCCGGGAGGTCTGCTCATCGAGTCCAGCGAGCCTCCTACCAGCTGAGATGGCACGACGTACCGCTTCAGCACTCGTGGGAACCCGCTCGTACTCCAGTTAGGAGGCAGGTCGTGCGGTAGTTGACGTGCTGGACCAGGATGCGGCCGCCTTCGTCTGTGATCAGCACGGACGTTCCCACCCATAGGGCGGCTGCGGCGCGTACGGCTCTGTACTCCTCGTCGGCCATCATCGTGCTGGGCGACGTGTCAGGGGCGGGCTTGACAGTCATCTCGTCTCCGATCGTGCGGGAGGGACCGAGTGGACGGCGGTCGGTCAGGCGACGAGCCGGTGAGGGGCACCCGGCGCGGGGCCGGGGGTGAGCCGGGTGAAGTACTCGGTGGTGATGATCTCGTGGCGTTCCGGCTCGGGCAGGCGGGCGAGCAGGCCGGGCAGGGGCCGCTCGCGGGCGGCTTCGCTACGGTGCGCGAGGATCGCCTTCATCTTCACCGCGGCCCAGGGTGAGACGTCGACGGTCGTGGTCACGTACGCCTCCGGCACCGTGAGGAGCGTCTTCCCGACGCTCTGGAGTAGCGGGCCGAGTCGACCCACACCGGATTGCGAGTGTGTGGCCGCGTACAGCGCGGCAGGCTGCCAGGGCTCCCCGGAGTCGGGATACAGGTGCGGCAGGCCGGCGGCCTCGACGGCGAGGAGGGTGATCTGGTGGGCGCGCCGGTGGTCCGGGTGCCCGGTGAGCTGGCCGAGGGCATCGTGGCCGATCACGATGTCGGGCCGGACCTCACGGATGTGTGCAACCAGACCGCCGACGGCTTCGTCGAGGGGCGCGTCGACGAGGCGCACGGCGCCGTCGGGTGCCGAGGCGGGGTTGCGGGCATCGGCGTAGCCGAGCAACCGCGGGGCCCCGGCGCCCAAGACGTCGAGGGCCTCAGCCAGCTCGGGCGCGCGGTGGCTCGTCGGCGCCCAGGTGGCGGTGACGACGGAGGTGCGGGCGCCAGCGGCGTGGTGCTGTGCGAGCACACCGCCGGCCAGCAGGCTCTCGTCGTCGGGATGCGCGAACACCCCCATCAGCGAGGGCAAAGACGGCTTGTTCATGGCGAAAAGGGCTCCTCGAGTGGCGGAGGGGGCAACGAGGTCAGATGATCGGCGGCCGTCCGGCGGAGGTGAGCCGGTAGACGGTGCGCCAGCTCATCGGACGCTGCCGCTTCGTACGTCGGCTCGTCCATCCTTCGCGCATGCCGTGCAGTGTCTGGTTCAGTCCGCCGCCGCGCACGGCCCGGGCCAGGGTGATGGTGGTCCAGGCGCTCAGGTAGAGGGGGAGGAGCGGGGCGGGGAGGTTGCGGTGGGCGATCCAGATTCGGTTGCGGGCGGCGAGCCGGTGGTACAGCACGTGGCGGGTGGGTTCGGTGAGTGGGTGGTGCATGCGGATCGACGCCGCGTACCAGCCGCACCAGCCCGCCTCGTACAGCCGCCAGGCCAGGTCGAACCCCTCGTGATACAGGAAGAGTTGATCTTCCCACCCGCCTACTGCGCCGAAGGCGTCGCGCCGGATCAGGACGACGCCTTCGGTCATCGACCTTTCCCGGCCGTCCCGGGTTCGAGGCGCGCAGCCGGGGGACCCAGCGGCGCGGCGTGGTCACATCGTCCGGGCCGGTCAGCCGGGGCTGCACCCAGGCGGCTTCTCCGTCGGTGCGATGAACACCGCCTCCTGGACGACCTGTTCCATCGTCATACCCCCTCCGCGACGACATCGGCGGCAGGACGCTCAACGGGCCCGGGCAGCACCACGTCACGGCCACCGGAACACCAAGCGGCAGTGCCGCTTGTCCAGGACGTCGCCGGCGGGCAGCGCATCGTTGGGCGTGCTGGCCGGGTGGACCGTCAGGACGGGGTCGGCGTACTGGTCGTTGGCTTCGGCGCGGATGTGGCGGTCCCAGGCCAGGACCGTGGCCACCAGCCGCTCGGCGAGCGCGGGCCCCTGCTCGCCGAAGGCGTACGCGCCCCACTCCCACTCCTTGTCTTCCCTGCGATCGCCGTCCTTGGTCTGGACGTGGATCAGGTAGGCCAGGTCGAGGTTGCGCTGAGCGAAGGCGGCCACGTAACCGTCCCGTTCGACGCCGACGGCGAGAGGGGGCCGGTGACGGCGGCGGCGAGCGCGAGGGAGACTCCCGGGCCCGGGCCGAGTTCCAGGTACCGCTGCCCAGGTGCCAGTTGCAGCGTCTGGCACGCTTCAACGGTGGCCTGGCCGTAGGTCGACATCGACGTCATGTTCCCGCCGGTCACCGGCCCGCGTACGAGCGCGTCGAGTTGTTCCCAGTCACGCTGGAGCAGAACCGACTCACCGCTGTGGATCAGGTCGAGCCATTCCTCCTGGTCCTCAGGATGCGCACCGTCGAGCAGGCGCCACTCGATCGGCTCGACGCCCGGATCGCTCACCCGTACGTACGCGTGGGGAAGCATCACCTCCCGCGGCACCGACAGCAGCGCCTCGCGCAGCAGGACATCGGTCAGCACGCCGTCTGCCTTGAGCTGCTCCACCATAGCGGCGCGGCGGGCACCTGTCGTAGTGGACAGGTCAGCAGACATGACTGTCCTCTTCCTGACGC
Organism: Streptomyces sp. NPDC018947; assembly: GCF_044390505.1. Classification (NCBI taxonomy): domain Bacteria; kingdom Bacillati; phylum Actinomycetota; class Actinomycetes; order Kitasatosporales; family Streptomycetaceae; genus Streptomyces; species Streptomyces sp. NPDC018947. Next base: position 47,237 of record NZ_JBIRZD010000019.1, read on the forward strand.
GGTGGATGGCAGGGCGCCGGCGCAACGGGCATGACGGTCAGGCAGAGGGCCCGAGATGCCTGTAACAGGCGTCCTCGCGCGCCGCGCGCAGGGGCGGCGTAGGCGGCGCCGATCGCCGCGAAGTCGCTCAACGCTCCCATCCCAGCTCGCTGTAGGAGCGGCCGGCCCGGATGCCCTCGATTGCGACACGGGGTAGGGGCACCATCGGCTCCGGCAGGTCCTTCGCGTCCCACCACTCCCAGGCGAGACACCGGTCGGGTTCGCGTTCCTCGGGAGTGCCCTCCCAGTGGCGGGGGCGGAAGAAGAGCTGAATCCTCGGCCGGGCTCCGGGTCGGTCCACCGTGTGCACCGTGTGGACGAGCTCGAGGTCGGCCGGATCGATGAACAGCCCGGCCTCCTCGAACGCCTCGCGGGCAAGACCGGCGGTCGCCGCCTCCCCCTCCAGGTGTCCGGCGAGGGCGTGCCACGATCCGCCCGCGTACGCCGAGTCCGGGTGCCGCAGTCCCAGCAGGACCTTGCCGTCGCGCTCCAGGTGGAGGTGGACGCCGACGACGTGCAGCACCGTCCCGGCCGGGGCCTCGCCAGGTAGAGGACGGGCCGCGGCCGGGGGCTCTTCCACGGCGGGGTGTTCGGCCGCGTGGCGGCGGATCAGACCTCCAAGTCCGCGGCTGAGCTGGACCCGGTCGAGGGTGTCGACAGTGAACCACTTCAGCAGGACGCCTTCGTGGAGGTCCACCGCGTCCGGGTCACCGTTCCAGCAGCCCGCGTAGGCCACGACGGGCACCGCCAGGCCGTCGATGCTGGTGGCCTCCTCCACGGCGTACGGCGTCAGGCCGACCGGTTCCAGGCCAGGCACCATTTCGGCGAGCTCCCGGCGCAGGGTCGCTTCCAGAGAGGAGTCGCCTGGTTCACTTCCGATGGTCGCGCGGATATCAGAGCGGGAGGGCGGCACGTGATCACCTCGGGACATGTGGGACGGGATGTACGGGCGGGGAGAGCGGGGCGCGCCTGGCGGCGGGCTCGCCGCTGACGGCTCCGGGCTGGGGGCCGTGTCCGGGTTCGTGCTCACGGGCCGCCTTCCGAGGAGCGGTCGTCCCGCACATCCGCGGCGACTGCAGGATGGGGGACGGTCGGCCCCGACGGCGTGGGAGGTGTGACGGACTCGGGTGAAGGAGAAGCCACGGCGGGCGCGCTGGGCATGTCCAGCAGGCTGCGCAGCGGGGAGCGGTAGAGAACCATGAGGGGGACGAGGAGGAGGCAGGTGCCGGCGGCCAGGGTGGGGCGCACGCCGATCCAGGTGCCGAGCCCGCCGGCGAGGAGCGCGGCTACTGGCCGTGCACCGGAGGTGAGCCAGGTGCTCACGGCCTGCATCCGGGCCTGCATGCCTTGGGCGGTGACGACCTGACGAATGGTCCGCTGGGTCGTCCCCGCGGCCGCGGCACAGGCCAGCTGAAGAAACAAGCGCACCACTGATGGCGACCTGCCAGAGGAGGCCTGGGGAGGCGAGGAGCAAAGGGATCTGGGTGAGCGGGGTGATCGCGAGCGCGGCGAGCATCATCGGCCCGGGCCCGTATCGGGCCGCGAGCGAGGGGGCGGCCAGAGCCCCGGCCGCGGCGCCCAGGGCTCCGATACCCAGGGCCACGCCGAAGGCGGTCGCGCTCATCGCGATTGACCGGAGCAGGTACAGCGCCCACAAGGTATCGAGGAGCGCCAGGGCGAACGACGTCGTCGCGTTCACGAGGGTCAGGGTGCGCAGCCGGTTGTCGTCGTTCACGTAGCGCAGGCCCTCACCGATCTCGGTGTGCAGACGGCGGCCTTCCGCTGCCGGCCGGGAGCTTTCGGGGGCCTGGATGCGGGCGGTGCACCAAGCGCTGACGAGGTAGGACAGGACGTCTCCGAGAAGCGCCCGAGCCGGGCCGAGGAACGCGGTCAGGACGGCGCCGAGGTTGCTGCCCGCGGTGGCGGCGACGGCGAAGAGGCTGCCGACGCGGCTGTTGCTCCGCTGGAGCAAGGACCGGTCGACCAGACTGGGCAGCAGACTGATCGCGGCGGCATCGTGCAGCACCCCCGCCGCGCCCTGCACGACCGCGACCACCATCAGTTGGGACAGGGACAGCCGGTCCAGCGCGGCCGCCACCGGCACGCTGGCCAGCGCGGCGGCGCTGACCAGGTCCCCGGTGATCATCTGCCTCCGCTTGGAGTGGCGGTCGGCGAGAGTCCCGGCGTGCAATGCCAGCAGTGCGGGCGGCAGTTGGCCCAGAAACGTCAGCCAGGCGACCTCGGCGGTGGTCGCGTCCAGTTCGAGCACCGCCAACACGGAGATCACCATGCTGCTGATCGAACTGCCGGTCACGCTGGCTGCCTGCCCGGTCAGGTAGCGGCGGAAGTTGCGGTGCCGCCACAACGACGGCCGGGTGCCAGGAGAGGAGGAGGGGTCAGTGGAGGAAGTCATGGAGCACCTCCTCGGCTTCCGGCAGGCGCTCGCACAGCTCGCCCATGGCCGCCTGCCGGTTGCGGCCGTACGCCTCGAGTTCGGGGGTGACGGCGGCCGGGTCGTCGACGGCCTCGGACAGGGGATACACCGAGCACGCCAGGTACCCGGCGGCAAGGCGGGGCACGGCTAGGAGCTCTTCGGCCGGCAGCGCCGGGTTGGCTGCCCGGTAGGCAGCGACAGCTTCGGCAAGGCCGGTAGGCCACTGAGGCTGCGCCAGGATAGTGCGCGGGTCGAGGACGATCCGCCCGAGCTCCCAGGCGGGGCTGCGGTGACCCGGCGGCCGGAAGTCGATCAATGCCGCCACCTTCTGTCCCCGCAGGAGCAGGTTGGGCGAGGCCAGGTCTCCGTGGACGGTCTGCACCGTCAACGTCGCTGGCAGACCTTTGACCATGGCGGCCACGGCAGGCAGCGCGTCGAGCCGCCGTGCGGCGGTCTCCCGTGCCCAGGCGGGAAACCCCGAGGTGGGCGGCCTCTTGGCGAAGAGGGCGAGCAGCCGGTCGAAGCGCTGCCGGGCCCGTTTCACATCGCAGACTTCCCGGGCGGGCACGCGGCGCGGAGGTCCGGACGGGTGCCGGGCCAGGGTCCGGTGCAGGCGTCCGACGGTCTCGCCCACCGCGGCCCACCGGTCGCCGGACAGGCCGCCCTCAGCCGTCTCCGTGTCCTCGATGTACGCCGCGACTGACACCGCCATGCCGCCGGCGGCCGCGATGAGGTCACCTTCCAAAGTCTTGCGCACTACCGGGACCGGGATCCGGCCGAGCCGCGCAAACTGGCCGAGCTCGAGCGCCTGGCGTTCCGCGTCCAGATCGGTGCCCGTCGGGTAGGCCTTCACGAACCACCGGGCTCCGTCGCTGTCCCGGGCCACGTAGTTGCGGGTCGCGGTCCCCGCAGGGCCTTCGCCGACTACGGTCGGGACGATCCGGTAGAACAGCGTCAGGATCCCCGCCACGACCATCACGTCCGACTCTGCGCCGTTCATCGTCGCACCCCCGGCCGACCGGTGGGAGGCAACAGCTGGCGCAGTGCTCGGGCATCCGCCTGCAGTTGCTCCTCGTCCTGCCGTCCGAGATCGAGTGCGTCGAAGGGCAGCGGGCCGCCCGGCGCCAAGTCCGTTCCGGCTTCACGTCGCGGGACGCAGTGCCAGTGGGCGTGCGGGATCTGGTTCCCCAGCAGCAGGTAGTTCATCTTCAGCGGCTCGTAGAGCGCCTCCACCGCGCGGCCCAGGGCGAGGACGTCGCGCCAGAGCGCGGCCGCCTCCCCCTCGTTCAGCTCGGTGGGTTCGGCGACATGACGGCCGGTGTAGATCACGACGGCGTACCCGCGGACCTGGCCGCTGCGCCACAGGTAGGCGTTGCTGACCTCCCCGCGCCGGACAAGGAGGCCCCAGACGACGTCGTCGGCGGTGAAGTCGTTCACGCACATCGGGCAGTTGGTGCCGTAGCGGTGGTCGGTGAAGTGCTCCGGCCAGGCGCCTGTATCACCGCTGGCGCTCATGCCCCCCACCTCGTATCCGGTCGTGCTGCGCTGCGAATGGCGTCAACCCTGCGTCGGGGCCGGGCCAGATACGGGATAGCAAACCGGAGCTGTTCGAATGCGGCGGGAGGATTCACGAGGGCGGGCACAGGATGCACTGGGTCCTCCAGAAGGGCGCATGAGGGGTACTAGTGCTCTAACAACGGCCCCCGGATGGACCTGTAACGGGCAGACCCGGGGCAGATTGTGAACAAAAGTTCTAGTGAGCGGTGGACGGCGCTCCAGTGCAGCAAGACGGGCACGGAGGGATACTCGAACGCTTCGTGTCACCCGTTCGTGGACTTGCCCTGCGGTCGTGAGGGCGTAGCTGAGGGAGGCAGTGGTGCCGGGCCCGTGCCAGGCAGATTCTGGCGGCATCGGCGCTAACGGTCCGGCCGAGACGCCGTCGCTTTGCATGCCGTCAGCACGCAAGGTCGGTGAGCTGTTTCCGGTCGGCTCTGTCTCACTGCCCGTCCCCCGTGGTGAGCTCCTCCAGAACTACTTGGCTCGGCGTGGCCGTGTACGGACAGGTGGCTGCGCACTGCTGCGCCAGGAAGTCCGTAGTGAGGAGCGGGACGCGTCGTGCCGGCACGTCGAATGACGAGGGAGCCACCGCCCTCGAACAGGTCCTGGACTGGCCGGCTGTGGGCGGTCGCCGAGGGGCCGGTGTGCAGCGGGCGGTTGTCGTACGGGACCGGCTCGATCAGTTCGCGGCGGGTCAGAACGTCTCCGAGGGGGCGGGGGGTGATCGCGTTGGTGTTGAGGATGACGCCGAGCCCAGTTTGTCGGCGTAGTCGGGCGGCCACGCGGCGCAGGAGTTCCTCCGGGCTGAAGGTGCGGTTCTTCCAGTGGCTGCTCGGCTGGCCGACGACTTCGTCCAGCGATTTTTCGGCTTCGCCGATCGCCTCGGTCGCCCAGTCCAGTTCGGCCGGGAACGGCAGGGAGGCCGTCGGCTCGACGGCGGTCGTCCATCCGCCCGGGTGGAGGCGGGCGGTGGCGATGCCTCTACCGAACTCGGGTGCCTTCACAAGCGTGGTGGTGCCGATCTCTTCGGGGCCGGTGTCAGCGCTGTGGCAGTAGCCGGAGAAGACGAGGTCGAGGAACGGGCAGCGGCCTGCCAGGTCCGGGTCCCGCCGGTAGCCGTGGTGACTGAGCAGGACCCAGGCGTCGACGTCCTGGTGGTGCTGGTCGTGGAGCTGGTGCAAGGCGCGGGCGGGGTCGGTCACCCTTTGGCCAGCGCGAAGGTCGGGGGCGATGCTCGCGAAGGCGTCCGGTCCGATGACGGCGGTGATGGCGAGCGCACGGCCGGAGAGCTCGGCCAGATGCAGCGGCCGGAAGAAGGAGGTGCCCGTGCTTGGGTCGATGACGTTGGCGCAGACAGTCAGGTCGTGAAGACGCCCCGTGTAGTGGGGCCAGCCGTGGTTGCCGGGGGGCAATTACGTCGTACAGCTCGGTGAGGATCCGCTGTTCGACGGCGCCCCTGGTCACGGGGTAGTAGGTGCCCTCGAAGAAGTCGCCGCTGTCGACTATCAGGCTGGTGGCACGGGCGCGGTGGAGTGTGGCGATCAGGTCGGGGGCGCGGTGGAGAGCGGAGTGGAAGTCGGTGGTAGCGGTGATGGCCGTCTTCGCGCCGACGCTCGGTGGGGGTGTCATAGCGGTCTCCGTCCGTGCGGGATGGCGGTCCCCGGCGCCGGGGCGGGCCAGGCGCGTACGGCGGCGGTCAGGATGCCGCGGGCCTCGGTGGCGAAGGCATGCTGTCTGCGGGCGGTGCCCGCGACGACGATGGCGGCGGCGTCGGTGACGGTGCAGATGCGCATCAGCTCGCTCTCTGCCCGGTCCGGTTCACGGCCGTATCCCTGGTAGAACGCGGTGCGCAGGTCCGGGTGGCGGTACAGAGTGCGCTGGGTGATTCGCAGGAAGTCCCGGCCCACTGCCTCGTAGCGGCTGGTTTCGAAGTCGATGACGCCCGCCTCTGCTTCGGTGTTCCACAGGACGTTGCGACTGGTGAAGTCGAGATGCGAGGGCTGCGCCTGCTGGGCAGGGAGGGCTTCCAGCAGGTGCAGTGCCTCGTCAAGGACTGCGAGGTCGGCACCGGACAGCGGGTGGGTCCCGTCGGTCAGCTGGGCGCGGATGTACGCGGCGCGCTCGGCACCGAAGGCGGGCAGGACGGTTCGGGGCGCGGTGGCATGGAAGCGGGCGAGCAAAGAGCCGGCCCGCTCGTAGGCGCGGCGCTTCTGCTGACCGGTGAGGGTGAGGGACTGCAGAGGATGGCCGGCGACCGCGGTCATCAGTAGGAGCTGCGCGTCCTCGTCGACATCGAGCAGTTGAGGCGCGCTCGCGCCGAGCGCCGGGGCCCAGCGGGAGAGGGCCGTATGCTCCCGCCGGAAGCTGTCGGTGCTGGTGTTGGCCTTGAGGATCATCTGCCGTCCGTCGGTGGCCCGCAGGCGGAGCACCGTGGTGGACGTGCCGGGCCAGCTGTGGTCGGCGACGACCTCGGCCGGCCCGGCCATCCTCGCTATCGCGTGGTTCACGGCAGGTTCAGGAGGGTGAGGGCCTTCGCCACGACCTGGTCCGGGGTGAGCGCGGTGGTGTCGATCACGTCGGCCCGCTCACCCAGCCAGGTCGCGTACGCCTGCTGATAGACCTCGAGCTTGCGGCGCCGGAAGACGCGGACCTTCTCGCTGCGCTCCTCACTGTCGGGGAACTCCATGCTGCCCTCGATACGGGCCCGGATGGTGTCGGAGTCGGCGTGCAGGAGGAGGTGGTGCACCTCGACGCCGGCCTTGGCCAGGGCGTCGAAGATCTCCTCGGCGTACTCGCGGCGCAGCAGCGTCATCGGTGCGATGACTGGCCCGCCCTGGGTCTGGCGGTCCAGCTCGGCGCAGAGGCTGGCGACCAGGGTGCGCCAGGCCGGGTAGTCCTGGAAGTCCTTTTGCCGGCTGGGGTGATCGCCGATGCTCTTGCGCAGGACGAAGCCGATCTCCTCGGGGTCGGTGATCAGACTGGTGGGGAGCTGTTGGTGGAGGAGTTGGGCGGTGGTGGTCTTGCCGCCGCCGAAGGGACCGTTGACCCAGATGATCATGCTTGTGTCTCTTTCGTGTTCTCGGTGCTGATCCCCGGCCGGTGTCCGGCCGGGCCGGTTATTGCTGGTGGCCGGTGGCGTCAAGGTGGGGCAGGAGGGGGACGCGCTGCTGGTGGTAGGCGACGTGGAAGCGGTCCGCGTGCACGACCCAGATTCGGTGCAGTTCCAGGGGCGTGTCCGTGGAGGGAGGGGTGAGGGTGATCGTGTGCTGGCCCGGGGCGGCGGCCAGATCAGCGTGATCGTACGAGCCGCGCCGGGTGGAGCGGGGCCGCAGATGGACGGCGAACAGGCCACGGGCCTCTTCGGGGAAGGTGACGTGGATCTCGGCGGGTTGACCCGGGCGGAGGGCAGGCGGAATGGTGATGTCGAGGGGGGCCAGGGTCGGCGGGAGGCTGAGAGCGGGGCCGCACTTGGGGCAGCGCAGGGTACGCCGACCGGACAGGCCGAGCGGGCTGGTCAGGTGCTCGAACTCCCGGGGCGCGCCGCAGTATCCGCACGCGGGCGCGGGCGCCCAGTGCGCGGTGCGGTGGTGGGCGCGGGCAGCGGTGAGCTGCCGGGAGAACGCGCCGCCGCGGGTACGGCTGAGGATCTCCAGGACGGTGCGCCCCCACTGAAGGCTCTGCTCCTCGACGCGCTCCTCCCATCCCTTGCCCGGCGTGCGGGCGGCGGCCAGGAGCGTGTCCAGGGCGGTCTGCCGGTAGGAGGTCATCTCCTCCACGCAGGCGGACAGGTCCGCGTCTGGGCGCCGATCGAGGGAGGCGTACAGCCCCTGTTCGAGGGCTCCGGCGTCAGCCAGCCGTACCCGCCAGCCGCTCAGCGCCTCGGCGTCGGCGAGCGGCCGGACGGGCGCGGGCGCCGGTACGGGTGCGGTGGTCGCGGTGTCGGGCGCGTGGAGTCGCTGTTCGGGGTCGCCGAGCAGGATCGCGGAGGGGCCGCGGATGCCCCGGCGGTGGCCGTCGGCGTCCAGCAGCGCGGTGATCTGGCCGAGCCGGGCGCCGGAGTGCAGGCTCGCGGCGGTCAGGCGGGGTTCGTGCCCGCTGGTGTCCAGGTCGCCGCGCAGCAGTCCGAGGACTGCACTGGGGTAGCCCTCGACGGCGTCCAGGGCCAGGCTCACGTCGGAGGGGTACTGCTCGCTCTCGCCCAGGGTGATCGCGTTGCACACGAACAGGCCCAGGACGCGGGCGCGCAGGGTGTGCGGGGCGAGGGGGCGGGTGCGGCCGGCCGGGTCGATCTTGCAGACGCTCGGCGTGCACCCGCCGGCCAGTACTGTCCCGTCGGGGCCGTGTTCGGCCGGTCCGCTCAACCCGCACAAAGTCACGGTGCCCAGGGAGGCGTGCGCGGCGGAGCCGTGGGCGTCGACCAGGAGGCCGGCGAAGTCGCCTGCCAGGACGTCGGTCAGGGTGCTGCGCTGGTCGGGGCGCCCGGGGGTGAGTACGTGGGTCAGTCCGGTGGTGCCGTCCAGGAGCGCGGTGCGCGCGGGGGCGGACCGGTCGGCGGCGAGGAGTTTCGCCGCGGCGAAGGTGATGGCGGCGTCGTCGCGGCCGGTGAGAACCCCGGCGAGGGTATTGTTCCGGGCCGCGGCCTCCAGGAGCGGCATCAGGACGCTCAGGGTGAGCGTCCGGGAGCGGGCGACGACGAGGACACTGCCTCCCTCGGGCCCCAGGGCGCCGGGGTCGCGGACCCGGGCGGGGGCGAGGACGTGGTGGGGGCGGCCGAGCATACGGGCGACGAGGTCGCCGAGGTCCTCGTGGCCCACAAGGCTTACCACCCGGGCCTGCGGCGGCCCGCCCCGGCCGAGGTCGGGCGCCGGGTAGGCGTGCAGGATGTCCGCCCATCGTTCGGCGCGCCCGGTGTCCTCGGGCCGAAGGACGGGCACGTTTCCCTCGTCCAGCAGCCGGGCGGCGTCGGCGAGGGCGGACGCCCAGTGGTATCCGTCGGGAAGGCGGGGCATCAGCACTCCTCCTGGTCGGCGGGCGTGATCAGGGCGCGCAGCACGTAGGGCACGGACACGCTCGCGGGCAGGCGGGCGGCCTCCTGCCGGGCGGCCGCCAAACCGTCCCGGTGGGCGGGCTCGGTGAGCTGGTGCTGATAGGGCCAGGCTCGGTCGGCGAGCGCACCGAGGGCCTGCTCGGCGGTGCGGTGCTGGGTGAAGTCCGCCAGCGTCCGGTCCTGGGTGGGCCGCCCGAAGGCGGCGAGGTGGGCGGTGATGCGCTGGTCGGTGCCCTTGCCGAAGAACAGCGGGCGCGGACCGTCGGCGAACGCCGCCCGCCGGTAGGCGGCGTCGATGCCGGCGAGCGGGTGAGGGCCGGCCGGATGCAGCAGCAGCCGGACGAGGCGGCCGCCCGGACGCAGGACGCGCAGCGCCTCGTCGGCGGCGAGCAGCGGATCGGCGGCGAACTGCAGAGTCTCGTGCTCGACGACGACGTCGGCACCGAGGGCGGGAAGGGGGAGCAGCAGCGCGTCGGCCTCGACGACCTCGACACCCGCAAGGTTCGCGTCCCGCAGGTGGGCGGCCATGGCGGCGGACGGTTCGACAGCCCGGTAGGAGGCGGGCCCGTGCCCGGCGAGCTGCCGGGTGATCCGCCCGGTCCCCGCACCCAGCTCCACCACGTCGCACCCGGACAGCTCCTTCGCGGCCCAGGAGCGCAGGGCGTCGGCCATGGGTTGCGCCAGGGGGCGGTGCCGCTCGTAGACCGCGGCGAGGGCCGGGGTGTAGAGGGCGTCTTCGGGGGCGCGGGCGGTCAGGTCCGGGGGCCCGTCGAGCAGCGGGGCGAGCGCGGCGGCGGTATGCGGCCACGGCCAGGAGCTGGTGGTGTCCAGGACGAGCTGGGTCATCTGGCGCAGATGGCGCAGGAGGCCGAGCAGCGGCCGGAGGCTGGCGGCGAGACCGGTATGGGAGGTCGGGTCCGCGCGCCGCGAGGCCGTCAGCGCCTCGCGGATGACCGGGGGGAGGTAGCGGGAGGCCGTGGCGCCGGGCCAGGGCGCCGGCTGGTGCCGCACGAGCAGGGTGGCCAGCGCGGTGAGGTGCTGACGGACGGCGTCCAGATGGGTTGCGGCCGCCAGCGGGTCGCCGCCGGCGTCGGCGGCGGCGAGCTGGTGAAGGGCCCAGCCGGTGTGGTGAAGCAGGTCGTCGGCGCGTCCGGCGGCGGCTGTACGGGTGGCGGGGGTCCAGGGCGGCAGGTGCTCGGCGTCCACGTCACCGGCCGCCTCCGCCCAGGCGTTCACGTGTCCGGCGGCGGCCCTCGGGTCCGCGCCGTGCGGCAGCAGCCGCCAGGTGGTCAGGGTTCCGGCGGCGCCGACGGTGGCCAGGGCGTCGGGGCCGAGCGGCACCACGGTCACGGTCGGGTCGTGTACGGCCAGGCGGGCGGCGAGCACCGCCGGGGGCAGGCCGGTGGTGAGGTAGCGGGTCGCCACCGTGGTCGCCTCGTCGGCTTCCGCGTGGCTGGAGGGCGGCGCCGTCCCGGCGGGCACGCCCGCGGCGCGGACCGGAGGCTCGCCAGCTGCCGGGGGGAGCGTGACGCCGAGACCGGTGAGGAACCGCTCGAACTCCTCGGCGCCGGTGTAGTGGTGGGCGTGCAGGCCCACGTGGAGGGCGGCGGTGATGTTGGTCCGGCTGTCGTCGGTGAAGGCGACCTGCCCGGCCGGCAGGTCCATCAGCGCCAGCGCCGCCTCGTAGGCGCCGGGGGCGGGCTTGGTCACCCGGATCTCGGCGGAGTTGGCGACGTGGTCGAACACGTCGGCAAGCCCGTGCAGCTCCAGATCGGCTGCGACGACGGTGGTGTTGTTAGTGAGGGCGCAGGTGATCAGCCCGGCCGCGCGGGCCCGCCGCAGCAGGTCGGCCATCGCCGGATCGGCGTCCCCGCGGTCAGCCGCCCACAGCTCGGCGGCGCGCTTCCCGGCCGCGCCGAACTCCTCGCTCAGGCGCGTGGTGACCTGCTCGACCCACTGCTCGTGGCTCCACACGCCGTGGTGCGCCAGATCGAAGCCGCCGTCGTAGGCGACCGAGCGAACGGCCTGCTCGGGCAGACCGCATTCCAAGGCAGCCGTGATCGAGCTGCGGCGCGGCCACAGCCGCAGGACGCCGTCGACGTCGACGAGCAGTCCGCGTACCGAAGAGGTCATGGTGTACTCCCGGGCGTCAGTGCAGTGTTCAGGAACCGGGTGGTGGGATCGGCGTAGAACGCGTCGAGCGGGATCTCGGTGCCGTACTTCTCGTTGATCTGTTGCAGCAGGAGCAGGGCGCCCAGGGAGTCTCCGCCGCAGGCGAAGAAGTCCCGCGTGCCATCGGCCGGAGCTCCGGTCTGCTCCTGCCACCAGCCCGCGACGGCCTCGGGCAGCCCCGGTTCCACCGCCTGGGTGTCCTCTTGCGGGCTCGCGGGCTCGGGGTCGGAGGCGGCGAGGGCGCGGCGGTCGATCTTCCCCGAGGAGGTCCGGGGCAGGGCCAGGCGTGCGGTGATGAGCGCGGGGACGGCCGCTGGCGGCAGCCGGCCTGCCAACTGCCTGCGCAGCCGCTCCGGCAGGTCCGTGTCGTCGGTCTCCACGTGCAGGACCAGCCGGGGTCTGCCGCTCGTCCCTCGGTCGGTCAGCAGCGCGGCCGCGCGCACGCCGGGGATCTGGGTGGCGGCCTGTTCGACTTCGGCCGGCTCCAGGCGTACGCCGCCGACGTTGAGCTGGTCGTCGGCGCGGCCGAGGAACATGAAGCGTCCGTCCTGCGGACGCTCGCGCACCACGTCCCCGGTTCGGTACACCCGCTCGGGCCGCCGGACACCGTCGGGGCCGGTCAGCCGCAGCAGGAGAAACGCCTCTGCGGTCGGGCCGGGTTGGCCGAGGTAGCCGGAGGCGAGGCCCGCACCGCCGAGGTAGAGCTCCCCGGCCACCCCGGCCGCTACTGGCTGCTGGTAGTCGTCGAGAACCCAGGCCCGTACGCCGGGCAGCGGGAGGCCGATCGGGACCGGGTCTTCGTCCGGGTGGACGTGCCGGTGGACGATCGCGTCGACGCACGCCTCGGTCGGGCCGTAGGCGTTGGCCACGTCGTACCGGCTGATCCACTGCTCCAGCGGCCCGGGGTGGAGCGCTTCGCCGCCAAGCACGATGCGCCGCAGGTGGGGCAGTTCGGTGTACGGGGCGGCGGCCAGGTAGGTCGGGGTGCCGGTGAACGCGGTGATCTTGTGCTTGGCGAGGAAGCGGGGCAGGGCCGGGCCGGGGACGCGGTCGCGCGGCCCGGCGATCTGCAGCCGGGCCCCGGCCGTGAGCGCGCCCAGGACCTCCCAGAGCACCGCGTCGAAGGTGAGGGCGGTCAGCTGAGCGACCCGGTCGCGGGGGGTGAGGCCCGCCCACTGAGGCAGGGCCGCCGCGCGGGCGGCGACGGCGCGGTGGGACACCAGAACGGGCTTGGGGGCGCCGGTGCTTCCGCTGGTGTGCCAGATGCAGGCGATCGCCTCCTCGTCCGCGTAGAGTCCCGGCCACCCGGTCCCCGGCGGCACCGGGATGGTGGCCGGGGCGAGGGCGGTGAGGCCCTCGGCCCATCCGGGCGCCCTACCGGTGGGGGTAAGGATGCCGGTGGCCCGGCAGGCGGCGGCAATCTGCCGCAACCGCTTGGGCGGGTGCGTCACGTCGACGGGGACGGCCGGGACGCCAGCGTGCCACGCGCCGAGGAGAGCGGTCACCCACGCGGTGCCCGGGACGAGCGCGAGCAGGACCGGGCCGCCGAGCCCCCGCTCACGCAGCCGGGCCGCGGTGTGCGCGGCAGCGGCGAACAGCTCGGAGTAGGTGAGCTCGTGTTCGTCGTCGGCGACGGCGACCTTGTCCGGGCGCCGGCCTGCGGCCTTGGTGAGGAGGCCGGTGAGGTCCGTCATCTACGCCGCCTCCTTCCGGGGTGCCGGCAGGACGACGCCGCGGTGCGCCTCGCGCAGCAGGCCGAGGGTGTGCAGCAGGTTCTCGTGCGGGACGGACACGTTCACGCGGATCCGCGGCGGCCCGGGATACAGGTGGTGCCAGGACTCCTTGGTGCCGCCGAAGAGGAGATGGGCGTTGAGCTTGAGGTCGAACTGGCGGCCGACGGCGTTGACCCAGGCGACCGCTTCCTCGGGGCGGTCGAGGCAGGCGATCAGGCGGGGCAGCAGCGAGTACCCGGAGACCGGGCGCAGGTGGTCGCCGGTCTCCAGCAGGTCTCCGGCGTGCTCGGTCAGCAGCTCGAACCCGCGGGCGAAGTGCAGGCTCATCGCGTCCAGGTGCTCGACGATGGCCCGGCAGTCCACCTCGGCGGGGACGCATGTGACCTGGTGGTGCGCGTACTGGCGGGCGATCCACCGGTAGCGGCGGGTGAAGGCGGCCGGGTCGGGGGCGTGGGCGGCCTCGGCGAGCAGCAGGACGGTCAGGTAGAGCAGGACGACCTGTCCGGTCAGGGGGCTGCTCGAGGCAGTGCGGTCGAACTGGTCGTCGCGGACCGCGTGCAGGAGCGAGGTGTGCCCGCTGATCAGCAGGCCGGGGCGGATCCCGGGGACGCACAGGTCCTTCGACGGGGTCATCAGCACGGCCGTGTCCTCCACCCGGCCGGACAGGGTGGCCCGTACCCGGTCGGTGACCTGGTGCGGGCTCGGGCCGGTGCCGCCGGCGAGGAAGACGACGTCGACGACCCGGAAGTCCGCTTTGAGCGGCGGCGGGGTGTAGAGGGTGCCGGTCACCCCGTTGGGGAAGATCTCCACCAGCGCGGTGTGTGAGGCGCTCTCGCCGGTGGCGTGGACGGCGCCGTCGTGCCGGTAGCGGCCCAGGACGGTGCCGCCCCAGCGGCGCGGCGTCTGCTCGAAGGCGTAGTAACAGGGGGCGGGCAGCACCAGTCCGGCGTCGCACGCGGCCAGCCACCGGGTGACCAGTCCGACCCCCTCGGTGGCCCCGCTGGTGAAGATGACCTGCTCGCCCTCCAGCTCGACGCCGAGGTAGGCGCCAGCCAGGGTGGCGGCCAGGGCGCGGTCGCGCTCGTCGGCGGGGGTGCCGTACTCGTGCAGACGGCCTGTCCGGGCGCACTCCGCCAGGGCCCGGTGCAAGAACCGATGGGTGGCCGGGGCAGTGGGGTAGAGGTTGTAGCCGTAGCCGATCTGGGCGCTGGCGCGGGAGACGCCGTCGCGCAGTTCGCGGTAAACGGCCACGCACGGGGCGTCCTCGGTGAGGGGAGCCATCAGCGTGCTCATCGCGTCACCCCCGAAAGGATCGCCTGCACGTCGGCCGACGCGCTCGCCGTCGCAATCTCGTCGAGCCGGGGCGTGAATGGGTAGGGGTCCTCGGGGTGCAGGCCGGCGGTCCGTTCGGCCAGTTCGGCCAGCGGGACGCTCCCGTCGGCGGCGGCGATCATGATCTGCGCCAGGCGCGGCATGTCCTCGGCGCCCAGCCCCAGCCACGTCGCTTCCGCGAGTCCCAGGCGCAGGGCCGGTCCGTTCACGGGCAGGTCGGTCAGCCAGTTCACGTGCAATCCGGCCTCGTACAGGCGCCCGGCTGCGTCCCGGGCGCTGTGCTGGGGGGTGCGGGTGACCCATAGCTGGTGGGTGCGGGTGTAGCCGAACTCGGCTCCCGCCAGGGCCCATCCGCCGTGGGCGAGCTCCTTGCCCAGCGTCCGGGCGTTGGTGACGACGGCGCGGGCGTAGGAGTCGGCGTGGTCGGCGAAGGCCGCCAGCGAGAGGCCGAGCGCGGCGACGGCGGCGAAGTGGTGGTTGGACACCATGCGGGGCTGAATCTGTGTGATCCGCTGGGCGGTGGTGAGTTCGCGAGTGGCGATGATGCCCTTCTGCGGGCCGGGGAAGGACTTGTGGGTGGAGGCCGAGAGGCTGTCCGCACCGGCGGTGAGCGGGTTGGGCAGCACGCCGCCCATTACCAGGCCGAAGGTGTGAGAGACGTCGACGTGCACAGCGGTGGCAAGTCCGCTCTGGTCGATGGCGGCGGTGAGCGGGGTGATGTCGAGGCCGGTGAGGGCGTGGCACTGGTCGACGTAGATCAGGCTCGGGCGGTGCTCGCGCAGGAAGCCGGCCAGCTCGTCGGTGTCCAGCTCGTGCGTCCCGTCTCCGGGGAGGTGGACCGGGGTGTACCCCATCTGCCGTGCCACGTCCGCGGTGGCGTAGTGCCTGCCCTGGGCCGGGGCGAGGCAGGCGATCGTGCTGCCGGGCGGCCCGCCGAGCGCAGCGATGACCATCTGCATCGCGTGCAGCCCGGACAGCGGCCGGACGTTCACGGCGGCGGCGCCGGTCAGGCGGCGCAGCAGCGGGACCGTCAGGCCGGTCTCCAGCCAGGCGGCCTCCTTGCCGGCGGGGAAGCGCCAGTCGCCGTCCGCCGGGTCGGGGCGCTCGTCGAACATGTAGCGGGCGGCGAGGTCGGCGACGAAGGGCAGTCGCGCGATCGGGGTCATGACGTTCTCGGCGGGGATGAGACTCAGGGTGCGCCGGGCGCGTTCCTGGTGGGTGCGCAGCACATCGAGGCCGCGGGTCAGAAGCTCGGCGCCGCTGGGTACGGACGGGGTCATGGGCCAGGGTCCTAACGGGTGCGGGCTCATGCGAGCGGGCGGAGGGTGAACAGGGCGCGCAGCAGCAGGCGCGGGGTGTCCGGGTGGTCGCGGAAGGCGCTACGCCCGTGTCCGAGACGGTCGTTGGCCAGGATCAGGGCCTGTCCGGGCTTGAGGGTGAAGTCGGTACGGAAGGCGCTGCCGGGCTGGGCGGCGGCGTCGAGCCACTCCAGGGCCCGCGCCATGGCCGACTTGCCGCCGGGGGTGGCGTGGTAGGTGTCGGTGGCTGTTCGGCTGTAGCGGGTGATCCAGGATCCGTCGGCCTCGTGGGCGAAGGCCGGCCCGGTCGTGGAGCGGCCGGAGGCGAACGTGGAGGTGCGCACCAGGGCGGAGTCGTGGGCGAGCTGCTCGGCGGCCTCGGGGTCGACCCGGCGCAGTTCGGCGTAGGCGTCGACGAGGTTGACCAGGAAGGAGACGCCGCCGGAGGCGGCCGCGCTCACGCACAGCATGAGGGTGGTGGGGATCTGCCGGAGGTCCTGGAGGGTGCCGTCGCAGTGCACGTTCTGCCCGGCTCGGTCCTGGAAGGGGTGCTCCCCGCCGGAGGCGGCGGTCAGCCGGCTGACGCCGGACGCAGCGGTGTGGCTGCTCGTGGTGTACAGCGGCGGGGTGAAGACCTCGCCCAGGTGCAGGGCGGCGGACACATCGCCCAGGTGCTCGGCCGAGGGGGCGGTGCCGGGCACGTGCACGATGGCGTACCCGCGGCTGCGGTAGCTGTCGGCGATGCGGCGGCGTACGGCCGCGTCCGGCAGGTTCCACGCGGTGGCCTCGATCGGGTGGGCGGGGGTGGTGGTGAAGCCGGACATCTGCCGGGCGCCGGAGGCGGCGGGGGTGATCAGCGGGGTGGGCATGAGAAGAAGTCCTTCCGGATCCCGGGGGTCAGATGACAGCCGGGGCTTGCTCGCGCAATCCCGGGTGGCAGGTGAGCAGGGTGTGGATGGCCGCCTGGTGATGGCGGTCGGTGCGGTCCGGCGCCCGGTGGCCGGACTCCAGCAGGCTCAGCAGCGGGGCGAGATGGCGTTCCAGGGCGAACCGGCCGCGGTGGGGGCTGCGAGCGGTGTCCAGGGCGGCGAGGTAGCGGTCCCGCTCCGGGCCGTCGGCGACAGCGTGGCGCAGGGCGGCGGCCAGGGCCTGGGGGTGGTTGGGGTCGATGACCGGGCCGATGCCGAGGGCGGCGACGAGATCGCCGGTGGCGCCGTAGCCGTCGACGACGACGGGCAGCCGGTACAGGGCGGAGTCCCGCAGCCGCAGCCGGTGGCAGGTCATGTTCTCCGCCGTGCGCTCGCCGGTGATCACCACCGCGCGGGCGGCCTTCACCCATCCGTCGCGTGCCCGGTGCGCCACCGGCTCCTCGGGCAGCAGCACCCGCTCCGCCACGCCCAGGTCGTCCGCCGCAGCGAGCAGCCCTTCGAGCCGGCCGGGCGGCGGGGCGTACAGCAGCCGCAGACGGAAGGCGCTTGTGGGGTCGGCCGCGAGGGCCTGCAGGACGGGGTCGGGGCGGCAGTAGTCCCACACGCCACCGTTCCACAGCAGCTCGCACGCCCCGTCCTTGACCGCGGCGGCGGTGTCGGCCGTGTGCAGGGAGTGCCGGTTGTAGCCGATAGGCACCAGGCTGACCAGGTCGGCGAGGTCGGCGCCGGCACGGTGGTGCAGGGCCGACATCCGGCCCGCCGCAACCAGGGCGCCCAGGGTGGAGGCGCGTTCGGCCTCCGAGCGGACCAGCAGGTGGTCGGCGAGCAGCAGTTGCAGCCTCCACCGTGCCACGGTGTCCCGGTACAGGGCCTCGACCTCGGCGCCGGGTCCGGTGAAGGCGTCGAAGTGCAGGTGCTCGATCGGCGGCGCGTTCTCCGCGATCAGGAGCGTGCCGCGCTCGTAGGCGTCCAGCAGGAGCCGGGTGTCGGGCAGGTCGGTGGTGATCACCGCATCGCTGGCTGCGACGGTCTCCTTCTCGCCTCCGGCGACGACGGTGACGCCGGGGTGGGTGAAGTCCGAGGCGTACGGCGCGCAGACGGTGACCCGGTGGCCGGCGTCCGCGAGGGCCTGGGCCATCTCCCACAGGCGCAGGCCGATCCCGCCGAGCTGGTCGTCGACGGGGTAGGGCCCGGCAAGGATCCCGATGCGGCTCATGCGCCCGCCCCCGCCCAGTGCGCGGTCACCGCGGGCCACGTGCCCAGGTCGGTGAACGGTCCGACCTCGACGGCCGCCGCCCTAAGGACGGCCTCCATCTGGTGCGGGTGCTCGGACAGGCCGAGCGTCGCCCGGTGCAGCGCGTCGACGAACCTGTCCGCCGCGCGGTGGGCGAAGGCGTAGCCGAACCAGACCGCGTTGAAGCGGTCCGCAGCCTCCAGGCCGGGCTTGTCGGCGTAGTCGGTGACGTGCAGCAGCCCGTCGGCGGCCCGCTCCACGTGCAGGGCACCGTCCACGGCCAGGCGCTCGCCGTCGTCCTCCCAGGCGGCCAGGAACACCGACTCGTGTCCGGCGTGGATCAGGTCCAGGGCCTCGCCGACGGCCCGGGGGGCCGGCGCGTGCAGGACCTGGTCCGCCAGGAGCACCAGGGTCGCGGGCCCGTACCAGGGGGCGGCGCCGAGGACCGCGCCGGTCGACTCTTGCAGGTCCGGGTTCTGCCGGACCACGGCGAGCGGCAACCCCAGCTCGTGGCAGCGGCGCTCCATGTAGCGGGCGGTCGGCTCGCGGCCCGGCCCGAGGACCGCGACCAGCCGGAGCCGGTCGGTGTGCGGGGCCAGCAGATCCAGGGTGTCGTCCAGGGCCACGCGGCCCGGCCCGATCGGCAGGAGCTCCTTCGGGGTGGGCAGCCCCAGCCGGCTTCCGCGCCCGGCCAGCGGGAGGACAACGGTGTCGCGGAGCCCGTTCATCGCGCACCCTCCGCGGTGACGGCACCGATCGCGTCCGACAGGACGCGGGCGCCGTACTCGGCCTCCTCCTCGCTGATGACCAGCGGAGGGGCCACGGTCAGGACCGGGCCGAAGGCGCGGATCAGGACGCCCTGCTCCTGCGCGGCCCGGGCGACGATGCCGGCCAGTTCCATGGAGGCCATCTCGACGCCGATCAGCAGACCCCGCCCGCGCACGTCGCGCACGGCCCGCCTCTCCTTCAACGGAGCCAGCGCGTCCAGGAGTTGCGCCCCCCGGGCGGCGGCGGCCGCGACGAGATTGTCGTTCTCGACGACGTCCAGGACGGCGAGGGCGACGGCGCAGGCCGTCGAGTGACCGCCGGTGGTGTGCCCGTGCCGCAGCCCGCCAAGCAGCGGGTCGCGGGCGAAGGCGGTGTGGATGTCCGCGCGGACCGTCACGGCGGCCAGCGGCGCGTACCCGCCGGTCAGGCCCTTGGCCGTGGTGATGATGTCCGGGGCCGTCCCGGCGGCGCCGAGGTCGTGCTCGAAACCGAACATCGCGCCCGTACGGCCGAGGCCGGTGGCCACCTCGTCCGCGATCAGCAGGATCCCGTACCGGTCGCACAGGGCCCGCAGTTCGGCCAGCCGACCGGGCGGGGGGACGATGACGCCGCCGATGCTCAGGATCGGCTCGACGAGGACGGCGGCGACCGAGTCCGCACCGACGGCCAGGATCTGCGCCTCCCACTCCTCGGCTCCGGGGATGCCGCACTCGGCGTGCTCCGTCCCGTCCGCGCACGCCGTACAGCGCGGGGTGGCCAGATGAGCGTAGCCCTCGGGCAGGGGCCCGACGCCTTCGCGCCGGAACGGCGCGGCGGTCGCGGCGATCGCCGCCGTGGTCGCTCCGTGGTAGCCGTCGGCGAACGACAGCACCACCATGCGCTCGGGGCGCCCCTCGATCCGGTGCCACATCCGCGCGATCTTCACCGCGGCCTCGGTCGCCTCCGACCCGCCGTTGCAAAACAGCGTGTACTCCAGCGGCGCGGGCAGGAGACCGGCGATCCGGTCGGCCAGGGCCCTCGCCGGCAAGGTGGACACCTCGGCCAGGTCCCAGGTCATCAGCTTCGACGCCTGCTTGCACATCGCCTCCACCACCGCCGGGTGGCTGTAGCCGACCGTCGCGTTCAGGGTGCCCGAACGCATGTCCAGGTAGCTGCGCCCCTGGTCGTCGCTCACGTGGCAGCCGCGTCCGGAGACGAGCGTCAGCCGCTCCCGCTGCTGGATCGGGGTCCAGGGGTGCCAGGTGCGGTCGGTCCCGGCCCGGGACGCGGGCGGCGGGTCAAGAACGGTCACTTCTCGCTCCTTCGGGTAGCGGTGGTCGAGGACGAAGGGCCGGGGCAGGGCCCGGAGGGGCGTGCTCGGTAAGGAGGCGGTCGGCGATCTCCCGGGCGATGTCGGCCGGACTGCGCAGACTGCTGGCGAGCACCACGAGCCGGTCGTGACGCCGGCCCATCCCGTGGAGATGGAAGGCGCGGAACCGCTCGGTGAACTCGGTGTCGCGGACGGTGCGTTCGTCCCGGCCCTGGCCGAGCCGAGCGGCCCTCGCCTCGTGCGAGGCGTGCAGGAAGACGGCGAGGTCGAAGCGGGCGAACGCGCGCGGCCACCGCAGCGCGAGCGCCGCTGCCAGGTAGGGCCCTCCGGCCATCCCGAACGCCACCGTCCGGTCGCCGTAGCCGTCCTGGACGATCACGCGGCCCCGCGGGCGCGGAGGAAGGAGACGGACGAGCAGTCTGTCGAGCAGAAAGCCGCCGACCACGTACGCGGTGGTCGTCCACCAGCTGTCCGGCTGCCGCGCGGAGGACAACTGCCGCAGCAGCGGCTGCAGAGGGCGGAGACCGGCCAGCATGCCCCGGTGCCGGACAGCTGGAACACCGCGCGCCTCCAGCTCCGCCACCAGGGCCCGCACCAGCGTGGACTTCCCGGCCATGTCGACCCCATCGACGAGGACCCGCAGTTCCAGCGCCCGCGCGCGGACCGTGGTGCCGCCCCGCCGTGGCCGCTGGCGGCGCCGTCGCCGTCGCCTGTTCCGGGTTCTTCACGCCGCCGACCTCTCCCGCGTGACCGAGGCCAGCTCCCCCGCGGCGACGTGACGGCGCTCCAGAAGGACGAACCGGTCGTGATGGGGCGGCAGACCGACGCTGGCCCGCTGCTGGTCGAGGCCTTCGGGATCGGCGACGGGGTACATCTCGAGTTGTCCGTCGCGCAGCCAGTATTGGGTGCCGTACGTCTGCGGCCGGCCGCTGCGCACGAGGCACCGGTCGTGCAGGTGAGCCCACTTCGCGGTCGTCGCGTCTCCCCGGCGTACGGCCTCGGCGAGCAGGCGGAGCAGGGTGATCTGGATAGCGGGATCGTGGTCACTGTTCAGGGCGATGGCCAGAGCGGCCTGGCACCCGTCCTCGCCGACCAGCGTGCGGCCGGGCCAACCTTGCAGTCGGGCGACGATCCGGCGCAGGGCCTGCGTGTCGGACTCGATGGCGTGCCGGGCCGCACGCGCAACTCCTTCCGGAGCAGCTTCACGCTTCCAGGCCGGGGCGCGCCAGGTGGCGGCCGCGGACTCGACCCGGCCGATCAGGTCCCGCGCGATCTCGGGGCGGGTCGGCGTACGGACCTCGCCGGTCATGACGCCGACAACCACGTCGAGGCGACGCGCAGCGTCGATCTGTACCGACGGGCCGGAAGGGTGGTCAGGGGTGTCACGGGACGTCCTTCGAAGTTCCGAGGGGTGTGAACGGTCTCGGTGGTGCTCTGCACGGAGCGTCCCGGGCCGGCCGCCGAAAGGCTGGAGACATCGGCTTCGGGCCACCGGTACGTGCTGCCGGCAGGCGAGATCGCTGGGTTGATCGAGTGTCGATCAACTGGACGTGCACTAACAGGAGTTGGCGGTAATCCCGCCGGTAATCCCGGTGGGATGACGGCTACGCTCGACACGGGTTCTGCTGATTGGATGACGGCGTGGCCAAGAACACCCACCCCCTGGCACTGGTGCGCATCGCGCGGGGCATGACCGGCGTCGACCTCGCCCGGGAGATCCGCGCGGCGGCTGAGCGCCGTGGCCTGCGCTCCGGCACCACCAAACAGCGCGTCTACAAGTGGGAAGTCGACGGGGTCACACCTGACCGGGAGTCCCAGGAGTACATCGCCGAGGTCTTCGGGGTTCCGCTTGAGAACGTCGACGCGCAGTCGTGGCCGAGCTGGCTGCCCGACGTCGGCGTGGTCCCCCTGGGGCCCGCCAGTACCGTGCCGGCCCTGCGAGAGGCAGTGAGAGCATCGATGGATCGATCCCGCCGTACCGTCCTGTCCGCGATCTCCGGCACCGCCCTGATCACCCTGGCAGGCGCCTGGGCCACTACCGACGCATGGCCGGAAGTCACCGAGCGCGTCCAGGGCAAGGCCATCGGCGAGGACCTCGTCGTCATCCTGGAGGAGACCAGCGCGCGGCTGACGGCTCTGGCCACCCAGGAGCGGCAGCACACCGCTGCGCTCATCGACGCCCATCTGGCGACCGTGACCGACCTGATCGCCGACGGCCGCTACTCTCCGGCCCTGGGTATCCGGCTCCACGCCCTGGCCGCGAGCCTCGCCCAGACCGTGGCCTGGCACCGCTTCGACCACGGCCGCCATGGTGAAGCAGGCCGGTTCTGGATCGCCGGCCTCCACAGCGCTCACGCCAGCGCGGATCACGACATGGGCGCCGCCCTCCTGAGCGACCTCGCCTACCAGGCCTCCTGGCGCAACGACCCCCGCACCGCCGCCCAGATCCTGGAACGCGCCCTGACCCGCACCCAGCACCCGGCCGCCCGGTCCCTGCTCCACCTCCGGCTCGCCCGAGCCCTGGCCCCCCTGGGCGAACGGCGACGGACGCTGCGGGCCCTGAGCGCCGCCGAACACCTCCTCGGCGTACCGACCCCCGATCCTGTTCCCGCGTGGTGCTCCTGGCTTTCGGAGGCGGACCTCGCCGTGGACTCCGGGCAGAGCCTCAACGACCTCGGTGACACCCGCAGGGCCCACCAGCTGATCGAGGAGGGCCAGATCCTGCTGCCGCCCAGCCGGGACAAGACCCGCGGGGTCTTCCTCGCGTATCGTGCCAAGACCCACCTCGACCTGAAGGAGCCCGACCTCGCTGCCGCCGTCGCGACTCAGTCCCTGGAGCTTGCGCACCGGATTGGCGCGCCTCGGTGCGTAGAGCTCGTCCGCGGACTCGTCCCGCGCTTCAAGACCTTCAGCGACGCGGAGGGTGTTCGTGAACTGCTGACCAAGGCCGCAGCCTGAGCGGCCGTTCGCGACCCGCCATGAATAAGCAGCAGCCCTTCGTACAATTGGGGCACCCTGGGGCGACAGAAGCCGGCCACCGCTTAATTCCCGGGTAGGGCGAGCGGCTTGGGCGGGAACGGGAGCCGCTGCCGTCATGACCGAAGAGGCGGAGCGCGGGGCTGGGCCGGACAGGTTCGTGGTCATCGCTTGCCCTGTGGGCTGTTGTACATGACGAGAGATGAGGAGATGCCGCCAAGCAGCGGCCAGGTGTCGCGGGCCGCCGACACCAACAGGGTGATCAGAACGCCCATCAGGATCACGGCCAGGCAACCGCCGATGTCGCGGAGCGTCGAGGGCAGCGGATCCTGCTGCCAGTCCCGCCCGGCAGGCTGGACCGGTCCACTCTTCCCTGGTCTCGCCTGCTGATCGAGGATCGAAGCTTGACGGACGAAGGTGTCGATGGCGGATGGCGGATGGCGCATACCCGAAGTACCTGCCGCGATCCGCGTCGCCCGGGGGCTGGGGCCCCCAGTTGACGGTGTGGCAGGTATCGCGGTGATGTGACAGGCCGATCCGGACCCGCGGGAATCCAGGCCGTCCCCGAAGCGCTGCCCAGACGCGCACAGCGTCGCCCACAGTTCCTACCGACACATAGCCACCGCTGCGGAGGCCGCCGACGGGCATCGCGAGGAGTACGGAGCCGTTCACTTCCACACCAACCGCGCAGTCGAGGAGGCCCGGATCGGCGAGGCGTTCCCAGAACCCGGCGTAGGCCTCAGCGCACTTCTCGGGTGAGGGACGGCAGAGCGGGACGGCGATTCGCGCCGGCGGGAAGCGGGGCATAGAAGGTGCGGGGGTCGCGTCGTGGGCATCATTCACGCCGCGCGGGTGAGCGGGTGGTTGAGGATCTCGGTGAGTGTGTTCCGGCCAGGCGCACCACGAACGTGTGGTGAGTGGTCGGTGAGGGGACCGCTCGGGCGGGCGCTGGTCAGACGGCGGTGTCCAGCACGTGGGCCTCGCCGCAAGCCCGTGGTGGCAGGCTCCGGCCCGCACCAGGAGGGTGGAGGGGGATGCCTGGTGAACGCTGGCGGCCCAGGTGATTACCTCAGTGCTCATCGGGTGCTCACCGCCAGCAAGGGGAGGGCGTCGGCGGAGGCGGAGACCGCTGCGGTGAGTGCGGGGCGTTTCTCCGCGCGCAGCCGAAGAGGTATGACTCGTTCGCCGTCGGCGCGACGTACGGCCGGCAGGTCTTCCCACCCGAGGTCGCGCAGAAAGTCCAGCAGCGTCGCGCGGGTCAGGTCGGTGGCGCACGGCACCTCCCACCAGACCCACTCCAAGCCGTGCTGTGCCGCTCGGTCGGCGAGCCACAGCGTCAGCAGCCGTGCCGTTTGATCATTGTGGCCCGGCATCGGCGGTGCCACGGACACGAGGACGCCCAGGCTGGGGCAGTCGCCGTTCCAGTGCCGCAAGTCCGGTTCGGGATGCACGGCGAGGCATCCAACGAGGACGCCGTCGTCGTACAAGCCGGTGACGGAGGCCCGCGACCGGATCAGGCCGAGCATATGATCAGTGGGATGGTCGATACCACGGTCGGCGAGTCGGCGGGTGGCATCCTCGACGAGCGCCACAGCTTCGGCTCTCTGCGCGCCAGTCAGAACTGGGAGCATTGCGTACACCGGTGTGTCAGCGGTGCACATCAGGCAGTTCCTGCCGTGGGCGACCCGAGCGCGGACTGGCGGCGGGGCCCGGACGGTGCCGTGTTTCCGAGGATTCCCAAAGCGTGGGCCAGACCGACCAGATGTGCCGGGTTGAGAGCGGCTGCTTTCGCGGTGACAACGTTAATCTCCGTGCGCACGTCGTCACCACGCACTCCGATCGCCTTGCCGATGTCGGTGTTGAGGGTGTGCTCGGCGATCGCCTGGTTGGGCATGCCGTAGACGAGCTGCGCGGCGACGCGGCGCCGGTCCTGGATGAGGGCGGTCGGGCCAGCTGGATTGGTGGTCATCGTCAGTCCTGGGTCAAGAGGATGGGCGGAATGGGGAGCTGAACGGCTCGGGCGGGCACCCGTAGGCCGCGTGCGGTGAGGCAGCGCTGACGGTCCTGAACGAGGGCGGCAGCTTCCTCGCGCTCGGCCTCCGTACATAACGTGCGGACCTCGTACGTGGCGACCAGGGGAGTCTGGGGGCTGGTCACCGGTTCGCTCCACTGCGCGTCACGTGGGCCGGCCCGGCCGTCAGCAGCTTCCAGCCGTGCGCCCGGATCACCAGATGGGTGGTGTCCTGTGCGCCCGTGTCGGCGAGGAGCTGGTCGAGCGCGGCACGTAGGTCGGACGGGGCGAGTTTGGCGGCGATGGCGATGTCGCGGGCGTCGTTGTGCTCGGCGACGGCTCGTAGCAGCATCAGCTGGTCTGGGCCGAGGTCCGGCGCGGGCCTGTCCGCCGGGGGCGGGGGAACCTGCTGGGCGGTGAGCAGGCGGTGTACGAGCACGGGCGGCTTGCAGCGGGGCGGGCAGTGCAGGCTCTCGCGGATGTCGCGGACGTACTGCCGGACCGTCGCGGCTGACAGCCCGGTCGCCGTTGCGATCTCCTGGGATGTGAGGCCGTTCGCGAGGTGCTGGGCGACGCGCTGCAGGGCGGGTGTCAGGGGTGTGATCGGTGCGCTCGTCGTCACGGGCGGGGTCACGGCTATCCACCTTTCTTCGATGGGTTGATCACGGTCGTTCGTAAGATCGGGACACCCAGGGAGGCCGGGTGTGGCTGTCACGGCGTCCATACCTTTCTTCGCTGAGTGGGAAGGGTGCCGCCGGTCCCCGCGGGGGACGGGGCCGGCGGCACGGGCCCGTGCGCGGCGTGTGGATTCACGGGGTGCCGTGCACGGGGGCTCAGGCGATGGTCGGGTCGGGGCGTGTCCAGGCGGCTTCGGCGGCGAGGTGTTCGGACCACTGGATGTGGTCTTCGTCGAAGGCCGTGTCGGCCAGGCGTATGCGCTGGATCTCGCCGGTTCCGGCTGGTGGGTAGGTGTGCTGGATGTCGCGCCACCGGCGCTGGAGGGCGTAGTCGGGGTCGAGGGCGTGGGCGCCGTGCAGTTCCATGGCGTCCTGGGCGGACCGCATGGCCCATTGGTGGCCGAGGTATTTGGCGTTGATCAGGTCGGTGTCGCAGGGCAGGCCCTGGTCGAGGAGGTGTACGGCCTGGTAGGCGAGTATCCGTCCGGCGCGCAGGCGGGCTTCCATGCCGCCGATGCGGTCCCGCAGGACCGGCAGGTCGGACAGGGTGCCCCGGTAGCGGGGACGGGTCTTGAGGTAGCCGGTGGTGGTGTCTACGACGGCTTCGTGGATGCCGAGGCTGACGGCGGCCAGGTTGGGGCGGCCGTACAGGATGCTGCTGCTCTGGGCCACGGCCAGTCCCTGGCCGATCTCTCCGACCATGTTGTCCGCAGGGACGCGGACGTGGTCGAGGTTGAGGCGGCCGGCGGAGAAGCCGTGCAGACCGAGACCCGGGCGATGCTCGGAGATGGCGAGTCCGGCACGGTCGGCTTCCACCATGAACGCGGTCAGAGCCTGGGAAGTTCTCACGCCGGGCTTGGCGGTTCGGGCGATCACGAGGTGGGCTCCGGCGAGGTGGCTGTTGCCGACGTGGATCTTGCTTCCGGTGAGCGCCCACTGGTTACCGGTGCGTTCGGCGGTGGTCTCGATGCCGCCGATGTGTCCGCCGGCTTGCGGTTCGGTCACGGCGATCGACAGCAGCAGGGAACCGTCCGCGACCCGGGACAGCCAGTAGCCCTTCTGCTCGTAGGTGGCGAAGTGCAGCAGGGCACCGACGGGGATGAGGGTGGCCTGCAGGATGGCCGCAGCAGCCGCTGAGACCCGCGCGATGCGGTGGACCAGGATCGTCTTGGCCACGTGTCCGGCGCCCAGCCCGCCGAAGGCGGCCGGGACGGTGACCGCGAACCAGCGTCGGGCAGCCATCAGTTCGGCGACCTTGCGCTCCACCCGGTCCGGGGCGGCCTCCATCCAAGCGACGCGCGGCGCGATGTCCTCGGCCGCGAAGGCGTCCGCCTCATCCCACAGCAGTTCGTGGCAAGCAGTGAGATACGGACGCAGCGCCGGCGGCGGCGTGGCGGGTGTGGCGGACATGGTCGTCTCCCTCTCCCTGGCGGTAGGTCGCACGGTGGGCCGGCCCGGGCCTGCGGAGCGGGTCCGGGGCGAGTGGCGAAAGGTGTCAGCGCACGGGCGTTCGGGCGATGTGGTCCATCACCTGGGCGCCGGCGTTGATGACGATGTCCCGCAGGCGCCGGGCGTCATTCAAGGGCCGTTTCTCGGGGTCGATGACACAGACTGTGCCGAGCACGGTGCCGTTGTCGTGGATGAGCGGTGCGCCGAAGTAGGAGCGGATCCCGACCGCGTCGACCACGTGGTTGCCGCTGAAGCGAGGACTGGCGTGCACGTCGTGCAAGGGGAGGGCCTTCTTGCGGGTGACGACCTCCGGGCACCAGCCGTGGTCGCGGCTCATGGTGCGGCCGACGATGACGTACCCGCTGTCCGCGGGCGGCTGGTGCAGCCCGACGAAGGTCTGCTCCTCCAGGAACAGATTGACGAACCCGTACAGGAAACCGGCCCGCACAGCCATGTCCCGGGCCAGCTCGTCGAAGCCCTCACTCGCCACGGTGGGCACATCGAGGCGCTTGAGCAGCTCATACCGCCGTGCCAACTCCTGGGCCTGTTGGGCCTGCGGGCTGGTGCCGGGCGGGACGGACGGCCTGTGAGGGGTGTCCCGCGCGCCGCGGTGCGGCAAGGACAGTGGCGGGCCACTCTGAGGCGTGGGGTAGCGGTTGTTGGGCTGGTTGGTCATCAGGCGTCCTGGAGGGATGAGGTGGCTGCGCGGTGAACACGGCTCGCGGTGGCGTGGTTGACGGCGTGGTCGACGAGGGTCAGCAGGACGCCGGCGACGTGGTTCGGGTCGCGGGCGTCACAGGTGACGACCGGAACCGATGGAGGGAGTTCGAGGGCGGTGCGGACCTGATCGGGCGGGTAGCGGTGTGCTCCGTCGAACTGGTTGATGGCGACGACGAAGGGCAGGCCGATGTCTTCGAAGAAGCTGACGGGGGTGAAGCTGCTTTCCAGGCGGCGGGTGTCGACCAGAACGACCGCGCCGACGGCTCCGCGGGAAAGGTCGTACCAGAGGTCGACGAACCGGTCCTGGCCGGGCGTGCCGAACAGGAACAGTTCCAGGGGCATGGGTGCGTCGGGCAGGCTGAGGCGGCCGAAGTCGAAGGCGACCGTGGTGGTCTGCTTGGCCTCTATGCCTGCCAGGCTGTCCACGTCCGCGCTCGCCTCGGTCAGGTACTCCTCCGTGCTCAGCGGCGGGATCTCGCTGACGGCGCCCACGGCGGTGGTCTTGCCTGTGCCGAAGCCCCCGGCGATCACGATCTTCAGTACGTTCGGTGCACCGGCCTGCGGGCGCGACGGGGGTCGCAGCATCATGGTCGGGTCACCCGGCCTGGGGGTAGGCGATGGCATCGGGCCACTTCCTCTTCAGGCCCGCCGAGAGGGCCGCCAGTAGCTGAGTGGAGGCGCCGGCACCCGAGTCCGTGTCGGATGCGGCACAGGGGGCGGTGACGGGGACGACCAGGGCGTCGGCGTCCAGGAGATCCGAGACGAGGACCTTGACGGCGGTGACGGGGCGGCGGAGTCGGCCCGCCAGTTCCGTCACCGAACGCTGGCGCTCCCGGCACAGAGCGAGGATCTCCTCGCATTCCTCGGCCTGCGCCGGGCCGGGCCGCCCCGGGCCGGCGTCCAGCACCGTGTCCAGGCCGAGCAGGTGCCGCGGCTTGGTGCGCCCGCGCGTGAGGGCGTACGTCCGCACGAAGTTCGCATCCGCGGCCGCGTGACCGTGAGCGGTCACCGGACTTCTCCGCTCGTGCCGACGCGGACGGGGATCAGCATGTACGGGGCGAACTTCTGCACCAAGCGCCCCATCTCATACCCGACGGTGCCGGCATCGGCGTCCGGGGTGGCGATGACCGCGAGAACCGTGTCCACCGCACCACGCTCATTACCCGGATGGCCCTCGAACGCCGCGCTGCGCCCGGCGCTCTGGACGAAGAACAGGCAGTCTTCTCGCTCGATGACGACCTGTCCGGCGGGCCTCTTCTTGTGGGTGGGGCCGGTGATGTTCGCCGCGAGGGAGGCCACTCCGCTGAGCGCGGCCGACAGTTCGTCCGCCCAGTCCTTGTCGACGTCGCTGTCCAGCAGCCGCAGCCCGTCCCGCGACAGCAGCACGGCGTGCGTGACGCCCGGGACGTCGGAGGCGAACTGCCGCAGCAGCCACGCCATGTTGTCCCGATGTTCGCCTGCCGTCGTCTGGGATGCGGGTGCGTCGCCGGTCACGTTGTTCATCGCGGGATGGGTGTTCATGGGGTCGCTCCTGAAGATGAGGGTGTGCGGGAAGGGCGAGATTCAGGGCCTGCCTTGCTCTGGCGAGGCGGGGGGAGAGCTGGTGGTCCCGCCGGCCTGGATGCCGTTGCGAAAGGCGGCTGCGAGCCCCGGCGTCGGCGCGGTCGCGGGGGCTTGCTCCCGCTCACGGGGTGGACGGAACGAGCCGGCTTGACGCGTACGCGTGGGAAGGGCGGGCGCACCAGCAGAGTGACCTGCCTCTGCGGAGTCCGGAGCCCCTACGGTGCCCGGGGGCGTTATCTGGCCTGTCGTCGGGAGTTTCTCTTCCGCGGCAACCTTCGGCGGTGCGGAGGGACGGGCTTGCCTGGGGAGCGCGTCTGCGTCGCCGACGTGGGAAATCGCTACGAGGAGCCGTGCGGGGATGACGACCAGGGCGGTGGTGCCTCCTGTCACGTTTTCCTGCAGAAGGACGGACAGCCCGTGCGACTGGGCGATCTTCGCGGCGACCAGCAGCCCGAGCTGCCCCGCCCGCACCTGACCGCTGACGTCGACCTCGCCCGGGGCCTTGAGCAGACGGTTCATCTGCTCGCGTGTCTGCGGATGCATGGGGATGGCCCGGTCCTCGACCTCGATCGCCAGCCCGTTCGACACCCGCTGGGCACGGACCATCACCTTGGTTGCTGGATCGGAGCACTCGCAGGCGTTCTCGATCAGCTCGGCCAGCAGGTGCGTCAGGTCCGGGCCCACATGTCCGGGAAGGCCCAGCTCCGCACCGACGGAACCGGCCGCGACCGCTACCCGCGGGTACTGCACCACTTCGGAGACCGCACCGCGCAGCACGGTCGCGACGGGAACGGGCCGGCGCACGCTGCGCAGGGACTGCCCGCCCAGCACCGCCGTGCTTTCGACCTGGCGACGCATCCGCGTCACCAGGTGATCGATCTCGTAGATCTTCGACAGCAGCTCCGGGTCGTCGGTGAGCATCTCCAGCTCGCTCAGCGCCTCCAGCGCCTTCCCGACCAGGGCGTGCTCGCGCATGGCCAGACGGCGCAGCACTTCCAGGAGAACGACGGACTGGGACTCGTCGTGCACGCGTATCAGCGACGCGACGGCCTGCACCTGGAGAGCACCCAAGGTCTTGTTGATCTCAGCGGTCGCACTGGCAGGCTGCGGCGTCTGCGTGTCCGGCAACGCCGGGCGTTGTCCGCGGCACAGCTCGTCCGCCGACCACAGCACCGACTTCTCGACGGCTGCCGCCGCCCTCGCGACCGCGCCCAGCATCGCCGTACGGCCCTCCTCCAGGGCTGTCTGCACGGCTGCTGCGGCCGTGCGTGCTCCGCGATCTGCCACCAGCGCGACCCCGGCCAGCCCGCAGAGCAGCCCGGCCAAGAGCCAGCCGGGACCTACCGCAGGAACCGACCAGAGGGCGAAGGCGGTACCCAGCAGCACGGCCAGGAACACCAGAGGCAGTGCCATGGCACGGCGGACACGCTGCAGCGTGATCGCGTCGGTCTGCGGAGGCTGCCGTCTGCTGTGGCCGGTTGCGGCCGGGTGTGCCGGGAAGGCGCTGTCAGGCATGGGTTCCTCGTCAGCGTGCGGGGTAGTTAGGCGTGCGGCGGCGTCAGGTGCGCCTCGCGGAGTTCGTGCACCCAGCGGGCGAGCTCGGCGACGTGGATTGCCCCGGCGAGCGGGGTCGTGCCGATCTGGAACTGTGCTGCGTCCTCAGCCCGCTCAGCAGTCTGGATCAGCTTGTACCAGTCACGGGACCTGAGCGAAACGGCGTCGGCCCGGCGCTGCACGATCGGTACGAGCCGCTCGATCTCGGCGCGCAGCAGTTCGTCGAGCTGCACGAGCCGGTCCATGGGTGGCAGGATCCCCGTCGCGCTGAGCGCCTCGGCGATGAGCCGCGAGATCTTGTCGACATCAACGGGCTGCTGCTGAGTAGCCATCATGGGATCACTTCCTGTCGGCTCGGGACCGGTACTCCGAGCAGGAAAGCGATGCGGCCGGCGGTAGCAGGCTCGTCGCCGTATTGCCCGATCTCGTATCCGTAGTCGGTGAGGTAGCTGTCGCCGCCCGTAGTGACGGTCTCGCCGAGCCGGAAGTGCAGGGGGTTCTTTACGCTAAGCGTGCCCTCGTCCTGTTTCGTGACAGACAGCCCGCGCGCCGTGAGTTGTTCGGCCAGTATGGCCGTAGCGGTCATCGCGTCCATGGTTCGATCTCACCTTGCGGCGTGCGCCCGCGCGATCTGACAACCTATGACACGGAGTTGATCATGGCTCTATCTGCGGCGATCACCGGTACGCGGCAGACCGGGCATCGAGAACTCGTCTGGTTCAACGACCTGTTCGCCCGGTACCTAGCCCCATGGGCGGCACGCGACTGTCGGTTCTACATCGGTGGTGCTCGGGGCATCGATAGCCTTTCGCTGCTGTGGCTCGCCGGGAATTCCGAATCGCGGCTGACGATCGTCGTGCCCGGCAGGGTCGCACAGCAGCCGGCCGAAGCGCGGCAGGCTGTCGAGCGGTGCCGCGATCGGATCGACGAGATCATAGAACTCGGCGCCGACGAGCTGCGGTCGCCGGCGTTCCATGCCCGCAACCGGTACATGGTTGACCACGCCGATATAGTGCTCGGGTTCCCGCTCGCCAACGCCAAAGCTGGGGAGGGGACGGGCACGTGGCAGACCATCGACTACGCAGCCCAGCGAGGGAAACCTCGGCTGATTGTGCCCGTGTGAGCCCGCGCCCGTGCATCATGTCGGTATGAGCGTGTACGACAGACTCGTCGGCGCTGCCACACTCAAACGGTTACGACTCGCCCGCGGTTGGTCCCTCGCTGACATCGCCCGTGCCGCCGTCGACAAAGCGACAGAGATCGGGCAGCCGTTCGACGCCAGTGTCGCGAGTGTGCAGCGGTCCGTCGCACGATGGGAGTCAAGCACACGACCGATCCTGCCCGGCGAGCGATACCAACTGCTGCTCGCCCACCTGTATGCCTACGGCACCGATGGGCGTCTATGCCTCGGGTCTGGCAGTGACTTCGCCGAGCTGCTCGACGCGCTTGCGCACCTCGGTGAGAGCGAGCGCCGCATCGAAGAGCTGCGGACGCTGCTGGTGCATACAGCGACCGACAGGGGCGCTGGATTGCTTGCTCTGCTCGGCCCGTCGGTTGAGGGCGCCCTGTCGACGGCACTCGGCGATCCCGGCAGGCTCGATGAGGGCGTGCTCGATGCGCTGCGTCTGGTTGTCGCTGATGTGAATAGCCGTGTCGGCAGCTTGCCCTTCGTGCGGTTGCAGATCCTGCTCGCCCCGGTGATCGAGTCGTGCCGCCGTCTCCTCGGCGGGTCGGTGCCAGACGCGTTGCGCCCCGGTCTGCAGACGGTCGCGTCGCAGGCGTACACGCTCGGCGGCCGGCTCGCGTTCGAGACACGCGACGATGAGGCGTCGCAGGCACTGTACGCAGAGGCGACCAGCGCGGCTGGGGCGGGCGGTGTCCCGTGGCGTCGGTCGGTCGTCCACATGAGTCACGCCCTGGTCACCCTGTACTCGACGCCTGGTCTAGACGCGGCGCAGCAACTCGTCGACGCGGCGGTGCGCGACGCCCGCGCGGGTGGCAGCGTGACGGTCCGGGCCCGGGCGCACGCGCTGCAAGCGGAGATCGCCGCTCGCCGAGGTGCCGCGAAGCATGCGCGCGCGGCGCTCGCGCTCGCGCGGTTTGACATGGACGCCGACCGCGACGGCGACCCGGCCGGCACGTCGTTCTCTACGGCTCACCTGCGCGGGTTTGAGGGGGTCACATCGCTGTACGTCGGCGACGCGAGGGACGCACACGACTACTTTGCCGACTCGGCTGCAGCGCTGCGGGCGCCGCGCGAACGGGTGCAGCGGGCGATCGTGGCGACCGATCAGGCCCTCGCCCGGATCCGGCTCAACGAGCCCGAGTCGGCGGCCGATCTACTGCACGGGTGCATTGACGGAGCGTCGTCGATGGGCGGCCGGGTGGCATCGATCCGGCTGAGGCGGGCTCGTCGTGAGCTGCGGCCGTGGCGGAGGGAGGACTGGTTCGCTGATCTCGACGACCACCTGATCGAATCTCTTGGCACGTAGCCTGCCCGCGGACGCACAAAAACGCCCCTGCCGGGCCGTGAGGCCGGTGGTGGCCTCCTCGCAGACGCCCCTGCGCCTGCGGGGATGGTCCCCCTCAGACCCGGTGGCAGCACGACCGACTGCTCCCTGCTCCCGCTGGGATGTTCCGCCGCAGTTCATCGGGGAGGCAGGCTGGCGGGATGTCGGCCCCGTGCCGGCGGAGATGCTCCGCTCATGAGCAATTTGCTCTCCCGGGGTCCCGCGTCGGTCCCACGCCGACGGGGATGGTCGGTTGATCGGCAATCCCCTTCCAACCTGCGTGATGGCCTGCGTCCACCGTGGCCGTGTGTGCTTCCGGCTACGGGGTCTTGCGCGTTCCGCTGCTGGTGTTGTTGAGGAGTTCCTTGATGAGTTGTTCGGTTTCTGTTTCCGGGGAGCAGTCGAGTTCCCGGTTGATGTGTTGGACGCGGGTGATCGCGGTGTGCAGTCCCTGCCGGTTTCCGGCCGCGTGTTCGAGCCGGCACCAGTCGCGGTAGAGGAGCTCGGCGGTGTTGTCGACGTCGAGGCCTGTCGCTACGGCCTGGCGGGCGGCGTTGAGATCCCGGTGGGGGCCGGGGGCGGTGCGGTGGGTGGCCACGGTGTGCGCCACGTCGACGATCCGGGTGGTCATCTCCTGCTGGTGGGGCTCGGCCCACGGCAGCGGGGTGCCACCGAAGGGTTTGCCGCGTACCAGGGAGAGTGCCCGCTCGAGGTCGGGCAGGCCGGCCGGGCCTGAGGGCAGGGCGCGTTCGGTGAGCTGCAGGAAGCGGGTCCAGTCGCATCGCACGGCGGGGGAGAGACGGTAGGGGTCGTTGCCGGTCTTGCGGCGCGGCACGTAGGGATGGCCGTCGGGGTCGTTGCCCAGCGAGCGGCGCAGGCCCTGCATCCGGGCGTTGAGGGTGCTCAGGCTCCAGGGACGGGCGGGGTCCATGTCGGCGCACAGGGTCTCGGCGCTGCGCCCGGGCCGGAAGAAGAGCAGTGTGGCGAGCTGGGCCAGTCGGGGACCGTGGCCGGTGCCGGCCACTCCCGTGACCTTGATGGGGCCCAGGACGCGCATCTCCGGCGCGTGCAGGTCACGGGCCGTACCCGCGGCCGGTCCCGTCTGCGCCGTCGTGTTCGCCGCGCTGGTCGTCTGTCCGGTGTCGGGCTTGTCTTCACCGGGTTTCGTGGACGGGGCGACGAGGCCCGGGGACGGTGCGGTGCGAGTTGCTGGAATGTCCGTGCCGGGGGAGTCTTCCTCTTGAGCCAGGGGCGTCGGTGCGGCCGCGGGCAGGAGGGGCAGACTGGCGGGGTCGGTGGCGGCAGCGAGCAGGGCAGGGAACACCTCGCTGTCTGCCTCTGTGACCCGCGCTACCGGGTCGCTTGAGTCCGCCGGGGGCACGGGCGTCGCCTGCTGCTCCTGCTGCTCATCCTGCTTGGCGGGGGCTGGCTGTTGCGGCTGGTCCAGGCTGGTCGGCTCGTCCGGGACTTCCTCCCATGCGCCTTCGGCTGCGTGGGCGGGCTGTGCGGCTACGCGAAACGCAGCGGTGATCTGCAGGTAGGCGGCGTGTTCCAGACGCTGGACCGTAACCGCTCGGCCGACGGAGTCGACGATCTGCGGGGTGCTGAGGGAGGCGTTGAGGATTTCCGCGTCGGGGAAGTGCGGGGCGGCCGTGCTGGCCGGGGCGACCAGGGTGACCGGGACGTCGCCTGCCTTGTCGAGGACGTCGGCGAACGCGAAGGCGGTGTCGGCGTCCAGGACGGACGCGCACAGCAGCAGGTAGGGCTGGTGGGCGGTGTCGGGCAGCTGGTGGGCTTCCAGGAGCCGTTCGGTCAGGTCGCGCAGCGCGTGCGTGGGCTGGCGCATGTGGGCGATCCGCGCGGTGGGCAGCAGCTGCGGCAGGTCCTCGCCGAACCCGATCGTGACGACTTCGACGTCGCCCGCCCAGGGGCTCATCGCGAGCTCCAGGGCGAGTGAGGTGCACACCTCGGTGATGTGCACGGGGTTGCCGTCGAGCAGCAGAGCGGAGGTCCGGGCGAGATTGAGCAGCACCAGGTCCCCCGTCTCCGTGCTGCCGATGGTGACCAGAGCTGGGCAGGGAGCCGGCACGTCACGGGCGGCGTCCTCGTCGAGGAGGACGGCGTCCGCGTCCAGAACCCACCACCCGTCCTTCCCAGGCACGAATGGCGCCGGCGGCTTGTGGGAGAGGTCCTCGGGCAGCACGTGCACCGTGCGGGCACCGATCCGCGCAGCCTGCACCCCCGGCACACCTGCCCCGTCCTCCTGCCGGGCTGCCTGATGAGCCATGGTCCGCAGGGCCACGTCCAAACGCGTAGCGCCGACGGGCTCGGCGGCCGCCGCCAACTGCGCCTCGGCCGGGCTGGTCTCGCCTGCGATGGCGATCGTCTCGCCGGGCTTGCGGCGACGGCGCTGCAGCGTACGGCGCAGAGCGAGCGCGCCGGTGATGGCAGCGGCCAGCAGCGCCCCGGCCCCCAGCACGATGCGCAGGTTCAACGGACCGTCGGCCCGGGCCGACGCCGGTGCGGCCGTGGCAGGGTCGGTGGGGGTGGCTGCGGTGTCGGGCGTCTGAGCCGGCGAGGCGGGCGTGGACGGCGGGATGGAGGGGGTGCTGCTGTGGGGCTGCGGTGTCGCCGGAGCCGTCGCGGAGGGGGAGCGCTCCGGGCCTGGCTGTTCGGCAGATGGACTGCTCGGCGAGGCGGGAGTCGGCGAGGTCGCAGGGGGCGGGGCCTGGTCTGGCGCGGGCGCCTGCCCGTTGTCCGGCGCTTGCCCGTTGTCCGGTGTCTGAGCGGGTAGGGGAACGCGGTTTTGGCGGTCCGGCTCGCCGCCCGGGGGCGGCGTCTGGTCGCGCTGCGCGCCGGGGACGGTGATCTGCTGTCCCGCGTAGATGACATCCGGGTCGGTGATGGCGGGCAGGCCGTCGGGCTGCGGCTTGCCGCGGCTGGCGGCGAACAATGTGGGCCACTGATCGCTGTCGCCGAGTTCTTCCTCGGCGATCTTCGACAGGTTGTCGCCGTCCTCGACGGTGACCACGTGCACGCTCGCCTCGTCGTTGGCTGTCGTCTTGCTGGTCAGCTGGGTGCGGTCACCGCCCGCGAAGGCGTGGTCAGAGGGCATCTGCAGCTGCCAGCCCGGGCGCAGGAAGCTGTTCGACTGGAAGACCTGGCCGTCGGCCATGGTGTGGCCCTCGTTCAGCGCGGCGATCTCCCGCCACCTCTCGCCGTCCCCGAGCTGCTGTTCGGCGATACTCCACAGGCTCTCTCCCGCCTGGACGGTGCGCATCGACGTCGCCGATCTTGTCCCTGAGTCCGGCTGTACCTGCTCGGTGACAGGCTGCTCGTTGGCCTGTGCGGGCAGCCGGGTCGCGGTTGCGCTGGTCGCCGCTTGTGCGTCGGAGGCGAGGGCGGAACTGGTGGGCAGCAGGACGAGGATGCTGCCGATGAGCGCGGCCGCCGCCCGCTGCGAGGCACCGAACCCGCGCGGCGCCCGCCATGTACGCCCGCGCAGTTGCGCGAACAGCTCCCGCACCGCGCAGAACGCGAACTGCGCCCAGCCCGTCCAGCCGACGGCGAGCAGCAGTGCCAGGAACGCTGCGCCGGTGTCCTGCCGGTCCAGCAGGTGTGCCAGGTCGTCGTGGGTTGCCGCCCAGATGACCGGCGTCGCCCAGGCGAGCAGTACGGGCAGCCCGGCGAACGCGACGGTCAGGACGAGCAGGCTCACGATGCCGGTGATCACCCGGACCGGGGTGCGGCCGGCTGCGGCAGGAGCATGGGCGGGGCGCATCAGGGTCTTCCTCTACTGGGGTGCGGTGACGCCGTGCAGGAGCGTGGCGGAGCCGTGACCGGTGACCGGCATGGAACCGATCCCGACCACGGGCAGGAACTTCGTGGCGTAGCTGCCGGTGGTGCGCACGGTGAGCGTCTTGCCGTCTGCGGAGACGTGCACCGTGCCGGTGGCGCCGACGGACCGGAGATAGCCCTGTGCCGCGGCGACGGCGTCCTGTGGCCTGACGACGACACGGTCGCCGCTGATGGCCGCGGCCGGGTCGATGGCCTGCCCGCCGGCCCGGGCGGCTTCCCCGGCGATGTGGTCGGCGCGCTCGGTGGCCCGCATCTTGCCGCCTCCGTCGACGGCGACGCCGATGATGCCGATCAGCACGACGACACAGACGGCGACGAACACGGTCACGCCACCGCGGTCGTCGAGCCGCTCTGCCGGCCGGCATGTCCAGGTCACCGTGCATCAGACCTTTCGCGGTACTGGTCCACGACCGATGTCGCCGTCGAGGTCAGGCTCTTGGCGCCGGGCACACCCGGCAGCAGCAGATCGGACAGGTTGACGGTGCAGGTGACCGTCACCGTGACCGTGCCCACCTGGCCCACCGGCACGCTCAGTCCGCTGGTGTCGATGGCGACGCTGCTGGAGGCGCAGGCGATGCCCTGGTCGTCCAGAGATTCGGCGGCCGCGGCCTGGGCTGCGGCCTGGGCGGAGGCCGCGGTGCGGTGGATGGACGCCTCCCGGGCCGCGTCCTCCGCAGCGGCGTCGATCTTCGAACCGGAGGTGACGATGCGCCCCCCGGCGATCGCCAGGCACACGAACATGATCAGCGGCGGGATGACGATAGCTGCCTCGATGGCGACACTGCCCTCGTCACCACCCCGACGTCGCAGTAGGCGAGCCATCCTTACCGGCACCAGTCTCATGGGGCGGACGTCCACCTCTCGACCGGCCCGGACGCCGACTGCGTGATGGTCAGCCCCGAAACCCCCGGGATCATCGACTGGGCGACACCGGTCACCCGCACCCGCACGCGTTCACCGTCGCTGCCGGCACTGACGCTCAGAGAGCGCAGGCTGTCCCCGGCCGTGCGCCCCAGGACCTGGCGGGCGCGGGCTGCGCCGTCGGCGGGGCCGGCCTGGTAGACGCGGGCGGCGGTGACTCCTTCGCGGGCGGCGGTCAGGGCGATCTGCCGCGCGTAGTACCACAGGGACGCCTGGATCACGGCGATCGTCGCCAGCAGCACGAACGGGTAGACGATGGCCATCTGGACCGACGCGTCACCGCGGTCGTCGGCCCATCTGCGCCCCCGCCACCACGCTGTCAGGCGGGCACGGTCCAGCATCAGATGCCGCTCAGGCTGCCGTTGTACTTGGCGATCACCGCCGCGATGGTTCCGGCGATCACCAGTGCGCCGGTGACGGCGGCGACCCAGATGATGACGGTGGTGATGCTGATGTCACCCCCGTCCGGGCGCCGCCGGATCTCGGCGAGGCCGCTCTCCAGCCGCGTTGTCAGCCAGCGCACAGCCCGGTAGGAACGGACAGCGGTGTGCTTCACGGGAATTCTCCTTGTCGGTGTCGGTCAGCACGATCGGTTCGGATCAGACGGTGAGCATGCGGATCACCGCGGGGAACGCCATGAGCAGCATGACCAGCACGGCGAGCAGAGCGCCCGGGGCGGTCATCTTCTCGCTGGCCGCGTTCGCCTCGGCGGCCTGCCCGGCCAGCAGCTCGGCGCTGAGCGCAGCAGTCCTCGCCCGCAGGGCCTTGTAGACGGCCGCACCGTCGGTGGCGGAGCCGCGCATGATGTCGGCGACGTCGTCCAGGGCGGGCAGGTCGTACTCGGCGGCCAGCTCGGAAAGCGCCTGGTAGGGCGGGATCTTCTCCAGCCGGGCCCGGCGCAGCGCGCCCTGCACATACAGGAAGGGCCAGCCCCGGCCGACCGCGGCCGCCTTCTCCAGCGCCTCGGTCGGCCCGGCGTCCGCGGCCCGCTTGAGCGCGACCAGGTCCAGGTAGGCGACCAGGGCGTGGGCGAACTCCTCCCGCGCCCGCTTGGCCTGGTCGCGCACCGCCAGGTCCGGGGTGATGAACAGCAGGACGGCGACGGCGAGTCCGACGACGGCCGGCACATAGAACGGCAGCGAGACACCCGCCACGATCCACGGGATCGTCACCAGCACGGGGCACAGCAGCCCGAGCGCCGCGAGCGCGGTCTTCTTCAGCATGAACTGGCCCGGCCCCTGGCCGAGCAGGGCCAGGTTCTTGACAGGCACGCGCACGCCGGGCAGGCGCTCGAGGCGGGCCAGCAGCCACCGCCCCCACACCTCGTCCCGGTCCAGGTCCCGCTCCGGGGACACGGGCAGGCTGCCCGGCGCCGTGCGCTGCAGAGCCGGGGCCAGAGCGGGCTGCGGGCGCAACATCTCCCGCACCAGCAGCGCAGCACCTGCGCCGACCGTCCCACCGCTCAGCACGACAGGCAGAAGGTTCACCGGCTCACTCCTTCGTGCTCGCGCTCCACAGCCGGCGCATCGAGATCGGTAGTGGCCGGGGCGGGCAGCCGCACCGTGCTGGCCGGATCGGAGGTGAGGAAGCGTGGGATGTGGCGGAAGGCGCCGAGCTGCCGCATCAGCGCGAGGGTGGCCACGAACCCGGCCGTCAGGAACGCGAGGACCAGCTGGCCCAGGAGCGTGGAGTACGGAGCGGTGTAGGAGGGGACGAAGAACCCGGCCACCACGATGCCCACGGTGATGATGGTCATCCACCGCACCGTGGTCCGCGGCTTGGCACGGTCCGCCTCGATGCTGCGCTTCTTGGCGACCTCGTCGCGCACGGAGCCCGCCAGGTCCTCCAGCGCCTGGGCCAGGCCCGGCCCACGGTCATTGACCGACAGGATCAGCGCGGCCACCACCTTGTCGCCGGTGACGTCACCGAGTTCATCCCCGAAGGCGCGCAGGGCGTCCTCGGGACGCCAGCCCAGCCGCAGCCGGTCGGACAGATTGACGATCTGAGCAGCAAGTTCGTCCGGGGCGCCCTGCCTGCTGGTGATCATCGCCTGCTCCAGGCCCATGCCCAGCCGCAGCAGGCCGGCCAGCCGACCGGTCCACTCACTCAAGCCTTCCAGCTGGCCGATGCGTTCCGCCGCGATCTGCCCCGGCATGACCAGCCACGGCACACCGATGACGGCCGCGCCGAGCAGCACGCCCGCGACGAAGTTCCCCGAGACCAGCCAGACCACGGCGAACACCCCGACAGCGCCGACGGACAGGGCCCGTCGGCGCATCCGGACGTCCTCAGGCTGGTCCGGGCCGCGCCGGGCCAGCATCCGCTGCCACCAGGGGGCCCGGCGCGGTGCCGCCGACCCGACGATCCCGGCGACGAGACCGATCAGCCCGCCGACAACGGCCATGCCGCACAACAGCCCCCACAGCAGGATCACTGGACGCCTCCGACCTTGAGCGCCAGCGGCGCCGGCCAGGCCCCGTAAGGCTGCTGCAGCAGGCTGGAGTCGAAACCGACACGGCGCAGGTCGTCGATGCAGCCCGGATCCATCCGCGGCACCGCCCGCAGCTCACCGAACTCCAGGCCGGGCGAGAAGACCTCGTTGGTGGCGGGACGCCCGTTCTCGCCGATGCCGGTCAGTTCCAGGACGTGGGAGACGTAGCGGTGGCGGTGGCCGCCGATCTGCGTCTCGTCCGTCATGTCGACGTACACGATGAAGTCCAGGCCGTTGGCGGTCTGCCGGTAGGCGAGCTGCTCGGACAGATTGCCCTGCGCCAGCGCGTACAGCTCGGCGATCCGGTCGAAAATGATGTCCGGGCGGCGGGCGTGGATGGTGCACAGGTTGCCGCCGGCGCCGTTGGTCAGCGCCTGCATCATCGCCACGACTTCCGGGCCGCGGACCTCGCCGACCACGATCCGCTCCAGCGACATCCGCAGCGCCGGATGCATCAGGTCCAGCAGCGTCACCTCACCGGCACCACGACCGGAGGCGTCCTTCTCCCCGTTGGACTCCCGCCCGATCAGGGAGACGACCTGCCGGTGGTAGCCGTTGGCGTGGGCGAACAGCTCGTCCTCGGTCTGGATCGTCGCGAACCGCGTCTCCGGGTCGAACTCCTTGAGCATCGCCCGCAGCAGCGTCGTCTTCCCGGCCTTCTGCTTTCCCGCGATCATGATGTTCTTCTCCGCACGCACGCACGCGCCCAGGAATTCACGAAGGACCGGATCGATGGTGCCCAGGCCCACGAGATCGTCCAGGTCGGCGTGGGAGACGCGGTGCCGGCGGATGACCGCATACGTCATCGGCCCGAGTCCCGTGACCGCCTGCAGCCGCGACCCGTCCTGCAGAGACAGAGCGAGCGAGGGATTCGCGGTGGAGATGGTCCGCTCCTGGTGCCCGGAACCCCGGGCCAGTTCTCGCAGCAGTTCCAGCAGCTCTTCCTCGGTGTCCGCGATCGGCCCGACCATGCGGCGTTCTCCGTCGCCGTAGTCCAGCCACACCTCGTGCGGGCCCTGGATGATGATGTCCTCGACCCGCTCATCGTCCAGATACGGCTGCAGCCGCCCCGCCCGGTACAGCAGGTCATAGACCGCCCGGCGTAGCGCCTCGTCCTGCTGCGGCGTCATCGCCGCGGCATCCGACCACACCGCGACAGCCTCGGTGATCCAGTCCAGGCAGCGCTGCTCTTCGCTGGCCCGGTCCATGTCCGGCGCCGTCTTCAGCAGCTCTTCGCGCTGTTTGGCGACCTGTGAGGCGATGTGCCGGGCGACCTTGTAGTCGACCGTGACTTGAGGCGCTGAGCCGAGAACTCCGGTGCCAGCCGCCGACCCGGCCGGAGTGCCCTCCGCCTGCTGACGCGGCGTCTTTGGTGGCCTGCCGGGCGGCGGCACCACCGTAGGGTCGGCGTGCAGAGGCCTACCGCGCATAGCTGACCTCCTCACTCCTTGCCGCCGTCCCGGGCGGGCCGAGACGGGCACGGCGGGCGGCCGCCCGCTGCACCAGCAACGTGCCCGTGGTCCGGGCAGCCTTCATCAGCGCGGACTTGGTGAAGTGGCGGGGCTGCTCTGCCCCGTCGGACAGCACCCGGGCCTCCTTCGGCGCATACGGCAGGGTCGCCACCACCGGAACCTGCAGCACCCGCTGCACCTCACCCGCCGGGTACGGGCCCTCATCGATCACGATCAGGCCGACGTCACCGACGCGCTCCGACAGGGCGTTCACCCTGCTCTGGGCGGCCTGCAGACAGCGCAGAGTGTTGCGGACCACGACCAGGACGAGGTCGGCCTGCTCGGCCAGGACACCCGACGGGCCGGTCGCCCCGCGGCGGCCGAGGTCGACCAGGACGTCGTGACCGTGGTCGGCGTCGATGCCGCGGAATATCGCGGCCAGACCTTTCCAGACCGGACTCAGGCTCGCCGCCTGGGCGGGATCAGTGATCCCAGGCAGCAGCAGCCGGTCGCGCGGCGACTCAGCCTTGCCGTCCTCGCTGCTCAGATCGATCAGCTGCCGCCAGAACGCCTCACCGAACTCGCCCTTACGGGCCGCCACCGACAGATTCCGCAACCCGTACCGGTCCCCGAGAGTGCCCTGCAGCAGGCCATGCAGGACAGCGCCCCCGTCCGGGTCGCATTCGGCAAGGATCATCCTTCGGCCCGGCTCAAGCGGCCAGGACAGCAGCAGAGCGAGGGCACTGGTCGTCACCCCCGGGGCGCCGCTGCACCCCGCCAGCGCGATCACGGCCATCAGCTGCCGTCCGGAGCGTCGAGAACCAGGCGCAGCGCGTCGGCCGACACCCACGCGGCGACGGTCGGGCCGTCCTCCGCGGCTGTGGACACGTCGACGACCACCACCCCCGTCCCAGGGGCCGCCTTCGACGCCTTCACCACCCGTCCGGCGATGCTCTGCGGACCGTCCCCGCCGGGCTCCTTGCCCGCCTCGGCGGCCCCCTGGACCGGCACATGCACCAGCTGGACCCTCTGCCCCGGCACCAGGGCCGTTGCGGGGACTTGCTCGGGCTTCAGACCGATCGGGACCAACTGCTCGCCGGCCTTCACCAAGGAGTCCCTCGTGACTTGCGACGGGCTCAGCAGCGAACCCGGCTTCAGCTCGACAGCTGCCCGCTTGCCCACCACCGATTCCACCTCATCGGCGCGCACGGCCTTCACTGCCGGATCTAGGGCGACCGACGCGTTCCCGAGATCTTGCTCGGTCAGGACCTGTCCTACCTGCACGTCGCGCACCACGGTCACCACCTCGGTACGGTTGCCGACCTGGAGAAGAAGCACCGCGACGCCAGCGCCCCCGGCTGCGATCAGCGCCAGCGACAGAGCGATCACACCCGGTCGGCGCCTGCGGGCGGAGACCCGAGGAGGCGCAACCGGGCCGTAGCTCTGAGCCTGGTGGGGAATGCCGCCAGAAGCAGGAGCTCCAGCTCGTTCCTTGGTCTTGCTCAACGTTCTGTCCTTTCGGCGGCTTCTACCTGACGACCTGCAACTCGCCGACGGCCACCTGCACGTCGGACTCACGGGTCTCGGTGAACTCCCCGGCCTCGCCGCCGCCCTTCCAGTCGACCGTCCACGTTGACGTCGCCGTCACCGTGAACTTGTGGGACTGAGCACCCGCGGAAGTCTTGGCATAGACGTGGCCGCAGGTCGGCGACTGAGCCATGCCCTCGGAGGACCGGTAGGGCGTACCTGGCCCGTTGCACGTCACGGAGGAGCCGTCACCCATGCTCCAGGTGATTGAGGAGACGCGGGCGGTGGCGGTGACGGTGACGGCACCGGCTGTCGCACTGGTCGTCTGCGGGCCGTACGACGTAGGTGTCCGCTCCACCCACATCCACACCGGCACCCCGACCGTGTAACGGCCAGCAGTCCGCGGACTGCCGATGGTCGGGCCGAGCAGCTTCATCTTGCTCACCGCCTGCCGTGCCACCAACTCGGGATCGATGGCGGGGGCGGCCGCCGTTCCATCCAGCACGACGCTCTCCGTCACCGGAGTGCCGCCGGGGCCATTGAGGCAGGTCCGCTGGTGCACGGCGCCGTCCTCAGGTGACTTCTCACCCCAGAACATGCTGCCTGCGGGTGGCTGAGGCACCATCCGCTCGGTCGTGCACACCGGTTTGGCCTGCTGTTTGTCGCCGGAGCCGGAGCCGGAGCCGGCTGGTTTGGCGGCCGAGCCAGAGGCGGATGAATCCTCGTCGGCCTCGCAGACCACCCACATACCGGCTCCACTGCATTTACCGCCCGTGGACGGCCCGGCAGCGGCAGACGGAGGTAACGCCAGTGCCAAAGCGGCCACGACGGCGGATCCGAGGAGGACGCGGCCTAACAGCTGCGCTGCTGCGGTGTGACAGTGACGATCTTCCACTGCTCCCCCCACTTCTCCGCCTCAACTACCGTCACGTAGCGGACAAGCCGGTCCTTCGGCATCTTCACAGGCGCGCGGGAATCGGCGTAGACGAACTTCCAGTCCGTGCTGTCCAAGCAGTCCGCCAGCTTGGCGTAAGGAACCTTCTTCTCCGGGACCAGCTCTTCCACCGTGACGTCATGGGATGGCGCGCCGGTCGTGACGATGCCCTTCGACCGCAAGTCCTTGAGATCG
Source organism: Streptomyces sp. NPDC018947 (assembly GCF_044390505.1). Classification (NCBI taxonomy): domain Bacteria; kingdom Bacillati; phylum Actinomycetota; class Actinomycetes; order Kitasatosporales; family Streptomycetaceae; genus Streptomyces; species Streptomyces sp. NPDC018947. The sequence continues at coordinate 91,926 of NZ_JBIRZD010000019.1, forward strand.
TTGCGCACGTTCGACAGCGCCTCTGCAGCGGCGTACTGGCCGAAGTCCGTACCTGCCGTGTCTCCCTTGGCGTACGCCTTAACCTGCTCGGCCCAGAAGCTGTTATAGGCATGCAGGACAGCTGCCTTGGAAGCCGCCTCCGGATCATTGGACTGGCTCGGTGCCGCAGTCGCTGTCGGGGCCGGCGCGGCACTCGAAGCCCCGTCGGTGGTCTTGGCCTCTCCGTCAGACGTGCTGCACGCGGGCAGGGCAAGTGCAGCGGACAGTGCCATGACCGTGCCGGAGAACATTCGCAGATGAGTACGGTCGTGAAGGATCCGATGTGCGCAACGTTCCACGATTGCCTCCCCGTGCGGCGCGGTGAACAGGGTCGATGCCCTGCGACGCCTGCGAACAGCAGGACGGTTCCACAGCTCGGCCAAGCTGCGGTGATGCGTTTGCGTGATCGCTAGGTTACGCATATGCCGGTCAACTCCCAAGTCGAAGAGGCGAGTTCACTCGAACACCTTGGGTGGTATTCGGTCACTTCCGAAACCGATTGTCGACTTGTTGTCGTGTGCCTTCGCTGCCTCCTTTGCGGGATGCACCTGCAACTTCACGGCGGTGATCGCTTCACAGTTCGGTCCATGACCGCGGCTGGCCGTTGTTCAACGGTGTCCAGACTTCGCCGGTAGGCCCCTGCTCCTCGATGTCTTCCAGGACGGCGGCGCCCATCGGCACCGTTCGGGCCATGGTTGCCACGAGTGGATGTTGCGCCGTCATGGCTTGCAGGTCTCTGATCCGATGGTCCAGGACTTGCCGGGAGCCGCTGGTGAGGACGAACAGGGTCCGGGGGTAGACGGGGTACCAGCGCAGCCAGCCAGGTCCGGCTTGGACCGGCTGGCGTGAGCGTTGCCGGCCTACGGGTTGTGGTTCGTAGGACCACAGGCGTGCGTAGTCGATCAGTTTGGAGGCGAGGCGTTCACTGCTCATGGTGGTGCGGTCGACTTCGACGAATGCCCGGAGTTTGGTCCGCTGTCCTGGGTCGGTGAGGGTGTAGTGCATCAGCGCGTCCGTGATGACCTTGTCGCCGTCGCCGAGGGGGTGGGATACCTCGGGTGTCCAGTCCAGGAAGCCGTGTTCGTCGCCGCGGCGGCGGGCGTCGGCGACGAATGCCAGGTGGGTGCGCAGCACTGTGAGCGTGTGGGGTGTTTTCAGGGAGGCGGCGGTGGCGGAGGTGATCGGGTAGGGCGGCCGGCCTCGCAGGGCGGGGAAGTCCTTCACGATCCGGGCCCCGTCACCGGTCAGGTACCAGGCGCGCGTCCCGCGGGAGCGGGGCAGGACCGTGGAGTCGATCAGGCCTTGGCGGCGCAGCTCGTTCAGCGGGGTGTTGACGGTCTGGCGTCTGGCGTGGGGGCGGAGCAGGGCGTGGAGCTGGCCGGTGGTGGCGATCCGGTGCTGCCCCAGTGCGGTCAGCAGCTGGTGGGGGAGGGGTTCGACGGGGCTCGGGATGTGAGTGGCGGGCGCGGCCTGGGCGATGGCGGTCACTTGTAGGTCTTCTCCTGGCTGTCTGGCGCGGTGGCGGGGGCGAGCTGGGTGAGGAAGGCGCTTGCCCGGTCGAGCTGGCCGCGGGCGCGGGTGGTGAGTTCGTTCAGGGGTGCGGTGCCGGCCGTGGTGCGGGCGGCGCGCTCGAACGCCGCGGCGTTGTCGGGGCGGGCGTAGGCGGCGAAGACGTCGTCGAGGTGCGGTCCGGTGATCTTGACGGGGCCGACGCGGCGGCCGCGGACGGTCAGGGACATGTAGTGGTCGAACCGGTCCAGGGCGGCGACGACATCGGGACCTGGCTGGTCGCCCCACTCGGCGGTGATCGGGGCGATGGCGGGCTGGGATCCGGCGGTGGAGGCGAGGGTGGAGGCGTTCTGCACCAGGGACAGCCGTACCGGGCCGGGGAGGCGGGCGAGGAGCTGGGTCATGCCGTGGACGTGGACCCGGTATTTGCGGAAGTCCTCGAACATGGCGGCGATCGTCTCCGGTGCTGCCCCGGTGAGGGTGATCAGCTCGTCGAAGTAGGCGCGGAACGGCACCCGCTTCGCTTCGGGAACATCGCGGCGGGAGCGGACCGCACGGAGCAGATCGCGGGCAAGGAGTGCGGTGATGAGCCGGTCGGTGGGTCCGTTGCCGCCGGGGCACACCCACACGATCATCCGGCTGTCCATCGCGGCGCGGATGTTGTAGACGCCGGCGGGCTGGCCGAGGAAGGCGCGGGTGACGGGGTTGGCGGCCAGGCGGGTGATCGGGTTGAGGACGACGGCGAAGGCATCGACGGGAAGCGTGGGGAACACGCTGCGCCACCAGGCGCGGGTCTCCTCATCCAGGCGCCCCTCCACGCCGTTGAGTGCGGCTGCACGGAAGGCGGGGTCGGTGAGCAGGGCCCGCACGTGGAAGAGGGTGGTCTGGTCCTCGGGCCGTCCGGCCTGGCAGGCAGCTGCGTTGACGGCGACGAGGACGGCGAGGGCGGCGGTGAGGATGGTCAGGGCGCGGGGCGCTGTGGCGTCGTCCCAGCCGAGGACGGAGGCGAAGGCGTCCGCGGTGGCCTCGACGACTTCGTGCGCGACCTGGCCCTGGCGCATGTCGAGCGGGTTCCACGAGCTGACGTGCGGGGCGGGGCCGTGGGCGCCCAGGTCGATCAGGGCGATGCGGTCCGCGAGGGTGTCGTGGGCGAGGAACGGCAGGGCGCGGGGCCAGGAGTCGCGGTGGGGGTCGACGAACATCAGCCCTCCACCCGAGTGGGCCCAGCCGATCGCCTGCGCGAGGGCCCGCTCGGTCTTGCCGCCGCCCGCCTTGCCCACACCGACCTCGAACAGCGTCTCTGCCGCGTAGCTGGCGACCAGACGACGGCGACCGTCCGGGCCCTGGTAGATGCCTTGCAGGAGCAGCCGGGGATCGCCGAACTCGAAGGTCGGCAGATCACCGGCGAGCAGCGGCAGCCGGCAGTGCACGGTGGGCGGCTTGAGCAGTCCGGTCAGTTCCTCCAGGCGTACCCAGTTCGGGCGGGGCGGTTGGCAGTGCCCCAGGTTCCAGCGGCGTTCGAAGCCGCGCCGGCTGGGCCAGCGGTCCGCCCCCAGACGCCACGGTCCGAGGTGCCAGCCGCGCATCGCCCACCGGGAGCCGCCGCCGAACACGTCCAGGCCGGCCTGGAGCTGAGCGAGCCGTGCTTCGGCCCGCCCCTCGGTGTCGGAGGCGCACATCACCAGCAGCTGCACCCGCACCAGGTGGTCGTCATCGGCGAGCTTGCCCAGCGCTTCGGCGGGCTCCACCCGGCGCGGCACCGGCGGCATCACCAGCCGCCGGCCACCCCCCGCCCCACCGCCGTTGTGCTTGCCGCCGATCAGCTGCTGCAACTGCCAGCCCAGTGAGTCCTCCACACCGCCGGCGTCCTGCCGCAGCCACCGGGCCGCCCGCTGCGCCTCACGCCGCTCACGGCGGCGGGCGTCCGACATCAGCTGCACCCGCCTGGCCCGCAGTGTCCACTTCGGGGCGCGCTGGATGTCGAGCCGGAGCTCGGCCAGGTCTCCCAGTCCGGCCCGCAGATCCGAGACGGCGTCGACCAGGGGCTGCAGCGGGTCGGGGTCGAGTGGAACGTCGCGCAGCGGGGCTGTGGGCTTGCCCCGCAGGATGAACTCGGCCCGCACCACATGCTTGCGTGGCTTGTCGGTGATCGGACGGCCCCGCTGGACGGTGACCGCCGGTCCGAACGGCGTGATGGACAGGAGTCGTTCGCCGCCGGCCGGTCCTTCGATGCGGTAGCGCAGCGGGCTGGAGCCGTCGGCACGCAGCCGGATCTGCACGGCCTTCGTACGGCGCGGCGCCCACCACGGCATGGACGTGGACGCCCTGGCGAGCTGGACGCCGCGGCGGAAGATCTCCTCCGGACCCGGATCGAAGTGTCTGGTCGGCACCAGTTCCAGCGCCATCCGCTCGGCGGAGGCCTTGCGTGCCAGGCGGCGCACGACCCACTCGGCCAGCCCCCAGCACCCGGCGACGAGCAGGGCGAGGACATACCAGTGGGTGAGCAGCCAGCCGGCGACGTTGACCAGGCCGGACAGCCACCCGGCGACGTCACCAAGCGGTGCGGTGAGGGTCAGGGACGGGGCTGTGGGATCCACGCGGGGCCTTCTTTCTTGTTCGTCGGGGTGGTGCGGGTGAAGTGCAGGTCGGTGATGCGGCCGTCGGTGTGGGTGCCGCCGCGGTCGGTGCCCGCCCACACCAGGTGCACCACCGCCCGGTCTCGGGCGCCGTCCTGGCGGGCGATGGCGGCCTGGATCCGGAAGCGGGCCGTGGCGAACGCCGGCGCAATCGCCTCCTGCCGCGCGAAATACGCAGGCCACCGGTCCCGGCCGACACCGGTCGCGTCGGCTCGCAGCAGCGCACGGCCGGCCGTGAGCAGCTGCCGCTCGTCGACGGCGTCGAGGTCAGCGGGCCAAGCAGTGTCCAGGGCCTGCTGGATGGCCCGGTCGCCTGCGGTCCCTTCGCCGTGCGGCGGCAGCGCCGACGCGGACGCGGACGGTGCCGGGGCAGATGCGCCTGCAGCGGTGGTGCTGTCCTGGGGCGCCGCAGGCTCCGCGCTCGAGGAAGGCAGAGTCGGGTGGCCCGACGGGATGGTGGCGGACTGGCGTGCCGGGGCGTCGGCTTCTCGGGGACTGGACTGGGGCGGCCGCGTGAGCATGGCCGTCCCCACTGCCGTGAGGAGGAGCGTGACGGCCAGCAGCAGGCGCGGTGAGCGCTGCGAGGGTGTGGTCATAGCAGTCGGGCTCCTCCCGCGTAGCCGGACATGGCGTTGACCGCGTCCAGGCGCACGACGGTGCCGGGGCGGGCGGCGTTGACCATCTGGCCGCCGCCGACGTAGATCCCGACGTGGTAGATGGTGGAGTCGCGGCCTGGGGCGTAGGCGTAGAAGACGAGGTCGCCGGGCTGGAGCGCGCGTGTTCCCGCACTGGCGGGGATTCGCCGGCCGACGCCGGCCTGGGCGGCCGCGGTGCGCGGCAGGCGGATCCCCGCCTGGGCGTAGGCGTAGGTGGTCAGCCCCGAGCAGTCGAAGCCCCGGATGCTGGCACCGCTCTTGCCGCTGGGGGAGCAGCAGACCCCGGTGCTCGGCCCGCTCACGGTCCCCCCGCCCCACGAGTACGGCACGCCCCTCTGGGCGAGCGCCGCCTCGATCACCGTGCGGACGTCGCCTGTGACGTTCTCCAGGTCCGGCCCATCGGCGGCAGCCGTGTACTGGTCGATCCAACCGCGCACGTTGGCGACGTACTCGTCGGACCGGTTGTACTGAAAGATCGCTGCCCTCAGTTGCGACTCCTTGGCCAGGTCGCGTCCGTTGCCGCACAGGTAGACCGCGGCGCCGAGGGCCGCGTCGTCGGCGTTGTGCGGGTCAGCAGTCCCGTCTCCGCCGGCGTCCTGGCCGACGCCGTCCCAGGTGGAGGGAAGGAACTGGAACGGGCCGACGGCTCGCTCCCCGGTGGCGGTGCCGTCCCAGCGGCCGCCGTCCGTGTCCGGGAACACGGTGGTGTTCCCGCCCGCACCTGAGCCGTTGAGGAGGACCCCGTAGATCCTGGGCCGGATGTCGCCGTTGCCGGCGACGTTGCGGCCGACGGCGTGGTTGGACTCGACCTTGGCGATGCCGGCAAGGATCGGCCAGCGCATGCCCCGGCACTTCGGCACATGCCTGCCCACCTTTTGCACGGCCTTCTTGTACGCGGTCAGCATCCGCGGCGGAATATCCGCTGCGCTGCCGCCGACGGCGATCCCGCCTCCTTCGTCCTGGGCACCCGACTTCAGGGCGGCATAGGTACTGATCGCGTTCCCGGCAGACGCGGCACAGCACACGGCGGCGAACAGCAACAGCACCCCCACACACCCCCACCGGGCCACACGGCGTCGGACCGGCCTCACTCGCCCTCACCGCCCTCGTCACGCGCCCGCGCCCGTTCCTGGCGCAGCCGTTCGGCCTCGGGCTCGGTCCTACGCATCAGCTCCTGCATCCGGACCCGCGCCTCCTCCCGCGCGGCGCTGCCCGCCCGGCTTCCACCGGGAAGGGCTGCCGCTGCCGCCCCGCTGGCAGTTGCAGCGGCAGCACCGCTCCTCCTCTCCGGTCGCACAGCCGCCCCAGCAGTTCCTGTGACGTCGCGCCGCGCTGCGGGCGGCGTCGCACCGGCCACCGGCCGGCGGGACGCGTCCGGACGCCCGGGGGTAGCTGACGACGTCACGGCCGGCAGGCGGCGGCCGGCGAACGGGCCGGGCCCGCCGCGGTCGTCGGTGTTCTCCCGCAGGGTCCGGGAGACGTGGCGGCCGACGGCCGCCCACGCCCGGCCGTCTTCTCGGACGGTGTTGCCCCACACCCGTACCTGCTGGCGGGCGTCGTGGGAGTAGCGGGAGCGGCCCTCTCGCAGGCGCCGGACGTTTTCCGGCAGACCGGCCGTCGCTCCGTAGGCGGCTCGGCCGCCGCGGTGGAGGATGCGGTAGCCGCGGAAGCGGACCAGCCGGTTGTGCGCGCGGGTCGACAACAGGGTGCGGTCGCTGTTCTGGTCGTGCAGCACCTCGCCGGTGCGGCCGTCGACGACCTGGCCGTCCTCGTCGCGGTAGCGGTCGGGCGGACCGCCCGGACGGCGCGGCCCGGCGCTGCCACTGCCCCCGGTTGCGTCGCCGGGGCCGCCCTGCGCGGTGCCCGCATCCGGGTCGCCGTCCGCGGTGGGCTTCCGCCACCGGGCCAGCTGCTCTTTGTCCGGCCGCCGGCCGATGAGCAGCCAGTGCGAGCCCTTGGCGCCGAGCCGTACCCCTGTCGCGCCGACGGCGGCGGCCGCGGTGAGCGGCGCGAGGCCGCGTCCGGCTTCCGCGGTGGCGTCGGCGAGCATTCTTCCGGTGTCGACGGGCATGCCCGTGCCGTCGAACACGGAGGTGAGGGCGCCCATCAGCCGCTGCCGGGTGCCGAGCATCCCGTACCGGCCGCCACCGCCGCCGGTGAACGCGCGCAGACCGCCACCCAGAGCGGCCGGGGAGTTCATGGCGAGGGCGGCACCGAGTTCGGAGGTATCGCCGGGCATGTGGGTGCCGCCGACCTTGGCGTACCGCATCCGCATGGCCATGCGCCGGCCGAAGGACGTGATCCCGGTCAGCAGCCTGCGGTGCCCGGCCGCGCCCGCGATGGCCAGCACGTCGATGAGCAGAATCCGCTCCACCATCAGGTCCGGTCCGTTGGTGATGGTGGCGTCGACGGCGATGCCGAAGAAGGGCACGAAGGCGCAGATGCCGACCAGGGCGAGCATGGCGATGCCCCACAGCGACAGCCACTTCCACACCGACTGCCGCGCGGGCCCGGGCAGCATGCCGGCCACGAAGGCGACACCGCCCGCGGCGGCGGCCGCGGCACAGATGCCCTGGGTACCAAGCAGCACGATGGCGCTGGACAGGAGCGTGCCGCAGATGAACAGCGCGGCAACGAGCAGAAGGGCGGCGCCGCCGACTCGCCACCAGGTGGGCTTTTGCGCATAGTCGGCGCAGGCCTTGCCGACGTCGCCGGCCTTCTTCAGGTCGGCGAGGAACGCGGCGAACTGCTGGTCCTCCTCGCTGAGGACGGGGTGGGCCGCATCGAGGAGTTCTCCGCCCGGGGTGAACTCCGGCAGCCCGCCTTCCGTGCCGTTGTCGCCGTCGCCGCGCTCGCAGTACCTCTTGCCCGGGCCCTGGATCTTCTCGCAGGGGTCGTTCTTCTCCTGCTCGTCGTCCCCGGTCTTGTAGCCGCCCGTGACCCACTTCAGATGGACCGCATACGCCTTGCGGTCCGAGTCCTTGGCCGGGTCGAGGATCCGCCCGTACTGCAGCAGCATGTACGGCTTGACGATGAGCGCATTGGTGACGGAGTCCTGCAGCGGGCGGGCCACCTCCGCAGCGGTGGCGGGGCGCTCCCCCTCCCGTTCCAGGCACTTGATCTCCTGCCTGCCGGCCATGCCGTCGCACGGGCCCTTGCTGGCGAGCTTGCCGCCCCAGTCGTAGGCGTTCACGCTCTGTTGGGCGACCTCGACCGCGACCTGCTGCGACTGGCCCAGCGGGCCGTCCTGCGCGAGAAGAGTGTCGGGGCGCACGAACGCGGACGCGGCGAACGCCGCGATCAGCAGAGTCAGGAAGATCTCGCCCAGCCCGCGGCCCACCCGGCCACGCACGATCATGAACCCTGCGAAGACGAACGCCCACGCCAGCAGCAGACCCTTCAGACCGAGCTGGTCGACGACCACGTCGTTGTACGTGTCGGCGACCTCCTGCGCCGGGCGGGTGAGGATCTTCAGCAGCGGGAACCGGAAGGCCACCTCGACCGCCCACCCGGCCAGGCCGACCAGCAGCCGGATCAGGGTGAACAGCCCCGACAGGGCGAACGCCAGGGCCTGCGTCTTGAAGGCGACGATCGAGCCGCCCTCGGCGCTCAGCTCGTAACCGTTGATCGGCACGCCCTCGGAGGAGGTGATGTTCAGCGGCGCCAGGAGGTCACCGGTCTCGCTGTTGCTGCCGGCCGCATAGACGACCTGGCTGTTGACCATCACGAACACGCCGGCGAGCAGCACGATGATGGCGGCGGAGCGGAGCGTGCCGGGGCTGGGACGACGTGCCATGGTCAGCCCTGCCTGCTCTTCACGCTGGATGCCAACGCCTCCTGCTCGGCCAACGGGCCAGAGCCGCCGCGGTGCCCGGGCGTGGTGGTGATCGACGTGGCGATGCGTTCGATGCGCGGGATGACGGTCTTGACCCGTCCGGTGTTCTGCCGCGGGCAGGTCAGCAGGAACTCGCCTTCGCGGCCGCTCTGGCCGACGGGGGACAGTCCTGTGGTCACCAGCCGCACCAGCGCGGGGTCATCGGGGTTCAGGCCGACGAACTCCAGACCGCGGCGCGCCCGCTCGCGGTCGGCGGTACGGGCGAGCGCCCGGTAGGCCATCAGGCCGCGGTCGGGGCCGAGCTCCTCGGCGTCGTGCGAGCCGGCGATCAGTCCGGCGCCGTGCTTACGTCCGTCGTGGAGGATCTCGTGCACGAGGGCGGTGCCCTCAGCGGACGACGTGAGCCAGTACAGCTCGTCCAGGACGACGGCGGTGAACCGCTCGGGGTCCTCGAACGCGGTCTGCCGGGCGAGCGCCGCGATCAGATACAGCACCGCGCGGCCGATCAGGGCTTCCAGCGGCTGCTGATGCAGGACTTCGGGATTGTCGAAGGCGGCCTTGGGCGGCAGCTTCAGCCCGGCCGTGGTGATCACGATCATGTCGGAGGCGCTGGAGGCGTCCAGCCTGACCGGCGGCAGCGTGGGGTCGAACACCATCCGGGCCAGCGGGTTGGTCTCCACGACCCGGATCAGACCGGCGAGGGTGGCCGCCGCGTCCTGACGCCTGCCCGCCTCCGAGCCGGCCATCTCCTCGAGGACTTCCAGCACCCGCTGCATGGACGGCTGCTCACTGGCGGCGGCCCGCTCGACGGCGTGGTGGAGGACCTCGCCGCTGGTGCTCATCGGCCCGATCCCGAGCTGGAGGGTGAGGTAGGACAGGGCGTAGTGGCGGCCTTCTGGCCCGTCGAACATCCGCAGCGGATCGATGGACACCTCGGCCCGTGCGGCGTCGACGATCTGCACCCGGCCCCTGGCGGCGCTGCGGGCGAAGGTGGCCCACTCGCGCACCGGGGTGCGGTCGATGCAGATCGCGCAGCCGCCGCGCGCCCACACGGCCTCCGCGATCAGCTTCTGCAGCACACTCTTGCCGGCCCCGAGGTCTCCGACGATGCCCATCGACGCCGACGCGTCCTGCTTGGGCGCGTCCGCGACGTTGATCATCACGGGGCGGGTGGTGCCGCAGTCCAGGTCCAGGCCCAGGAACATCCCGTTCGGATCACCGACCTCGCCGACCGTGAAGGCCCCGGACAGTGCCCAGTCCTCGGAGACCTGGTGCTGGGTGAACTCCCGCAGCACGCCCGGCCGGGCGGTCCCCGGCAGCCCGAGGGTCAACAGGGCTTCCTGCAGTCCGGCGGGGCGCACCACCCGGTAGTCGGCGCCGCTGAGCAGCGCGGTCAGGGCCCGGGCGCGGGCATCGCAGACGGCGGCGGTCGGCCCCCACACCGTCAGCACCGTCACCGACTGCACCTCCACCTCCACGGACGTGCGGGACAGGCGGGCGTCCAGCTCACCCAGGTCCCGGGCGGCGTCGGTGAGGGAGGCGGGCATGCCGGTGGGCCGGGCGTCGTACTGGTCGGCCTGGTCGACGAGTTCGTTCTTCTTGCGCCGCACCTGGTCCCGGGCCTTCTCCGCCGGCACCAAGGTCAGGTCGACGGTGTAGTCGACGGGGAAGTCGAGCATCTCCAGCTGAGCGAACAGATCCGCGGCTTCCGCACCGACCGCGGGCGGGCACTCGGCCAACGCGAGCTGCGCCTGATAGCCCACCCCGCTGTCCGTCTCAACCTGCAGCCACCGCCTGCGCAGCGGCGACCCGGCACTCTGCCGCCACCAGGCGGAGCGGCCCGACCGCGTAACACGTCCCGCGCCCTTCAGCTCGTCAACGTCGTCCAGGTCGGGGTCGATGCCGCCCTCCTGCAGGCGCGCCTGGCCGAGATCGGCGTAACTGGGGGAGCGCAGCACCCCGCCCCGCACCTGCCCGCCGTACAGATCGCTGCTCTCGGCCTCGGTCAGCAGCGGCTCCGCCAGGCCGCGGTGCAGGGCGTGCTGAACCATCCACACGATCTCCGCCGGACGCGCCGCACGGAACGCGATCCCGCCGGCGAGCGCGGCCTCCACCCGCGACGCCTGCTCGCGGTACGCGCTCACCTCACGGCGCGCCACGGGCGCGGCCCGCATGCCCAGCACGGGCGCGACGTCTGCCCACATCGCTCCCAGCGACGCGGCCACCTGCCCGCCCGCAGCGGTGTTCTGCAGGGGCACGGCCAGCCACAGGGTGCGGCGGTGCATCTCCTGGCCGTCCAGCAGATCCAGGGTCGCCTCGACGTTCTCCACCCACGGATGCGCACCCTCGCCCGGCACCTGCCCGGCGGGCTCGATGCCCTCGATCATCTGGAGAGCGACCTCGCCGGGATCGACCTGCGCACACAGCCCGAACAACCGCGGCGCCCCGGACAACGACCGCACCAGATGCGTGACCTTGGCGAGCTGCTCGTCACGGACCGCGGCGGGCACGTAGGTGCCCTGGACGGTCTCCGCCCGCTGCCCGTCCCCATCGGGGCCGGGATGCAGGCGATAGACAGCCCACACGCTGCCGTGCGTCGACCAGACCAGGTGGCCGGCGATGTGACGGACCGGAACCCTCACCGCACACCCCCCGTCTCCTGGACGCGGGCGAGCAGCTGCTGCACACCCGACACCGGCGCGGCCGATACCGGCGCAGGCGATGCGGGCACAGGCCGCGTCGGCGGCCGGCTCTGCCTGGTTGACGGGCGGCGCACGGGCGCGAGGACTTCCCGGACCCGGGGCGCACTGCGGTCGGAGGCCGGCTCGGCCACGCGCTGCCGCGCCGCCGGCGGAGCAGCCGGACAGACTCCCTCGATGGTGAAGCCGCCCAGTACGGGGCGGGCGGCGTGGTCGCGGGCGGCCCGGCCGCCCGTCCGGCCGCCCTGCGGCTGCCAGGCCAGCAACAGCCAGCCCCACGCCGCCTGCAGCGGAGCGCGGCCTGCGATCTTGGGTCGGCGTACCGCCCACACGGCCAGCACCCAGGCCACCACGGGGACCGGGCCCGTCCACGACCACCAGCTGATGGTCTTGACGAGAAGGAACCCGCCGCCGACGAGGACGGCGATCTGCGCGGGGGTGTAGGGGCCGAGCGGGATCTTCCAGTCGGCGACCTTCCCCAGCACCCACGGATGACGGCGCGCGGTCGTGTAGAAACGCCCGACCCTGCCCGCGGGGGCGGCGCTCACAGCAGACCTCCCGCACTGCCGGAGCCCACACGGGCCGCCGGGCCGGTCCCCTGCACGAGTCCGGGGACGGCGGGGGCGCCGTTGGCGGGGTTCTTCACCTCGTCGGTGAACATGTCCGCGAGGTCCTCGCGGGAGTTGTACAAGCCCAGCGCGATGATCATCAGCAGGAGAGCGCCGATCCCGGCCTTCAGACTGAACCTCTGGACCATGATGACGACGACCAGCACGATCAGTCCGGCCCGCAGGCCCTTGGTCGCCCAGCCCTCGAGCATGGCGATCCAGCCGTCCCCGAGGCCGTCCAGCTCCCCGGCCAACACCACGTCGTACACCGTGTTCACCGCGCACCCCCGCCCTGGACGGTCCCGGCCTCCAGCGCGGCGACGTCCCACCGGCCGGATCGGGCCGTGAGCGCGAGCTCGTAGGCCAGCGGCCACCGGCCGGCGTCATCCCGCGCCTCGGCCTGCACCAGGACCCGGGCCTTGGCCCCGTCGGCCGGTACCTGCCTGGCGGCCGCGGCTTCCTCGACCGCCGACACCTCCCGTGCGGTGACCGCCCGGTAGGGGGCGGGAGAGATGGGCGTGAGCTTCACACCGGGGGCGAGGTAGCGGTCGACCTCTCCGGTGCCGGTGAGGTAGGCGCCGAGGAACTCACCGACCGTCGACGACAGGGCACCGTCGGAGGGAACGCTCACCGTGTACGGAGAAGCGGGCACCGCGGCCCGGGCCGGACCGGCCACCACCCCCGGAGCACCGGTCACCGCAAACGAGACACCCGCCCGGTCGCCGGCCACGGGGACGGCGAAGTAGCGCACCGTGCCGTCGGCGTACTGCGCCACCACCGTCACCGCCCACGCACCCCCGTCGCGCTGCACACTGCGCACAGCGGTCACCGACTGGAGCCTCGACTGCGCACCGGCTGCTGGATCCGGCAGCGCCACATCTGGGGCGAGGGACTGCGCAAGACGCGCCTGCGCACTGCCCGCCTCGTCCGCGCTGCTGCGCAGCCACGCGTCGATGAACACCTGCGCATAGCCCGCGGGGTCGGCCGCGACCGCCGCCGTGCGCACCGGGGCCGGCCTGTGGGGGGAGGCAGCTTCGGCGGTGACAGGACCGGAGGCCACCGCGACGCCCAGGGCGACGGGGCCGGTCGCGATCGCGGTGAACAGCGCCAGGCGCGACAAGCGCACGCGCCGCCGCATCTTCTCCAGCTCGACCCCCGCAGCGATCGCAGGGACGGCCTCGCTCCGTGAGGCCTTCTTGCCAGGAGGCATGGTCAAACTCCCAGGTCAGGAACCGTTGTTGCTGACCTTGAGGAAATCCGTCAGCCCCGACCCGACCACCGACCACACCACCCCGACCACGATCACGAACAGGTCACGAATACCGCGGTCGGCCCGACCACAGCCCCGACCACGGCCGCCACGGGTCCGCACCGGCCTCCCCAGTAACCACAGCGGCAGGGGCGGGCGAGGAGGCGCGTGCCGGCACATGGCAAGACCCGGACGTGGCCTCGGCTGCGTATCAGCAGACCGACTGTGCAGCCAGTGGCGACTGCGCATCCCGCTGTGCGCACTCGCCGCGCACGCCGACTGTGCACACCTCCCTACGCATTGCGTAGCCGCCTGCACGACCCGACTGCCGTGGTCGCCCGACCATGGGCCCGACCACGGCAGCCAGCCGACGTGTTGCCGGACGGAGTGTGACCGATCGTCAAGTTGGTGGTTGCCGATCTGGTCGGGGTTGGGAGGGAACTGCTGGCATGGCAAGTGCACCTCGTGTCCGGTGACAGCCACCCCCCACACGGGACGGCTGGGACCTGAACGTGCAGGAGGCCAAGACCACCTGTGCCCACCTGGTGAGGCCGAGAGCGCTTCCCAGGAGTGGATCATCTTCCACATGGGGATGCCGCTGGAGCGCGTCCTCCTGGATGTGAAGCGGGTCTGAATCAGGCAGCGGGTGCCAGTCCGCGCTGGACCGGCACCACCCGCTCGGGGCTGATCCGGTCAAGTCCTCGGCGGCCGGCTCAGCTCTTCGTCTGTCAGCGCCCGCGTAATACAGCTGCGTGTTGGTAGGGACTATGGCAGGTCAGAGGCGGCTGTCCGCCTCATAGGCCCAGTACTCGTTGATGTTGTCCTTGGCGGTCTTGAACGCCTTGCCCTCCTTGGGGAGTCGGCGTACTCCTCGGCGGACCGCGCCCATGCAGTCGATCGCGTGCTGGAGTACCTCTCGTATCACCGGACCAGACTCGGGATACTCGTCCTGGCCGGGCCCCTCGAAGACCACGTAGTGCCAGTCAGCCAGGATGTCGACGGTGGCGTTCAGCCGCTCCCGCAGATCGTCATTCGGGAAGAGCGGAATGGTGAGCTTCAGGACGTCCACCTGGTCCGTCATGTCGTTCTTCCAGGACTCGCTGACGTCACCGCCCTCGTACTCGGGCTTCCTGAAGAGCCGGAGCAGGGTCAGCAGAGCCTTCCCGCACTCTCTAGTGGCGTGATCGAGCTGCTTCTCCCGCTCCTGGCGTTTCACCTGCCACCGAATGCCCAGGAAGGCTACCACGGCACCGAGAAAGGTCCCTGTGAAGCCCACAAGCGCGACGGTGTAGTCCTTGTTCAGCCCGAAGACGGCCATTATCACGTGATCCACCCCGCCATCATGCCGACGGGGCCAGCCCCGTGGGGTTGATCCCGTCAAGTCCGGCGGCGGGCGGTTCATTGCTCGCGGAGATGGTGCCGCAAGTACCACCACAAGGCGACCCAGGCTCCGGCCATCGCCACTGGCGGCCACCGGAGTTGGGCTTGGTCTTCAGATCTTCCATGACCAGGTCGACCTGGAGATCGATGTAGCCGCGCCACCCCCTGCTGGCCGATGAGGCCGTCACCACGTGCCTGGAACGCCTGACGCTGGTCGGGGATGTCCACACGGGCCCCTCGCCGGTCGACCGAGGCCGGGCCGACACACCCCCCGATCACCGACGGGCACGGCACCCCGCTCGCGGTTCTGCTGACCGGCGGCAACCGCAACGACGTCACCCAACTCCTGTCCTTGCTCGATGCGATCCCGTCGGTCCGCGGCCGGGTCGGACGGCCCCGCCGCAAGCCGGACTCGCTGTTTGCCGTCCGCGGCAACGACCACGGCATTCTGACTCTCCGTAACAGCGGCACGGAAGTTGAGCCGGAACCCGATTCTCGGCAGCAGTTGTTCACCGTCTCGGGGAGGGGCAGCCGGATCGGACCTCAGGCCGTGTTGATGGGATCGGGAGGCACCAGGTGGTGGTCCGGTCTCCTTGTGGTGGGTGCGCGGCCCCGAGCCCCGCTGCCCGACCCGCTGACCCTGCTGGAGACCCTCACCGACGCCTGCGCCCGGCACGCCGGCGAGGAGTCCGACACCGCCGGCACGGCCTGGCCCCTGCGCCACTGAGCGCGCACGGCCCGCGGCGGCGCTACTCGCCCTTCTCCGACGTATCCCCTGGACCCGGCCCAGCACCCCGTCCATTCCCGCGGTCACTGCCTTTTTGTCGGCCGTTGGATTGTCCTCCGGCGTGGGGCGTCGTCATCAGGGACGTCCGGAGACGCGAAGTGGAAAGGCACGCGAAGGTGGCCGGCCAGCGTCCGGCCGGCCTCGGCGGCAGCAACACCAGGAGGAGGGCCGTCAGATTGGTGGTGGACGGTCGCCAGGTGGCCCTCTCCGCCTGGGGTGTCCAGGACCGCGATGAGGAGTACGAACCAGTCGTGCGCTGTATCGCCGTCCCAGAGGGCTTCCACCGCCTTCACACGGCCTGGGAGAGCCGCTGCGCGGGCTGCGAGCGAGGGAAGATCCAGCGGATCAGGCGGTGTGCTCTGTACGCGGTCGCCCAGAGCCTCGTATCGCGCGTGGACCACCCGCTCGGCTTCGTGCAGGCCCACCCCCAGCGGGCGCAGCGCCTCCCGGACGGTCCTGACCGCCAACAGCCGGCGGTCGCGCAGCACGTCGGCATCGACTTCTTGGCAGGTCCGTTCTTCCAAGTAGGCCCACCAGCCGCTCACGGGGACACCGGCCGGGATTTCAGGGTGCACGTCACGAGTTCGAACGTACGTCAGGGCTCGGTGCCCGCCTTGATCGCCCTTTGGCGCCCTGCCGGATCTTGTGAACGTTCCGCCCCCGTCTCGTGGGCTCCTGCCTCCCCAGTCGGTGTCGAAGCGCTGCCGCCAGGCGGCCTGGTCCCCGCGATCGTTCCCTGACAGGACCACTTGCATTACCCAGCGTCTGCAATTATTGTCTTCACCTGTAAGGCGCTATCGCAATCACATGTGGTTGGCCTGTACCGCCCCGGCGGGTGACCCCGCCCGGTGCTCCGGCCGCCTTCAGACAGGCCGCCGCACGGGGGGGCATCCGCTCCTCCACGCCTCACCCCCACACCAAGGCACCGATCGAAAAGGCACCACCCATGTCCTTGAAGAACATCCTTCCCGCCCGTCTCGGCCTCGGCACCGCCCCGCTGGGCAACATGTTCCGCGCGATCCCCGACGAGGACGCCCACGCCACCGTCGAGGCCGCCTGGGACCAGGGCATCCGCTACTACGACACCGCCCCCTTCTACGGCGCCGGCCTCGCCGAGGAGCGGCTCGGCGAGGTCCTGTCGGCCAAGCCCCGCGACGAGTACCTGCTGTCCACCAAGATCGGCCGGGTCATCCTCGACGAGACCGAGACCGAGGTCCCCGACTTCGGCGAGAAGGGCGGCCTGTTCGAGCACGGCAACCCCAACAAGATCCTCCACGAGTGGACCGCCGACGCCACCGAGCGCTCCATCGAGGGAAGCCTGCGCCGCATGGGTGTCGACCGCTTCGACATCGTCTGGGTCCACGACATCGCCCAGGACTTCCACGGCGACGCCTGGGTCAGCAAGTTCGAGGAGGCCCGCACCGGCGCCTTCCGCGTCCTGTCCCGGCTGCGCGACGAGGGCGTCATCCGCGCCTGGGGCCTGGGCGTCAACAAGACCGAGCCCATCGAGATGACCCTCGCCCTGGACGAGCCCAAGCCCGACGGATTCCTCCTCGCCGGCCGCTACACCCTCCTCGACCACTCCCACGCCCTGCAGCGCCTGCTCCCCATGGCCCAGGAACAGGACGTGGACATGGTCGTCGGAGGCCCCTACAGCTCCGGCATCCTGGCCGGCGGCACCAACTTCGAGTACCAGCAGGCCCCGCCGGAGATCATCGAGAAGGTCAAGCGCATCAAGGCCCTCACCGACCGGCACGGCATCAGCATCAAGGCGGCCGCCCTCCAGTTCTCCCTGGCTCATCCGGTCGCGGCCGCCGTCATCCCCGGCGCCACCCGGCCCAGCCGCATCGCCGAGGACACCGCCGCCCTCAACGAGGACATCCCGGCCGCCTTCTGGACCGACCTCCGGGCCGCCGGCCTGGTCAGCCCGGCCGCCCCGCTGCCCAAGGGCGCCTGACCCCCACCACCCCCACCCCCAACCCCCCCACACCAGCAACACCCATCCGGAGAAACACCATGGCCTCGACGTCCGTCAGCCGCACCGTCCCCGCCTCGCCCGACAAGGTCTGGAGCCTCATCGGCGGCTTCGACGCCCTACCCGACTGGCTCCCCTACATCCCCGAGAGCACCCCGCTCGAAGGCGGCCGGGTCCGCCGACTGAGGAACACCGAGGGCGAGGTCATCGTCGAACGCCTCGTCGACTTCAACGAGACCGAACGCCACTACAGCTACGCCATCCTCCAGGCTCCCTTCCCCGTCAACGGCTACGTCTCCACCCTCCGCGTCCACACCGTCCCCGGACAGGACAACGCCACCGAGGTCCAGTGGTCCGGCCGCTTCAACCCCGACGGCGCCACCGAGAACGAGGTCACCGACCTGTTCACCGGCATCTACCGCGACGGCCTCCACGCCCTCCACGACGCCCTCACAGCCTGACACCGACACCCGCCCCGCCCCGCCCCAGGGACCGGCACCGCACGGCCCGGGCACGCACACCGCGTACCCGGGCCGCGGCGCGCCCGGGCGCACAGCCGCTTCGTGAACCGGACCATCCCACGGCCGGGCCCGGTGAGGGGTCGTTCGGGCCGGTACCTGAGGCCGTATGGAACTTCGACGTCGGTGGGATGCCCGTCCCCAACCGCCCCCATCACCCTGACTAAACGGCGCACTGACGCTGGGTCGCTACGACCCCGCGCATCCTCGCCGCGCCCCGAGCGCAGGCCCGCTCGATCGCCTCCGACAGGCCGCGTCCGGCGAGCCACGCGCCGTAGGTCTCGTTCAGGTCGTCGGCCATGGTCGCGATCTCCGCCTTCCCAGGCCCGCGCACCGCAGCACCATGTGCCGCCGACGGATCCTGCCCCGTCCCGACACCCCATCAGCTCCGAAGACGGGCAGCCCGCGACAGTTCGACGCCCGTCAGCGATCGACTTCGAGGATCGCGAGAACGAGCAGGGCACGCAGGAGGCGCGTGCCGGCACACGGCAACACCAGGGCGCGGCCCCTCGGCTGACGTGTCAGCAGACCGAATGTGCAGCCCGCGGCGACTGTGCATCCCGCTGTGTGCACTCGCCGCGCACGCCGACTGTGCAGCCCCCTCCACGCATTGCGCAGCCACCTGCACATTGAGCCCTGGGAGCATTGCGCGCGACTGTGCACACTCGCCCGCGCACGCGAAAGGCCCCTTGGCCGGCCCGACCACGAGTGCGACCAAGGCTGGTCAGTGGGCAGGTCGCGGTTTCGTGGCGGGTGGTCGGAGGTGGCGGCGGCCTGCCTGGTCGGGGGTGAGCGGGAAGGCCTCGTGGTCGCCCCGACCATGGGCCGAGCAGCTGGTGGGCAGTGCGCCTGGCTCCGTCCACGAGAACGGGAACAGAACCAGTGCGCCCGTTCTCCTGAACAAAGCCACCGGCGCGCCGGAGGCCCTGTGGGTGGGCCGACCGTGGGGCCGACCATGTCTGGTCAGTGCGCACGCCGCGGTTTCGTGGCGGCTGGTCGGGAGCGTGGCGGCCTGCCTGGTCGGGGAACACAGGATGTGCTTCCCCGTCTCATCTCGTGGCTGGATGGCCCCAGCCATGGACGAACCCCCGTAGCAGGGGAGGAACGGTGAGCCCGACTCCCTGCTGTGCACAACCGCCCTCCCACGTCGACTGTGCAGAACCCCGACCCGCGGTGTGCAGCGGCTGCGCTCTGCGCACGCCGGGGCCTCTGCGCAGTCATGAGCGTGCATTCCCACCGTGCTCCGGAGGCCCTGTGCTTGGGCCGACCATGGCGCCGACCATGGCGGGCCGGTGCGCTTGTTGTGGGTTCGTGACCGGTGGTTGGGGGTTGTGGTCGTCTGTCTGGTCGGGGGTGGTCGGTGGGCTGACCGTCATGGATTGTGTGTGCAGCTCCTCTTCCCGCGGGCCCAGCTGGCTTGTTGTCGTAGTCCGGCTGCAGGCCCTCGACGGCGGCCGCGTCACCCCAGTGGGCGGGGAGCCGCGGTGAGGGGCGTCGGCGCGGGGATCCGACGCGGTGTGATGGCCGCTGATCAGTTCACGCAGATCGCGAATGGTCTGTTCCGTGACGGCCGGCTGTCCTACCGGGCGAAGGGGATCTTCGGGTATGTCAGCACGCACCGCAGCGGCTGGCAGGTGACGATCGCCGACCTTGCCCGCCAGGGCCCCGATGGCCGGGACGCGGTAGGCGCCGGTCTGAGAGAGCTGGAGGCGTACGGCTATCTGGTCCGTGAGCGCCTGCGCCGCCCGAACGGCACCCTCGGGGAGAGCGTCTACTGCATCACCGACCACCCCGCCGTCCTGCGCGACGCGCCGTCCGGGCCCCGCTCGGTGGCTGGGGGCCTGGAGGCGGGGTCGGCCGATGGGGTTGGTACGGGGATCCGACGCGGGGTGATGGCGGGGGATCAGTTCACGCAGATCGCCAACGGCCTCTTCCGTGACGGCCGGTTGTCGTTCAAGGCGAAGGGGCTGTTCGGCCTGCTCTCCACACACCGGGAGGGCTGGCGGATGACAGTCACCGACCTCGCCCGCTGCAGCCGTGACGGCGAGGCGGCGGTCAAAACCGGGCTGAACGAACTGGAGCAGCACGGGTTCCTGGTCCGCGAACGCGAGCGCGGCCCAGACGGAACCCTCGGTGCGGCGGTGTACTTCATCACCGACCTGCCCGCCCTGCAAAGCCGCAGGTCACCACCAGAAACGGGTTATCCACCAGTGGATAAACCTGCGCAGGTCAATCGCCCCCCTAAGAACACCAACAGAAAGAAGACCAACAAGCAGAAGACCAGACCCCTCCGTCCCTGCGACCGCGCCGCCAACGCGCGCGTCTCCTCGGGGACGGGCCGGCCGGACGCAGCAGCGTCCCCGGCCGGCAGCCCGCCCGCGGCACCTGCAGCGCCCCACCCCTCGTCGGCGATCCTGCCGGTGCTTGCGGCCGATGAGCTGCATCCCGGGATCCAGCTGCTGCTGGAGATCGGGGCCGCTCAGCCCGAGCTGCTGCTGACCGGGAAGGCACTGACCGACCAGGGCCGCGTCGTGACCGTGATGCTGGAATCCGGCTGGACCAGCACCCAGCTGCGCCACGTCATCGCCGGCCGCCCCCTGCCGGCCCCGGTGCGCACCAGCATCGGCGCGATCATCGCCGCCCGCCTGCGCGCCGCCCAGGCCTACCCACCACCCGCCACCCTCACCAGCCCGCACCCTCGCGGCCACGTCCTGGACGACGAGCGGCCCGTTCCCTCGACGCCCGCCCGGTCGTCCACGACGCCCGCGGCCCGCACCGTCACCGAAGCCCTGACTTACCGCGCATTGGTCGAATGCGCCGGCTGCGGCGTACCCGGCACCGCACCCGGCGAAGACCTCTGCCCGGCCTGCCTCGACTGGCCCCTGTGCCAAACCTGCCCCGGCCCCACCCCGCGCCGCGCCCACCCTCACGGCGACGGACGCTGCACCACCTGCACCACGACCTTCACCGGCCCGACCGAGTCAAGTACGCCATGACCACCCCGACACCACCGGCCACCGGGCCCGCACCGGGGCTGCGCCCCTTCCGGCAGCAGCCGTGGAGGTGGGAGAGGGCACAGGCCCGCGCGCTGCGCAGCGGCCACGTCTGCTGCGGCGCCGGCTGCGCGCAGGGCTGCGAGCCGGTCCTGATCCGTGAACGGACGGGGTGGGGGTGGATGGACTGGACGGTTTTGGCCGACGGGAGCCTGCCCCAGCACCTCGACCGGATCGCCGTGTTCAGCCCGCTCGCGACCCGCGCGCAGCGCCTTGGGCTGCGCTGGCTGGCGAGGCGCCGGGCACACCGGATCCGCCTCGGCCCACTGGCCGTACGGCCCGGCACGGCCGCTGTCACAGCTCTCGCCCTGACCGCGGCCACCCTCGCCGGCCTGCACGGCATCCCGTTCACCATCATCTTGCCGGCGGCCGCCCTGGCCCCGCTGCTCGTGGAGCACCTGCCCGACGTGCTCGATGCCCGCGCCGGTGAGAGCGTCCGCATCCTCGACGCCGGACCCGCCTGCCGCTACCTCCACCGCCTGGCCGCCCTGCACACCACGCTCACCGACGCGGCCGCCCGCAGCGACCAGCACCGAGTACGGCGCGCCCTGCAGATCGGACACCACCAGCTGTTCGACACAGCAGACCTCCTCCAACGCCGCGACACCCGCTCCGTTACGGGCGTGCTCGTCACCCGGGAGCGACTGATGCGGCAACTCGCCGCCCAGACTGCCGAGATCCTCACACCCACAGCCGACGACGAGCCTTCCGCCTGCCACGGCCGGCCGGGCAGACAGCCGCCGTCCCGCACCCGTCCCGCCCCGCACCATCAGCCCCCGCCGAGCCCTCAGCGCCCGCTTCACCGACGATGACGGAGGAAACCGACATGCCCAACCACGGCCCCGAGCAGTCCACCGACGGTGTGTACCTGCTCTTCGCCCACGAGCCGTACCACCTGACCCCCGGCGAGGAGATCAACACCTCGCTCGTGGCCGCAGCCTCCCTGCTGCACCCCCGTGTCCGCCAGCCCGACGGCACCCGCATACATGAACGCCTCACCCGCGGCCGCCGCCCGGGCAAGATCGTGCCCCTGGCCACGCTCACCCACGAACTGGACGGCGGGGCGCTCTGGCCTCAGGTCGGTGACTGGGCAGCGGTCACCACGGACCTGCTCCAGCTCATCCACGACCGCGCATGCGACGCTCCGGCCTGGGCCTGCCGCCCATCGCCCGCGCGCTGGTGTGCGCCGGACCGCGCAGCGAGGTCCGTGCCTACGATCCGACGACTGAGGACTACCAGGCCTTCGGGCCCGCCGACCGGAGCGAGGGCCTGGTCGAAATCGGCAGGCAGCTCGCCCGGACGGAAGCCGGGCGCCCCTTGTGGCCGGGAGACATTCCTCAACCCCGCCCGCAGTGACGTGCACGGTACCGCGCTAGGACTTGCCGCAGCGGTCCTGGCCGGTGAAGCGAGACCGGCCCTGGCTTATTCACGAGATCGGGACAGCAGTTGTTCAGCACGTCGGGTAGCGAGGGGCCTTGGCTTCGTTCGCTTATCAAGCCGCTGTCAACCCCCGTGTGCGACGTCCTGGAGACCACCTGTGTGGGTGAAGGAAGGCCGACTGCTTCGCGTCATGTTTGCGTATGCGACTGTGCTAGGCGGTGGCTATGAGGATGGCAGGCGAACGAGTCACGGTCTTCTAGGCGCTTGGCGTCCAGGCCGCCCGCGGTAAACACGGGGCGGCACCAATGGCCGGAGGCTGTTGCTGGGCTCGGGCCAAGGGTGGTGCCGGCCTCTCAGGAGGGCTGATCTTTCCGGTAGTTGAGCTCGCCCGCGGCCTGCGGGCGACCGACTCTGATGAGAGGAAACCTCCATGCCATCGTTCCAGACTGAGGACATCCCCCACGGCTTCGCCTTCGACGAAAGCGGCAAGCTCATCCACCCCAGCTACGTCCGCATGATCCTTCCGCCTCCCACGGACGGAGCGTCGTACGGCTGGAAGAAGTTCTCCCTGTCCTTCGGCTCGGACTTCGACGACGCCAAGGTCCGCGTTGCCGTGTTCAAAGGGACCACCTGGGCCGTCCAGACGTATGACGTGCCCGCCGGCGGGGGCAGGGTCGGCTTCACGCTCGATGCCGGCACCCTGAAGGTGAGCGTGGGCCGGATGAAGACCTCCGCCGGTGACCGCAACGAGGACACCCCGCTCAGCTGGCTGCTCGAATCACAGGCCTGACCTGACCGGCATCCTCGGTGGGTTTCCAGCCTCTGTCGGGGACTGGGAACCCACTGGCCTGTGATAATCAGGGGGGAGATACCTCGGCTGGCAGGAGGCATCCGGTGCCTGCTCCGCGGTATGACCATTCCACCCACACGGGCGGCGCGATGACCCAGCCGCTGACCGCGCCCTGCTGCGAGCCGCCAGCGCCAATGCTTAGCACCGTGCTGCAGCCCCGGCCGCCGCGTCCCTCGACGTCCTCCGTCACCGCCGCACGCCCACGCGTGTGGCCGAGACACTTCCTCTGTCCGAGGAAGTAACTGCACTGCCGGTGGGCAGCGAGTCCGCGACGGTTACGACCGGGCCTTCCGCCATGGGAACGCTGGCACCAACCCGCCCGACGACATCCGCGCCGCAGCGGCCGTCACTGGCATCCGGCGGCGCCGGAGAACCGCACCGGCACCGCCACCGCACCACCCGGCGCGCCCCCCTATAGGGGCAGCGCGCCGTCCGCGGCGAACGGCGGTCCGGCACCTCCACACAGCCGGGGCACGGCAGCTTCCCCGAGGACAGCGCGGACGGTGTTCTCGCCGGGGAATGACGGCGGGTGTGTCCGTGTTGGGATGAGCGTGGTTGTGGAGGGGACAGTGTCCCCGGGCCTCACCTATTGCCTGCAGGGACGATCGTTCGGCTGAAGCCCTGCAGAGCCTTTCGCCGCGTAGGCGACCGCCCTTCACAACCGCATCCTTCGATCAGCCCCGGCCGGCGCACGCCGGCCGGGGCTGATCTGCGTGTGCCTGGTGTCCGCGTGACCAGGACGGTGCCGGGTGCGTTGCCCGGTCATGGACGACTACGACCCCCTCGCCCTCGACGGCCGCGACCTGGACGAGATCCTCTCCATGCCGATGGGGGCAGCGGGAGCGCCTGGCGCTGCTGACACTCGAGGAGGCCTACGACGTGCTGCGCCTGTTGGTGACGGTCGCGCAGGAGAGCGGCCCGCTGTGGCGGGCAGCGGACCGGCTGGTGAAAGCGATCGCGGTCCGTATCCCGTCGGGGAACTGCCGCCGGTGGG
Organism: Streptomyces sp. NPDC018947; assembly: GCF_044390505.1. NCBI lineage: Bacteria > Bacillati > Actinomycetota > Actinomycetes > Kitasatosporales > Streptomycetaceae > Streptomyces > Streptomyces sp. NPDC018947. The sequence continues at coordinate 116,094 of NZ_JBIRZD010000019.1, forward strand.
CCGGCCGGGCCCGGGCGTTACGGGCCGGCGCTAAGCCGATGATGGGGAGCTGGACGTCAGGCTGGCAGTGGGTGCAGGCGCTGCACCCACATAGCGCGCCAGACCCGGAGCGTGCGCAGGCGCTACACCTGTGATCCACTGCTCGCGGCCTCGTTGTGTTCGTGGACGGGGGACCGTGGACGTCGGTGTTCGGGCCTTTCTCCCGTCTGCGCGACGCGGTCTACCGCTGGGACGTGTGGGCGGCTGCCTGCCTCATCGGCGGGGGCTTGTGTTGCCTCGTCTGCGGTGCTTGCCGTGGCGGGGCCGGGGGCGGGCGCCGCGGGTGAAGGCGCAGAGGAGGCCGAGGCATTGCAGGACGGCGCAGACGGTGATCACGGTGTGGATGTCTGCCGGGTTGACGAGTGCCATGAGGATCCCGGCGAGGGGGTAGGGCAACAGGAGGATCAGCACGGTCACGGACAGGGTGCTGCCGAACACTTCGGCGGGGATGAGCTGGGATCGCAGGGTGCGCAGCACGACGGCCAGGACGCTGTCGCCGGCCATGAAGACGGCGGTCAGTATCAGGTAGGTGGGGTAGGAGCCGGCGTGCGCGATGAGGAAGCACGGCACGATCGTCACCAGAGCGGCACAGCGGCCCACCCTTGTCAGTCCCCACCGGTCGATGGTGATGCGGCAGGTCGTGACTGCCAGCAGCGAGGCGGCGGCCGCGCAGGACCACACCAGGCCGACGGAGGCGCTGGACTGGCCGAGTTGCTTCACCACGATCACCGGGGTTGCCGCTTCCAGGAGACCGAGGGCCAGGTTGGACAGTGCCAGCCCCGCCACCAGCCACGCCAGCCTCGGCAGCGCGCGCAGGGTGGACCAGCCAGTCCGCCATCCCCGTGTCATGCGTCCGGCTGCTTCCGGTGCTTGCGGGGGCGCGTGACGGGTGCGCGGGGCGATAGCGGCCGTGAGCATCGATAAGCCGCTGATCACCGCGAGCATGCCGCTGGAGCCGCCCCACTGCAGGAGGAGGCCGCCTGCCGCGGGGCCGGCCAGAGCGGCTGCCTGGTCGATGCCCAGCAGGACCGACTGGACGCGGTGTGCCGCACCGGCGGCGTCGCGGCTGGCGACCGCGCCGACGCTCTCGGCCGCGATGTAGCTGAACTGGGTCAGACACCCCGCGCACGCCGCCAGGAGCATCACCAGGCTCGAGGCCGTGTCGTCGTCGGTCATGGCCAAGGCAGGGGCCGCAAGGCCTGCGACCAGTGCCCGGGCTGTGGCGGCCAGCCGGAAAACCCGTGCGGGTCCGAAACGGTCGACGGCCGCGCCGGCCAGACTGAACGTGCACAGCCGGGGCGCCCACGCCAGCATGAAGGCGATCCCGGTCAGCGACGAGGAGTTCGTCGTGCCCAGCACCAGCAAGGGGATGCCGTAGGTGGCCATGGAGCCTGCGGCCGCATCCGCGAGACGAGGCAGATACACACCCCGTACCCGGCCATGGGTGACGGTGCGTGCATGTCGGGGCGGAACAGACCGGACTTTCGTAGGTATCAACGAGACGTGCTTTCTCTGTGAACGGTGGCGGTGGTCAGTGATCGACCCGTACAGGAAGAGGGACAAGCTGTGACAAAGTGCTTCTTCTCGGCGAACCCCGTCCTGCGGGAGCCGGCCAGGCCACATTCCGGACCGTGGTGACCATGAGCGGACCCGCTCCCCGGCAAGACGGGGCGGGCGCCCGACGTCGTGCAGCCCACAAGGGCGCGTGGACGCTGTGACTTACACCGGTGATCAACCGGCACGCCTATAAGAGCATGATCAACTTGCTGCACCTTACGCCGGGTAAGCCGAGGTCATGCATGCCGAGGCGAGCACGAGAAGGCCCCAATCCGCAGGTGGCCGGGCTGGGTGGCTGGTGCCGGAGAAGGCCGTCGACCGGTCCGCGACACGTTCGGGCGCGATGTCATCGGACCCGCCTTCCGCACCCTTCCTGGCCACTGTCAGTGATATGCGGGCATCCGCTCCGTCACCACGGCCAGGCCGTCATCCGGCGACCGCCGCAGCTGACACCCCACAGACACATCGCAGACTCGGACGTTGCGGTCCCTTCCCGCCGCGCGTCCGTTCTGCAGCGTCGCAACGACTAGCCATAACCTCACCCACCATGGCCAGGGCTTCACTCCTGCGGAGGAACGACGCAACCGCGTCACAGCGATACGTTTCCTCGCCTCGGCTCACACGCTTCGTGCCTGGGGCCGGTCAATGCTTGCCCTTGCCTCCGCCTTTGTCGGCCTTCTCGGGTTTCGGCTGGGCGTCGGTCGCCTTCTCCCTCTCCTGGTCGGCGGGCTGCGCCGGAGATGAGGAGCGCGTCGACGCGGGCGACGGTGGGGGAGTGGTGCCGTTTGGTGTTGAAGAGGATGGCGTGGCCGGCGCAGCGGACGGCGACATGGTGGGGGTTGCGGTCGGGGAGGTGTGCGGACCCGGTGCCGAGCCGGCGTCGGGAGAGAACCAGGCCAGCCCCGCCAGCAGTGCCACGGTGAACAGAGCGGCACCGCCCAGCGCGGCCACCAGCCGGGAACGGCGCAGGAGCGGCGGGCGCGAGCGGCGGGACGCTGCCCGGTGCACGCTCGTCTTCCACTCGGTGCCGGCCACCGGAGTGAAGGTGCTCTGTGTGGGAGCGGAGTCCGTGGGGGCGGCGGCCGTCGGTCCGGTGACCCGCGATGTGCCCTGGTGTCTGGGTTCCTGGTGTTCGCGTGGCAGGGGTTGTGGGGTTCCGCGCCAGGCTCCGCGCCCGAACCAGTCGGCGATCTCCTCGGCCGTGGGCCGGCCTTGGGGCTCCTTGGCCAGGAGGCTGAGCAGGTAGTTCTCGAAGGCGGGCGGGAGGTCGGCGCCGAGTTGCCGGGGTGGTACCGGGGAGGCATCGAGGTGCTGGTGGAGTGTCGCCAGGGCAGTGTCCGCCTGGAACGGGGGTCGTCCGGCGAGGAGTTGGTAGACCACGCAGCCCAGGGAGTACACGTCGGAGGCCGGGGCCGCGGGGCGGCCCAGGGCTCGTTCGGGGGCGAGGTAGAGGCTGGTGCCGACGATCTGACCGGTTGCGGTGAGAGCGGCACCGGGGTCGTCGAGGAAGCGGGCGATGCCGAAGTCGCCGATCTTCAGGGTGCCGTCGGCGTCCAACAGGAGGTTGGCGGGCTTGATGTCCCTGTGCACGATGCCCTGCTGGTGGGCGGCCGCGAGCCCGGCGGCGGTTTCGGCGGCGATACGGGCCACTTGCTCGGCGGGGAGCGCTCCCTGAGCGTCGAGCACCCGGGCGAGACTGTCGCCCTCGATCAGCTCCATCACCAGGAACAGCCGGTCCTCGTACGTGCCGAAGTCGAGGACGCCGACGACGTTCGGGTGGCTGAGCCGGCCGGCGGTCTGGGCCTCCAGACGGAACCGCGAGGCGGCGGTGGGGTCGGAGGCCTGGGGGAGGAGGAACTTGACGGCGACCGGTCGGCCGAGCGTCTCGTTGAAGGCCCGCCACACCTCTCCCATCGCGCCTCGCCCGATGGGGTCCTGCAGCCGGTACCGGCCCGCTATCAGCACCTGTGCCTCATCCTCATGCCTGCATGACGTCTCGATCGCCGCAGCCCATGACTCACCGCGCAGAGCGCGGAGGGCAGTTGGGGGTGCCGCAGCGGCTCCAGCCTAATGGCCCTGCAACGGTGCCTTTCCGGGGCGGCGTGGTTCCGGGCGGAGCCGTGACGGCACCGAGCCTTCGTCTTCAAAAGGTGTTGGGTTTTGGTGACCATCGTCCGCCGCCAGTGACGCACCCGGGGCCCCGTGCGCTGGAAGGAGTGACCCGATCATGAGGGTCGAGGCGCCCGCTCTCGTGGGGAAGTAGTGGGCGCCGACCGCAGGAGCGGGCTGGTCCCCCCGTGCCGGCTCGCTCCTGCGCGTATAGGGAAGCCCGTGCGTCCCCGTGGCGCCGCGGTACCCGAGGGCCTGCGGTTGCCCCTGCCCGTAGGCCGGGCCGCGCGGATCGCCGAACTGGCGGCTGCCGGGCAGCAGTGCTGCCCGTTCTTCGAGCAGCGCTTGCTGCTGCTGACCTGCGACGGCTCGCTCAGCGTCACCTACACCTGGAACCGCCGCACCAGCAGCCCGCACTGCACGAGCGACACTGTCCCGGCCGGACCACCAGAATCACCGTGTCGGCGGTCCCGGGTGCGAGCCCTGGTACGAGACCTTCGAGGAACTCCCTGGCGCTGTCGCGGGCGCCGCTACGGATGCCGCTGAGCGGAGGGCTGCGACTTTGACGCTCACCGTATCCGTCAGGGCACCCCGGTCTCTGGATCGGCGACGTCTGACCTGTCTACCCGGGGCTTGTGCCCCGGCTGCGGCCCGTCAACCCGGCTCACCCCAGCACCCATCACTGTTCGAGAGTGACTACCTCACTATCGAGCACGCGAAAATCTATACCAGCGGGAGTAGACATTGGTCAGTGGTGTGGTTATGTTTCTTCTGTAACCCAGAAGGACCGCAGGGCCCGGCAGAGACGAACTGCCGGGCAGCAGTACCCGCAGTTGCAGGACGGTGCGGTGGTGGAGTGTCGAAGCCAGGATGTTGCAGGACGGCGACGGGACTGACGACCGGACCGGGCGGCCCGCAGTGATCAGGGGCCGCCACCGTAGTGGCAGTACCCAGCAGTGAAGTCAGTGAGCGGTACCTCGGTGAAGGCGTCGGCTGCGGACGCGCGCACCGGGAGGTTCGGCAGTGGGGTTCTAAGCCAGAGCAGACGCAGGACGGGCAACGGGGCTGGCTGTCGAAGAGTGGCGCTGTCACAGGTCACTGAGAGGTTCGTATCACCAGCAGTAGAGCTGTACTAGAGGGAAGAACGGAGGAACGAAGCGCCATCAGGATCGCCCGGGCGGAGTTTTGGGCCCGGGTACCGCAGGACATCGATAGTGAGGTGGTCTCCGGTCAAGCAACCGCGATCCCCGCGCCCCCGGCAGCAGACAGGTTGGGTCCGCGGACACAGAAGGCCGGCGCAGTATCAGGGCCGGCAGATGGTGTAGGAGTTCCTTCGGGGCCCTGGTGCCGTATGGCACCAGGGCCCCTCCACGCGTTCCGCAGAGAGGTGCAGATGACAGCAGACGATTCGTACGGCCGTCTCGACGACGACGATTACCCCGCCTGCACCATGGGGCGGGCGGCCGAGATGCTCGGCACGACCCCCGCCTTCCTGCGGGCCGTCGGGGAAGCCCGACTGATCACGCCGCTCCGCTCGGAGGGCGGCCACCGCCGCTACTCCCGCTACCAGTTGCGCATCGCGGCCCGCGCCCGCGAACTCGTCGACCAGGGCACCCCCGTCGAGGCTGCCTGCCGCATCGTCATCCTGGAAGACCAGCTCCAAGAAGCGCGGCGTATCAACGAGGAACTGCAGAGGCGCCCCGCCGGCCTGGTGGACAAGGCCGGCGGCTGAGGCCGCATCTGCCAGCCGGTCCTGTGAGGGCCCGGCTGCCAGGACGGGAAGCCCTTGCCGTAACCGAAGAGGCAGCCGTCCGCACCGATGCGCTGGGCCCGGTCCTGGCTAGGGCGCGTATCGAAAGTGCTGGTCGTCGGCGTGGCACCGCCTAAAATGACATGCAGTCTTCGCTCGGTCGTGCTGGCATCGATCCCTATGAATGATTACTTTCTCGATGAAGCCGGCTTGACGGACAGGATGGAACGGAACCTGGCGGAACACGCCTGCCATCTGCACCGGAGCATGTCCGGTGCGACCGTCGCAGAGACCGGTGACCTCCTGGTCGCGGACAGCGGCCTGGACGACGACACGTTCAACATCGTCGCCGCGGCCTGCTTCACCACCAGCGACGCCGCGGCCCGCATCTCCGAGACCGTCGCAACGCTGGCTGGCACCGGCCGCGGTTTCTCCTGGTGGGTGGGACCTGCCTCGACTCCGACAGACCTCACCGCCCGCCTGACGGCGGCCGGTCTGCCGGTGTCAGAGCGAGAGACGGCGATGTGGGCCGAGTTGGACGACACCCTGCCGATTCCCTCTGTCCCGGGTCTGGACATTCGAACGGTGACCACGCGCGAACAGCTCGCCGACTACGCCACGGTCCTCGCCGCGAACTGGAATCCACCCGCCGAAACCGTCCGCGACTTCTTCGCCCGGGCTGCTTCCCAGGCGCTGGCCACGACCTGCCCGGCCCGGTACCTGGTGGGCTACGTGGAGAACCGTCCGGTCTGCTCTGCCGAGGTGTTCCACCATGCGGGAGTCGCCGGCATCTACAACATCTCCACCTTGGCCGCCCACCGCCGGCGCGGCTACGGCGGAGCCATCACGCTCGCGGCTCTTCACGCTGCCCGCGAGCGAGATCACAGCATCGCGGTCCTGCAGGCGTCGGTCGACGGGGAGCCTGTGTACCGCCGCCTGGGGTTCCGCGCCTGCGGCCAGTTCGTCGAACATGCCATCAACACCTGAACCTCCACAACTCCACGGACATCCGTCCGTCGCCCCTGATTGAGCTGGTTACAGCCATTCATTGATGGCCGCTACGAGGACAGTGGCCTCGTAGCGGCCCGCGAGCTTGTCGAATCTCGTGGCCACAGCCCGATTCCTTTTGAGGCGGTTGATGCCGAACTCGACGGCATGCCGAGCCTTGTAGTCCTCGGCGTTGAACCCGGGCGGCCGGCCACCGCGCGAGCCAATCCCCCGGCCGTGGACTCGCCAGCCGCCGCCGTCGGGGATTCGGCCGACCTTCTTCACGTCAATGTGGACCATGTGGCCGGGCCGTCGAGCGATGATCTTGCGTGGTTCGCGGTTTGAGGAGTCGTTCGGGTCGATGAACTTGCGGCGGTTCAGCCCCAGGGCGAGAAGGTGACGAGAGACCGTGCGACGGCTGACCTTGATGCCCTCGTCTTGGAGTTCGAAGGCGATACGGGAGGCGGACCACTTCTGCGTGCGACGTAGGTCCTCGATCCGTCCCACGGCGTCCGCAGAGATTGCTGTCGGCAGGCGGTGAGGGGCCGAGGAGCGATCCAGGAGGCCGAGCTCCCCATCCTGGCGGTAGCGGTTGACCCACTTCGATGCGCACGCACGAGAGATGCCCATCTCAGCGGCCACGTGTGCGATGGGACGGGTAAGGCAGCGTTCGACCAGCCGCCGACGACCTTCGAGGGACAGCGGCGCGTTGCGATGAACCATCCGCGTCAGCGTGCGCCGGGACGCATCGCAGCCGCGGTGTCCGCCGCAACGGCCAGCGCGTCGGTGAGCGGTCGGTCGAGCAGTCCCACGAGGTCGGGGCTGGAGTTGCTGAGGAACCCATGGCGGATGCTGGTGGCGATCGAGGCGAGCATCGGCGGCTGGAACGGCAGCAGTGCGTCGTGCGCGAGGAGCCGGGCGCGGTACTCGCTGAGCCCGATCGCTCGGTGGGCGACGTCGAGACGTTCGGCGACGTCGCCGACGGTGATCGGGTCGCCGACCAGGTCGTAGGTCTTGTCGACGTGCGCGGTCGGGTGGCTGGCAACGATGGCTGCGGCTGCGGCCAGGTCCGCCCGAGCCACCGCAGAGAGAGCGCCATCGCCAAAAGCTGACTCGAGGCCATCGGGTGTCCACGTCAACAACGCTCCGAAGAGCTCGGCGTAGAGCCCGTTGCGCAGGATCGTCCACCCGAGACCGCTGGCCTTGACCAGGTCCTCAGTGGCGCGGTGGGCGAGCGCGAACCCGAGATGATCCCCGGTGCCGGTCAGGCTGGTGTAGATCACGTGCGCGACGCCGTCGCGGACCGCAGCGTCAAGAAGGGCCCGGTGGCGAGCGATGACCTGGTCGTCCTCGGCATACCCGGCTGAGACCAGGACCAACGTCGAGACACCGGTGAGGTCCAGGCTGGTGGGGTCGTCGAAGTCCAGGTGGCGCTGCCCGTCGGCGGGTGTTCGGCTGCCACCCAGGGCGGGCACCTTCCGGTCGGCCAACTCCTGGAGCGTGAGGGAGGCAAGCTGTCCGTTCGCGCCGGTCACCATAATCATTGCGGCTCAATCTCCTGCCGTGGTTCTCTTCAGTAACTACGGCGATCCTGAACCGGCCGCGGTCGGCCCACAAGGAGGCAGTTTCATGTCAGTGACGCACACCGATGTAACCGCTGGCCCCGCAGAGCTGGAACCGTGCGGGCAGCCGGACCACCCCGACTGCGGGATCCGCGACGTTCTCGACCGCGTGGGCGACAAGTGGTCGGTCCTCGTGATCGTCGAGCTTGCGAACGGGGCGCGGCGCTTCCGGCAACTTCAGCGCGCCATCGATGGAATCTCCCAGCGGATGCTGACGCTGACCGTGCGCCGGCTGGAACGCGACGGGCTGGTACTTCGGACCGTCCACCCAACCGTGCCTGCCCAGGTCGACTACCGACTCACCGAGACCGGCGCAAGCCTGACCCACCTCGTCAAGGCACTGGCCGACTGGTCACTCGAGCACCGAGACACCATCGCCCATGCCCGCCAGGCTTACGACGCGCAGCATCCCGACAACGAGATCCGATGACAGTCGGCGTCAACAACGTCATGACCCGCAACACCTAGGACTCCCGTCTTCTTGCCGGAGCGATGCGGCTGTGGACGCGGAACCGGACGGCAGTGTCGTCGGGCGCGGGGCGCAGGTCGATGGCGACAGGGCCGGCGAAGGTGTATCCGTGTTCGGCGGCGTGGCGGCGCACCTGGCCGGCGAGGGCCGGTGCCACGGGCAGAGGGCTGGCCGCGATCAGCCGGTGGATCTCCGGGAGCAGTTCGATGACGAAGTCGTTGGGAGCCACGACGCGTCGCCGGCCGACGATCAGGGTGTTGGCGTCGCACTGCCGTAAAAGCGTGGTCAACGCTTCGCCCTGCTCTTGCCTGACCGGCAGCATGCAGCGCCACATACGCGTTGTCCACTGCTCCATGAGGCGTTCACTTGTTCCGAGGAAACCCATCGAAGGCGCCTGCCCCACCGCGCCCTGAGCAGGCTCACCCGCATGGGTGCACTTCGGTATGAGGTGGCCCGACTGCTGCCGGGTGCGCACGGGAGTAGGGGAACCAGCACTTGGGCCGAGAGCGGCTCTGCGAGGACTGCGCCAACCATCCATGCGAAGGGTTACGGCCGCGTCCGTGTGACGCCGGCGTGCGGCCGGACGGGAGGGGAGGGCTGAGGCCGCTGGACCGGAACGCGCTCGAGTGCGGTTGGGTGTCGGCCGGCGGGGCCGCCGGGCCTGGGCCGCGGAATCACGGCACTGGGGAGACGTGGAGGCAGTCCGACAACCGGGTCGGTCACCGTCACAGCAGTCGCCCTGCCGGGTGCCCGCCGGGATCGTCGGCCAGCACGATGGCGGTTTTGACGCGCTTGCCCACCGGCTCGCGGCGGATCTCGAAGGTGCGGCACACGGCCATCACGATCTCCAGGCCGTGCTTGCCGACCCGGTCCGGGTCGGTCGCCTGCGGCACCGGCAGGCCCGGGTCGCTGTCCCAGACACTGATCTCCACGGCACCGTCGCTGATCTCCAGATCCAGCAGGCACGGTCCAGGCGCGAACTTGTATGCGTTGGTCACCAGTTCACTGACCACCAGCTCCGCCAGGCCCATCGCGCGCTCCGACACCGGGATCCCGTGCACGGCCTGTGTCCGGGCCATGAAACGGCGGGTCACATCCCGGGCCTGACCGATCCGCTCTCCGCCCTCCAGAGCGACCGCGGACAGCAGAGGGCGGCCGGCCAGCGACTGATCCGCGTCTTCGTGCACCACTGGCCCCATACCGCCCCCCTCGTCCTGAGCAATCCGGCTTGTGGACGCCCAACTGCCCTGAAACCCCGCCTACATGCAACCCTCGTGTCACGGTTGCATAAATCACTCGAGTGCGGCGCGTTGTCAGGTGGGAAACGTCGGTGGGGGAGAGGTCGGGACGGGGCGATGCCAGTGCCGGCGGCGGAGGTGTCACCGGGGGACATCGATACCGGCTTCCGCCACCCGCCCGGGTTCCGCCAGCGTGTCGTCCACCTGATCCGGGCTGCCCCCCGTAGGCACTCGACGTCGGGGGTGTACTGGCGCAGTTGTACCGTTCCGCCCGCGAGGAGCGACCCGGGAGACCACCGGCCTGTGGCGCTCAGGAACGGGCTGGACTGTCGCAGTCCGGGCTAACTCAAGCCCGACCATGAGGCCGACCACGGCGCCGCGCGACCCCGACCACAGCTACACGCGCGGCGTGTCCAAGGCGGCACATGCTGCGAACGAGCGATCTCATGTGTGCCGGTATGAACGTGATCGATGTCCCCGGCACTCTGGTGCGGACGCAAGCCGCCTGGAGCGCCACCTACGACTGGCTCGCCGCACCCGCCCCTGCGGCACCACCGTCTCGCCCTGTGCCGTCGCCCGTGTGGCGATATGAAGGCGACAAACTTCCTCGGATGTGGGCCGACTGTACGGCCAACGCCAGGGGTTAAGCACTGTCCATGGTGAGTTCCATGGACAGAAAGGCTAGCGGGACCTCCTTTCCGAAACCGTGCTGCAGGCGTCCGTCAGATCGCAGGTGATCCCGTGCTGTCCGCGACCCAGGGCTGTCCCCCGTCTGGGCGAGGGTCCTCGTCTTCCGGGCGACATCCCTTTAGCGTGGGCGGCAGCCGCCGAAGGGAGGCGCCATGTCGGACGATCCGACGGGCCCGTTGGGTACGGCAATGCGGGAGGTCACGTTCCCGGACCAGTCTCGCGGGATCATCTTGGTGCGGGCGGGAACACCGCAGGACGAGGCCGAGGCAATGGCCGCCCGTGTGTGGGCCGAGATGCCGGAAGGCTGACCTGCACGAACGCAGGCAACCCGTACCGTCCTCACACGCATTTCTGAGCCGTCGGCCATGGAACGGAACCAGCCGTACGAACCCCGCACCGGTGCATGGCGCCACCTATACGCGTCAATCGCCTGGGGCGGAGGCGCCGTGGCGGTCTCTGCGACGAGGCCGGGGCCACGCAGGGTGAAGAGGCCGCGCCGCGTTCCGCCGCCTGGCGCGGCTGCTGGCTGTCCACGAGAACGCCGAGGGAGGAGTCGCCCGCCTCTTGCCCGGCGTGCGTTGCCGGGTGAAGAGCAGGTGGTGAAGGACTGGCTCGCCGAAGGCGGCCGAGGAGACCTCGTCGGCCGGCCGACCTGCACGGCTTTCACTGTCCCAGCGGCGGCAGGCCGCCGGCACCGGCGCTTCCTTGAGGCAGTACTGACCCCGCCTGGCGATGCCGGTCTGGCGGTGGTGGGGCTCGGCCTTCGGGGCGGTTGTTTCGGGCATGCTTTTAGCATGATCGGATGGTTTTCGATGATGCCCATAGGAGCGAGACAGCACGGAGAGTTGGGGCGGGGGAGGCTGTAGCCGGTCTCTCCGGCGGATCACGCCGTGGCGGTGTTGGGGAGAACTCTCGTCCTGTTGCCGACCTGGCCGGGTGGGCGGCGGACCTGGTCGAGCCGGTCAAGCCGAAGCTGCGTGGCTGGCTCCACGCCGCTATGGTCCCGGCCTCGTTGAGTGCCGGCATCATCCTGATCTGCCTGGCCCGAACGCCGGCGACCTGGGCCTGCGCCGTGTACGCCGCGACTGCCTGGCTGCTGTTCGGAACGAGCGCCGTCTATCATCTGGGCACCTGGGGGAGGCTGGGCGAGGCGATTCTGCGGCGTCTCGACCACGCCAACATCTTTCTGATCACCGCGGGAACCTGCACGCCTCTGGCCGTGCTCCTCCCCGCTGACCGCCAGGCCCTGCTGCTGTGGATCGTGTGGACGGGGGCGCTGGTCGGCATCACCTTCCGGGTCCTGTGGGTCAACGCTCCCCGCTGGCTGTACACCCCCTGCTACCTGGCCCTGGGATGGGCACCGGTGCGTTACCTGCCCGACTTCCTGCACACCGGCGGAGCGGCTGTAGTCACCCTGATCGTGGCCGGCGGTCTTCTCTACAGTGCGGGAGCGGTGGTGTACGCGGTCCAGCGCCCCAACCCCTCGCCCCGCTGGTTCGGCTTCCACGAGGTATTCCACGTTCTGACCGTGGCAGCCTTCACCGCGCACTACATCGCCATCTCCCTCGCCGTCTGCTGACCGCAGCAGCAGGATGCACTACGGCGTCACGGCCGCTGTTTTGGTGTCGGCGCGCGCCTGTCGCGTCGGTCAGACGGACAGGTGGGGGGCGCCGAGCATCGCGGAAGCCCGCTGCAACGGACTGTCGCTGCGCGCGGGGGCGGCCTCGGGAAGGGTGCGGCAGGTGAAGCCCAGCTGGGCCATGGCCTTTAGGACTTCGCCGGCGCTGAAGTCGCGGCGGTCCTGGCGGGTGATGACCTGGCCGACCTGCTTGGCGGGGTAGTGGCGTCGTCCGATGATCACGGACTCGCCGGTGACCGGTTCGGGTTTGACGCCCTTCATCGATTCCAGCACGCCGCTCTTGGTCAGGTCGAACGGGAAGCGGGCAATGACACAGCGCATGATGCCTCACAGGCAGGAGAGGATACGGGGCTGGCCGCCGTCCGGCGGTTCAGCGGGAGAGAGCGAGGACGCCCAGGACGCTGCCGTGTTCGTCGACCACGGGCACCAGCCCGAGCCGTCCGAAGGGCACCGCGTCCTCGGCTTCTTCCCTCGTGGCCAACGGTAGGACGAAGGGCTTGCTGTCGTCGGTGATGTCACCGAGGCGGAGCCGGTCGGTGTATCGGGAGCTGTCCCGGACGGCGGTGAGCCGGGCCTGGGTGACCAGGCCGACGCACCGGGCATCTTCGTCGCAAACGACCAGATGCTCGGCACGGGCAGCGGCCATCACAGACAGCGCCACCTCGACGGTCATGTCGTACCAGACCTGCGGCCCGGCGGCGTCCATGACGTCGGCCACCGTGCCGTGCAATGGGCGAGCGCCTACCGGGCGATCGTGCAACTGTCCTAGCGTCGTCAAGGGGTGCCTCCTGCGCAGACGGGCGGGGTTCCTGATCAGGACGGTTCTACGCGGCCGCGCCCGCCGTGGACTTGAGCGCGGGGGTACGCCGGGTCGCCGAGGCGGGGCGGCGCCGGCCGCGTGAGGTGGCGCCGCGCTTCTTGGGGCGTTCGGTCACCGGGGCGGTGATGACGACCGGGATGCCGGTCGGGGCCTGGGCTCCGGTGATCCGGCTGAGGGCCTCGCCGCCCGAGCGGACCTGGGTGGTCTGCGGCCGGATCCCGGCGTCCGACATGAGGCGGACCATGCCGCGGCGCTGGCTCGGGGTGACGAGCGTGACGACGCTGCCGGACTCGCCGGCGCGGGCCGTGCGCCCGCCCCGGTGGAGGTAGTCCTTGTGGTCGGTCGGCGGATCGACGTTGACGACGAGGTCGAGGTGGTCGACGTGGATACCGCGCGCCGCGACGTTGGTCGCCACCAGCACGGTGACGTGTCCGCTCTTGAACTGCGCCAGGGTGCGGGTGCGCTGCGGCTGGGACTTGCCGCCGTGCAGGGCGGCGGCCCGTACCCCGCTGTTGAGCAGGTCCTGGGTCAGCCTGTCGACGGCGTGCTTGGTGTCGAGGAACATGATGACGCGGCCGTCGCGTGCGGCGATCTCGGTGGTCGCCGTGTGTTTGTCGGCGGCGTGGACGTGGAGTACGTGGTGCTCCATCGTCGTAACGGCGCCGGCCGAGGGGTCGACGGAGTGCACGACGGGATCGGTCAGGTAGCGGCGTACGAGCAGGTCGACGTTGCGGTCGAGGGTGGCGGAGAACAGCATGCGCTGGCCTTCACGGCGGACCTGGTCGAGCAGGGCGGTGACCTGCGGCATGAAGCCCATGTCGGCCATCTGGTCGGCCTCGTCGAGGACGGTGATGGAGACCTGGTTCAGCCGGCAGTCGCCGCGGTCGATGAGGTCCTTGAGACGCCCCGGGGTGGCGACGACGACCTCGGCGCCACCGCGCAGCGCCGACGCCTGCCTGCCGATCGACATCCCGCCCACGACGGTGGCCAGCCGCAGCTTCACAGAGCGGGCGTACGGGGTGAGCGCGTCGGTGACCTGCTGCGCCAGCTCACGTGTCGGTACGAGGACCAGCCCCAGCGGCTGCCGAGGCTCGGCCCGCCGTCCGGCCGTGCGGGCCAGCAGGGCCAGCCCGAAGGCGAGAGTCTTTCCGGAACCGGTGCGCCCGCGGCCGAGGACGTCGCGGCCGGCGAGGGAGTTCGGCAGGGTCGCGGCCTGGATCGGGAACGGTACGGTGACGCCGGCCGAGCCGAGCGCGGCCAGCAGCTCACCGGGCATGTCGAGATCGGCGAAGCCCTCCACGGCCGGAAGCGCGGGGGTGATCGTCCGAGGGGGAGCGAACTCCCCCTGGACGGCGGCGGGCCGGCGTCCGTAACCGCCTGAGCGGCTGGGTCCGGCCGACCGGCGCGGCGGCGGCGAGCCGAAGCGGCTGCCGCCCTTTCCGGAGTCGGCACTGCCATTACGGGCGCGGGCGAAGCGGTCGTTCGTGCGTGTGCGGTTCATGCGGAACCTTCCTCGATGCGGCACATATCAAGGAATTCCCGAAGCAATGAGCAGCACGGAGAATCGCAAGAATGGGCCGGTGGGCCTTGAAAGCGAACTGGCCAACAGAAAAACCGTGCGGGCGCAGACGCTAGAATGATTGGGTGCACTGTGGGCTCGATATTCGAAGCGCCCACTGCGCTGTAGCTGTGAGGGTGCGTCTGCACCCTCGAAGGACGATCCGTGTGCGGTAAGCACACGATGTCCGGGTTGTCGCCCACAGGCGAAATCACTGCGGGAAACGCATGTAGCTGGGGCCCGCACCCCGAAGGATGCGGGCCCCAGCTACAAGTGTGTGACAGTCAGCGTCAGGCGGGAACGATGTTCTCGGCCGTCGGGCCCTTCTGGCCCTGCGCGATGTCGAAGCTCACCTTCTGGCCCTCCAGCAGCTCGCGGAAGCCCTGGGCGGCGATGTTCGAGTAGTGGGCGAACACATCAGCGCCGCCACCGTCCTGCTCGATGAAGCCGAAGCCCTTTTCCGCGTTAAACCACTTCACGGTACCAACAGCCATGTCATTTCTCCTTTGGGGCAGTGCATACGGGATCCGCACCGTGCGAACCTCATGTCGCCGCGATGATCACCCCGTCCGGAAAAAGACCGGAGATACAAAAGCGCTTCCAAGGGGCACAGAGCCGACCGGAGCACTTGAAGTCTCGGGAACCACAACTGCAACTGACATCGACAGTAGCACGCCACAGCAGCCACTGTGCGGCGAAGAACGCCACCCTGCTTATTGCGGCAGAGAATCTATCCGCATGCTCCGATGAAAACTCAAACCGCGCGCACAGATATTGACCCACCCGCGCGACGCCATATATTGCATGCCGCGCTCGCGTGATCCGGTCCCCACCACGCTCTCCGCTACTGCACGGGTCGCACCGCCGCAGGGGCAGACAGGCCCGGCCATGACGCCAACCCCACCCGGCTGGGGCCACCGGACTCATCCAGGCCGGTCTATGTCTGGCGCGGGTTGTCCAGCCAGGCATGGAGGTGCTGTGCGGCCGCGGCGAGCTCGGCCGGTGCGCCGGCCCCCAGCGCCTCGATGCGTCCCGCCAGGTCGCCGGCCATGCGCCGGATCGCATGCAGGGGATCCTGGGCGGGCCCGGGTGGTCCGGCTTCGGCCGTGGGAGCCGGAAGGTTGGGAGCCAGGGAGCCCGCACTTGCCCGGGCCAGCAGGTCGAGGGCTTCACCGCCGTACTGGGCAGCCTGATCACGCAGCAAGGGCTGCAGGGCGACACGTCGTTCCTCACGGTCGACGGCGTCCTGCCCGGCCCGCTCCGCCGCCTGCACGGTCTGAACGTAGTGCTCCAGACGGCGAATCCGTCCGGCGATCGCGCCCCGCGCCGCGTCGAGTGCCTGGACTGGAGTGTTCGGCGGTGCGCTCGCGTCGATGCTGTCGGCCTGCTCCTCCAGCGCGGAGACCTTGGCTGTCAGTTCTGCGCAGGACCACAGCAGTTGTGTCAGCGCCCACACCTCGTCCCGCACGGTGGCGCGAGCCAGCTCCTCGGGGACTGCGGTGGCGACAAGACGGTCGAGGCTGTCCTGGTACGGCTGCAACCGGACGGGCAGCACGGGCTTGTTGACGATGCGATAGCCGCCGCGGTGGCGGGCCGCAGCCCGGTAGCCGTCCTGGTAGCACAACCACCTGTACGAATCGCCCCGCTCCCGCCGTTTCGGCGGCCGGCCTGCCCAGCGCGGCCTGTCGGGAACGGGACCCTCAGGAGGGGGGAGCAGCTCCGGCGGAACGCCGGCAATGAGCGCCGCGTCCTCTGCAGGTACGAGCGGGTCGATCAGTACGTGCAGGACATGACCGGCTTCCGCTGCGGCCGCTCTTCGCTCCATGATCGGTCCGCTCGGCGGCTGAGGTCGGCAGGACAATGAGCACGTGCTCGCAACGGTGCCCCAGGAACCGATCGTATGGTCGGCAGGGAGCGGCGTTGTCACAGGTCGGTCCACGGTCGGGGCTTGCCGCCGGTCAGGGGGACCCACACCGCCTGGGAGAGGCCGTGCTGCTCGATGTCTTCGAGGATGGCCGCTCCGAGGCGTACTTCGCGGGCGAGGTGGGCTACGAGCGGGTGCTGGGCGACCATCGCCTGGAGGTCGCTGATCCGGTTGTCGAGCCTGGTGCGGGAGGCGCCGGTGAGAAGGAAGAGGACGCGAGGAAAGACCGGGTACCAGCGGAGCCAGGCCGGCGCTGCCGTGTTCGTCCTTCGGCGGCCGACGGGCTGGGCCTCGTACTGGAACAGCCGGGCGTATTCGATCAGTTTCACGGCCAGTCGTTCGCTGCTCATGGTCGTGCGGTCGACTTCGATGAAGGCGCGCAGCTTCTGCCGGTGGCCGGGGCCGGTGACGGTGTAGTACATGACCGCGTCGGCCATGACCCGTTCTCCTTCGCCGATGGAGTGGGACACCTCTGGGGTCCAGTCCCACGGGCCGTGTTCGTGTCCGAGGCGACGGGCGTCGGCGGCGAAGGCCAGGTGAGCGCGTACGACGGCGAGCGTGTGGCTGGTCTTCAGCGATGCGGCGGTTGCCGAGGTGATGGGGTAGGGAGGCCGGCCCCGCAAGGCGGGCAGATCGCGCGTCAGGCGGGCTCCTTCCGGTGTGAGATACCAGGCGTTGGTACGGGAGCGGTTTGCCTCCGGCAGCACCGTGTAGTCGACGAAGCCGTCGGAACGCAGCTTGTTCAAGACCCTGGACATCAGCTGGCGTGTGCCCTCAGGACGCAGCATGCAGCGCAGCTGACTGGTGGTGGCGATGCGGTGCTGGGCCAGGGCGGCCAGCACCTGCAGACGCAGGGGTTCGGCCGGGCTGGGGGACAGGCTGGCGGGTGCAGTTTTCTGTACCAGGCTGGTCATACCGATCCTTCCGACGTGCGCGAGCCTGGGGGCGGCTCCGCCGCCGCTCAGCAGACCCTTCGCCCCCGACCAGAACCCCGACCACGGAACCCCGACCACGGTCACGAACGCGTAACGGACCAGGCGTGGTGCGGTGGTCGGCATGTTCGATCCCGACCACGGGTCGGGACGCCCGGGCGGCAAGGCAGACGGCCGCGTGGACCTGGGCGCCCGGGCCGGGGCAAGGGAGCGGACGCGCCCTTCACGAGGGCCGGCCGGGGAAGGTGGGCGATGGCCGGTCCGCAGCAGCCGCAGCTGCTGCGGGACGCGGTGGCGAGCCGCGTCATGCCGGCCATCGTGCGGCACCCGGCCCGCAAGGGACCAACAATCCCGTAACCGGATGCCGCGTCTATGGGGCGGTGGGCGAAGATGTGCTCACCGCCGGTTCTTCCCTCGGCGCTGTGCCGCCTGCTCGAGGATCCGCCGACGTGTCCACCGCCGGCGTCCCCCCTTCTCCGTGAGGGCATCGGGAGTTTCCAGCAGGGGCAGGTTGCCCTGGGACAGACTGCTGGAGAAGGAGTTGATGCTTTTGAACCCCAGCAGTGCCGCGGCCTGAGTCGCTCCCAGGAGCTCGTGGGGATCACCGTCGACGGGGACGTCGGGCAGTGCGGAGGCGGTGCGCTTCACACCGGTTTGCCGTCCGCGGCCGGGCCGAGTGGCCATCCAGTCCAGCAAGGTCTGCACGCGCCACAGCTGCCGGCGGTAGGGGTTTTCGGCGGTGCCCATCTCTTCGACGACGTCCGGGTCGGGGAAGTACCCGGGGTGGTCGCGGACGAAGGTGGTGACCTGGTTGGGGTTCTTGTAGCCCAGAAACCTCGAGGCCTCTGCCCCGTTCAGCAGTTCCTGCGGGTCACGGGCGGGCGGTGTGTGCGTGCGCAGGCGTGCCGGCGGGCGGTTGGCGAACCACTTGGTGACTTCCGCGTGGTCCCACAGGCGGGCGCGTCCGCGCATGGCGGCGACTTCCGGGAATCCGTTCTCGGCTCGGTCGGTGTAGAGGCTGCTGATCCGCGCGGGCGTCAGGCCCTGTTCAGCCGCGATCTCGGCAGCGTCGGCCAGGCGAGGCTCACGGCGCGAGGTCATGGCTGAACCGTCCGTCCTGTCGGAGGCGAGCCGGCCTGCCCGGCTCGCAACTCACATAATGGCAGGAGTTTGGGTTGAGGGTCCAGTACGCCGCCCAGCCTTTCCCCTCCGGCGTGGGGAAGGTTTCATTGCTCCGGGATCAGGCACACGCCACGTCGCGCTGCGTCCTCGGCCATCTCTGAGTAGGCAAGGGCCGCCGGGGTCATCTCCCACTCGGCAAGGGCGAGCAGCAACACCAGCTCGTCGCGGTCCTGGGACGCATCGCACGGCACGCCGGCCGCGGCCGCAGCCGCCATTAGATTCTCGTCGGACAGGCCGGAGAAGCTGGCTGCCACCGCGTCGCGCAGGTCGGCGAAACCCTGCTGGTACAGCTCGCTGGCTTCGTGCAGGAGCAGCATCAGGTCAGCGTCGTGGCTCTCCGGGGCGGCCGCGGCCAGGTCGAGGAGGCGCTGCGTGGTCGTCATCAGCAGCAGTATGCCCTTCAGGAGGGATCGGCGGGCGTGATCAGTGAGGTGGGGCACAGCCGTCGCACAGCGCACGGCCTGTGCGGCGGGCCAGCTCCGGTTCCTTGCGGGGTTCGCGCCTGAGTGCCTGGCGCACCTGGTCCTGGAGGGCGGTGAACTCCGGTCCGTCGTCCGGGCAGACGATGCCGGGCTCGGGCGCCTCGCAGTGTGCGGCGTGCCGGATCAGGTCGGTGATCCGCCAGTCCGGGCGGAAGCTGTCGCCACGCGCCTGCTCGACCTCGGCGTACAGGTCGGCCAGCCGCGGCCGCCGCCCGATGGCGAGCAGCAGGTCGCGACGGGAGGCGAAGACGCACAGCGAGCAGGAGCAGCGGGAGCTGCCCAGCCAGTCACCGGCGCCGGGTACGGAGTCGTAGGTCCAGCAGTAGCGCACTGGCGCGTTGGTGTGCCACTCCTTGACTGCTTCGGTCGGCCAGTCCTTGACGGGCAGCCACTCGTCCACGATCCGCGCGCTGTTGGCCTGCACCCTGCGGAAGGCCGGGCGCTTTATGCGGTCGGCTCACTCGTCGCTTCGCAGGCCCAGGACCTTCAGGATCCGTACCGGCCGGCCGAGCTCGCGGGTCAGGCGGCTGACCATCGGCGTCCAGGTGCTGGAGACCACGCCCTCCTTCGCGGCCTTGCGGCAGTACGGGCTGCCCATGCGGGGGAACCGCCCGTAGGCCGCGATCTCGGTGAGCAGACTGTGCGGCATCCGTGTGCCGTCCGGGCCCGGCATCGTGCGGGTGACCCCGACGTGCCGGTCGGCCGGCACCCCGAAGGCGGCGCTCTGCAGCGCGGCGAGCTCGGACACCCCCGGGTAGCGGACGCCGTCGAAGACGACCGGCGGCCACTCCAGCACTCCCAGGCTGGAGTGGTAGGAGATCACCCGGTCGTCGACGCCGGCGGCCCGGGCGGCGTCCATGAACACGGCCGTCATGACCGCGCTGTCCTTGCCGCCGGACAGCTGAGGTGCCAGAAGATCGTACGAGGTCAGGTCGGGTGCACTGGGCGTAGCGGGATGCGAAGGCATGACAGAGCTCCAGGGGGCGAGGGACTGGGCGGTGTGACGGGTCAGGCGAGCCAGGCGGGCGTCGGTGTTGGTGAGCCGCTCATGCCGCCGTGTGCTCGGGGTCGGGGCGCTTGGGGTAGGGCCGGAGCGAGGGGACGCCGAGCTTGATGTCCTCCCGCTCGCGCCGGTACGGCCGAGCCGGAAGACCCAGCGGTGGGCACCGCGGTGGCGGACGTTGCGGGCGCCTACCGCCGCCAGGGCCTCGCGGAGCCACCGCGCCGGGTCGCACCCGGGCCGGGGCCTCGGTGCACCGAGTGCGATGAGCTGAGCTGCGGCGTACTCGTGGCCCTGCTCCTGGCGGCGGATCTTCTGCGCCGTCCGGTCATGGAAGACGGTGCCGTCCGGCAAGAGCTTTACCGTGCGGGCGGTCGCGCGGCCGGTGTACAGGGCGTTCGTCGCCGCATAGATCGTCCCGACGTGACCGGGCATGACCAGGGTTCCGGACGCGGTTCGCCGCAGGACCGGGTCGGCGAACGAGACGACCCAGCGCACTCCCTCGGCGAGAAGAAGGCCGAAGCAGCGGGCGAGGAACCAGCTTTCGGCGTTGCCCGGACACTCGTCCAGCAGGACGAAGCGGGAACATTCCACGGACTCGGTGAAGGGCCTGTTCTGCGCACCGGTAGACGTGCATCTCGCAGGTCACTGGGTGTTCTGCCTGTGAGTCAACGATGTGATCGACAGGTTGATGTCGGGGTTGGTGAGCTCGCAGTTCAAGCGGCGTGTAGCTCCTGCCGGTCGGACCTCGCCCACCTCGGCGTAGAGGTCGGCCAAGGGACAGCGCGTCGCGAAGGGGGCTAAGACGAACAGCGAGCAGGAGCGGCGTGTCGGCCCAGTCGACCGCGTCGGGTGCCGAGTCGTCGGTCCACCAGCGTCACGAAGGCGTCGGCGTGCCACGCCTGTCGGTTCAAGGCCTGCCTCCCTGCTCGGCGTGTTCGCCCACCCCGACGACGAGAGCCTTCTGGCAGGTGGCGTGTTCGCCCTGCACGCCGCCGCCGGTGCCCGTACGGCGGTCGTCACAACGACCTGGGCGCCTGACAGCCCGCGGGCCGCCGAGCTCGCCGACGCCCTGGAAGCGCTCGGCGCCGGCGCACCGCAGATGCTCGGATTTCGCGACGCCCACAACGCGGCTTCGGCCCCCGGGCACGCTGGTGCGACGTGGACCTCGATGAGGCCGTCGCCCAAGTGGTCGCGCAGATCCGGCAGTTCCGCCCCGAAGTCGTCGTCACCCATGACGTACTCGGTCAGCTCACGGGGCACCCGGACCATCGGCGCACCCACCAGGTGGCCCTCCTCGCCGTGGAGGCCGCCGCCGTCGCCCAGCTCTGTCCCGAAGCGGCAAACCGTGGCAGACGACGGCTCTTCACACAGCTACACATCCCCACTCCTCACTAGGCGACCTGGGGCCACTCTTGCAGCAGGTCGGCAAATCCCTGCGAGTGTCCCGAACACGTACGCGACCACCACCGTGGACGTCTCAGCCTGGCTCGATCAGAAGTGGAGGGCGATCTGCTCGCATCGCAGCCAGACGGACAGCGGACGCTCCCTGCCCGGCCTCCTCGTACGGATCGACGGCGACAGCCGCGCGCGGATCTGGGCACCGAGTACTTCACCCCTCTCGGCATCGCGCCACAGGCACATCATCAGCGTCCGGGACTGAACCGCTGAATCGCGCTCCGGGCCAGGATGTGCGACTGCCGCATCGCTCGGCTCGGTGCGGGCGACACACCGTGACAGGGGGCTCGTCCCACCACCGGCAGGGGGACCGGTGAAGGCTGGTGTTCCGGTGTCATCGCATACGCGTGTCCGGCGGGAAGCCGGCCTCAGAACAGGAGAAAGTGCATGGCCGACATCGTCACCGCCACCGACGCGAACTTCGAAGAGGTGGTCCTCAAGAGCGACAAGCCGGTCCTCGTCGATTTCTGGGCGCCCTGGTGCGGCCCGTGCCGGGTGCTCGAACCCTCGGTGAAATCGCTCGCCGCAGAGCATGACGATCTCGTGGTCGCGAAGCTCAACGTCGACGACAATCAGACCACCGCCTCGAACTACGACGTGCTGTCCATCCCGACGCTGATCGTCTTCGCCGGTGGCCAGCCGGCGGAAAAGGTGGTCGGCGCCGTTCCGAAAAGAGTCATCGAGGCGGCGGTTTCGCGGCTCTTGAAGTAACCCACGGCCGTCCGCGCCGTAGCCGTAGCCGTAGCCGTAGCCGTAGCCGCGGCCTCCGGGCGCCTCCCCCCGCCTGACGCACGAGGCGCCCGGGCTGCCGGAGTCCGTTCCTCGGCTCCCGGACACGGTGCACCGCCACGGCTCGCGCGGACCGGGTCGCGCCCGTCCGATCGAGTGAGGGGGGGAGAAATGTCCGAGTAAGCGAATATTTGCGTGGCATGGTCCGTATATGGGAAGCGCAGCGTTCGATCTCGCCGTCGGAGTCACCGCCGAGACCGTGGACGCTGGGCTGAAGCAGCTGCACGTCGGTCACCGGGGACTGCTCAAGGGCGGCCACACGGCAACCGTCTCCGGCGTCCGGTACTCCCTGGAATGGGACCTCGAGGAACCGCCGGAGATCTCCTTGTGCGCTCCTGACGCCGCTCGCTGGGCGAAGACCTGGAAGCAGAAGGGCGTCAGTGCGCTGCCCTCCTCCGGGGTGGTCCAGCTGGTGATGCCGAAGGTGCGGCTCCGGTGGTGGCCGGACGGCGGCACGTCCCGCGAGCTGAGCTGCGGGGTGGCCGTGCCCGCCCGCCTGCTGGCCGTCGACGGCGCGATCCGGGTCGAGCTGCTGGGAGTGTGGATGGAGTCCCCCCCGGCCGACAGCAACGACCGCTTGGTCCTGCGGAGGGTCCTCGTCCCCAAGCTCCTCGGTATGGGCAGTGCCCGGCTGAAGGAGCTCAGGATCCCCGCCCAGCGCCTCTTCGGCACGTCCGTGGACCTCGCGCCCGTTCTGGTGGACGTCACCGGCAGCCACCTGGTCGTCGCGGCCGCGCTGCCGCCCCGGTCCGCCGAGGACACGGCCATCGACTGGCCGGCGGACAAGGAAGTCTTCATCCTGGCCGGCCCTGCGCTGATGACGACGCTCGTCGGCGCGGCGGCGCAGCAGGAGGCGGACAAGAAGGAGCCGGTCGTCAACGAGAAGGAGTCAGTGGCGGGCCTTGCCGACGCCACACTCGTAGCGCATTTCCGCGGGCTCAAGAACCTGCATGTGGACGCCCAGAACCCGAGACGGCTCTCCGCCGGTGTGGACGTCGCCTGGAAGGGCGCCGTCCAGCTGTTCTCCTTCGTCGACGGGGGCTGCGCGCTCGTCGAGGCCAGCCAGAACATGTGACGAGGGAGCACGGCGACATGACCGCATCCGATCTCGTGGTGGCCCTGGGGCAGGACACCCTCAACGACCTTCTCGTCAGCCTGGGCTCCCGCCCCGGCCTCCTGGCAGGCAGCCTTCACGTGCCCGTCGGCCACCGGGACATCCCGCTCGACTGGTCGCTCGACAAGCCCCCGGTGCTCTCACTGCACGAGCCCGCCGAAGCCGAATGGCAGGCGGCGATCGGCCCTCGCGGTGTGCCGCCCGGCCGGGTGGCGGGCGCCTTCACCGTGCTGCTGCCCGAGCTGACTGCCGGCGGACCGGGCATCGCACGGGCCACTCGGACGGTGAAGGTCCTCTGCACGCTCGCCATGCGGTCCGGGACGCCTGTCCTCACCCCGCTGGGCGCCGAGGTGGACCTGGAGAACGTGCCCGACCAGGGCGACCGGGCCGTCTACCGGCACATCGTGGTGCCCAAGGCGCTGAAGGCCGCACTGGCCCTGCTGGGCCGGACCGTGCTGCCCCGGATCGAAGTGGCGGGGGTCTCCTTCGGTGACTTCGCCCTGGCCGCCGGCGCGGGCATGGTGGTCGCCGCCGCGAACACCGACGACCGCACTCCCGCCCCGGCTCCCGATCTGGCCGCCCTCTTCCCGCGGGCCCCGGCCTTCGAAGTACTGCTGTCCCGCGCAGCCCTCCAGCGCGCCGCCCGCGTCGCGGTCTCCGACCTGGTCGGCCGTTCCGATGCCACCGGCGGCAGCTCCAGCTTCGGGATCGGGCGGGCCCAGTACCAGGGCCGCGTCCAAGTGGACGCGGCCGCCGCGGGGGTCACCGGCAGTCCGCTGGAACTGGACGTCGACATCAACCTGTCCGTCCACGCCGAGGCCGGCGTCGACCTCTTCCCCGACATCGAAGAGACCCTGAACCACATCGCGGAGAGCATCGGCCGC
The DNA here is from genome assembly GCF_044390505.1 of Streptomyces sp. NPDC018947. NCBI lineage: Bacteria > Bacillati > Actinomycetota > Actinomycetes > Kitasatosporales > Streptomycetaceae > Streptomyces > Streptomyces sp. NPDC018947. The sequence goes on from NZ_JBIRZD010000019.1 coordinate 140,337, forward strand.
GCCGTGTCCAGCTACTGACGGCACGTCCGCCCTTCATCCGCGCCTCCCCGAGGAATCCCATGGCCGACATCGGCATCTCCTACGACGCCTCCGTCACCCCCGCACCGCTGCGGGTGCGTGTCCGGCTGAGCCTGTCCGACACCACCGTCCGGGCGACGCTGGAAGACGTCCCTGGCTTCGTCGCCGTCCTCCGCCCGGTCGGCAACGTCGGTGAGCAGATCCTCTCCGGTATCGCCTGGCCCGTGGCCCAGACCCTCGGAGTGCTGCTGCCCCAGGTCGGCCACCGGCTCCTCGCGGGGCAGTCCTTCGACCTGCTGCCACTGCCCGCACCACCACCCCTGCACGTGAACGGCCGGCGCCTCACCCCCGTCCTGGACAACCCGTCGCTGAGCGCCCGCGACGGCATGCTCAGTTTCACGGCCACGCCCAGGCTGACCTGACCCCCACTCCCGAACGGAACAGGACTGCACATGGCCCTCATGGACTTCACGGTGCGCACCGAGCCCGACCCCCCACGGGTCACCGTCCAGGCCGACGCTCTGTCCGACACGAACCTCACGCTGAAGGTCGTGCACCTGGATCTCTCCGCCATCCGCCTGCTGCCGACGAACGAGGGCGCCCTCGCCGCATGGCTCCCGGCCACGGGGCTGGCGAATCTCGCCACCTCGGCCCTCAGGAGGTCCTTCGAGAACCGGACTTTCGAGGTGCCGCTCGGTCAGCTCCTGGGGGCCTCCTTCCCCGCCGGTGACACCGAGGTGAGGGTGCGGCTCGACCGGCCCGAACTCGGCTCCCACCAGGGAATGCTCATGATCAGCGGCACCGCCTCCGTCTCCTGACCCGCCCGTCCACCTCCCAGGAGCCCCTCCTCCGATGAACGACCCGCAGCTCTCGCCCGGCGGCGATTCCTACGCCGCCGACCCCGTCCGCCTCGCCGACACACCCGGCTATCCCCTGGCCCGCGGTGTGGACACGGCCGACATCGACACCGTCCCCTACGACACCGGGGCCCTGAGCATCCGCTTCGGCGACCTCGCCCTGCGCCCCCTCGCGGCACCGGTGCCGGAGGCCACCGAAGTCCTGGCGGGGTTCACCAAGGTCACCTACCGCATCCCGGCCCTGTCGCTGACCGGCCGGTACGCGATCGACGCGCGGCCGGACGAGATCAGCACGATCGACGCCGGCGGCAACCCGTTCCAGCCGCTGACTGCGGAGCAGCGGCAGCCGACGTTCCCCGCGGCCCCCGCCGCCCGCACACCGCCCGACGAACAGACCCAGCAACGATGGCACGGACGGGCCCGCGCGCACCGCGAGGCCCTGACGAGGACGGAGAACGGCAGGAAACTGCTGGCCGAGTACGGGAAGCACAACGACACGTACTGCGAGGTCTTCGCGGGCAGCGACTTCGCCAGCGAGACACTGAGGGACATCTGGCGCAGCGGCGGCGTCACCCGGCGCATGGGGGAGCACACGTACTCCGTCACCGACCCCGGCGTTCCCCCCTCTGAGCAGCAACCGGTCAACCAGTGGACCGACCCCGCCGACCCCGCCCTCACCTTCAACGCCCATGCCTGGCGTCAGCGGACCGCCCTGGTGACGGCTCTCAACGCGAAGGCGGACCTGGCGGAGGAGGACGACGACGCCGAGGCCTGCGAGCGCTACGAGGCGGCGGCGAAGGCTGCCCTGTCCTTCAGCAAGGAAGTCGAGCAGATGGGGAACGGGGGCCGGGACGTGGCGCCGATGACCCGGCAGCAGGTCTTCCAGACCGTCGAGGAGCACTCGGGAGCAGTGCAGCAGCCGCCCCCGGAGGCCATGGCGCCCTACCGGCTGCCCACCGTACTGGGCGAGCCCGGGCCGGAGGGGCGGCCAGGCGGCTCCGCCGGTACGACACCCGACGGCTGGGTGGAACTGACCGCGGACGACCACGCGGTGATCGAGCGCTTCCACCGGGCCCACTACCGACAACAGGCCGCCGAAGCGGAGCCCGCCGACAACACGCTGCACCTGGGGCGCCTTACGGCCCGGCTCGACGACGTCCGGATCACCCTGCGCCTCCCGGCCGGCCCCGGCGCTCCCGCGGCCGAGCTGGAGGATGTCGAGGTCGCCCTGCCGGAATTCGACCTCGGTGTGCAGGACGAGCAGTGGGAGGGGAACGCCGGGGAGGTGGCCAGGGAGCGCCTCGCCGGGATGACGTTCCTGCTCGGGCTGCTGCGCGACGCCATGGCCGAGGCGCTGCGCCACAGCGTCCTCGCGGGCATGCCCGGATTCGCGCTCCCCGCACAGGAGGACTGACCGGTGCTGATCCTCGACAGGCACGCGGCCCCGGAGGACGCGGCCCGTACCGTCTGGGCGGAGCTGCTGGCGGAGGACCTGATCCGCTACGAAGCGATCCTGGAAGAGGCACTGGAACCGCAGCGGGAGTACCTCAGCGACGCCGAGTACACCATCTACCGGCGAGGCAAAAGGCTGCGTCCGGCGGTCCTGCTGCTCGCCGCTCACATGGCGCAGGGGCCGGGCCCGCTGCCGGTCAAGGTGCTCCAGGGCGCCGTCTCCCTGGAGATGCTGCACGTCGCCACCCTCATCCACGACGACGTGGTGGACGGCTCCATGCTGCGCAGGGGTATGCCGTCGGTGAACGCGGCGCGCGGACCGGGGACCGCGGTGATCGTCGGCGACCTCCAGTTCGTCCAGGCGATCCGCGGGTTCGTTCACGCCATCGACCGCGACAAGGACATGACCCTGGTCAAACTGGTGCTGGACAGTGCGTTCGAGACCTGCCGCGGTGAGCTGGACGAACTGCGCACCGACCTCTCCCAGAAGCCTGCCGTACTCGTGCGGCGTTACTGGGAGACCGCGGACCGCAAGACGGCTGTCCTCTTCGGGCTGGCGGCCGAGTCCGGGGTCGTCCTGGCCGACGGGCACAGCAGCGACGCCCGCCGGGCCGGTTTCTTCGGGCGCGGACTCGGCCGCGCCTTCCAGGTCATGGACGACCTGTTCGACCTCGCCCGGGCCGAGGACGCATCCGGCAAACCGTGCGGGGTGGACCTGCTGCGCGGCCGTGCCTCCCTGCCGCTGATCTACGCCATGGCCGAGCTGGGGCCGGCCCACCGGGTCACCCGGGTGATGCGCGGCGAACCCGCCGACCCGCCGGCGCTGGACAGGCTCCTCGCGCAGGTCCGTGCCACCGGCGGCTTCGCCCGTGCCTACGCGGACGCCCGCACCCAGGCGCTCGACGCCCTGGAGTTCCTGCGCCCCTTCCCCGACAACCGCTACCGCCGCGCGCTGCACGACCTGACCCTGCACATGGTGGACCGGTCCCCCTGAGCGGAGCCCCGCCACCCGCCCCACTCCGCGCCCCGGCCCGGCCGTCCCCCGCGACGCCCGGGAAGCCGGGCCCGTCACCGGGAGACACCATGGGAACCACCCTGATCAGCTTCGTCTACGACACCATGAGGAAGCGGCTGAACAACCCTCGCAGCCGCTACTGGCTGCCGACTCTGCTCCAGCAGGTGAAGACCCCGGACGGGGGCACCCTGACCCCGCTCCGGGCACCGGAGTGGAACCTCGGCGCGATCGCAGACCAGCAGGGCGCGACGGTGGGCGCCACCATCGCGGACGGCTGGTGGTTCGTCGTCGGAGCCGCCCATACGCGCGCACGCAAGCGCAAGGCGCAGCTGGAGAAGGACGGGCACGAGGTGCCACCGGACCTCAAGGATCTCCCCGAGAACCTCCGCGCCTTCACCTCCCGCCCGAGCGCGGCCCACCCGTTTCCCTCGCTGTCCTTCTCCTCCGTCGAGATCCACCACCTGCCCAACGCCGCCGTGGGGGACCTCACCGGGCTCACCAAGACCGCCGACGGCTACCAGGGGACGGTCCGGATCACGCTGGGGGCCTACGACACCGGCGAGTGGAAGGACAACAGCCAGATCAGGATCAAGGGCGGCTACCTGCTGCGCCAGGAAGTCGTCGCCGCCGACGTCCCGGCAGACGGCTCCACCGGCCCGCTGCCCCCGACGACGACAGCGGTACGCGGGCTGGAAGGGGTCACCTGGCCCACACAGGTGGTGGAAGGGCGCGGGACGGTCGCACTCACCGTCCAGGGCCTCGCGTTCGACGTCCACACCACCCTCCGCGTTGCGGACAGCGGTCCACACCGTGTCCTGGCGGCCCAGGTGGACTCCATCAACGTCGCAGCCGACAGCGCCCCCACCTTCAAACTGACCGAGCAGGACGTGACCATCGAGGACGAGGGGACCAGCGCCAGAAAGATCGAGGGCTGGAAGCAGGCGGCCGTGACCGCGTTCAAGAGCGGCGAAGCCGGCAAGGCGCTCAGGGCCGCCATCGAGTCCGCCTTGTCGGACCCCAGGCAGCGCGCCGAGTTCTCGGCCGCCATCACCGAGCAGCTGGCCGCGGTGCTCAACGGCTTCCTGGGCTCCGTACCGGCCGGCGCCTTGCCCACCGGGGAGTCCGCCGGACCGGGGCCGGTGGAGCAGTACCTGTTCGACCGGGTTCGGCTCGCGATGAGCTCCCCTTCGTCCGACTTCTACCCGCCGGCCCTCGTCCATTCCGTGGAAGACCCCGGGCTCGTCCCTCTCCGGATCGCGGACCTCGATCTGGGTCCGCAGTCCGTCGACGACATCGAACTGAGCAGCGTCTGCCTGCGCGACGTCACCGTCCAGGGCCTTCCCAACCTGCTGATCCCGCCGGAGGACGCACGGCTGACAGCCGACGGCATCGACCTGGCCCTGCGATTCGGCCGCATCACCGGTCGGCCCGTCATCCCGGGCACCCGCGGACCGGACGGCTCGTCGCACTGCGTACCCGAACCGCCGCTGGTCCTCACCGGCCGGTTCGAGGCGGTCTTCCCCCCGAGCGGCGACGACGAGGACGACGTGCTCCGCGGGGACATCACGGCCTCGCTCACGCGGCCCTCGCTGCTGGCGGGACTGGTCTTCAGCGGCCCCGACGCCGACGCCCTGCGGATCTCCCTGGGCTCCCTCGACCTCGAAGTCGCCGCCGAGGAGCTGACGGTGGAGGTGACCGCGGGTGACCTCTTCCGGGAGGTGATCCGAGCGCTGTTCGACTCCACCCCAGTCAAGACCGTCATCCTCAAGGGGATCCGCGAGCGGACGCTCGCCCGCAAGGACGAGATCGCCGACGGGCTGACCACCGCCACACGCCGCATCATCGCCGCCAAGCTCACGCAATAGCCGCACCCCGGGCGGGCACACGGCCCGCCCTCGCCGTCCCCCTCCGCCCGCCGCCCCGCGGCAGAACCCCCGGGACCCCCCATGCACGTACAGGAACTGCACGATCTCCTCGACAGACGCACCACAGGTGACGCCATCAGCCTCGGCAGCGACGACTTCGGCTGCGCTGCCGCGCCTCTGGTGACCGAGTGGCTCGGCGGCACACTCACCGTCACGGGGGTGCGGCGCAGTGCACGCACCGATGGAACCGTCGTGCTGAGGGGAACCACCAGCCTGCTCGGAGTGAAGGGCCGACCCGTCAGCGGCATCGAGATCGGTCTCGACCCCGCCGATCAGCGGCCCTCGCTCTACCTCCCCTTCACGCTTCCCACGACGTGGAGGTTCACCGCTTCCTTCCCGGAGACCAAGGGCAGCGACCTGGCCGGACTCGCCTTCGCCACGGAACCGGAGTTCCTGCTCAGCTCCACCGTCCGGCCAGCGGCCGACGGGCGCCCGTCCCTGCTCCCCGGGTTGACCTTCCACGGCGCCGAAGTAACGACGGCGGACATCCCGGAATGGCTCGCCGAACTGCTCGCAACCGCCCCCGGCGCCCTCGCGCTCACCGGGCCCATCGCCCGCACGCCCGGTCCCAAGGGCACACGCCGGGCCGACATCGCGCTGACCTCTCCCCCACGGGGCACCGGAGTTCTCGGGGCGTCCTTCTACGTTTGGGCGGGCTCACGCACCAGCCGCGCCGACGACGGCTCACGCACCGTGGCCCACCCGGTCCACCTGCGCGCCGACCTCGCTCTCGACCATGGCATCACGGCGACGGTCAGCACACCGCTGCCCACCGGAAAAGGAAAGGTGACCTTCACCGCGGAGGTCCTGCCGGGCGAGTACCTGCCGGCCACGTCCCTGGCCTCCTGGGAGGGCAGCGGCAGCGCGATGCGGCAACTGGCCGGTCAGGGCTTCGAACTGGGCGACACCGTGCTGCTCACCGAACTCGGCCTCGTCATCGACCCGGGCAAGCTCCAGGACGGGCTGAAGGAGGCGGTCACCGAGGTCACCGTCAAGGCCACCGCCAGACCGACGGTCGCCTGGACGGTAGCGAACACCGTCGAGGTCACCGAAGTGGGCGCCGAACTCGCCGTCACCCGACCGCTGACCCGCAAGTCCGGCGCCACTGTGACCGGGTACGGGACGTTCACCGTTGGCCCCGCCCTCCGGATGACCGCCACCGCCCGCATCCCGCCCGGCACGTTCCGGCTCACCCAGCACAAGGACACCACCGCCAGGCTCTCCGACGTACTCGCGGGTTTCCTACTCCCGGCGCCGGCCGGTCTGCCCGAACTGACGCTGAGCGGGTTCAGCGGCTCCGCCACCCCCAGGGAAGGCGAGTACTCCCTCACGGCCAAGGTCGCCACCTCGTGGTCCCTCTCGCTGGGGGCGGCCGAAGTGGAGCTGACCGGCGCCGAACTCAAGCTCGACCGGAAGAAGAAAAAGAAAGAGGAAAAGAAGAGAAACGGAGAGAACAGAGAGAACGGAGAGAACGGAGGGGGGACGGCGGGGGAACAGCAGGAGCGTGCGGACAAGAAGGAGGGCGAACCGGAGTCGACGGATCGCCCGGACCCCACCCACGAGGTCACCGGCGCGGTGTCGGCCACGGCGAAGCTCCGCCCCGTAGGCGGCGACACGAGCGTCGACTTCACGGCGACCTGGACCCTCCCCCGGTCGTTCGCCCTGGAGGGGACCCTCCCCGAGATCGAACTGACCGAGCTGCTCGACCACTTGTCCTGCCCTCTGGAACTCCCGTACGGGACTCCGGCCGTGTTCCTGAAGGACTCCAAGGCCACGCTGCGCGCCGGCAAGGCGATGGCCGGGCAGCCGGCCTCGGACGTGCACTACGAACTCGGTCTGCGCACGACGGTCGCGTTCGGGTCCCGAACCCGGCATCCCCTGACGCTCACCGGCAAGGCCGGCCGGTCCGCCGACGGCACCTTCTTCGCCGCCGCCCTCTGGCAGCAGGACTGGACGTGGTCACCCAAGGACGTCGAAGGCTGGGGAGACGTCCTGGGCATCCTCGGCGACCTGTCCTTCCGCAAGTCGGGCCTGGCCGTCTGCACCGCGGACGGCGTCACCCTGGACGCCGGTGCGAAGCTGCCCGACACCCTGCCCGAAAAGCTGGGCCGTGGGCTGACTTTCTTCACCGAGGTCACCTACGGCGAGTCCCTGGCGTTCCTGCGGGAGATCTTCCCCGACACCGAAGGCATCCAGCTGACCGCCCGGCTCGCCCGCTCGATCGCGGACTCGGAGTTCACCGCCGTCATCGGCGACGAGGAGACCAAGCCCGGGTTCGGCTCCCTCAGCCTGACCATCGTGCCGAAGAACCTCAAGATCAAGCTCGCCACCACGTTCTTCCTCGACGTCTCGGCCCTCGGGTCGCCGTCCGGGACCAGCCTGCGCTTCGTCGCCGCCGGCGCGGTGGAGAAGACCGACACCGGCTGGTCCTTCAGCCTCAGCCTCGTCCTTGCGGCGGCAGAGGAGACCTACGGTCCAGCCCTGGCCGGGCAACCCGATCGCAGGCAGCTCTGCGTGGTCGACCTCGACGAGCCCGGGCACATCCTGCTGCCTGGCATGGGGCCCGGGCACTTTGCGGCGGCCGTCCCGGCCGACGGCGGGATGCCCTCCGCCGTACCGGCAGCGCCCGCTGCCCAACGGCGAACCTGGGAGAACGCCTTCGGCATCGAAGGCTTCAACATCGCCTACTTCTACCTGGAGATGGCCTACAGCCCTCTCGGCGGGTTCAAGCTGGGCGGCGGCGGCTCCGTCGACATCGGCCCAGCGTCCCTGGAACTGGCCGTACACGGCAGGGTCTCCCCGCCGTCGGTCAGCGCCTTCTACTTCTCCCTGACCGGGACCTCCCCCGAGCGCGGAGTGACCGTCCTCGACCTGGTCAAGATCATCGAGCCGGATCCGCCGTCCGCTCTGAGCCCGCTGGACGGCGTGGTCGTCCGCGAACTCACCCTGTGCGCCGTCGCCGACCCGGACGGCTGGACCAACGCCGCTACCCAGCAGCGCTGGGAGCCGGGCTTCTACGCCAGGGGCGACATCTCGCTGGGCGGCAACACCTGGCGGTTCCAGGTGCGCATCCACCCCGCCGGCCTCTACATCAGCAGCCAGGTGCAGTACCCCATCGAACTGGGCGGCGTCTTCAGCTTCGCCGGGAACGACGGCACCACCGGTCCACAGTTCCACCTCGACACGGGAGACCTCAAACAGGGGCAGCTGCCGGAGAAGATCTTCTACCTCTCGGGCAGCCTCTCGCTCCTCGGCCACCGCGTTCTCGCCGTCGAAGCGCTGCTGGAGACGGGCGGGTTCGCCTTCGACGTCGCCGTGAACATCGTCACCGCCCGGGTGAACGTCCACTGCCGCCTCAACGAGAAGGGGCTCAAGGCCAGCGCCGGTGTCGAGCTCGACTTCGCCATCACCCTGCCCCGGGACGCGCAGATCGCAGGGGTGCCGCTTGGTGTCGGACTGCTGATCGGGGTGCACGTACGGGGCACGATCGAGATCGACGTCACCACAGGGGCGATGGTCCGGCTCAGCGGCGCCTTCTCCCTGCAAGCCCTCGACACCACGCTCATCTCGACCAACGCCACAGTGGAGTTCGGCATCCGGTCCTGGGACGACGTGGTGGGCGTCCTGGAGAACGACCCGGCCAAGCTCCTGGAGAAAGTCGCCACCGATGTCTGGGAGACCGCCAAGAACTGCGCCCTCACGACGGCCGGCGCGCTGATGTGAGCACCCCCGCCCGGGCGGTCAGCAACTCCGTGGCCGCGCCCTCCTCCCCGGCCGCCGCGGCCCGCTCGGCCGCGGCGCCCAGCAGGGCGGCGGCGCGGGCGAGCACCCGGCCGACGGCCTCCGCGCATCCGGCGGCCACGAAAGGGGCGGCGCCCCCGGCACGCCGGGACGCCGCGTCCCACCGGGCTCGCCCGGCACCGGGCAGTTCCCACCACACCGCCGAGCGGATCCCCGCGGCGGCGTCGCGGTGCACGTCCGCCGCGTCGTCCACCAGCCGCCACGCCAGGGCGAATTCCTCCACCAGCGCGGACCACCCGGCCGTGGTGCGGCCGCCGGTCTCCAGCAGCCGGGGCAGCAGCGTCCACACCGCGGCCTGCTCACGCGCGGCGGCGCAGTAGGCGTCCAGGTCGACGGGCGGCCGCGGGGCATGCGTGGCGCACAGGTACCGCTCGGTGTGCCGGGCGACGAGCCCGGGAGCCGCGCCCCAGTCGGCGCAGAGCGCCGCCCCGTCCTGCTCGACGCACCGCCACAGTTCGGTACGCAGCTGCAAGGCCGCGAGATCCGGTGCGAGCTGCCGATCCGTCAGATGGTCGTCCCACAGGTGGAGCAGCAGCGCGGCGGCGTGCAGCCGCTCGGCGTGCGGGTGCCGGGCGGCGGGCACCCAGTGCAGGAAGGACCACACCGGTGCGGGGAACAGCACGAACAGGTCCCCCTGATCGGCTGTCTGGGTCCGGCCGTGCCGGTCCAGCAGGGCGGCGGCGCTGTCCGCCAGGGGCCCCGGCATCCGGTGGACGACCTCCAGCACCCGGCTGTGGAGGCGGCTTCGGAGTGCCGAGACGTCCGGTGTCTCCAGCACCGCACCGAAGCCCGGTGCCGGGGCGGCGGCGTGAACGGTCCCGCTCACCGGTCGGCGCCCCGACCGGGCGGCGCCCGCAGGACCCCTCGCGGGTCGAGCGCCGAGGCCATCTGGTCCAGCAGCAGCCGGCTCCCCGGATTCCCGGCGTCCCCCAGGTCCTCGCCGAGCACCGGCCGGTAAGGGTGGACCCCGACGCGCGCGCACCTGCGCACCAGTTCCCGGCGGCACTCCAGCGCCCGTACGTCGCCTCCCGGCTCGTCCCGGTCCCAGAAGAGCCCGGCGACGCAGTGCAGGTCCCGCGCACCGAGGCGGAGGGCGAGGCACGGTTCCACGCCGCGGTCGGTCATGATCCTCTCCACCAGTCGCAGTACGGCGGCAGCCCTCGTCCCCGTCATGGGCAGCAGCGGGGCGAACCAGAGCACGCCGCAACCGTCCCGGTCGGGGTCCCGTTCCCGGTCGGGCGGAACGTGCAGCGGGCCGCCCGGCTTGTGGCGGTAGGCACTCGCCAGGCCCGGCGCGCTGTCACGCGGTCCCGCACCGCCAGGCGGCCCCCCGGCGTCCAGGGCGGCGGCGTCACCGGTGTCCCAGTGGTCTGCGTACGGGGCGAAGGCGCGCAGTACGGACTCGTGCAGCAGGTCCAGCGCCCTGGGGTCGTCGGCCCACAGCTGGGCGTGACCGGTCCACGGTCCGTCGAAGGGTTCGGGCGGGTGGCTCCGTGGCGCCGGCAGCAGCTGCGCGGCCAGCCGGGCGCGGTTCCACAGGCTCACGGCGACGCCGCCCGAGGTGCGTTGCAGCAGCCGCCGGGCCGCGTCGACGGTTTCCGGGAGGCGGCGCTGATCGGGCAGCCGGAAGACCACGGTCCGGGTCAGCCCGGGACGGGGATGCAGCCACAGCTCGGCGGACACCACGACACCCGGGCCGCCCTGGAGGAACAGCCCGGTCAGCGCGGGGCCCGGGCCCGGGCCGGTCGACAGGCGGCTGCCGTCCGGGCGGACGACCTCCAGCCGCCGCAGGTGGGAGGCCATGTCCTGGTACGGTCCCTGCCCGATGCCGCGTTGCAGGGCGTTGGCCAGGACGGAGGTGCCCCCTCCGGCCCCGGTGGACGGGGGCAGCAGGTGCGACGAGCGCCGCCGAAGGGCCCCGGCCAGCTGCCCGAAGGTGACACCCGGCTCCACGGTGACCAAACCGAGCTGCTCGTCGTGGCCGAGGATTCGGTCCAGCCGAGCCAGCCGCAGCACCACGATGTGGTCGGTGGGCGGGCAGCCTGAGCCGTATCCCCAGTTCCTGCCGGTGCTGACCGGATGGACACGGATGCCGTGGCGGTGGGCGATCCGCAGGCAGTCCCGGGTCTGAGCCGCGTCGGCGGGACGCAGGACCGCCGCCGGCAGCGGGGCCGGGAAGGTGCACCGCCCGGCGGCCGCGCGGTCCTCCGGCCCGGTGAGCACGTGCGCCTCTCCCAGCACCCGGCGCCAGGCCGCCACGGCAGCGGTGGGCAACCGCGGGCCCGGGCCGGACAGCCCCCGGACCGTGTCCATGTCTTCGGTCATCGGTCATCACCACCCCGCAGAGGGAGCCTGGTCGCCCCCGCAACCGGCTTCTGCCCGCGCGGCCACCCCGTCGGGTCTCTGCGGGCGGGGGACCACTCGGACGAGGGACGCCCGGGGGCGTCGGTGGCCGGTGTGGGCTGCAGGTCCGCCAGAAGGCATCCCCCAGTGGGGGGAGTTGCCCTCCGCACCAAGGGGGAGCTCCCGCAGGGGACGCAGGTTACGCAGGAGCAGGCAGGCCAGGCCCCGGGCGGTGGGGCCGGAGGTCAGGGCGTGCCGTTCCGGCTCGAAGTTCTTGTCCTGCTTGTCGATCACGCGGGCGCGCGCGGTGGCGAACAGCTCCTCGGCCATCGGCCAGGCCGTGCCGCGGGGGCGGACCCAGGCCCGGGCGCGTCCGTACACCGGGTCGTGCTCGACGTCGACGCGGTGCCGCCGGGAGACGGAGATCAGCCGACGGGCGAGCTGCTGCGGGCGGCCGATGTCGACGCGCTCGGTGGAGCGCATCACCGGGCGCCGACCTCCGTCGGCCGACACGAGGAACAGCCGGCGCACGTGGTAGAGCGCCCACGGCATGTCCAGCTCCCGCTCGAAGGCCTCCAGGCACGCCCGGTCCCGGGGCTGCGCGCGGTCGAAGAACTTGAGCAGGGTCGTGCGGCCGTACAGCTTCGCGTTCGGGTTGAGGCTCATCGCCGTGTACTCCAGGCGCAGCACCTCACCGGCGATGTCCGGGTGGGCGCGCATGCGCTCCAGGTGGGCGGGGAGGGCGCCCATGGAGACGGGGAAGCAGCAGAACGTGCAGTAGCTCTTGGGCCAGTGCACGCCGAACCGCGCCAGCAGGTAGTCCTCGACCTGCTGCCGTCCCCAGCCCCAGTCGACGAGCGGGTAGAGACCGGCCCGTCCGGGGAGCTTGGACGCGGTCTCGTCCCGCAGGCAGCGCCCTTTTTCGTCGGCGTTGAAGCCCATGAACTGCCGGAACGGGCGGCCGCCGAAGACCTGGGTGAGCCACCAGTCACCGACCGCGCCCTTGGCCCACAGGCTGCACTTGCGGGTGCCGGCCTGCTGGGGAACCGTGCCGACGGACTCCAGGTCGTCCCACAGCGTCCACGGCCCGCGGACGATGAGCCGCTCGGGTCGGCGGGAGTCGTCCAGGACCGTGAACCCGTCCTCCTTCCTGTGCCCGTTGCGCGCCAGTTGCACCAGGCGCACGCCGTGCTCGCGCAGCAGCGGCAGCATGAACTCCTCGATCAGGAGCCGGGTCTCGGGCCACTCGCTGCCGGTGGCCATGTAGAGGACGGCGGTGCGGTCCAGGTCGATGCCGTGCGCGCCGGGGGCGGTGAGCATCCGTGCGAGGTAGGCGGTGGAGTCGGCGCCGAGGCCCCAGTTGATGACGGTGTCCAGGCCGTCGGTGGTGCTGAGGCCGGGCAGCGACGGCGCGTACGCGGTGCGGGCCATGGCGGCGGTCACTCCTTGACGTTCGGGTCGGGCAGGCGCAGGGAGGGGACGATGAGGGCCAGCTCGTCGGCGAGCCAGGGGTCGCAGGTCGTCCAGGGGCGGCCGTTGGACAGCACGACCACGTCGCTCTTCTCGTGGGTGAGGTGGCAGCACACCCCGCACTGGCAGGCCGGGTCGTAGGGCTCGGGGTGCGCGATGTACTGGTCGTTGAAGTAGTCGGTGCCGCGCAGTGAGACAGCGGCCAGGATCAGGTCGCCGTCGGCGACGTCGCCGGCCCTGGCCACGCGCGCGTGGACGGGGTCCTGCAGCAGCGGGGCGTGGTCGGCGTCCTGGGGGTAGGAAGTGACGACGGCCTTGAAGAAGTCGACGTTCTCGCACACAGGGGGCGGTCCTCTCTGTCTCGTTGAGCGCGGCAGGGGCTTTCGCCACGGGGAGCGACGGGGGCGGGGCCTGGAGCAGGGCGAGGGGTGCCCGGGGCCGGGCCAGGGCGACGTCCTGTTTCGGGCACGGCGCCGAGAAGGGGGCCGCTGGTGCGGCGGGTGGTGTTCGCGCAGGGCGCGGCACCGGCAGGCGAACCGGTGCCGCGCCGGGTGGCGGATGGAACGGGTGGGTGGTCAGCCGCCGGCGTGAAGGGGAATGCCGTCGGCGGCTGCGGAGGGGGTGCCGTTGTCGGTCCAGCCGGAGGACCTTCGCTTTTCCCACCAGGCGGGCGGGTTGCCCGGCCGCCTGGTGGCCGGGTGGGACGGGGACGGCGATGCGGGTGTGGGCGGGGAGTGCGGGGTGACCGGCGCGGCGGCGGCCGGGCTGGGCAGGCTGGTCTCGGTGTAGGCGATGCGCTTGCGCAGGCTGATGCCGATGTCGTCGGCGCTCAGGTAGACGGCGTTGTCCCGGATCTCGGTGATCCGTCCCTTGACCAGGATGTGAACCCCGTTCACGAGGGACTCTGCGGCGTTGCGGGCCAGGTCACGCCAGGCGGTGCAGACGTAGTGGATCGGGGCGCCGTCACGCCACCTCTGCGCGGCGGCGTCCCACTGCGAGGGTGTGTCGGTGAGGCGGAAGCGGCAGACGGCGACGCCGGATTCGGTGAAGCGGACCTCCACGTCGCCGGTGACGGTGCCGCAGACATGCGTGACGGAAGGGGCCATGCGAAACACCTCCTATGCAAATAATAGTGTGTCTCGTGTGGGTCAACCCCCCTGCCGCCGCACCCGGGCGGGCCGCGCGGCGAGACGGGCGAGCCACCCGAGGAGGGCCCTCCGCTCGGACACCGGCGGCGCCGGCGGTGCAGCGGGATGGGTGAACACCGTGGCGTCCTCGACGTCGACCTGTACCGGGACCGTGCCGTCGGCCAGGGCCAGATGCTCGTCCGCGGTGTCCAAGTGGACGGAGACCCGCACGGCCTCTGTGCCGGCGTCGAGGTAGGCGAACACGAGGACCCCGGAGATCTCGATGCACGGCAGGCCTTCGTCGTCGGGTCCCTTCATCGGGTGGAACACCGCCGCACGGTTGGCCTCCGTGCAGGCCTGGGCGTCTTTGAGACTGAGGATGCGGGAAGCGTCCTCATGACGGAGGACGTCGTACGCGCGCAGCGTATAGTCCTCGTCGCACCGGTCCTCCACCGGGCCGTAATAGACGTCCACAGCCGTCCGGTCGTCGGCGGGAGGACGGTAGGGCGCACCGTTCTTGCCCGCCACGTCGTCCCAGCAACTGCGTGCGTGCTGCGCCAGTGCGGCCAGGGCGGACGCTTCATCGGACCACAGCGTCAGCTCGTCGCTGTGCCGGTCCCAACGGCGCAGCACCCACGCGCGGCCGGTCGCCTGTGCGGCGGCGTCCTTCGAGGACTCGAAGCTGAAACGGCTCAGCCACTCACCGAGGATGGTGCAGGCATCCGCGCCCGGCCATTCGCCGGTGCGTTCCTGGAGGCCGTCCATCAGATCGGCCAGTTCGATGATGGCCTGCCCTTCGGGCGTGGCCGGGTTCGGTTTGATCAGCACAGAAGGCTCCTTCGTGCAGTACGGGGACCGGGAGGGCATCAGGACTCGCCCATGAGGGCGTGCCACAGGTCCATCAGCCGCTGCTGCTCGGGGGTGAGGACCGCTGTGCGCAGGAGGCGCCGGCGCAGGACCGGCACAGCGATGCTGATGCCGATGGGCACATCGGTCCGGTCGGGTGCATAGACCGGGAGGTAGGTGCGGGTGCGGATCATCCAAGCCTCGTAGCGGTCGGCGGGGCTGCCGCTGCGCGCGGGATGGTCCTCGTTGGGAGAGCGGGACGGGCAGGGGCAGGACGGATCGGTGCAGGGCCGTCCGGCGGGGTGGGTGGCCAGGACGGGGCGGTGGCGGTAGTGGGTGGCCGTGCCGTTGAGCATGGGGCAGTGCGCGGCGGCATACGGCAGGCATTCGGGGTGCAGCGCCGGTTCGGGGGAGCGGCCGCGGGCGGCGTCGGCCGGGCGGACGATCAGGTAGCACCGCTCTTGCAGAGCCTGGCCGCAGATCTGGCACAAGCACCGCAGGATGGCCGTGCGGGCCCGGCCGGCGTCGAGGCTGCCGAAGGCGGCGTGGCCGCCGTGGACCAGGGACACCCACGGCACGACCAGACCGCCCGACAGCGGCCGGCGCGCACAGCGTTGGGGTATGGAGTGCATTGGTTCCTCCGGATCACAGGGTCGGGGCGGCCGGGTCAGCTGCCGGGCGGTGGGGGCGGGCCGGTCAGGAGGTCCTCCCAGCGGGCGTAGCGGCAGTTGGTCGCTTCGTGCAGGCGCAGGTGCAGCCAGGCCGGGTCCTGTCCGGCGTGGAGGACGGCTTCGGCACCGATGGCCGCGGCCCGGGGGTGGACCGTGTCGTCGCCCGCGTGGCGAGCGTGAGGATCAGGCCGGGGCGCTGGGGCATGTGGCGCAGTGTGAAGGCGGTGTAGGAGCGGTCGTCCAGGAGGGCGAGCGGGGCAAGCCGGTACTCCTCGGTGCTGAACAGCGGGGAGGGCAGGCGCCGCAGGGGGATGGGGGAGGGAAGGAGTCCGATCGGATCGTCGTCGGTGCTGTCGCTGATCACCAGAATCGGTGTTCGTGCCCGCTCCTCGGGCACTGGCGCTGAGTAGGGCATGACGGGGCGCCTCGCTTTCGTCACCTGTCATGGACGGGGCCGGGGAGGCGGGGCGGGGCCGCCTGGAGAGGCGGTCCCGCCCCGCGCCGGTCTGGTCAGCCGAGTGGAGGGCAGGACGGGTCTGCCGGTGGGGGAGGCGGTCAGTCGCGTGGTGGTGTCAGGGCCGGCGCGGCGGGTTCGGCCGTCTGGCTGGGCCACTGCCAACTGCCGTGGCGGAGGTCTGTCCAGCGGCAGGCGCCGTCCGGGCTCCACTTCACGCGCACGGGGCCCCAGCCTCCGGTCGGGTCGGTGCGGCGGATCGCCGCCGGGCGGCCGGGCAGGTGGCGCCGCAGGTTGCTGCCGTCCAGTTGCGGGGCCTCGCCCAGCAGGTCCAGGGCCTGGAGCACGTCGGCCAGCAGCGCCCATAGCTGGTCGGGGTCCTGGGGAAGATGCCGGATGCGCTGGTCGGAGGCGATGATCCGGCGGGCCGCCTCTTCGCCACGGCGGTACCAGATACCGCCGCCGGATACCGCCCGCACCGCCGTGCTCAGTTCCTTCACGTCTGGCCTGGCCTGCTCACCGGGACGGGTGAGGATGCGGAACGTTTCCCCCATGCTCAAGTAGTAGGCCGCTTCGTGTGCCGGTTCCATCGAGCGGCTGTCCGCATCGGCGGGCGAGGGCTGGGGCAGGGGTGCGCCGCTCATGGCGCTCGCGTAGGTCCGGGCGGCTGCAACGGTGCTGGGAGAGATGACCATGGTCGCCTCTGATCTGTGGAACGGTCTGGTGAAGGGAAGGCCGCACTCTGGCGGCTGTCGGCCGCCGGGCAGGGCGGGGCCGCGTTGCTCTGCCCTGCCCGGCGGTGCAGGGGGCGCTCAGTCCTCGATGAGCTCCAGGCAGGAGAGGGGGACGCCGTTGCCGGGCAGCCGGAACCGCCTGGCTCCCTCGGGGATGCGGTAGCGGTTTCGCGGGTCGGTGCGCAGCAGCCGGGTGGACTCCTCGTCCAGCAGGAAGCCCGCACGCGTGCCGGTGCGGTTGCGCTCCTGCACGGTGCCGGTCAGGCGGCGCAGGCACGCCGGGCGCAGGGAGTCGGTGATGCGGGCCCGGCGACCGGCCACGATGCTGTCGTGGGCGGACCTGTCCAGTTCGCCGAGCCGCCGGGCGGCGGCCTCCTGCACCTGCGCGACGGCTGCCGCGTCGGGCAGCTGTCCGATGAAGGCGCACACGTCGTCGATACCGATGGACATGGTGGTTCTTCCTCTCTGACGGGAGGGGGATGACCGGCCGGGCACCGGGTGTGCCCGGCCGGAGGCTTCGGGAAGAAGGGGGGACGAAGGTCAGGCGGCGGCGTCGGGGCGGTGGCCGGTCACGGCCTGCTGCTCGACCTCGGAGAGCTGGTAGCTGCCGTTGTCGGCCTGGCCGAGAGACTCCAGCAGCAGCAGGTAACGGGCCTGCCAGGGCGTGAGGTGCGACCACGTCTTCGGCTCGCGGATGCCGTACTCGCACGCGGCGGCGACGTGCGCGAACATCGCGTTGACGACACGGGCCTTGGGAAGCTGCGCCGCCGTCTCCGTCAGGTCGGCCTTCTCGGGGTCCTTGAGTCCCAGGAAGCGCGCGACGGCCTCCGACTCGTGCTTGTCGACCCACGAGCTGTAGTAGTACGGGAGGGTCAGCAGGACCTCTTGCGCGAAGACACGGGCCGCTTCCGGCAGCGTCTTCATCCGCACCAGGCGGGTGACGAAGTCCTGGCGCGGCCCCGCAGCGGCCTTCCACGCCCGGTTGCAGGCGATGACCTTCCGGCGCTCCTCCGCCGCCTTCTCGTCCTGCTCCGTGCGCGGCTTCTTCGGCTTCGGGCGAACCTTGTGGCCGTGCTCAGCCGGGTTGGCGCAGTACCAGACGGGCTGGTGCTCGTCGTCCAGCCGGGCGCTGTGGCCGGGGCAGCCCTTGTGGCTGTCCTCGGTGAGCGGGTTGCCCAGGGCCGTGGTGAGTTCGGACAGCGGGTGCGAGGGGTCCTTCTGCCCGTAGAGCGGCCCCTTCACCAGCGGGATGCCCGCAGCCTCCAGCTCTGCAAGGGCCTTGGCACGGGCGGCGGCATCGGTCTGCTCGGCGCGCAGCAGCGCCAGCTCCTGGCCCCAGTGGCCGCGCCCGCCGTTGCCCTTCTCCTGGTCGCGCTGGAGCGCACGCAGCAGCCGGTGCTCGGCGCCGCGCACGTCCTGGACCTCGGCGAGCTGGGCGGTCTGCTCCAGGTCCATGCCCCCGGCTGCCGCCCGGCGCAGCGCGGCGTCGTCCAGCTTCTGCGCCGCCTTGGCCTGCTTGGCCGCGCTCCGCCCCACCCCGAGGGCCTTGGCGGCCGTGCGACGGTCGACGTCGTTCATGTCGATCAGGGCGAGTTCCTGCGCGCGCAGGGTGTCCCGTTCGCTCATGCTCTCGCGGTGGTCGTTCTCGACCAGGGACAGGAGCCGAGTCCAGCCGTCGCGGCCGATCAGGTCCTCGCGCACGTAGGCGTTGACCAAGCGTACGGGACGGCCGTCCTGCTCGGCTGAGGCGTTGGCGGCCTGCGCAGCCTGGGCGCGCCGCCAGCCCTTGAAGACCGCGTAGGTGCCGTCGGGCAGGGGCCGGACGCTGATGGGCTCCTCGACGCCGAGTTCCTTGACGGAGGCGATGAGCTTTTCGTCGGGTTCGGTGTCGTGCTCGCGTGCGTTGCACGTGTCGCGCACCAGGAGCTGCGGGTCGAGCTGGACGATCTGCGGCGTGGCGTCCTCGTGCGCGCCGGGGGCGTCGGTCTGGGGTGAGACGGCGGTGGCCATATGGCTCTCCTTCTCCTTGCCTTGATGGCGAACGGGCGGGGTCCAACCCCGCAACACTTCAAATAATAGTGACTTTCTGAGTGAGGGGTAGACACCACCTGACCTGCACAAATGCCGAGCGCGCTGCTTGTCGCTCTGTCCGCCCGGTGACCCCTGGGGGCGGACGGACTGCTGGCCGGCTGCCGCCCCGGCCCGTGCGGACGCCAAGACGTCCGCACGGACCGGCGGTCAGCGGCTGATGCGGGTGACCGCGCGGGTGGGGAGGTGGACACGCAGGATGTCCCCGTGGCCGGGCGGGTCCAGTGCCGCGAGCCGGTTGAGCGCGGCGGCCAGTTCCGGGTCGGCGAAGATCTCTTCCGCCAGCGCGGCTTCCCCCACAGGCACGGCGGTCACCGTGGTCCGGGCGGGCCGGAGATCCGGAACGGCCTCAGTGCCTGAGAGGGCGGCGACGAAGGGGCTCCAGCCCAGGTGCATGCCTTCGGCCGCGCGGCGTTCCGTGGCGGTGAAGTAGGCGGCCACTGCCGGGCGTCCGCTGCCGGGCTGCCCGGCCGCGAAAGCCTTGACCCGGCTCACCACCACCTGCCGCCACGCCTCCTCGGTGGCCGCCAGCGCTTCGATGACCAGCGCGTCCAGCTCCCTGGGGGCGAGTTCACGCAGCGCCTCCCGGACCGGATGCTCGGCCGGGGCAGTCAACAGTTCGGCAAGTTCCAGGGGCTTCACGGGCGGTCTCCTCGGCCCGGAGGGAGGGGGCGGGGCCCTGCCTGGCCCGGGCGCTGAGGTCGGCCCACGGGCGACGGCGTGTAGGAGAGCAGGACGAAGTGGCCGAGCCCCCGCAGCGTGCCGGCGGTGCGATCCACGCCCTCGGGGTCGTGGCCGGTCGGGCGGGTGTAGGCCTCGATCTCACTGTTCCAGGTGAAGTTCTGGGCGGTGAGGGCCTCTTCGGTGCCGGGGGTGAGGTCTTCCGGGGCGCGGGGGGCGGCCACCAGGCCGTAGGTTCGGTCGGGAGTGACCAGGAACACCGGGGCTCCTTCCTCTGCGGGCCACCCGGTGACGGGCGGCCCGCAGGTCGGCGTGGGCAGAGTCAGTGGGCGACGGTGACCGTGTAGTCGGCCTCCAGGACGGCCAGGGCGGCACGGATGGCGGCACGGGTCTCCGGGCTCGGGGCCGAGTACGGGAAGTCCAGGGCGCGCACGGCGTCGTCCAGGTGGTCGTCGGGCACCGGCAGCGCGTGCCCGCTGCTGTAGAGGGCGACGGCCGTCGCGGTGGCCACGCGGCTGCGGTTGTAGGCGATGGCCTCCGCAGCGGTGGCGTCGGTGTCGAACGCGTCGCGGGCGGTGGGCGGCAGTGCCGCGATCCCGGCCGTGAAGCGGCGGGCGGGGATACGCAGACGGGCCGGTCGCAGGGCACGGCGCAGCGCTCGCAGCATGGCAACTCTGGGAACTGGAGACGGAGAGGAGGGGGGAAGCGGAGTGCCGCCAGGCGGCGGCCTCGAACTCACTACTAATAATAGTGTGATATGCGATTGTGTGAACCCACCTCTGACCTGCGGGTTCGCGGAGCGGCATTCCGGCCGGCGGAGGCCAGATCGCGGCGGATCCTCGCGGCAGTCTGTACCGCCTCGATGCGCGCGTTCACCGCGGCCTCTCCGGCGCTGGCGGCATAGACCACCTCGACGCTGCCGAATGCCTCCTCTGCGTCCAGGCAGTACTCCTCCCACCTCTCGGACCGCTCGCCATCGTCACGCGGCGCCTCCTGCACTGCCCAGACCTCAATGCCTGCGCCGGACCACTGACCGATGACGAAGAACGGGCGCTGTGGCGACGGGTCCATGTTCAGCCCCTTTCGTGGGCCCGGGCGAAAGCCGCGAGCATGGAGATCACCGTGTCGGGACGGCTGGACACCTCGAGCCGCACGGACGTCCCGGACGCGCCGACGACGGCCCACACAAGGTCGACCTGGACGGGACCGCACTCGCCCTGCGGCCCGGCCTCGCGCTGCCACTCGATCAGGGTGCGCCGGTGCTGCTCCTGGACCAGGGCGCCGGGGAGCGCGCGGGTCACGGCCTCAGCCGCCGCGCGGCGGGCGTCTTCTTCCGCCTGCCGCAGGGCGGTGATGTCTGCCGCGTGCTGTGCGGCCTCGGCGTGCAGCGGATACAGCCGCCTGGCGATCTCGCGCGCCACATGCCGGGCGCTGCTCGCCGTGACTCCGATCGACGGCGCCACCACCTCGGCCTCCTCCGGCAGTGCGGCGTAGACCTTCAGCCGCTCGGGGCGCCTGCGGTCCGGCTGGAACAGGCGCAGCGCGCGGCCGTCGTCATCGATGATGAGCCGCGCCCGCCCGCGCCCGTCCGCGGGCAGCGCGGCCGTACGGCAGTGCGTGCCCAGTTCGCGCGCCACTTCGGCCGCGAACGCGTCGAACTGTTCCTGGGTGGTCAACTCATGCGGCACGTCGGCCCCTCACTCCTGCGGGTGGTGTCGTTCTGGGAGTCACGACGCTCGGCGTCGGCGCGGGCGTCGGCAGCGGTGTATCCGGTGTCGCACCAGGCGTGGCAGAACTGCCCCGGCAAGGCGCCGCAGCTCTCGCAGCGTTCTGCGAAGTCTTCGGGGCGGAACGGTGGCGGTGGGCTGCTCATGCCTGGACGCCGCGGATGTGCGCGGCCACCTGGCGGGCGGACAGGACGCGTGTGGTGGTCATCAGTGCGGGGCAGCTTGCCTCCCAGATCCGCCCCGGACTGGAGGGGGAGGCCTGGAAGTTGGTGGCGGGGCCGATCCGCCACATGCGGCCGTGGGGGTCGGTGACGGTGTAGGTCAGGAACCGGGGGTCGCCTTGCTGGCCGTTGTCGCTCCAGGTGAGGCCGGCGGCGGTGAGGGCGCTGCTGAGCTGGGCGCAGCGTTCGGGGGTGGCGTGGGTGAAAGTGGCCACAGGGCAGGTCCTTTCACTCGGCGGTGGTCCACACGGGCAGATCGGTACGGGCGCTGATGGCCGCGCGCACGGGAATGTCGCGGTAGTCGGCCACCCGCACGTATCCGCCGCGTTCGGTGTCGAGACGGAGGAGGTCGCCCTCCTCCTCCCACGCGCCGACGAGTCGGGCGGGGAGATCGGTCACGTCGTCGACCTCGACCTGCACGGCCCAGGCGGTCAGCTCGTCGCCGTACGCCTGACGCCATTTCCGCAGGATGAGGAAGAGGCGGTCGAAGTCGTCGACCAGGGCCAGCGCGCGGGCCTGGTGGAGGGCGGGGATCTCGGCGAAGCGGGGAAGGTCGGGGCGGGAGCGTTCTCCCAGGGTCATCAGCCAGCGCATGGGCGGTCTGTCTCCTGTCGGGCGGTGATCTGGGCCGCGGAGGGTGCAAGAGGGGGCGGGCCGGAGGAGGGGCGCCCCCTCTCGCATTGCTAATAATAGTGTCTTTCTGTTGGGTGTGAACCCACCCCTGACCTGCGGGTTCTCTAATTCAGGGGCTGCTGACCAAGTTCTGATCCCGGGTTCGCCGGCGAAGCTGCTGGTTTCGTAGGCAGGCGGCCTCGGTCCGGACACGGTGGGCCTGGTCGTGTTCGCGACCGGCAGCGGTCAGGCAGTAGGGGGCCAACCATTCCATCACGGAGACGTCGCGGGACAGGGAGCCGTGGTAGTCGGCCAGCATCACCAGCAGCACCGGGTGCGGGGAGGCGGTGAACCAGCGCGCAGCCCTCCACCAAGCGGCCACGGCCACGCGCCGGGCGGAACGGGTAGCCCTGGCTTCCGCTTCAAGGCGTGCGGCTTCGGCTTGATGGTGGGTGACCGACCAGTCGAGGAAGCGCAGCAGGGCGGGGGTGTCCCGCTGCCGGGAGGCGGTGAGGATGGCGGGCAGGTCCTCGCGCTGCATGACGTGCTCGGCGCAGGCACGCAGGACGGCGGTGAGCGTCGCGGCCGTCTTCTGGGACGGCTCGTGACCGGCGGCAGTCTCCATCGGGTAGACCGACACCTCGGGGCGGCTGACGACGTCGCTGTACAGCGTGAGGCTTCCTCGGTAGCCGGTGTGGCCGCGGGTCAGGCGGGGCAGCGCGTCGTCGGGGGCGGTGGTCTGGTACGCGTTGACGGGGCCGAGACAGGCGCGGACGGCGGTGAACCGGTCCCAGTGCCGGGGGTGGTGCGTGCCGGTGACGTGCACGCTGCCGCGCATCGCGCCGCCCAGCTCGAACACGACGGCGTCACCTCGGCGGGGGCCGGCGGTGGCGTGCACGGTGCCTGCGGGGGTCTCGACGGTCAGGCTGTCGCGGTTCACGGGCGGTGCCTCCTGGGCGTTCGCGGTGGCTTCGGGAGGGACCCCGGCAGGTGCCGGGGCCGGTGAGAAGGGCTCGGGGCGTGTGGTCGCTCGGGGCCGGTGCCGTCACCCGAGGCGACGGCACCGGCGTGCGTGCGGGTCTCGCCTAGCTCTCCGCCAACAGGCGCGAAAGCTCCTCGTCGAGGCACAGGTGACCGTGCTCGGTGCCGGGCGGCACGACGGCGGCCGTGCGCTCCAGGAAGCCTTTCAAGACTCGCGCCGGGGCGTGAAACAGTGCCTCGCCCTCCTCGGAGGCCAGGGCGATACACACGACGTCCAGGCCACGACTGCGGCACGGCCAGATCTGGACGTCACCGATCCCGGCGGGGCGGTGGAGGCCTTCGGCGAGAGACTCGCGGGCGAACACCCAGTCCACGGTCTCCTCGGCTCCGGTGTGGAAGGCGGCATGGACGGCGTACGGGTCGGCCGTGTCGTACCGCAGACTCGTCCGGACGGGCAGTGAAGAGTCACTCGACAGAATCAGGCGCAGGTGCAGTTCGCAGCTGATGGTGGTGTCCATGTGCGGCTGGGCCTTTCGCTCAGTGTGCGCTTTCGGGCTGGCCGGGACGGGCGGTGGGTGGCGCGGCCGGTGCGGTGACACCGCCCGGCGGGTGTCCTGTGAGCGGGAACTGCGGGGAGGGGCTTGCCCGCCGCCCGTCGCTTGCTGAAGGGGAAAGGGCGAGCGACGGGCGGCAGGCACTCGGCCAGTGAGCACCTGGCCGGGTAGGCCGCCCGTCCCCGGGGAGGGGCGGGCGGCAGTTGCGGGCTACGCCTGCGGCGGCTTGTGCCGGCGGAGGTTGTCCCGTTCGGTCAGGGACACCTCTTTGCCGCACGGGCACATGCCGTAGCGACGGCCGTGGAGGTGGAAGAACTTGGGACCGGTGTTCGCGGCGTTGACCGTGCGGATGGTGCCGGGCACGGGTGTCGTGTTGGTGCAGTGGCCGGTGGCGGTGACGGCGGGTGCGTCAGGCACGAGGATTCTCCTCGTCGTTATCGGCGTTCTGAGGCAGGTTCGGGGCGTCGTAGACCTGGCGGTGAACGGCGTTGGCGCCGGGGCACGGGATGACGGCGCGGCGCAGCTCGGCGGTGTCCATGGGGTGCAGCCACCCGTCCCGCACGGTCCAGCCGCATGCACGGGGCTGCGGCTCGGCGGCGGTGGTGGCCACCAGGACGGCGCGGCGTACGGTGCTGCCCTCCAGCGCAAATGTCACCAGCGTGCACAGGGACTGGAACTCGTCCTCGTCCAGCACGGCCAGCCGTGCGGGGGCGTTGCCGACGGAGACATCGGCACGGGCGGGAATCATGACGTCGTCGGCACGGTCGATCACGAGGCTGAGCGTGTGCTCGCCGTCGCCGAGTGCCCGAAACAGCGTCGCAAGCGCACGCAGGGTACAGCGCGCGGCGGCGGCGATGGCGACATCGTCGGGGCGCACCAGTGCCGGGCGAGCGGACATGGCGCATCACTCCTTGCTTCGGTGGTTGGCCGGGGCGTTGCTCTCTGACTCCCGCGCAGCGGGGTGCTCCGGGCTGCGCCCGGAGCAGGGGGCGGCGCGCTGCGCGCGCCGGTGAGTGAGGCGGTCCCCTGCGCTGCGCTTCGGGGACGGCTGGCGGGCCGCTGCGCGGTCCGCAGGGGGCGGGGCGGGCGCGCTGCGCGCTCCCTTCTCGGGTGGGGCGCTGCGCGCCCGGTGGCGCGGGGTCCCGTGCGGGCCGGGCAGGGGGGAGGGGACCCGGCCCGCACGGGGGTCTGTCAGCCGTGCGCGGCGGCTGCCGTGAGGGCGGGCACGGCGAGTGCCTCCAGGGCGGCGGCCTGGTCGGCATCGGTGAGGGTCTGGGCGGCCGACGTGACGGCGTTCATGACGCCTCCGGCCGTCATCTGCCCGCCCTGGACGAAGTGAGCAAGGATCATGTCCTTGGCCTCGGCTCCGATGCTGAGCGTCTTGGTCACGTGCTCGATGGTCTTCGTCGGCTCGGCCAGCCTCTTACCGGCCGCGTCCTCCATCTCGGACAGCTTCGCCTCGACGTACTCCCGTGACAGGAAGGTGCGCACGGCGTCGGTGGTCTTGGACGTGATCAGCTCCAGCGTCTTGCGCTGGGTCTGACCGGACCAGGAAATGATGCCTTCGTCCTGCTTGCCTCCCAGGTGCACGGCGCGCATGACGTCCTTGCTCATGGTCAGGCCGTTGCGGCATACCTGGATGACCGCGCGCGGGGTGATCGAGTACGCCCCCGCTCCTACCTCGCTGTTGGTGATGACGAAACCGGCGGAGATCATCGGCAGTTCGTCACCGCTGCGGCCGTCGAACGGGGAGCGGTAGCCGCGCAGCAGCTCGCGGGCCTGGACGGCGACCGCTTCGGACTCCACGCGTACATACATCCGCCGGTCGGTCAGGTCACAGCCGGTCACCCGGGTGGGGTGCCCGGACTGCTTCACCCCGTCCAGAGCGGCCAGCAGCAGATCGAAGTTGTCCATGAGCTTGTAGCTGTCGGACAGCAGCGCACGGGCCACCCCTTCGGCCGGCCTGCCCGGCCCTCCCTCGCCACGGAACGCGCGGAGCATGAAACGGCGCTCCGGCTCCTGGCGCAGCCACGCGTTCACGTTCTCGTCCAGCAGCGGGACGTTGCCGGTGCGCATGCGGCGCAGGTAGGCGAGCGGGATGCGGAGCTTGTCGGCAATTCCCTCGTCGGCCACGGCGGTGGGCCGGTAGACGCCGTCCACCTCCGTCACTCCGTCCTCTGTGATCAGGGACTCCACACCCTGCACGTGCACGTTGCCTTCACGCAGGCGCAGAGCGGACGCGGGGGCGATCACGTCCAGCTTGTGACGCTGCTGGTCGTCCAGGATGCGGACCAGGTCGGAAAGCTGGGCGTTGCGGGCGCCGGTGGGGGCAACGTCCGTGGCGCGTTCGGCGAACTGCTGAGTCATGCGGTGTTTCCCCTTCGTTGTTGGTTTCTGCGGCCCCGGGGGGCGGGGCCACCGCCCCCCAGACAACCTCAATAATAGTGTGTTTTGGGTGTGTGTGAACCCGCCCCTGACCTGCCCTTTTAGAGGGCGGTCAACCACTCGCCCAACGGGGTCAGGCTCACCCGCCGCACGTTGCTGACCACGGGCACCGGCGTCTCACCCTGCAACTCGCACAGGTCGTACCGCAGCGTCGGCACCATGCTCACCGGGTCACCATGAGCGTGGATGGCACTGACCCAGTAGGTACCGTGAGCCTGCGTCAGACTGCCGTGGTAGCGCACTCGCTGCCAGATCGACGGTCCGGCATTCTGCGGGTCTTCCAGACCACGGGCCAAGAGGTCTGCCGCCCGCTCCCCGTTCAACTGCGCGAACGCATGGGCCACGGTGGCACCGTCCACGGGCACACCCACCATGGCAAACCCGGTGCTCCCGGTACGAACACCCATTGCCCAGCCCAGCTCGAAGAACGGCTGCACCAGTGTCAGCCACTCACGCGACACAAGTGCTGTATCCGCGTCCCCCGGCTTGGTGGTCAGCTCCCGCAGGGCGTAACCGGCCTGCTCTTCCTCTGCTGCCGTGAGCGGCGCTCCGGTCTCCTCGGCCTGCTCCGCGATTCGCGTGCTCTCCATGACTTCCCCTCCTCGTCTCGACGCTTGCCGGGTGGAGGGGGGCGCCCCAGCGGGGCGCCCCCGGGCGGGTTACCTCAGGAAGCCGCGAGTGCGCAGGAACTCAGCCGTGATGTGGGCGACTCCGCGCGGCTTGTAGATCTGCGGGAAGCGGCGCATCTCGACTTCGGTCCGGCCCTGCTCGTCCGGCTCGATCAGCTCGTGAACGAGCCGGTACGGGCCTTCGTCCGACGGCATTTCCAGAACGACCGGGCCAACCTTGGTGTCGAAGCGAATCCCGGTGTAATTCGCGTCCGAGTTGTGCACGATGTTCGCCCCAACTCGCACGCAAGAAAGAGGCAGGAAATTGGCGATGGTCCGGGCCTGAATCGCCAGACCGGTCATGGGCGCGTCCTGTCCGCCGTGAACGCGGCGGACGATTCCCTCAGTGATCTGGATTTCCACGTTTTCCCCTTCGTTGGTCTTCTGCGGTTCCCGGGGGTCGCCTCCCCCAGGACTTCAAATAATAGTGTGTCTGGGGCGGGAAGGGAAGCCCTGTTGCGCAGCGTGTTGCGCCTGATGTTGCGTCAGGACGTTGCACTAGAGGTTGCGGTGGGTGTTGCACCCCCCAATGGCCGGCCTTAACATAACGCCAGGTCAGAAGCGTGATAGCGCATGGTCGGGGAGCTGACATCCCCTCTGCTGCCACTTGTCCCCGAAGGGTTGAAGGATGAGTGAGGCGGGCGGGCGCGGTGCGAGCGGCGGCCTCGGGGATCGGGCGGCCTGGATTCTGCTTGCGCGTCGGCCGGAGCCGCCGCGCTGGGAGTGGGGGAACTGGGCTCGATCTGGGCCCAGAACGGGGACCGGAAGCCGCAAGCGGCGTCACGGGCTAAAGGCTCAGAGCTAGGCGTTCCCATTCCTCGTCGGGCCTGTTGTGTTGTTCCGCTCCGGAGCAGCGGGGGCGCGTGCTGTCTCCAGAATCAGTCTGGGCCTGCGCTTTGAAGCACGGGAGTGGCCTGGTTCTACCAAAGCTACATATTGCATCACCTGATGCAAGGTCACCGACCCCGGCCACCCTCTCCCCTCGCTGCCAGGGCCGCAGGCCCGTTGGCCGTTCCCGCGCAGCGGGCACGGCCGGTGGCTGGAGCGCAGCGGAGGCCACCTAGCGGGGACTTGTCCCCGCAGCTCCGGGAGCGCAGCGAACGGAGCGTCACCTGCCTTGCGCAGCAAGGCAGGTGAGCTGGCCGCGCAGCGGCCAGCAGCGCGAGCGCGGAGCGGGAGCGCAACACCCGTGCGCAGCACGGGTGTTCACTTGCCCATCGCGCAGCGATGGGGTACCCGCTCCGCGGG
>NZ_JBIRZD010000020.1:0-141341 GCF_044390505.1 Streptomyces sp. NPDC018947
GGCGTTGACTTTTGGCACGCTGTTGAGTTCTCAAGGAACGGACGCTTCCTTTGTACTCACCCTCGCGGGCTTTCCTCCGGGCGCTTCCCTTCGGTCTTGCGTTTCCGACTCTATCAGATCTTTCCGGACCCGATTTCCTCGGTGCTTTCCAGGTTCCCGCTTTCGCGTTTCCCTTTCCGGCGGTTCCGACTTTATCAGAAGTTCTTGGCCGGTCTGACCGGCCGTTCATTTCCGATTTATCGGGAGGATGCTTCTCCGAAATTTGATGATCAAGGAGGAAGCGTTAGACGCTCACCGTCGCCCTCTGGGGTGACCCCATCTCCAGGCAACTGTTTGAATCTACCTCCCCACGAGCTCCGTGTCAACGGCTCTTGCGGGAACGAAGAGGACAGTAGCAGCTCGGTGGGGGCTGATGCACATCAGGCGGCCAGCGGCACGGTGGCGCTGCGTTCGGCGGCCTCCACGTCGCCCGTGTCGCCGGCGCGAGCGGCACGTCCGCCCAGGACGTAGACGTAGGCGAGGAAGGCCAGCTCGGCGGCGATGCCGATGGTGATGCGGGCCCAGGTGGGCAGGCCCGACGGGGTGACGAAGCCTTCGACGGCGCCGGAGACGAAGAGGACCAGGGCCAGTCCGATCGCCATGCCGAGTGCGGCCCGGCCCTCCTCCGCGAGGGCGGTGCGGCGGGTTCGCGGGCCCGGGTCGACGAGGGTCCAGCCGAGCCGCAGGCCGGTGCCCGCGGCCACGAAGACCGCAGTCAGTTCGAGCAGGCCGTGGGGCAGGACGAGGCCGAGGAAGGTGTCGAGGCGGCCGGCCGAGGACATGAGGCCGAACCCGACGCCGAGGTTGAGCATGTTCTGGAACAGGATCCACAGGACGGGCAGGCCCAGGAAGACGCCCAGGATGAGGCAGAGCGCGGCGGCCCAGGCGTTGTTCGTCCAGACCTGCGCGGCGAACGAGGCCGCGGGATGGCTGGAGTAGTACGTCTCGTACTGGCCGCCGGGGCGGGTGAGCTCGCGCAGTTCGGCGGGGGCCGCGATCGTGGACTGCACCTCGGGGTGGGTGCCGATCCACCAGCCGAGCAGTGCGGCGACGGCGGTGGACAGGAGCGCGGTGGGCACCCACCAGTGGCGTGCCCGGTACACGGCGGCCGGGAACTGGTGGGTCAGGAAGCGGGTGACGTCGCGCCACGAGGCTCGGCGGGTCCCTGTCACGGCACCGCGCGCGCGTGCGACCAGTTGGCTGAGCCGTCCGGTCAGTTGCGGGTCGGGGGCACTGGACCGGATCAGGGACAGGTGGGTGGCCGTGCGCTGGTAGAGGGTGACGAGTTCGTCGGTCTCGGCACCGGTCAGTCGGCGCCGACGCCGGAGCAGGGCATCGAGGCGGTCCCACTCCGCGCGGTGGGCGGAGACGAAGACGTCGAGGTCCATCGGTGTGCCTGCTCCTCGGCTGTCGTCGGCGGCTCGTCGTGGATCAGCTTGTCCTACCGCGGCGCGGTGCGTCCTCAGCTTGGCAGACTGGCCCCACCGGGGGCAGTCAGGGGAAGGGCGGCGGGCGTGAGTGAGCTGGTGACGGGCGAGGCGGTGGCGCTGGAGCTGCGTCCCGCGAGGCTGCCCAGCAGGGCGCTGGCCGTCCTGCTCGATCTGGTGGTGGCCGTGGCCGTCTATGTGGCGGTCACCGTGGCTCTGACGGCGGCCACCGCCTCCTTGGACGTGGCGGCCCGGACGGCACTGGCCGTCGCCGTCTTCGTCCTGGTGCTGGTGGGCGGGCCCATCGCGGTGGAGACGCTGAGCCACGGGCGGTCCCTGGGGAAGATGGCGTGCGGGCTGCGGGTGGTGCGGGACGACGGCGGGCCGATCCGGTTCCGGCACGCCCTGGTGCGGGGCTTGATCGGGGTCGTCGAGATCCTCATGACGCTCGGTGTCATCGCCTGCGTCGCGTCCTTGGTGTCGGAGCGGGGGCGCCGCCTCGGGGACGTGTTCGCGGGGACCCTCGTCGTGCGGGAGCGGGTGCCGGTGGGACCCACGGGCTTTCCGCCGCCGCCTCCGCCGTGGCTGGCGGGGCGCTTCTCCGCGCTCGACCTGTCCGCGGTGCCCGACGGGCTGTGGCTCGCCGTCCGTCAGTACCTGGCGCGGATGCAGCAGCTTGATCCCCGCGTGGGGTGGGCCATGGCGGAACGTCTCGCCTCCGATGTCGCGGCCCGGACCGGCACCCCGGCACCACAGGGTGTCCCGCCGGCGGCGTATCTCGCGGCGGTGCTGCAGGAGCGGCAGGTGAGGGAGGCACGGCGGGCCTTCGGGGGCGGCGCGGCCCCGGGCGAGGCGCCCGGCGCGCCCTCGGCCGTGGCACCGCCGCCGGACCGTCCGCAGCCCCTCCCCTCCGCGCCGCCGGTGGCGTATCCGCCGCCGGGCTCTCCCGTGACGCCGCCCGGCGTGTCGCCCCGGGGTTCCGCGCGGCCGCCCGCCGGTCCGCGGGACGAGCCCCCCGCCACCGGGTTCGTGCCACCGGCGTAACGGTCGTCTCCGCCGTCGGTCAGGGGAAGACGGACGGCGGAGACTCCAGGTCCTCCAGCTCGATGCCGGGGGCCGCGAGGACGACGTCGCCGACGATGTGGACGGCGTGCTGTTCGCCCGTGTCCAGGGCGGTGACCTGGTATTCGTCCACGGTGAGGGGGCCGCTGTCAGTGGCGTGTGCTTCTCTCTTCACCAGGGCCCAGGACTGGTCGACGGTGCGGGGGGCGAGGACCGGGTCCGTGAAGGCGACCAGGCGTACGCGGGTGGCCGGTGCGGAGGGGGTGAGGCGCAGGAGCCTGGTGGTGGCCACGAGGAAGGCGGGGGACGTGCCGGTGAAGGCGTGGGCGCGCGCGTTGCCTTCCGTGGCGTGGACGCCGGTGGGATCGGTGCGCACCCAGGTGACGCCGTCGAGGGCGGCGGCGCGCACCTGCCACTCGGCGGCGTGGAGTTCGAGGCGAATGGGGCGGCCGAGTTCGTCGAGCGCGAGGTCGACGGAGCCGTGGTGGTCACCGGCGGATGTGGTCAGCCGGGAGACGTAGCGCCAGCCGGAGGGGCCGGGGGCGCACTGGAAGTGTTCTTCCGCGAGGGGGGTGTGATCGTGCGGATCGTGGAGCGAATAACGGCCGCGGGGCATGGGGGTCCTGGGTGGTGACGGGTCGGTCCGGCCGCTGACGAGCCAACGGGGCAGGCCCCCGGCACGGGGGTGCGGGGGCCTGTCTCGGAGGAGCCGGCTGCCGGGCGGGTGCGCGTCGGGGCAGGACGCGCACGCGCCGGCCGCGGGCCGGTCAGTAGCGGTAGTGGTCCGGCTTGAACGGGCCCTCGACGTTCACACCGATGTACTCGGCCTGCTCCGGGCGGAGCGTGGTCAGCTTGACGCCGAGGGCGTCGAGGTGGAGGCGGGCGACCTTCTCGTCCAGGTGCTTGGGCAGCACGTAGACGTCGGTCGGGTAGGCGTCGGGCTTGGTGAACAGCTCGATCTGGGCCAGGGTCTGGTCCGCGAACGAGTTGGACATCACGAACGACGGGTGGCCGGTGGCGTTGCCCAGGTTCAGCAGGCGGCCCTCCGACAGCACGATGATCACCTTGCCGTCGGGGAAGGTCCACGTGTGGACCTGCGGCTTGACCTCGTCCTTGACGATGCCGGGGATCTGCGCCAGGCCGGCCATGTCGATCTCGTTGTCGAAGTGGCCGATGTTCCCGACGATCGCCTGGTGCTTCATCCTGGCCATGTCCGAGGCCATGATGATGTCCTTGTTGCCGGTCGTGGTGACGAAGATGTCCGCCGTCTCGACGACCTCGTCCAGCGTCGTGACCTGGTAGCCGTCCATCGCCGCCTGGAGCGCGCAGATCGGGTCGATCTCCGTCACGATCACCCGCGCGCCCTGACCGCGCAGCGACTCGGCGCAGCCCTTGCCCACGTCGCCGTACCCGCACACGACCGCGGTCTTGCCGCCGATCAGCACGTCCGTGGCGCGGTTGATGCCGTCGATCAGCGAGTGGCGGCAGCCGTACTTGTTGTCGAACTTCGACTTGGTCACCGCGTCGTTCACGTTGATCGCCGGGAACAGCAGGGTGCCGTCGCGGTGCATCTCGTACAGGCGGTGGACACCGGTCGTGGTCTCCTCGGTCACGCCGCGAATCTCGGACGCGAGCTGGGTCCACTTCTGCGGGCTCTCGGCGACCGTGCGGGTGAGCAGCTCGAGGATGACGCGGTGCTCGTCGGACTCGGCGGTGTCGGGCGAGGGGACCTTGCCGTCCTTCTCGTACTCGACGCCCTTGTGGACGAGGAGGGTGGCGTCACCGCCGTCGTCCAGGATCATGTTCGGACCGCCGGTGGGCGTGTTCGGCCAGGTCAGCGCCTGCTCCGTGCACCACCAGTACTCCTCCAGCGTCTCGCCCTTCCAGGCGAAGACGGGGACGCCCTGCGGGTTGTCGGGCGTGCCGTTCGGGCCGACGGCGATGGCGGCCGCGGCGTGGTCCTGGGTGGAGAAGATGTTGCAGGACGCCCAGCGGACCTCGGCGCCGAGGGCGACCAGGGTCTCGATGAGCACGGCGGTCTGCACGGTCATGTGCAGGGAGCCGGTGACGCGGGCGCCGGCCAGCGGCTGGGCCTCGGCGTACTCCTTGCGGATCGCCATCAGGCCGGGCATCTCGTGCTCGGCGAGGGTGATCTCCTTGCGGCCGAACTCGGCCAGGGAAAGGTCGGCGACCTTGAAGTCCTGCCGGTTGTCGACAGTCGTCATTACGGGCTGCTCCTCGGGTTCGGGTCGAGGTGGGTACGGCTGACCTGCGCGGCGGCGGACACAGGGGTGCCCCGAAGAGGACACTGGCATGCCCGCGTACACGCAGCGCAGTCCGTCGGAGGCCCTCTCTCCCTCGGCCGGCCCGTCCGCGGGCCGCCCGACCGCCATCAGCAGCGACGTCTGGCTCCGTCCCAAGCTACACCGGGGAACCGCGCCGTCCCCAGTCCGGCTCCGAAGACTTCCGGCCGTTCCCGGCGGGCCCGGAACGGGACCGGGGCCCGCCGAGGAGTTCGGCGGGCCCCGGTCGGGGAGCGTGGTGGGCGTCAGTGGTGGCCGGTGGCCGGGCCGCCCGGGGTGGCTTCGCGGTCGGGGCCCTTGGCGGCCTCGGCCTCGCTGTAGATGTCCGGTTCGAGGTAGATGACGCGGGCGATCGGGACGGCCTCGCGGATGCGGGCCTCGGCGGCGTCGATGGCGACGGCGATCCCGGCGGCCGTCTCGTCGCGCCGGACGGCGATCTTGGCGGCGACGAGCAGTTCCTCGGGGCCGAGGTGGAGCGTGCGCATGTGGATGACGCGGGTGACGGTGTCACCGTCGACCATCGCGGCCTCGATCTTGCGGACGTCCTCCAGGCCGGCGGACTCGCCGAGCAGCAGGGACTTGGTCTCGGCGGCGAGGACGAGCGCGATCAGGATGAGCAGGACGCCGATGCACAGGGTGCCGATGCCGTCCCAGACACCGTTGCCGGTGAGCAGGGCGAGCCCGACGCCGCCGAGGGCGAGGACGAGGCCGACGAGCGCGCCGAGGTCCTCCAGGAGGACGACCGGCAGCTCGGGTGCCTTGGCACGGCGGACGAACTCCTTCCAGGACTGGCGTCCGCGCAGGGCGTTGGACTCCTTGATGGCGGTGCGGAAGGAGAAGCCCTCGGCGATGATCGCGAAGACGAGGACGCCGACCGGCCAGTACCAGTGCTCCAGTTCGTGCGGGTGCTTGATCTTCTCGTAGCCCTCGTAGAGGGCGAACATGCCGCCGACCGAGAAGAGCACGATGGAGACGAGGAAGGCGTAGATGTAACGCTCGCGGCCGTAGCCGAAGGGGTGTTGCGGGGTGGCCTCGCGCTGGGCCTTCTTGCCGCCGACCAGCAGCAGGGCCTGGTTGCCGGAGTCCGCGAGCGAGTGCACCGACTCGGCGAGCATCGACGACGAACCGCTGAAGAGGAACGCCACGAACTTCGATACCGCGATCGCGAGGTTGGCGGAGAGTGCCGCCACGATCGCCTTGGTGCCGCCTGACGCGCTCATGTGTCGCGTTGTCCCTTCGCCTACGTCTGCCTGTGTGCGCCGCACGGGTGGGCCGGTGACCGGCTTTGCCCGCCCTTTGCGGTGGGTCATTGTTGCAGCCCGGCCGGGCACGGGGTGTGCCTGGCCCGGCTGCCGTGTTCGCGTCAGACGCGGACGGTGGCGCGGAAGAGCGTGCCGTTTCCGGACACTTCGGCCTTTTCGCCCGCCGGTACGAAGACCGAGCGGCCGGCGGCCAGTTCGTGCTCGCCCGCCCGTACGGTGCCCGCCGTGCAGAGCAGGATCTGCGCCACGGGCAGGGTGAGGTCGTGGGGGCCGGCTCCCTCGGGGAGGACGTAGCGGGACAGGCGGAACTCGTCGGTCGGGGTGTCGTAGACCTCTTCGCCGTCGGGGGACGCCTCCGGGCGCAGGACACCGGGGTCGCCGGGCTCGAAGCGGACGATGCGCAGGAGTTCGGGGACGTCGACGTGCTTGGGGGTCAGGCCGCAGCGCAGGACGTTGTCGGAGTTGGCCATGATCTCGACGCCGAGGCCGTTCAGATAGGCGTGCGGGACGCCGGCGCCGAGGTACATGGCCTCGCCGGGCTGGAGCCGGACGTGGTTGAGGAGCAGGGCGGCGAGGACGCCGGGGTCGCCCGGGTAGTGGTGGGCGATGCCGGCGTAGGGCGCGTAGGCGCCGCCGAGCCGGTCGCAGGCGGCCGCGGTCTCGGCGACCGTGCGGGACATCTCCTCGGGGTCGGCGGTGAGGACCGCGGTGAGGACCTCGCGCAGGGCGGCGTCCTCGGGGTGGGCGCGCAGCAGGTCGACGTACGGCTTGAGGGAGGCGACGCCGAGTCCGTCGAGGAGCCCGGCGGTCAGGGCGGGGTCGCGGAAGCCGCACAGGCCGTCGAACTCGGTGAGGGCGCAGACCAGTTCGGGCTTGTGGTTGGCGTCCTTGTAGTTGCGGTGCGGGGCGTCCAGGGGGACGCCGCGGCGCTCCTCGTCCGCGTAGCCCTCCTGGGCCTGGGCGAGGTCGGGGTGGACCTGGAGGGAGAGCGGGGCGCCGGCGGCGAGGAGTTTGAGGAGGAAGGGCAGCCGGGGGCCGAACCTGGCGACGGACGCCTCGCCCAGTTCCTTCTCGGGGGCGGCGGCGACGACCTCGTCGAGGGTGCCCCGGCCGGTGCGGGAGGGGGCGCCGGGGTGGGCTCCCATCCACATCTCCGCCTGCGGTTCGCCGGTGGGCTCGGTGCCGAGCAGGGTCGGGATCGCGGTCGTGGAACCCCAGGCGTAGGGGCGGACGGTGTTGTCGAGGCGGTCCATGAGTTCTCTCTGCCGGTGCGGGCGGGTACGGGTCCGGCGCGCGGGTCCTGTGCGGGTGTCCTGATGCGCTGTCCTGATGCGCGGTCCTCGGGCGCGGGTCCGGGTGCGCTGTCCTGTCGGGTACGAGATCAGGCGCCGGAGGCGAGCGCCAGGTAAACGGCGGCGAAATCCGTGATGGCGATCAGTTCGGCGAGGTTCTCCAGGTCGCCGCCGGGCTCCGGTTCGAGTTCGCTGATCGGCGTGTCGTGGCCGAGGGCGAGGTCGCGGGCGGAGGGCGCGGCGGTGAGACCGCCGCTGGGGCGGTCGCGCAGCAGCACCACGCGCGCGTGCAGGGCGGGCGCCTCCTCGACCCGGTCGCGGAAGAAGTCGTCGGGGTCGGCGGCCGCGGCGAGCGGGCCCGCGAGCAGGGCGCTGTGCGCGGCCAGTGCCTCGGGCAGTTCGGCGACGACCGCGGGGGTACCGGAGAGTTCGGCGAGCGCGGCGGCGAAGCGGCGGCCCGCCGGTCCGGCGGAGGTGCCCTCGGTCCAGATGACCGGGAGGGAGTCGGCCAGTTCGGCCGCCAGGGTCTTCGCCGGGTTGCTGTACGTCACGACGGCGGGCCCGCAGCGTTCGGCGACCCGGTCGAGGCGGTCGGCGACCTTCTCGACGGCCTCCGGCGGCGCTTCGAGCAGGCCCGTGCGGTCCAGCAGGGCGAGCAGCGGGGTGAGCAGCGCCCACAGGACGCCGGGGGCTGCGCCGGCGAGGGGCTCGTCGTGGTCGTAGGGGGCCGTCGCCATCGGGAGGAACAGGCCGCGGGAGCCGTTGACCGTCTCGGTGAGCGGGGAGCGGTCGGGGGCCACGGCCACGACGGTGCAGCCGCGGCGGTAGGCCTGTTCGACGAGGAGGGCGAGGCCCGGCTCGGTGCCGTCGGGGGTGGCGATCAGCAGGAGGTCCACGGAGCCCGCCCAGCCGGGCAGTTCCCAGCGCAGGGCGCCCGCGGCGGCCGCGACGCCGGTGGGGGCGAGGCGGATGACGGGGCTGCCCGCGCCGGCGAGGGTGCCGAGGAGGTCGGCGGCCTGGGTGGGGGCGGCGCCGGGACCCGCGATGAGGACCGCGCGGGGACGGCCGTCCGGTTCGAGGTTGCCGACGCCGGCCTCGGCGGCGAGCCGGGCGGCGGTGCGCACGCGGGCTCCTGCCTCGGCCGCGCCGCGGAGCAGGCCGCGGCGGTCGGCCTCGGCGAGGCCGTCGGGGGCGTCGAGGAGCGATTCGTCGAGCATGGCGGCAGTCTCCGATCGCCGGGGCGTTCGTTCGGTTGCGCGGGCGCCTGGTCGCCGGGTGCCGGGACGTGCCGGACGGCTCGGGGCGCCTGGCCGTCGGCTACGCGGGGCGGCGGGCCTCGTCTACGAGGAGGACGGGGATGCCGTCGCGGACCGGGTACGCCAGGCCGCAG
Source organism: Streptomyces sp. NPDC018947 (assembly GCF_044390505.1). NCBI lineage: Bacteria > Bacillati > Actinomycetota > Actinomycetes > Kitasatosporales > Streptomycetaceae > Streptomyces > Streptomyces sp. NPDC018947. Next base: position 8,776 of record NZ_JBIRZD010000020.1, read on the forward strand.
TCCTGACCGGTGCAGATCAGCTCCGCGTCCTGCTCCTTGAGGGGGGCGTGGCAGGCGGGGCAGGCGAGGATCTCCAGGAGGCCGGCTTCGAGCGGCATGGGGGTTCCCTTCGGGGACGGTGGGGCGTGTGTGGATGTGCTGGTCAGGGTACCGCCGGTCGATGGGCGTATGCCCGGGGTCGGGGCGGGGCGTGGGCGTGCGGGGCGGGTTGTGCGGGCCGGGTGCCTCCCCCGCTCTCCGGCTGCGCTCGCGCGGGGGGACCCCACCGCCCACCCGTGCCGCCCTCGGGGGCACCTCCCAGGCCGTTCAGGCACGGGGGGAGCCACGACTGCCCGCAGCTACGGCTGGGCGCGGCTGCGGGCGGCGGGGCGTGGTCAGTTTCGGATGAGGGCCAGTGCCTCGTCGCGGACCTTGCGCATCGTCGCCTCGTCGCGGGCCTCCGCGTTCAGGCGGAGGAGGGGTTCCGTGTTGGAGGGGCGGACGTTGAACCACCAGTCGGCGGCGGTGACGGTGAGCCCGTCGAGGTCGTCCAGCGTGATGCCGTCGCGGCCCTCGTACGCGGCGCGGATCGCGGCGAGGCGGGCCGCCTGGTCGCCGACGGTGGAGTTGATCTCGCCGGAGCCCTCGTAGCGGTCGTACCGGGCGACCAGCGCGGACAGCGTGCCCTCCTGTCCGCCGAGGGCGGCGAGGACGTGGAGGGCGGCCAGCATTCCCGTGTCGGCGTTCCAGAAGTCGCGGAAGTAGTAGTGCGCGGAGTGCTCGCCGCCGAAGATGGCGCCGGTCCTCGCCATCTCGGCCTTGATGAAGGAGTGGCCCACGCGCGTGCGTTGCGGGGTGCCGCCCATCTCCCTGACGACCTCGGGCACGGACCAGGACGTGATCAGGTTGTGGATGACCGTGCCCTTGCCGCCGTTGCGGGCGAGTTCGCGGGAGGCGACCAGGGCGGTGATCGCCGACGGGGAGACCGGGTCGCCGTTCTGGTCGACGACGAAGCAGCGGTCGGCGTCGCCGTCGAAGGCGAGGCCGAGGTCGGCGCCCTCCTCGCGGACGCGCTTCTGGAGGTCGACGAGGTTGGCCGGGTCGAGCGGGTTGGCCTCGTGGTTGGGGAAGGTGCCGTCCAGCTCGAAGTACATCGGCACCACGTCGAGCGGCAGGCCCTCGAACACGGAGGGGACGGTGTGCCCGCCCATGCCGTTGCCCGCGTCGACGACCACCTTGAGCGGGCGGATGGCCGTGAGGTCGACGAGGGAGCGCAGGTGGGCCGCGTAGTCGGCGAGCGTGTCGCGCCGGCTGAGCGTGCCCTGACGGGGCGTCGGCTCGGGAGCGCCGGTCTCGCTCCAGCGCTCCACCATGGCGCGGATCTCGGCGAGGCCGGTGTCCTGGCCGACCGGTGCGGCGCCCGCGCGGCACAGCTTGATGCCGTTGTAGCGGGCCGGGTTGTGCGAGGCCGTGAACATGGCGCCCGGCAGGTCCAGCGCGCCGGATGCGTAGTAGAGCTGGTCGGTGGAGCACAGGCCGATCTCGGTGACGTCGGCGCCGCGGGACGCCGCCCCGCGCGCGAAGGCGCCGGACAGGCCGGGCGACGAGGGCCGCATGTCGCGCCCGACGACCACGGCGTCCGCGCCGGTCAGCTCGACGAAGGCCGCGCCGAACAGCTCGGCCAGCGACTCGTCCCACTGGTCCGGGACCACACCGCGTACGTCGTACGCCTTCACGATCTGCGACAGATCAGCAGCCACGGCCAACCTTCCTGAAAGTCCTGTCGGTGCCCACAAACTACCGGTACGCACCGACCCGGGTCAGGGCAGCGTCCAGCCCAGCACCGGGGAGGACTGTCCGACGACGATCAGGCACATGACCAGCAGCAGGCCCGCGCTCCACGGCAGCACCTTGCGCAGCAGGTCCCCCTCGCGGCCCGCGAGGCCCACGGCGGCGCAGGCGATGGTGAGGCTCTGCGGGGAGATCATCTTGCCGAGGACGCCGCCGGAGCTGTTGGCGGCGGCGAGCAGTTCGGGCGAGAGGCCCGACTCACGGGCGGCGGTCACCTGGAGGGCGCCGAAGAGCGCGTTGGCCGAGGTGTCGGAACCGGAGACGGCGACACCGAACCAGCCGAGCACCGGCGACAGGAAGGCGAGTCCGGCACCTGCCGCGGCGACGAAGTGGCCGATGGTGGCGGCCTGTCCGGAGAGGTTCATGACGTGGGCGAGGGCCAGCACGGAGGTCACCGTGAGGATGGCGAACCGCAGTTCGCGCACGGTGGCGAGCCATTCCCGGACCGCCACGCGCGCGTGCACACCGAGGACGACGGCCGTGGCCGCGCCGGCGACCAGTACGAGGGTGCCGCCGGTGGAGACGACCGGCCAGGAGAAGACGTTGCCGCCGACCGGCTCGCCGCCCGGACCGGCCACGTCGAGGAACGGCCAGTCGTACGTCTGCGTGGCCTTGGCCAGCACGTCCTTGACGGCGGGTATCTGCGCGACGGAGAAGACCGCGACGATCAGCGCGTACGGCGCGTAGGCCCGCACGACCTCCCGGCGGGGGTCGGGCTCGTCCAGTTCCTCGCTGCGCACGCCGGTGAGGACGCGGGCGCGGACGGGTTCGGCGGCCGGCTTGCGGGCCCCCGGCACGGCGACCAGGGCGCCGGCGCCGGCCAGCGCGGCGCCGATGTCGGCGAGCTGGGCGGAGACGTAGTTGGAGGCGGCGAACTGGGCGACGGCGAAGGCCGCCCCGCAGGCCAGCGCGGGCGCCCAGGTCTCGCGCAGCCCGCGCCGTCCGTCCACCAGGGCGACCAGCAGCAGCGGGACGACGAGGGCGAGCAGGGGCGTCTGGCGGCCGACCACGGAGGCGACGTCGTCCAGCGGCAGCCCGGTGACCTGGGCCAGCGTCACCACCGGGGTGCCCATCGCGCCGAAGGCGACCGGCGCGGTGTTGGCGACCAGCGAGACGACCGCCGCGCGCACGGGGTCGAAGCCGAGGGCGACGAGCATGACCGAGCAGATCGCGACGGGCGCGCCGAACCCGGCGAGGGCCTCCAGCAGGGCGCCGAAGCAGAAGGCGACGACGAGGGCCTGGATGCGCGGGTCGTCGGAGAGCCGTCCGAAGGAGCGGCGCAGGACGTCGAAGTGCCGGGTGCGGACGGTCATCCGGTAGACCCACAGGGCGTTGACGACGATCCACAGGATGGGGAAGAGCCCGAACACGGCGCCCTGGGCGGCGCCGGAGAGCGTCTGCTCCAGCGGCATGCCGTAGGCGAGCCGGGCGACGAGCACGGCGGCCAGGAGGCCGATGAGGCCCGCCAGATGGGCTCTCATGCGGACGCCGCCGAGCAGGACGAGGACGATCACCAGCGGCAGGGCCGCCACGGCGGCGGACAGGCCGAGGGAATCGGCGACGGGTTCGAGTTCCTGGACGTACACGGGCGCCTCCCAGGATTCCGTCATGCGAAAGCGATTTCTCACCGCTTTCGGAATGATCGTGTCCACGTCAAGAAGACGCAATGGGTGTGCGCGGGGAAACGCATGCGCCGGGAGGTGCGGGAGGGGTGCCGGAGGATCGGCGGGGACTCAGTTGTCCGGTGAACGCAGGACGCGGAGGTGGCCGCGCCGCGCGACCTCCATCGGATCGGCCGGGCGGGCCCCGCCCCCGGCTCCCGCCGCGCGCTCCTGGGGGCGGGCGGCCTCGCGCACCGCGTTCGCGAGCGCTTCCAGGTCGTCGCCGCTCGGGCGGGCCGGGGCCGAACCGTCGAGCAGTCGCACGACCTCCCAGCCGCGCGGGGCGGTGAGGCGCTCGGAGTGCTCGGCGCACAGGTCGTAGCAGTGGGGTTCGGCGTAGGTGGCGAGCGGGCCGAGGACCGCGGTCGAGTCGGCGTAGACGTACGTCAGCGTCGCGACGGCGGGACGGCCGCAGGCGGTGCGCGAACAGCGACGTACAGGGCTCACGATGTTGGACGGTACCGCACTCTTGAGCGGGCCGCGACGACCCTCCACCAGGTCTCACCCCCGTGTCGCGGTGTGAAACGGACCACAGGCGCCCCTGTGGACCCCTGCGTGACCTGCGGCGACGCGGCTTTTCGAGATACCGAACAGGTACTGGGTCGGTCATAGGCTCATACAAACAGTGACATTTGCGGCGAGATCGACGGTCACGGAGAGATACGGAATCGAGCCCAACCTTGGCTGGAATGGTCGTCCCGCGACATGCCGTGCGCCGCGCCGGTGTGTCGCGCGGGCGGACGGCGCGCCGGACCGGTGAGGACTACCCTTCACCAGTGATGGACAACCCCGTGACGCCCCGTGAGGCCGGCCGCCCAGGACCCCGCCGTCGTGATCGCCACGGCCGGGGCATGCGCGGTCCGATCGCGCCTCCGCAGGTACCGCTCGCCGCCAGCCGCGCCGACCTGTTCGCGGACCTGGTGCAGGACTCCGTCGAACGGCTGGAGCGGCGCTGGCCGCAGCTCGCCGACGTCGACTTCCACGTCCTCGAGGTGCCGCGGCTGGACGGCGCCGCGCAGGGCTGGAACGACGAGGCGGTGCCGCTCGGCGGTGCGGAGCCCTCGCGCGACGGCCGGCGGGGCCGGGTGGTCGTCTACCGCCGGCCGGTCGAGCTCCGCACCAAGGGACGGGACGAACGGGCCGCCCTGGTGCACGAGGTGGTCGTCGAGCAGGTCGCCGAACTGCTCGGGCTCACGCCGGAGACGGTGGACCCGCGCTACGGGGAGGACTGAGGGCCCGGGCCCCTCACCTCTGGAGCACCGTCAGGTCCTCCTCCGCCTTCGGGACCGCCACCATGCCCCGGTCGTCCGGGAGGGTCTGCACCGTGAAGGCCGCCGCCTTGTCGTTCTCCGGCTGGGTCAGGGTCCGCGCCGCGTAGACGGGACCGCCGGAGACGGGCTCGACGGTCAGCGCGTAGGTGCCCTTCAGGCCCGCGGGCACCGGCAGTTCCACGTCCTGGGTGGTACCGCCCTTGATCGTGTAGGTCCGGCTCGCCGTCGTGCCGCCCTCGCTGCCCGCCGACGCCGTGACCTTCACCTTCGCCTCCTTGACGGGCGCGGTCAGGGAGAGGACGGTGCCCTTGGCGCGGTTGTCGACGGCGGTGGCGCGCGCGCCGACCGGGCGGGAGGCGGGGATGAACGCCGTCTCCTGCGCGTCGCCCTTGCCGCGCACCACCCGCAGGGCGGCCACGACCGGCACGGACCGGTCCGTCGGCGTCAGCACCAGCGAGCCGGCTTCGCCGCGCGTCACGTCGCCGAGGTCGAAGCCCGTCGTCATGCCCGCCTTCACGCGCACCGTCTCGTGCCCGGCGGGGGTGATCTGCCCGGTCGGCGAGGCGAGCCGCACCTTCAGGTCGGCGTCGGTGCCACCGGGCGTGAACAGCAGCAGGCGTACGGCCGTGGCGTCCTTCGGGATGCCCGGCAGCACCAGGCTGCCCGCCGGGTCCGCGGCCGCGGCGAGCCAGTCGCCGCCGGTCTTGTCGTCGAGGGCCTGGACGGCGGCCCCGACCCGGCCGCTGCGCACGCCGACGTGCACGGTGAGGTCGGCCTCCTGGGTGTCGCCGAGCGTGGACAGCAGGAGCGACTCGGTGCCGTGGGCGGGCACCGTGACGCCCTCCCCGACCGTCGACTCCACGGCGCCGTCCTTGCCGTAGAGCTCGACGTCGACGACGGCCGGCGAGTCGTCGGGGTTCGTCAGGTGCACGTAGTCGGTGCGCTCGGGTGCCGTGCTGGCGCCGGGGAACCAGAAGTCCGTGTCCGGAGCGGTGCAGTTGACGCCCTGCAGGCCCCGGCCCGAACCGGCGGCGACCTCCGTGGTCTGCTGCACGGTCCAGCCGGGGGCGTGGCTGCCCTCGGCGGTGCCGATGAGCGCGGGCGTGTCGGCGCCGGTGGTCTTCGCGGTGGCCGGTGTTCCGGGTTCCTTCGGCTGGACGGCGGGCTTCTCGGCCTTCTCGGCGTCGTCCTCGTCCTCGGCCTTCTCGCCGTCCCCGCCGGCGTCGTCCGGCTTCTGTGCCGCGGCCTCCAGTTCGGCCTTGCCCTCGGCCTCGGCGCCCTTGGTGACCGGCGTGAAGGAGGTGTACGCCGTCTCGGCCAGGTCGGAGGTGCTGGGCGCCGGGCACGTCAGGCTGGTGCGCTCCACGGGCAGCCGGGCGGCGGACGCGGACGCGGTGTCCGTGCCGGAGGGGTCCGGCGCGGACAGCGCCGCGAACCCGGTGACGGCGGCGAGCGCGGTGGCGACGGCGATCAGGGACAGGGTGGTGCGGTTCACTGCTGGCTCCCGTCGGGACGCTCACTGCCGGTGCCGTGGGGCTGGTGGGCCTGGGAAGGGTCGTACGGGGTGTCGTATCCGCCCTGGCCGTAGGCCGGGTCGTACGCCTGGCCGTAGCCGCCGGCGGGCTCGCCGTAGGCGTACGGGTCGTACGGGCCGGCCTCGTACGGAGCGCCCTGCGTGTCCTGGGCGCCCTGGTAGGGCTGCGCCGGGTACGGCTGCTGCTGCCCGTAGGCGGCCGGGTCGTACTGCTGGGCGTCCTGGTACTGGTCGGTGCCGTACGTGCCGTAGGAGCCGTACTCGGCGCCCTGGCCGCCGGTCTGGTCCCAGGCGTCGTAGGTCTGCTGCCCGGGGACCGCCACCGGGGGCTGCTGCGGCGGGGCGGGGGCCTCGACGGGCGGCGCGGCCCCGGTGTCCGGGCCGGTCTCCGCCTCGGCCTCCGCCTGGGCGCGCAGCCGTCGCGCCCGGCGTCCCTCGCCGGCTGCGGGCTCGGCGGGGACGAGCGGCTCCTCGGGCAGGTCGTCGTCGACGTCGCGGCGCCGGCCGGGCAGGGCGAGGACGACCAGGACGACGGCGAGCAGCCCCTGGGTCCACAGCCAGGCGGTGCGGGTGAACGGGTCGTCGTAGGTGACGTCGAGCCGGCCGCCGGACGCGGGGAGCTTGAAGCCCTGGGCCCAGCCGTCGACCGTGGTGCGGGTGAGCGGCTTGCCGTCGAGGGTGGCCGTCCAGCCGTCGGCGGCGGTGTCGGCGAGGCGCAGCACACGGCCCTCGGAGCCGGCCGGGATCTTGGTGTGGATCTCGACCGGTCCGGCGGCGACCGGCTGCGGTTCGCCCGTCGCGGAGCCGTCGCCGGAGACGACGGCCGCGCGCGCGACGTTCCGGTCCACCTGCCACAGTCCGCTGCCGTCCTGCTGGCTGAGCCGCCTCAGGCCCGGCGTGGCGTCCAGGACGCGGACGATGTCGCGGGGTGCGCCCTTGTGCACCAGGACGTAGCGCACGGCGAAGCCGCCGAGCTGGCCGGCCTGGTCGGCGCCGGAGCCCGCGACGAGGTTGGCGACGACCTTGTCGAGGCGGCTGTTGCCCTCGCCCGCCAGTTCGGCGTCGCCGAGGCGGGCCCCGGCGCCGCGGACCAGCATGTAGCTGACGTGGGCGGCGGAGTCGCTGTCGAGGACGAGGGTGCGGGCCTGGTCGCGGGTGACGCTGTCCTCGGCGACGAAGGCGGGCACCTGCAACGGGTCGCGGCGCTGAACCGGGCCGTCGGCGCCGCCTGCCATCCAGCCGACGGCGGCGATCAGCGGGCCGACGGCCGAGGCGAGGGCGATGAGCGCGGCGACCGGCTGGCGCCAGCCGAAGCTCTGCTCCGCCACGCGCAGGCGAGCCCCGTCGGCGCCCAGGACGGCTGCGGACAGCAGGGCGATGCCGTAGACGAGGGTGGCGGGGCCCGCCCAGGCGGAGCGGTTGGACAGGACCGCGAAGACGAGGGCGACCAGGGCGACGGCCCAGGCGGTCCGGATCGCCGTCTGCCGCTCGGAGCGCAGCAGGGCGGCCAGCGCGGCCAGCACGATGCCGATGAGGACCAGTCCGCCGACCGTGCCGGGGCCGCCGGGGCTGGCGCCGAGCAGGTCGAGCGCGGAGGCGGCCGACGAGCCGTACTCCATGCCGGCCTCGTCGAAGAAGCCGAAGGGGAGCAGCGTCAGCGACCAGGGCGCGAGCAGCAGCAGCGGCACGCCGAGCTGGGCGAGCAGCCGCAGCCCGTACGCCGCGATGTCGTCGCGGCGCAGGACCAGCACGCCGACGCCGAGGAGCAGGGCGATGGGCCACACGACGGGCGTGAAGGCGGTGGTGACGGTCAGCAGGAGCGCGTACGCCCAGGTGGCGCGCCAGCTTCCGCGGGCGCCGGACGCGCCGGCCAGGCCGGCGGCCGCGACGCCCGCGCGAGCGACGAGCGGGAGCAGCACGGCGAGGACGGCGGTGCCGAGCCGACCGCCGGCGAGGGCGCCGGTGGCGGCGGGCAGGAAGGCGTAGGCGGTCGCCGCCCATGCGCGCAGCAGCCGGGAGGGCACGAGCGGCCGGGACGCGAGGTACGCGGTGACTCCGGCCAGGGGCACGGAGCAGACGAGCAGCAGGGTGACGGCGAGTCCGGTGGAGCCCAGCAGCAGGGAGGCGAGCGTGGCGACGATCGCCAGGTAGGGCGGGGCGGACGCGGTGCCACCCGTGCCCACCGTGTGCCAGGCGTCCACGTACCGCGACCACAGGTCGCCGGCGCCGGGCGGGGCGGGCAGCAGGGCGCCGCCCGCCAGGGCGCCGCCGCCGAACAGCGCGCGGCAGGCGACCAGGGCGGCGAGCAGCAGCATCAGGAAGAGCACCGGGCCGGGCTTGCGGGCGATGCGCTTGAGGCGGGCGAACTGCTCGATCTCCAGGAAGTCGGCGTCGTCGCCGCCCGGTCCGGACTCGATGGCGCCGCCGTGCCGTCCGGCGCCCGTGGCCGTCTCGGCGTCGGAGCCGCCCAGGAGACCGCCGGCGACCTGTTCGACGGTGACGCGGATGGTGGCGCCCGGGGGCGGGAACAGGGCCCGCAGTTCGTCCTTGCCGATCTGCGGGCGGCCGCGTTCGCGCCGTCCGGCGATGACGCGTTCGGGCCGCAGCAGGACGCTCAGCAGGCCCCGTATCTCGTCGAGTGCCTGGCCGGGGACCTTGCCGACGAGGTAGGCGACCGTGCGCAGCAGGGTGCCGACGACGAGGCGCAGCAGCACCCAGGGCAGGGCGGCGGTGCGGACGTTGACGAGCAGGGTGTGGACGGCGCCCGCCTTGTCCACCTTGTGCGGGGAGGCGGTGGTGCGGCCCGCGCAGTCGACGGCGCGGCGTTCGCGGGAGGCCGCCTCGGCGTGGCGGACGACGGCCTCGGGGGCGACCAGGACGCGCAGCCCGGCGGCGTGCGCGCGCCAGCACAGGTCGACGTCGTCGCGCATCAGGGGCAGCCGGCGGTCGAACCCGCCGAGGCTCTCGAAGACGTCACGCCGGATCAGCATGCCCGCGGTGGACACCGACAGGACGGACCGGACGTGGTCGTGCTGGCCCTGGTCCTGCTCGCGGCGGTCCAGACCGGTCCAGCGGCGGCCGGAGTTGGCGATGGAGACGCCGACCTCCAGCAGTTGCCTGCGGTCGTACCAGCCGCGGAGCTTGGGGCCGACGACGGCGACGTCCTCGCGGCCGAGTTCGTACTCGTTGTCCACGACGCGCAGCAGCTGGGCGAGCGCGTCGGGTTCGGGGGCGCAGTCGTCGTGCAGGAGCCACAGCCACTGCACCGGTTCCCCGTGGGGGAGTTCGGGCAGGTCGTAGGCGTCGTCGCGCCAGGTGCGCGTGGCGGGGTCCCAGCCGCTGGGCCGTCGCAGGTACGCCAGGTCGTCGGGCGTGAGGACCGGGGCGGTGCGGGTGGCCTCCTCGACGGCCTGGCCGAAGCCGGTGCGCCGGGCGAGGTGGAGGACGCGGTCGTCGCCGAGGGCCTCTCCGACCAGTCGGGCGGAGTCGTCGGCGCTGCCGGTGTCGGCGGCCACGGCGTACTGGACGGGGCGCTCCTGGCCGAGCAGCCCGGCGAGCGCGTCGGGCAGCCAGCGGGCTCCGTCGTGGGAGACGAGGACGGCGGTCACCACGTGGCGCGGGAACTCAGGTGCGGCAGCGGTGTCTTGCTGGGCTGCCGGGTGGCTGTGCACGGACATCGAGGTACGGGCCCCGGTTCGATGGACTGCGGTGGACACCCGTGCCCGTTGGGGATGGCGGGGCGTCTCGGACGAGCGCCCACACTATCGGCTGGGCATGACGACGGCCCGCCGCCTGTGGACAACCCACCTGCGAGGGGCCGTTCATGCCGTTGTGCGCGTGGGGACGCGGGCCGTCCGCCGGGCCTCGTACCGGACGCGGGGTCAGACGGCGGCCTTCTTCAGCCGGCGGCGTTCCCGCTCGGACAGGCCGCCCCAGATGCCGAAGCGCTCGTCGTTGGCGAGGGCGTACTCGAGGCACTCGGAGCGGACCTCGCAGGCGAGGCAGACCTTCTTGGCCTCCCGGGTGGAGCCGCCCTTCTCGGGGAAGAAGGACTCGGGGTCGGTCTGGGCGCACAGTGCGCGCTCCTGCCAGCCGAGCTCCTCGTCCGCGTCGTCGACCAGCAGTTGCTGCACCAGCTCGGTCATGTGCGCCCCTCGTCTGTTCTTCGCGTCCCCGTGATCCAGCCGTTATCGATTCGGGCTGAACGACACGAGTGAAATTACAAGTGTGCTGCTCCGGGCGAGTCAAGCCGAGATCTGCTATTGGGCCCCTTATTCACTCTGCGGAACCAAGGGCGTGCGGAAAGTGTTCAAATCGGTATAAACACTGACGCACCGACGAGGCCCGCCGACGCCTCCCGCCCCGCACGGACCTGTACGGAGGAGGACGCACCCGCGTTCGATCTCGTTCCGACACACAGACCGAAGCGAACCTGATCACATTCGGATCACGGGATCGCAACGGGGGTTGTGCGCCCGGCTTGTGCCGCATGTGTCCCCGAACCCGCCCGAGCAAACCTTTCATCCGCGAGATGAACCGGATGAGGTGAAGCATGTCCCACATACCGGGCATCGAGTTGACACTGATGGTGTGAGCCGCTGTCCTTGTGGGCATGCTCGCGAACTTGGCACTCGCCTCGACCCGCATCGCCGGGTCCCACGGTGCTGCCCGGGCTCGCTGTAGCTGTTGCCGCTGTTCCGGCTGTTGAGCCCACCTCCGCTCCGGCCTTCCCCGGGTCCACTCGGCCCGGCCGTGTGATCCCACGCCCCCACCAGGGGTCCGTCCGTGTACCGCTTCCCCCGCACTCTCCCGCCGAGGAACCACCGCACCCATGAACAGCGACAGCGACCTCCAGATCGCCGGCGACATCCTCGAAGTACCCCACCTCCTCCAGGCGCCGCGCGAGCACCCGGCCACCGTCGCCGAGTTCGCCGGGCTGCTCCGCTCCCTCGCCGCCGACCGCTCCCAGTGGGCGCACCTCGTCCGGTACGACGCGACGACCCGCTGGTACCACCGGCTGCGCACCGGCCCCGGATACGAGGTGTGGCTGCTGTCCTGGGTGCCCGGACAGGGCAGCGGACCGCACGACCACGGCCCCTCCTGCGGCGTGTGGACGGTCCTGGAGGGCACGCTCACCGAGCGCACCGCACGCGGCACGCGCGCGCTGGCCGCCGGGAGGCAGAAGGTGTTCGCGCCGGGGTACGTGCACGAGGTCGTCAACGACGCGCTGGAGCCCGCGGTCAGTCTGCACGTCTACTACCCGGGCCTGACCGAGATGCCGATGCACTCCGCCCGCTGCTCGGCCGCCGGGCACGGCGCGGACAGCGGCGCGGCCGCCGGTGTGCTGTGACGACTGGCTGACACGGTGTCGTACCCGCCTGCGAGACTGAGGCCATGCGCATTGTGGTTCTGGCAGGCGGCATCGGTGGTGCCCGGTTCCTGCGTGGTCTGAAGCGGGCCGCGCCGGACGCGGACATCACGGTCATCGGCAACACCGGCGACGACATCCACCTCTTCGGGCTGAAGGTCTGCCCGGACCTCGACACGGTGATGTACACGCTCGGCGGCGGCATCAACGAGGAGCAGGGCTGGGGGCGCGCCGACGAGACCTTCCACCTCAAGGAGGAACTCGCGGCCTACGGCGTCGGCCCCGAGTGGTTCGGTCTGGGCGACCGGGACTTCGCCACGCACATCGTGCGGACGCAGATGATCGGCGCCGGGTATCCGCTCAGCGCGGTCACCGAGGCGCTGTGCGACCGCTGGCAGCCCGGCGTGCGCCTGCTGCCCATGACCGACGACCGCGTGGAGACGCACGTGGCCGTCGAGCTGGACGGCGAGCGCAAGGCCGTCCACTTCCAGGAGTACTGGGTACGGCTGCGGGCCTCCGTCCCCGCCGAAGCGGTCGTTCCGGTCGGCGCCGAGCAGGCGAAGCCGGCGCCCGGCGTCCTGGAGGCCATCGCCGAGGCGGACGTCATCCTCTTCCCGCCCTCCAACCCGGTCGTCTCTGTCGGCACGATCCTCGCCGTGCCCGGCATCCGGGAGGCGATCGCCGACGCGGGCGTCCCGGTGGTCGGCCTCTCCCCGATCGTCGGGGACGCGCCCGTGCGCGGGATGGCCGACAAGGTCCTCGCGGCGGTCGGCGTGGAGTCCACGGCCGCCGCCGTCGCCGAGCACTACGGATCGGGCCTGCTCGACGGCTGGCTGGTCGACACCGTCGACGCGGACGCCGTGACGCGGGTCAAGGCGGCCGGCATCCTGTGCCGGGCCGTGCCGCTGATGATGACCGACCTCGACGCGACGGCCCGGATGGCCCGGGAGGCGCTCGCGCTGGCGGAGGAGGTGCGTCAGGCGTGAGCGACGGTGCTCCCGGCTACCGGGTCCGGGCGGTCCCCGGTCTGCCGGAGGTGCAGCCGGGCGACGACCTGGCCAAGCTGATCGCGGCGGCCGAGCCCGGGCTGGCCGACGGGGACGTGCTCCTCGTCACCTCGAAGATCGTGTCCAAGGCCGAGGGCCGCGTCGTACGGGCCGCCGACCGGGAGGCCGCGATCGACGCGGAGACCGTGCGGGTGGTGGCCCGGCGCGGGCCGCTGCGCATCGTCGAGAACCGGCAGGGCCTGGTCATGGCGGCGGCCGGCGTCGACGCCTCCAACACCCCGGCCGGGACGGTGCTGCTGCTGCCCGAGGACCCGGACGCGTCCGCGCGGGCCGTCCGCGAGGGGCTGCGGGACCTGCTCGGGGTCGACGTCGGCGTGATCGTGACCGACACCTTCGGGCGGCCCTGGCGCGCCGGGCTCACCGACGTGGCGATCGGCGCCGCCGGTGTGCGGGTCCTCGACGACCTGCGCGGGGGCACGGACGCGCACGGCAATCCGCTCGCCGCCACCGTCGTCGCCACCGCCGACGAGCTCGCCGCCGCGGGCGACCTGGTCAAGGGCAAGGCCGCCGGGCTGCCCGTGGCCGTCGTCAGCGGGCTGCCCCACGTGGTGGCCGGGGACGACGGCAAGGGCGCGCGGGCCATGGTGCGCGGGGCCCGCGACGACATGTTCCGGCTCGGCACCTCGGAGGCGGTCCGGCAGGCGGTCACCCAGCGTCGTACGGTACGGGCGTTCACGGACGAGCCGGTCGACCCCGGTGCCGTACGCCGGGCGGTGGCCGCCGCGGTCACGGCGCCGGCGCCGCACCACACGACGCCGTGGCGGTTCGTGCTGCTGGAGTCGGCCGAGTCCCGCACCCGGCTGCTGGACGCGATGCGGGACGCCTGGATCGCGGACCTCGAGCGGGACGGAAAGAGCGAGGAGTCCATCACCAAGCGGATCCGGCGCGGCGACGTGCTGCGGAACGCGCCGTACCTCGTCGTGCCCTGCCTGGTCATGGACGGCTCGCACACCTACGGGGACGCGCGCCGCGACGGGGCCGAACGGGAGATGTTCGTGGTCGCCGCCGGCGCGGGCGTGCAGAACCTGCTCGTCGCGCTCGCCGGGGAGCGGCTGGGCTCCGCGTGGGTGTCCTCGACGATGTTCTGCCGGGACGTCGTGCGGGAGGTGCTGGGGCTGCCGGCGGACTGGGACCCGATGGGTGCCGTCGCGGTCGGCCATCCCGCCGAGGAGCCGCGGCCGCGGGCGGAACGCGACGCGGAGGCGTTCATCGAGGTGCGGTGACGCCGGTCCGGTGACACGCGCCGGTGACGCTCTACCCTCGTAGGGGCCTCTCGTTCCGTGAGGCCCCTTTCTCCTTGCTTCCCGAGGGTTCACCGTGGCAGGACGCTTCGCTCCCCGGCCCACGCGTACGACGGTGCGCGGCGGGGAGACCGTCGTGCCCGCGGGCCCGGTGCCGGCACCCCGGCGGCCCGTCGCCCCCGGGAAGGTGCGGGTGTGGGAGCCGGACGGGCCGCTGGAGCTGGGGCTGGTCCTCGGCCCGCTGCGGCGCGGGCCGGGGGATCCGACGTTCCGGGCGATGCCCGACGGCTCCGTGTGGCGGGCCAGCCTGACGCCCGCGGGGCCGGGCACGCTGCGGGTCGCCGCTCGCGGCGGCGAGGTGCGGGGAGAGGCCTGGGGGCCCGGGGCGGAGTGGCTGCTGGAGGAGCTGCCGCGGATGCTGGGCGCCGAGGACGACCCGTCCGCGTTCGTGCCGCGGCACCGGCTGCTGGCCCACGTCGCGCACCGGCGGCCCGGCCTGCGGCTGACACGGACCGGGCTGGTGCTGGAGTCGCTGATCCCGTCGGTGCTGGAGCAGAAGGTCACGACGCTGGAGGCGTACCGGGCGTGGCGGGTGCTCGTGCGGAAGTTCGGGGAGCCCGCGCCGGGGCCCGCGCCCGGGCGGATGTGTGTGATGCCCTCGGCGCGGACGTGGGCGCTGATCCCGTCCTGGGAGTGGCATCTGGCCGGGGTGGACGACAAGCGGGCGTCCACGATCCTGCGGGCCGTGCGGGTCGCCGCGCGCCTGGAGGAGGCGGCCGGGATGGAGCCGGCGGCGGCGCGGGCGCGGCTGGAGCTGGTGCCGGGGATCGGGCCGTGGACCTCCGCGGAGACCGTGCAGCGCAGTCATGGGGCGCCGGACGCGGTGACGGTGGGCGATCTGCATCTGCCGGGGATCGTGGGGTACGTCCTGGGCGGGGACCGGGACGCGGACGACTCCGTGATGCTGAGGTTGCTGGAGCCGTATGCCGGGCAGCGGCACCGGGCGGCCCGGCTGGTGCTGCTGAGCGGGCGGGGGCCGGGGCGGCGGGCGCCGCGGATGGCTCCGCGGGGGATCGAGCGGTTGTGAGGGGGCGCGGTGGGCTGGGGTGCGGTGGTCGGCGCCCACTGGGTGCCCGGCGTGGGTACGGGCGCGGGGTGGGGTGCGCTGCCCGGCGCTGACGGGTGCCTCCCCCACTCTCGGCTTCGGTCGAGCGGGGGGGGACCCCCACCGCCCACCCGTGCCGCCCTGGGGGTACCTCCCAGGCCCTTCAGGCACTGGGGAAGGCTCGACTGCCGCGGCTGAGGCGGTACGGCTGCGTGCGGCTCGGGCGGCGTCCGGTTACGTGTTGTCCGGGGAGAAGCGGAGGGATGCCGGAGGTATGTGGGCGTTGCACCAGACGCGTACTCCCGAGCGGAGCTCGTTGTCGGGGCCGATGACCGCACCGTCGCCGATGACCGTGTCCGTCAGGACCGTGCGGGTGCCGACGCGGGCGCGGGTGCCGATGAGGGAGTCGGTGATGACGGCGCCCGGCTCGATGACGGCGCCCGGCAGGATCGTGCTGCCGAAGACGCGCGCCCCCTCCGCGACGAAGGCGCCCTCGCCCACCACCGTTCCGCCGGCCAGCTTGGCGTCGGGCGCGACGGTGGCCGAGGGCAGGATCAGGCGGTCCCCGCAGCGGCCCGGCACCGCCGGGGACGGGGCGCGGCCGAGGACCAGGTCCGCCGAGCCGCGTACGAAGGCCGCCGGGGTGCCCAGGTCGAGCCAGTAGGTGGAGTCGACCATGCCCTGCAGGTGCGCCCCGGTCGCCAGGAGCTCCGGGAAGGTCTCCCGCTCGACCGAGACCGGGCGGCCCGCCGGGATGGTGTCGATGACCGAGCGGCGGAAGACGTACGCCCCCGCGTTGATCTGGTCGGTGACGATCTCCTCCGGGGTCTGCGGCTTCTCCAGGAAGGCGAGCACGCGGCCCGTGTCGTCCGTGGGGACCAGGCCGTACGCCCTCGGGTCCGTCACCTTCGTCAGGTGCAGGGAGACGTCCGCGCCCGTCGTCTCGTGGGTGCGCACCAGCGCGTCGATGTCCAGCCCGGTCAGGATGTCGCCGTTGAAGACGAGCACCGGCTCGTCGGGCCCGGAGTGCAGCCGGGAGGCCACGTTGCGTATCGCGCCGCCCGTGCCGAGCGGTTCCTCCTCGGTGACGTACTCGAGGTGCAGTCCCAGCGAAGAGCCGTCGCCGAAGTACGGCTCGAAGACCTCGGCCAGATACGACGTGGCGAGCACGATGTGCTCGACGCCCGCCGCCTTCGCCCGCGCCAACTGATGCGTGAGGAACGGCACCCCGGCCGCCCTGACCATGGGCTTCGGGGTGTGCACCGTCAGGGGGCGCAGCCGGGTGCCCTTGCCGCCGACCAGGAGGATCGCTTCTGTCACCTGTCGTCTCTGCTTCCTGCCGGGACCGGCCGAACTGTCTTTCGGCCGGCCAGTGTATGCAGACCGTTCCCTGGCGCATTCGACGGCCGTGCGGTGCGCCCGCCTCAGCGGCCCTGGTACTTCGCCGCCGAGGAACGGGCCGTGCCGAGCTTGCCGTAGAGCTGCTTTCCGGGGCAGCTCGTGGCGAAGCCGTCACGGTGACCCGAGATGACGTTCAGTCGTACGTTCCTGCCTTTTCGGTAGAGATTGCCACCGCCGGACTTCAGGTATGTCTGGCCGCGCGGATTCACGCCGTGGAGACCGAGCTTCCACGCGGTGAGCCGGGCGACGGCCTTGACGGCGGCGGGCGACGGCTTCTCGGAGTCGTAGGTGCCGAGGACGGCGATGCCCGTGCTGTCGGCGTTGAAGCCCAGGGTGTGGGCGCCCAGGACCGCCTTCGCCACTCCCCCGGCCCGGCCCTCGTAGATCTTTCCGCACCTGTCGACGAGGAAGTTGTAGCCGATGTCCCGCCAGCCCATGCTGTCGACGTGGTAGCGCTGGATACTGCGGATGACCGAAGGAGCCTGCGAGCACGTGTAGTTGTTGCCGGTCGACGTGTGGTGCACGAAGGCCGCCTTCACCGTTCTCGTGTAGACGGGCTTCTTCTCCCGCAGCTTCTCGTTCGCGCCCCAGCCGCGCCGCGTGACGATGCTCGGGCGCGGGCCGACGTGCGGCGTGGTCCGCTGGTGCCCCGTCAGGGCGCCGCCGAGCGCGAGGAGCCCGCTCTCGGTCCGGTCGCGGGTCGGTGCCGGGATCTCGGTGGCGCCGAGGGGGGCGAGGCCGGCGTTGGCGGCGGAGGCCGGGTCCGACTCGGGTGTCGGTGCGGCGCGGTCACCCGTGCCGGGGGCCGCCGCGCCGGTGCCGGGCTGTGGCGGGGCACTCTTGCCGGGGTCGACGAGTTCGAGGCGCAGGCCGGCCGGGAGGGGGGTCACGGCGGGGACGGCGCCCTTGTCGCCGGTCTCGTCCACCGCCCGGACCCGGGCCTCCACGCCGTCCGACTCGCCCACCCACAGCGGTGCGGTGGCGCCGCGTACGCGGCCTGACGGGCCTTCGGGGGTGCCGGGGTCGGCGGCGTGCTCGGCGTTGTGGGTCTCCAGGTCCCGCCAGCCGGACCAGGCGCCGGTGGCGACGGAACGGGTGCGGACCTGGACGCGGCCGTGGAGTTCGGCGACCGCGTCGTCCCAGACGACGCCGACCAGGGAGAAGTGCCGGGTGTCGCGGCGGGGGACGCCCTGCTGGGCGGCGCCGGCGCGGTCGCCGGCGAGGGGTGCGAGCGGCAGGGACTGGGTGCCGCCGGGGACGTGGGCCTCGGCCGGTGCCGTTCCCGGCCCCTGGGCGGGGGACGCTCTTCCGGTGGTTGCCGTCGCCGTCGTGGGGGCCGCGGCCAGCGGGAGTGCCAGTGCGGCCGCGCAGGTGACGCCGATGGAGGAAGCAAGGTATCCACGCATGCCCCTCATCCTGAACATGATCGGACAAATTTGTCCATAGAGGACTTGACGGTCCGTAGGGTTCTCTCACCCGAACCAGTGGCTGTCCGATGTCCCGTCGGACGGGTGCGCGTGAGCGGCCCCGCGTACGCTTGCACGGGTGAACGCGACCGACCGCACCCCTGCCGACCTGCTGACTTCCGCGCTCGCCGCGGACCCGGGACGTCCCCTGGTGACCTTCTACGACGACGCCACGGGCGAACGCGTCGAACTGTCCGTCGCCACCTTCGCCAATTGGGTGGCCAAGACGGCGAACCTGCTCCAGGACGAGCTGTCCGTCGAGCCCGGCGACCGGGTCGCGCTGCTGCTGCCCGCGCACTGGCAGACGGCGGTGTGGCTGCTGGCCTGCTCGTCGGTGGGTGTCGTCGCCGACATGGCCGGTGACGCCGCGGCGGCGGACGTGGTGGTGAGCGGACCGGATCCGGAGTCGCTCCAGGCCGCGCGGGCGTGCTCCGGTCCGCGGATCGCGCTGGCGCTGCGGCCGCTGGGCGGGCGGTTCCCGCAGGTGCCCGAGGGCTTCGCCGATTACGCGGCGGAGGTGCCGGGGCAGGGCGACCGCTTCGTGGCGTACGCGCCGGTGGATCCGGAGGCGCCGGCGCTGATCGTGGCGGGGCGGGAGTTCAGCGGGGCGGAGGTCGTGGAGCGGGCCCGGGCGGAGGCGGCGTCCGAGCTGGGGCTCACGGGGCCAGGGGCCCGGATTCTGTCGGGGCTGCCGTACGACACGTGGGAGGGGCTCAACGCGGGGTTGTACGGGCCGTTGGCCGTCGGGGGGTCGGTGGTGCTGTGCCGGCATCTGGAGGCGGCGGGGGACGGGGTCGTGGATCAGCGGATCGAGGCGGAGCGGGTTTCCGTCACGGCGCGGTGAGGGGTGGCTGCGCCGACGGGGGTTGCGTTGGTGACTGGCGTCGGGGTGGGGACGTCGGCGTGACCCGGGGGGCCTGGCGGGCGGTGTCGGTGCGGGGGGGCGGTGCGTGGGCCCGGGTTGTGGGGTGACCGGCGTCGGGGTGGGGGTGGGCCGCCTGGCCCTGCGCCGAGGGGTGCCTCCCCACTCTCGGCTTCGCTCGAGCGGGGGGGGACCCCCACCGCCCACCCGTGCCGCCCTGGGGGTACCTCCCAGGCCCTTCGGGCACCGGGGGAGGCACGACTGCCCGCGGCTAGGCACCACGGGAGCCCACGGCTGAGGCGGCGCGGCTGCGCGTGGCGCGGCGGTTCGGCGCCCGCGGAGGGGAGGGGCGTGCCCCGTTCGGCCCAGTCGGGGGCGGGGTCGGAGGTGGGGGCGGGGGATGATCGGGGGAGCTTGCGCAGGTGGCGCGGTGTGACTGCTGGGGCGTGAGGCATACGTGAGTGACAGCGCAGGTGCGTCGGCCGGTGGCGCGGGGGCGTCCGCGACCGGGGGCGGCCTGCGCCGGCGGCGCAGGCGGCGCCGCCTGCGCTACGCGGGGGGCGGCGTCGCCGTGCTCGGCGTCGTGGCCGTGGGCGTGGGATGGGCGGTGTACGCGAAGCTCAGCGGGAACATCACCGCCGACGAGGCGGCGGCCGCCGAACTCGCCCGGTACGAGAAGGAGCGGCCGGCCGCCCTCGTCCGCGGCGCGCAGAACATCCTGGTGATCGGGTCGGACTCCCGCGCGGGCGACGGCAACGAGCGCTACGGGCGGGACACCGGCACCGAGCGGTCGGACACCACGATCCTGCTGCACCTCGCGGCGGACCGGAAGAGCGCCACCGCCGTCTCCCTCCCCCGTGACCTGATGGTGGACGTGCCCGGCTGCCACCGCCCGGACGGCTCCCGCACCGCACCCGTGTTCACCCAGTTCAACTACGCCTTCGAGGCGGGCGGTTCGGCGTGCACCATCCGCACGGCGGAGAAGCTGACCGGCGTGCGCGTCGACCATCACGTGGTCGTCGACTTCCAGGGCTTCAAGAAGATGGTCGACGCCCTCGACGGCGTGGAGGTGTGCCTGCGCGAGCCCGTCGACGACAAGGACGCGAAGCTGAGGCTTCCCGCGGGCCGGGTGACACTCGACGGGGAGCAGGCCCTCGGTTACGTCCGGGCCCGCAAAACGCTCGGCGACGGCAGCGACACCGACCGGATGGACCGGCAGCAGCGGTTCCTCGGCGCGCTCGTCAACAAGGTCCAGAGCAATGACGTACTGCTGAATCCGGTGAAGCTCTATCCCGTTCTGGACGCGGCCACCTCGTCCCTCACGACCGACCCGGGTCTGGCGAGTCTGCGCGGTCTGTACGAACTCGCCCGCGGCCTGCGCGAGATCCCCACCGAACGCGTGCAATTCCTGACGGTGCCGAGGGAGTCGTACCCGGGCGACCCCAATCGCGACCAGCTCGTGGAGCCCGACGCGGAAAAGCTGTTCGCCCGCCTGCGGACCGACGAACCCGTGGCGGTCGACGCCCGGAAGACCGGGAAGAAGACCGGCGGTGACGGGTCCGGCTCCTCGGCCGCGCCCGAGCCGCGGAGCACCGATTCCCCGCAACCGACGTTCAGCGGCAACACCGCCGCCGAGGACATCTGCGGGTAAAGCCCCTTCCAAGACGACGCAACGCACGCGCAAGACCTGCGCCGAATCGCGGCCACTTGTCCAGGAAAAGCGGCGGATTGCCCAGTTGTAAGGTCCGTGGAATACGTCACTGGCGTCGCCGTGGACGGAACCGGCCGGTTAATGTGAGCGATCCGGTGTGCCCGGCCCCCAGGCCTGTCCTGCGGTCGCGCACTGAGTGACGGAGACCGGGCGCCTCGAGGGGAGGGCGCCGCGTGGCCCCGACGGAGGATCGGACGACCGTGGACGCGCAAGGCCGTGGGCGGGCAGAGGACTTCGACCCCGCAGACCAGTGGGTACTCAACCCGGACACCGGCGAATACGAACTGCGACTGAGCACTTCCGCACCGCAGTCGGCGGTCCCGGGCCCCCGGCCCGCCACGGTCGGCGCGGCACGGGCCCCGGGAGCGGCGCGCGGCCGCACCGCGCAGGCCTCCGCGCCCGCCCCGGAGCGGCCGGTCCCGGCCCCGCGCAGACGGCGCGGCGCACCGCAGGAACCGCCGCCCGGACGGCGCGGACGACGGCGGCCGGCGAAGAAGTCGAAGGCCAAGAGGATCCTGGCGTGGACCGGCGGCACGCTGGCGTTCGTCGTCCTCGGCACCGCCGCGGCCGGGTACTTCTACCTGGAGCACCTCAACGACAACATCCAGTCCTCCCCCGACGACGGCGCGAGCACCGGTGGCTTCCAGAAGGACAAGGCCATCAACATCCTGCTGATCGGCACCGACAAGCGCACCGGCGCCGGCAACGAGGGCTACGGCGACTCGGGCAGCGTCGGGCACGCCGACACCACGATCCTGCTGCACGTCTCCAAGGACCGCTCCAACGCGACCGCGCTCAGCATCCCCCGCGACCTGATCGTCGACGTCCCGGACTGCCCGACCACGCAGGAGGACGGGACGAAGAAGGTCATCCCCGGCTCCACCGGCGTCCGTTTCAACACGAGCCTCGGCCAGGACGGCCGTACGCCGAGCTGCACCATGCGGACCGTCACGGAGCTGACGGGGGTCACGCCGGACAACTTCATGGTCGCCGACTTCAACGCGGTCAAGACGCTGACCTCGGCGGTCGGCGGCGTCGAGGTGTGCCTGGCGAAGGACATCGACGACCCGGACTCGCACCTGAAGCTCTCCGCCGGCACCCACACCATCGAGGGCGAGGAGGCGCTCGCGTTCGTGCGCACGCGGCACTCGGTGGGCTTCGGCGGCGACCTGAGCCGCATTCAGATCCAGCAGCAGTTCCTGAGCGCGCTGATGCGCAAGCTGAAGTCGAACGACACGCTCACCAGCCCGTCGAAGATGGTGAAGCTGGCCGAGGCGGGCACCGAGGCGCTGACCGTCGACTCCAAGCTGGACAGCATCGGCAAGCTGAAGGACCTCGGTCTGGAGCTGGGCAAGCTCAACACCAAGAACCTGACCTTCACCACCGTGCCCGTGGTCGACAACCCGGCGGAGAAGGTCAAGGCGACGGTGGTCCTCAAGGAGGGCCCCGCCGAACAGGTCTTCGCCATGATCCGGGACGACGTCTCCTTCACCGAGGTCAAGCAGAAGGAGAAGAAGGAGGCCGCCGAGGTCGCCGCCCGGCTCAAGGGCACCAAGTCCGAGCCGGCCGACATCCGCGTCCGCGTCATGAACGGCGGCGCCCCCGACGGCAGCGCCCAGAAGGAGCTGCTCTTCCTCCAGAACGAGGCGGGCGTCACCAAGTCCGAGAACGCGGGCGACGCCCCGGCGGACATCGCGAAGACCACCCTGGAGTACGCCCCCGACCAGGCCGAACAGGCCCGCGCACTGGCCGAGATACTCGGCCTGTCCGGCGCCGCCATGAAGCCGGGCGAGAGCGTCACCAACGCCCAGGGCATGCCCACTATGACGCTCACCCTCGGCAAGGACTTCAAGGGCGCCGGGGTCAAGCTCAACGCCAGGTCCGGGCAGACCCCCGAGGGGGTCGAGAAGTCCACGGCGGACAAGGTCCAGTGCGCCAAGTGACCTGACGCCCCTCTCCCGCGTCCTCACGGACAACCCTGTCGCGGTACGTAGGGAAGCGATCCGTCGGGGCGGCCGTACATCCAACCGGGCTCCCGGGACGTCCAACTGTGCGAACCGGGCGCGCTGTCGGGCACGCCGGCCGCACGAGCGGTGGGGAGAGGGACATGGCGCGAAGCGGTGTGCACGGGGAGGGGCCGCGCTCCGCCGCCGTGCGGCGCGGGCGGAACGTGCGGAGCGCCCCGCAGGCCGCCGCCGGCCGGGACGGCACGGGCGCGGGCGCGGGCGGCGTCGAGGACCCCGGCGGCAGGAGCGGTACGGGGCACGGGAGCGGCCGGAGTTCCGGGCGGCGGGGCGGGCGCGGGCCGACACCGACGCCCTCAATGGGGCCGACACCGGCACCTGCAGGGACGTGTAAGCGCCCTATCGCCGGTAGGCGTCACAGAAATGGGTCGGATTGCCCTGTTGTAGGGAAGTCGAATTTGTCACCGGTGTCGTTCGACGCTGAACTGGGCGGATAGTGTGAGCGCTCCAGTGCCCCCGCTGCGAGGTCCGCCCTGGCGTCGTGCACTTGTTGACCCCTTTACCGTGCGCCTTCCGGGGAAGGCGCCGCGTGCCCCGACGGAGGACTGGGAGACCGTGGACGCGCAAGGACGTGGGCGGGCCGACGACATCGACCCCGCAGACCAGTGGGTGCTCAATCCGCGGACCGGTGAATACGAACTGCGGATGCCGTCGTCCGCGCCGGGGCCGTCGGTTCCGGGAAGCCGCCCGGCCGCCCCGCGCAAAGGCGGCGCCGAGGACGGACGCCGCGCCGACGACGGCGCCCGGCGCCGCACCTCCGCGCCCGGCCGTGAGGTCCCGCCCCAGCGGCGGCGCCGTCCCGTGCCCGAGGACCCCGCGCCCGGACGCCGCGGCCGGCGGCCGGCGAAGAAGAAGTCGGCCGGCAGGAAGATCCTGATGTGGACCGGCGGCACGACGGCGTTCGTGATCCTCGTGACCGGCGTCGGCGGCTACCTCTACCTCAAGCACCTCGAGGGCAACGTCTCGACGACGGACGTCGGCAGCGCGGGCAGCAGCAGCTTCAGCAAGGACGAGGCCTTCAACATCCTCATCATCGGCACCGACAAGCGCACCGGTGCGGGCAACGAGGGCTACGGCGACGCCGGCAGCGTCGGTCACGCCGACACCAACATCCTGCTGCACGTGGCCAAGGACCGTTCCAACGCGACCGCGTTGAGCATCCCCCGCGACATGATCGTCGACATCCCGGACTGCCCGACCACGCAGGAGGACGGGTCCACCAAGGTCGTCCCCGGCCAGCAGGGCGTGCGTTTCAACCGGAGCCTCGGCGAGAACGGCCGGGACGCGGGCTGCACCATGCGCACGGTGAAGGAGGCGACCGGCATCCAGCCGGACCACTTCATGATGGCCGACTTCAACGCGGTCAAGACGCTGACCACCGCCGTCGACGGCGTGGAGGTCTGCGTGGAGCACGCCGTGAACGACGAGAAGTCCAAACTCGTCCTGCCCGAGGGCAAGTCCAAGGTCGAGGGCGAGCAGGCCCTCGCCTTCGTCCGCACCCGGCACGCCTTCGGCAACGAGGGCGACCTGGACCGCATCAAGGTGCAGCAGCAGTTCCTGGGCTCGCTCATGCGGAAGATGTCCTCCAGCGACACCCTCACCAGCCCCACCAAGCTGGTGAAGCTCGCCGAGGCCGCGACGGAGGCGCTCACCGTGGACAAGCCCATCGGCAACGTGGGCACGCTCAAGGACATCGCCCTGGAGCTCAAGAAGGTCCCGACGAAGAACATCACGTTCGCCACCGTGCCGGTGAAGGACAACCCCGCCGAGAAGATCAAGGCGACGGTCGTCATCGACGAGACGAAGGCGCCCCAGGTCTTCGACATGATCGCGAACGACATCTCGTTCACCGAGGTCAAGCAGCAGAAGAAGAAGGAGGCGGCCGCGGTCGCCGCCCGCCTGGAGGGCACCAGGTCGGAGCCGGGCGACATCCGCGTCCGCGTCATGAACGGCGGCGCCCCCTCCGGCAGCGCCCAGAAGGAACTGGCCTACCTCCAGACCGAGGCCGGGGTCGACAAGTCCGAGAACGCCGGCAACGCACCGGCGGACGTCGCGAAGACCACCCTGGAGTACGCCCCCGAGCAGGCCGAACAGGCCCGCGCACTGGCCGAGATACTCGGCCTGTCCGGCGCCGCCATGAAGCCGGGCGAGAGCGTCACCAACGCCCAGGGCATGCCCACGATGACGCTCACCCTCGGCAAGGACTTCAAGGGCGCGGGCGTGAAGCTGAACGCCGCCTCCGTGGAGACGCCGGATCTGGACAAGTCCACGGCCGACCAGGTGCAGTGCGCCAGTTGACCTGAACGGCCCGTCGTACGTCTTACGGAGCGACCGGGGACGGACGGCGGGTCCGCGGCGGGTCCGGCAGGGGTGGGAAGGACGCTGAAGTGACGCAGAGCGGTGTGCGGGGGAAGGACACGCGGCAGGACGCCTCCGACGCCCCCGAGGGCGACGAGGCGGTCGCGGACGGGCCGGACGGCGAGGGGGCCGGAGCGGGGGCGGCGGACGACGGCGAGGACGGCGCCGAGGCCCGTATACGCCCGCCCCGCCGGGGTCTGCGGGTGCTGCGCTGGACAGCGCTGGCCCTCGCCGTGCTGCTCATCGGCACGGCCGGTGCCGGGTACCTCTACTACCGGCACCTCAACGACAACATCGAGAAGGACGTCCTCAACCTGGGCGACAACAAGGTCCCCGCGCCGACGCCGAACGCCGCCGGCCAGACCCCGCTGAACATCCTCGTCATCGGCTCGGACGCCCGGGACAGCGAGGAGAACCAGCAACTCGGCGGCGCCCGCGAGACGTTCGGCTCCACCCCGCTCGCGGACGTCCAGATGCTGGTGCACCTGTCCGCCGACCGCAGCAACATGTCGGTCGTCAGCATGCCCCGCGACACCCTGGTCGAGATCCCCAAGTGCACCGACCCGGACGACGGCAGGGTCTACCCGGCGAGCGAGGGGCGGGTGATGACCAACCAGAGCCTCGGCCACGGCGGTCCCGGCTGCACGGTGGCCACCTGGCAGGAGCTCACCGGCATCCACATCGACCACTTCGTGATGGTCGACTTCGCGGGCGTGGTCTCCATGGCCGACGCCGTCGGCGGCGTCCCGGTCTGCGTGGACGCCAACATCCACTCGCGCGACGCCCAGGGCCACGGCTCGGGGCTCAAGCTGGAGAAGGGCACCCACCCGGTCAAGGGCGAGCAGGCCCTGCAGTGGCTGCGCACCCGCTACGGCTTCGACGACGGCAGCGACCTGGCCCGCGCCAAGGCGCAGCACATGTACCTCAACTCGATGGTCCGCGTGCTGCGCGACAACGCCACCCTCTCCAGCCCCAACAAGCTGCGCCGGCTGGCCGAGCAGGCCACCGAGGCGCTCACCGTCGACCCGGGCCTGGACACCGTCAAGAAGCTGTACGACCTCAGCAACGAGCTGCGCCGGGTGAAGCCGGAGCGCATCACCATGACCACGATGCCCAACCGGTACGTCGGTGCCCGCGTGGAGCCGACCGAGGACGCGGAGCAGTTGTTCCGGCTGATCCGCGAGGACATCGCGCTGGACGGCAAGGACACCGAGAAGAAGCCCGCCGAGAAAGGCGGGGCCCCCGCCGGCCCGGCCCCCGACGGCCCCACCGCCGACCCGGCCGCCGCCGACGACGCGATCGCGGTGCAGGTCCGCAACGGCACCCGCACCGACAGCCGCCCGGCGGCCGGCGGACGCGCCGACACGGTCGCCGCCGCGCTGGTGGAGCAGGGCTTCACCCGGGCCGTCGCCGACCCGTCGGTGCTGCCCAGCGAGGAGCGCACGCTCGTCCGCTACCCGAGCGCCGACCTCGCGGGCGACGCCCGTCGGATCGCCGACGCCCTGGGGATACCGGCGAGTTCGGTACGGCGCTCCACCGACGTCTCCGGTGTCACGCTCGTCGTCGGCGCGGACTGGCGGGAGGGCACGGAGTACCGGGAGCCCGTGCCGGACGACACCACTCCCGAGTCGGCCGAGGCCCTCAACGGCGCGGACACCAGCGCCTGCATGCACGTGAACCCGGGGTTCACCTGGTCCTGAGGGGCGTCACCGGGCGCCGGCGGCGTCGGCGTCCGGCTGCACCGCCGGGCGCCGCGAGGCGATGACCCGCTTGGCCAGCGACCGGGGGCTGGTCAGGAAGCCGAAGCCCCAGGACATGTGCATGGTCGCCAGCGCCACCGGGATCTGCGCCCGCGCCTTCAGCCCCAGCCCCTTGCCCGCCGGAAGCGACCCGGCGACGATCGCCGCCAGGTAGCCGCCGGGTATGACGAAGGCCCACGGGGTGAGCGCCACGCCCGCGACGACACCGGCCGCGATGGCGCACACGGCGGTCGGCGGGGCGAGGTAGCGCAGGTTGATGGAGCCGGCGTGGTAGCGGGCCACGACGTGCCGCCAGCGGCCGTAGTCCTTGTACTGCTTGGCCAGGGCGCGCACGCTCGGCCGGGGCCGGTAGGACACCTTCAGCTCCGGCGAGAACCAGATCAGGCCGCCGGCCTCGCGGATGCGGAAGTTCAGCTCCCAGTCCTGGGCGCGGATGAACTCCTCGTTGTAGCCGCCCTGCCGCTCCAGCGCCTCGCGCCGGAACACGCCCAGGTAGACCGTCTCGGCGGGGCCCGCCCGGCCTCCGGTGTGGAAGGCGGCGTTGCCCACGCCGATCTTCGAGGTCATCGCCGCGGCGACGGCCTCCTCCCACGCGTTCTCGCCCTCGGCGTGCATGATGCCGCCCACGTTCTGCGCGCCGGTCTCCTCCAGGAGCCGTACGGCCGTGGCGATGTAGTTCGGCGACAGCATGCCGTGGCCGTCGACGCGGACGACGACCGGATGGCGCGAGGCCCCGATCGCGGCGTTCAGCGCGGCGGGCGTCCGGCCGGTCGGGTTCGGCACGGTGTGGACGCGGGGGTCCTCGCGGACGAGTTCGGCGGCGATCTCGTCCGTACGGTCCGTGGACGGACCGAGGGCGATCACGACCTCCATCTCGCCGGCGTACTCCTGGGCGAGGATGGCGCGGACTGCTCCGCGCAGGTGCCGCTCCTCGTTGAGGACGGGCATGATCACGGAAACGGCGGGCGGCCGCACGTCGGACTTGGCGTTCATCGGTGCTCACGTTACCGCGAACGGGGGACACCGGTGCGCGCCGCGGGGGTCACAGCCGCGGGCAGCAGATCGTATGGGCCTACGGTGCTCACGGATCCCACGCCCGGCCCGCGGCCCGTCCCCGGGGGCCCTTCCTCGCGGAGGTGTCACCTTGCCCACGCCGCCCCGCTCCCCCAGGGTCCCGGCATCACCCCCCCAGGGCACTCGCCCCTCCCGGCGCACCCGCCCGGGGGCGTCCCGCCGCCCGCAGGGGCGACCCGCCCGGCGCAAACGGCCGCGCTGGGCCGTTCGGACGGTGACCGCGCTGTCGGCGGTGGTGCTCGCCTCCGCGGGGATCGGTCACGCGGTGCTGTCGGGGGTGGGCTCGGACATCGCCCGCGTCGACGCCTTCAAGGACATGAAGAACCGGCCGCGGGCCGGGGACGGCATGAACGTCCTGCTGGTCGGCACGGACGGCCGCGACCGGATCAGCAAGGAGGAGCGCCGCAAGTACCGGCTCGGCGGCGCGCCCTGCCACTGCACCGACACGATCATGATCGTGCACATCTCGGAGGACCGGCAGCGGGCCAGCGTGGTCAGCCTGCCGCGCGACTCGTACGCCGTGACGCCCCCGCACGTGGACGGCACCACGGGCGAACGGCACTCGGGGCATCCGGTGAAGCTGAACGCGGCCTACGCCGAGGGCGGCCCCCAGCTCACCATCCGCACCGTGGAGAGCATGACCCGGGTGAAGATCGACCACTATCTGGAGGTCGACTTCACCAGCTTCATGAAGACGGTGGACGTGCTCGGCGGTGTGCGGATCTGCACCGCCAAGCCGCTCAAGGACAGCTACACCGGGCTCGACCTGCCGGCCGGCACGCACGAGCTGTCCGGGGGACAGGCGCTGCAGTACGTCCGCGCCCGCCACCTCGACGGCGCCTCCGACCTGAGCCGGATGACGCGCCAGCAGCACTTCCTGGCCGCCCTGATCGACCGGGCGACCTCGTCCGGGATCCTGCTGAACCCGCTGAAGTTCCGGGACGTCACCCAGGCGGTGCTGGGCTCGGTGCGGGCCGACAAGGGCTTCGGCACCGACGAACTGCTGGCGCTCGGGCGGGCGATGCGGAACTTCTCTCCGTCGTCCTCCGAGTTCACCACCGTGCCGATCGGGCGGATGGGCTACGCCGTCAAGGGCGTCGGCTCGACCCTGAAGTGGGACCCCGTGAAGTCGCGGCGGATCTTCGACGCCCTGCGCGAGGACAGACCGCTGGGCGCGCACGGGCCCCGGCCCGCGGGACCGGCGCCGGTGAGGGTGCCGGTGGACCCCAGGCAGATCCGCGTCCAGGTGCAGAACGGCACGCACACCTCCGGGCTCGGCAAGCGCGTGGACGACGCGCTGGCCGCCACGGGCTTCCGCACCACGCGGGCCCCGGTGAACGCCAAGGACCGCGAGACCCAGCGGACCGTCGTCGCCTTCGACCCCCGCTGGGACCAGTCGGCGAAGTCGCTGGCCACCGCCCTGCCCGGCAGCGCCCTGAAGCCGGTCGAGGGCCAGGGGCCGCTGCTGAAGGTCATCGCGGGCGCCGACTTCGAGCGGGTCGTGCGGGTGGCGCCGGCGGAGCCGCCGCGGAAGTCGGGCACCGTGGTGCGCGGCGACGAGGTGGTCTGCGGCAAGCGGTGAGCGGCCTGTGGCTCAGTTGCCCGAGACGGTGACCTTCTCGTCGTTCCTGAGCTGCTCAACCAGCTTCTTCACCTTGGCGTCGTCCCACTTGAGGTTGCCGCCCACGCTGCCGGAGATCGGCATGTTCATGGAGGTCCCGTCGCCGCCGCTGACGCTCTTCATCGCCCAGAACATGCCGGCCAGGTCGAACAGGCCCATGTCCTTGTCGACGATCAGGGAGTCCAGGCCCGCGCCCATGGTCGGGTACAGCCTGAAGGGATTCAGCACGGTCGACGGGGTGGCCACCTGGCTCGCCAGGGCGGAGAGGAACTTCTGCTGGTTCTTGGTGCGGTCGAGGTCGGAGCCGGCCAGCGCGTACCGGGTGCGGACGAAGGCCAGGGACTCCTCGCCGTTCAGGGTCTGCTTGCCCTTCTTGAGGTCGGCGCCGGACTTCTTGTCCTTGATGTCCTGCGGGATGTCGATCTCGACGCCGCCGACCGCGTCCACGATGTTCGCGAAGCCGGCGAAGCCGATCTCGACGTAGTGGTCGATGCGCAGCCCGGTGTTGAACTCGACGGTGCGCACGAGCAGTTCGGGGCCGTCCTCGGCGTACGCGGCGTTCAGCTTCACGTGCCGGCCCGTGCCCGCGTACTT
This sequence comes from Streptomyces sp. NPDC018947, assembly GCF_044390505.1. Taxonomy (NCBI): domain Bacteria; kingdom Bacillati; phylum Actinomycetota; class Actinomycetes; order Kitasatosporales; family Streptomycetaceae; genus Streptomyces; species Streptomyces sp. NPDC018947. The sequence goes on from NZ_JBIRZD010000020.1 coordinate 38,724, forward strand.
CTTGCCGGACTCGGAGCCGACGAAGCTCGGGATCTCCACGTCGGAGTCGCGGGGCAGGGAGACCAGCGTCGACCCGTTGTCCCCGGTGTGCAGGATCATCATGGAATCGGTGCGCTTGCCCTCGGCGGAGCCGGTGTGCAGGTCCTTCTTCTGCTCGTCGGTCATGCCCTCGCGGCTGTCGGAGCCGACGATCAGGTAGTTGGTGCCCTCGCCGGCCTCGGGACGGTCGATGACCTTCGAGAGGTCGACCTCGCGGTTGAGCTTGGAGTCGGCCCAGAAGTAGGTGCCGACGGTGGTGACGACCAGCGCGGTCACCACCGTGATCGCCGTCCACTTGATCCGGCGCCGCCAGTCGGGCGCGGGACGCCCGCCGCCCGGGCCGCCGCCGGCGGGGCCGCGGCCGCCGGGGCTGCCGTAGACCTGGCCGGTGTTGTAGCCGCTGTCGTATCCGCCGTGGCCCTGGCCGTCGACGTACGACGGCTGGCGCGGCACCCCGCCCGCGTGCGGCGGGGCCGACGGGCCCGGGCCGGGCGGCGGCACCGCGCCCCGGCGGACCTGACGCATCACGCGGGCGCTTTCGGGCTGTGCGCTCGCGCTGCCGCGTCCGTACCGGCCGGCGCGGTTGTCACCGGACCATCCCTCGGGCCAATCATTCATGCGGAACAGTGTGCCGGGCCGGACACCGCGGCTGACAGGGGCGTCGGAAAATAGGGGCGGCGCTGTTGCGAAGCTGACACAAATCACCCCGGCGCAGGCCCGGCATAAGGTGGAGGGCATGACAGACCAGGCAGAACAGGCCGCAGCCGCGGAGTCGGCGGCCCCGGAGATCCCGGGCAAGCCGACCTCGGCGTCCCGCACCACCCTCAGCCACATCATGACCCACAGCGACACCAACCTTCTGGGCACGGTGCACGGCGGCGTGATCATGAAGCTGGTCGACGACGCGGCCGGCGCCGTGGCGGGCCGGCACTCCGGCGGCCCCGCGGTCACCGCGTCCATGGACGAGATGGCGTTCCTCGAACCGGTCCGGGTCGGCGACCTGGTGCATGTGAAGGCCCAGGTCAACTGGACCGGGCGGACCTCGATGGAGGTCGGCGTGCGGGTGCTGGCCGAGCGCTGGAACGAGTCGGCGCCCGCCACCCAGGTCGGCTCGGCCTATCTGGTGTTCGCCGCGGTGGACGCCGACGGCAGGCCGCGCGCCGTGCCGCCGGTGATCCCGGAGACCGAGCGGGACAAGCGCCGCTACCAGGAGGCCCAGATCCGCCGTACCCACCGGCTGGCCCGCCGCCGGGCGATCATGGAGCTGCGGGCGAAGCGGGTGGCGGAGGGCTTCGACGACTGAGCCCGCGCACACGCGGAAGGGCGCCCGGGACCGACGTCCCGGGCGCCCTTCCGCGTGTGAGGAGCGTTACGGCAGGTTGCGCGCCATGACGATGCGCTGGACCTGGTTCGTGCCCTCGTAGATCTGCGTGATCTTGGCGTCGCGCATCATGCGCTCCACCGGGTAGTCCCGGGTGTAGCCGTAGCCGCCGAGGAGCTGGACGGCGTCCGTGGTGACCTCCATCGCCACGTCGGAGGCGAAGCACTTGGCGGCGGCGCCCTGGAAGGTGAGGTCGCCGTCACCGCGCTCGGACTTGGCCGCGGCGGCGTAGGTGAGCTGGCGGGCGGCCTCGATCTTCATGGCCATGTCGGCGAGCATGAACTGGACGCCCTGGAAGTCGGCGATCGGCTTGCCGAACTGCTTGCGCTCCTGGACGTAGCCCTTGGCGTAGTCGAGGGCCCCCTGGGCGATGCCGAGGGCCTGGGCGGCGATGGTGATGCGGGTGTGGTCCAGGGTGCGCATCGCGGTGGCGAAGCCGGTGCCCTCCTCGCCGATCATGCGGTCGGCGGGGATGCGGACGTTGTCGAGGTAGACCTCGCGGGTCGGGGAGCCCTTGATGCCGAGCTTCTTCTCCGGGGCGCCGAAGGAGACGCCCTCGTCGGACTTCTCGACGACGAAGGCGGAGATTCCCTTGGAGCGCTTGGTCGGGTCGGTGACGGCCATCACCGTGTAGAACTCCGAGACGCCCGCGTTGGTGATCCAGCGCTTGACGCCGTTGAGCACCCAGTGGTCGCCGTCGCGGACGGCCCTGGTCTTCATGCCGGCCGCGTCGGAGCCCGCGTCGGGCTCGGAGAGGCAGTAGGAGAACATGCCGTCGCCCTTGGCGAGCGGGGTCATGTACTTCTTCTTCAGCTCCTCGGAGCCGGAGAGGATCACCGGGAGCGAGCCGAGCTTGTTCACGGCCGGGATGAGGGAGGAGGACGCGCAGACGCGGGCCACCTCCTCGATCACGATGACCGTGGCGAGCGCGTCGGCGCCCGCGCCGCCGTACTCCTCGGGGACGTGCACCGCGTGCAGGTCGTTCGCGGTCAGGGCGTCGAGGGCCTCCTGCGGGAAGCGGGCCTCCTCGTCCACCGCGGCGGCGTACGGCGCGATCTTCGCCTCGGCCAGCGCGCGGACGGCGTCGCGGAGCATGTCGTGCTCCTCGGACGGGCGGTACAGGTCGAAGTCAGCCGATCCGGCCAAGGTCTCTCACGCTCCAAAAACGCTGTGATGCTGGGCACGCTAACTACCGTTAAGTAACCCAAATTTTAGAGCCCCGCCCACCGTCGTGGATAGGTGAGGTTGACGACAGCGGGCAAAGCCGCCCCCAAAGGCCCGGCCCCGGGCCCGGATATGCTCGGGCCCGCACGCCTGCCGTACACCTCTGGAGCACCCATGGCCCTCAAGATCACCGTGATCGGTACCGGCTATCTCGGCGCGACCCACGCGGCGGCCATGGCCGAACTCGGTTTCGAGGTGCTGGGCCTGGACGTGGTGCCCGAGAAGATCGAGATGCTCCAGCGGGGCGAGGTCCCGATGTACGAGCCGGGTCTCGAGGACCTGCTGCGCAAGCACGTCGCCGGGATCGAGGGCTCCAGCGGTCGGCTGCGCTTCACCACCGACTACGCGGAGGTCGCCGCCTTCGGCGACGTGCACTTCCTGTGCGTGAACACGCCGCAGAAGCACGGCGAGTACGCCTGCGACATGTCGTACGTCGACGCCGCGCTGGCCTCGCTCGCCCCGCATCTGCGCGGCCCCGCCCTGGTCGTCGGCAAGTCGACGGTGCCGGTGGGCTCGGCCGACCGGCTGGCCGCCTACCTCGCCGGGCACGCGCCGGCCGGCGGCGACGCCGAGCTGGCGTGGAACCCGGAGTTCCTGCGCGAGGGCTTCGCCGTCGAGGACACCCTGCACCCCGACCGGATCGTGGTCGGGGTGCGCAGCGAGCGGGCCGAGAAGCTGCTGCGCGAGGTGTACACCACGCCGGTGGCGGAGGGCTCCCCGTTCGTCGTCACGGACTTCCCGACCGCCGAGCTGGTGAAGACGGCCGCGAACTCCTTCCTGGCGACCAAGATCTCCTTCATCAACGCGATGGCGGAGGTCTGCGAGGCCGCCGGCGGCGACGTCGCCAAGCTGGCGGAGGCGATCGGGTACGACGACCGGATCGGCAGGAAGTTCCTGCGGGCCGGGATCGGCTTCGGCGGCGGGTGCCTGCCCAAGGACATCCGGGCGTTCATGGCGCGCGCCGGTGAGCTGGGCGCCGACCAGGCGCTGACGTTCCTGCGCGAGATCGACTCCATCAACATGCGCCAGCGCGGCCAGATGGTCGAGCTGGCCCGGCAGGCGCTGGGCGGCGGCCCGTTCCTCGGCAAGCGCGTCGCGGTCCTCGGCGCCACCTTCAAGCCCGACTCGGACGACGTACGGGACTCTCCCGCGCTGAACGTGGCCGGGCAGATCCACCTCCAGGGCGCCCAGGTGACGGTGTACGACCCGAAGGGCATGGAGAACGCCCGCCGGCTGTTCCCGACGCTCGGCTACGCCGACTCGGCGCTGGAGGCGGTGCGGGGCGCGGACGTCGTGCTGCACCTGACGGAGTGGCGGGAGTTCCGTGAGCTGGACCCCGAGGCGCTGGGCGAGGTCGCGGCGGCCCGGGTGCTCCTCGACGGGCGCAACGCCCTGGACGCGGAGGACTGGCGGCGGGCCGGCTGGACCTACCGGGCGATGGGCCGGCCGACGGCCTGAGCCCTTCCGGCCCCGGCGGGCGGACCCCGGTCGGGCCGAGGCTCAGTCGGCCGGACCGGCGTCGCCCGCGTTCTGCCGCACCGCTCCCGGCGGCGACCGGTGCGCCCCGGGCGCTCACGCCCCCCTGGCGCGGTAGCGGCGCATCTTGGCGCGCGCCCCGCACACCCGCATCGAGCACCAGCGCCCGCGTCCGGCGGGGCTGCGGTCGTAGTACGCCCAGTGGCAGTCGGCGGCCTCGCACGCCTTGAGCCGGCTCCAGGTGTCCGCGACCAGCGCCTCGGCGACGGCGGCGGCGACGCGGTCGGACAACGTGCCCTTCCCCGCCGGGGCGAGCGCGGCGGAACCGTCGGCCGGGTCGACCGCCACCACCAGCGGGGCTCCCGCCAGCAGCTCGCCGAGCGGGACGACCGCGCGGTGCGGGGGGTGGCCGGCGTGCGCGAGCAGGGCCGCACGCAGGGACTCGCGCAGGGCACGCGCGTCCGGTACCTCGTCCTTGGTCAGACCGAAGCGGGCCCGGCCCTCCGGCGTGCTCAGCGAGTCGGCGCCCGTCTCCAGGTCCAGCGTGTTCACCAGGGCCTCGACCAGGTCGAGGCCACCCGGTGCGGGCGATCTGTCACTCATGCTTGCGACGTTACCGCCAATGCGGCAGCATGCAGTAACCGTTACCGGTTACCCGCCCCATGCAGGTAACCACGGACCCCGAGGAGGAAGTCATGGCCGTGGCCGAGCTGGGCGCCGTCGTCCTGGACTGTCCCGACCCCCGCGCGCTGGCCCGCTTCTACGCCGCCGTGCTCGGCGGCGGCATCGAGGTGCAGAACGACGGCCGGGACGAGTGGGTCGACCTGGTGCTGCCGGGCGGCCGGGCGCTGGCCTTCCAGGCCGCCCCCGACTACGTACCGCCGAAGTGGCCCGCCACGGACGGCGCGCAGCAGTTCCACCTCGACCTCCAGGTGAAGGACCTGGACGCGGCGGAGAAGGCGGTTCTGGAGCTGGGCGCCCGCCCGCTGGACACCGAGGACCGGACCCGGACGTTCCGCGTTTACGCCGACCCGGCCGGGCACCCGTTCTGCCTCTGCGCCGGCTGACCCGAGGAGGATCATTCATGGCCCCGGTGGCACGTTTCCGTTCCGTCGTCGTCGACTGCCCCGAACCCCGCGAACTGGCCCGCTTCTACGCGCGGATCGGGGGAGGCACGCCCGACGAGCAGGACCCGGACTGGGTCGTGCTCCAGGTGCCCGGCGGGCCGCGGCTGGCCTTCCAGCGGGCGCCGGGACTCACCCCGCCGGAGTGGCCGCGCTCCGACCGCAACGCGCAGCAGTTCCACCTGGACTTCGACGGCGGCGCGACCTGGGAGGAGATGGACGCGGCCCACGAGAAGGTGCTGGCGCTCGGTGCGCGGCCGCTGGACCTGGAGGACCGGGAGAAGAAGGACTTCATGGTGTACGCCGACCCGGCGGGGCATCCGTTCTGCCTGTGCCGGATCGAGCACTCCTGACCGCGGTGCCGCTCAGTCGTCCAGCTCGGCGACGGTCGCCGTCGACGGCGGGCGGCGGAGTTGCGCGGCACGGGCGGTGAAGGCCGCGCCGCGCAGCACACGCTGGACGTTGCCCCAGGTCAGCAGGGCCACGTCGGACTCTTCCCAGCCCCGGCGCAGCAGCTCGGCGATGAGCCTGGGGTAACCGGCCGCGTCACCCAGCTCCAGCGGGTGGGCGGCGCCGGTGTCGTAGGTGCCGGACAGGCCGACGCTCCGCGGGCCGGCCACGGTGCGGACGTGGTCGAGGTGGTCGGCGACGTCGCGCACGGTCGGGCCGGTCTGCTCGGCGGTCAGCGGCACCATGCACAGGCCCCCGGCCGCGCCCAGTTCGACGAGCAGGTCGTCGGGGAGGTTGGCCGGGTGCGGGCGCAGGGCACGCGCGGCTGAGCGGGTGCACACGGCCGGCGCCCTGGAGACGGCGAGGGTGCGGCGGACGGTCCGCGCACCGGCGCCGGACAGGTCGGCGAGCACGCCGAGCCGGTTCATCTCCCGCACGACCTCCTCGCCGAACCGGGTCAGTCCCTCCTCGCCCGCCCATGACGCGCCGGTGAGGGTGACCACGCGCAGGCCGAGGGCGTGCAGGGAGCGCAGGACGGCGAGGCTGTCGCCGAGCGCGGCGGCACCGGCGGGCCCGGGCAGCACGGCGACCCGGCCGCAGTTGCGCGCGTCGATGAGCTGCCCGGCGTCGTGGGCGAGCCGGAGGCCCTCGGGGTGGTCGCGGACGACCGTCCGGACCAGGTCGAGCTGCTCCAGCGCGGCGGCGACGGCACGGTCCCCGTCGGTGTCCTCGGGCAGGTGCAGCGACCAGAACAGGGCGCCGACGTGCCCTTCGCGCAGCCGGGGCACGTCGGTGTCGAGACTGCCCTCGCCGAGCTCCAGGTCGTACCAGGACAGGCTCCCCAGCGCCCGGGGCAGCCCGCAGTAGCCGTCGGCGACGGGGTGCGCGGCGAGCACGGCGCGGGCCCGGGTCAGCGGCTCGTCGTCCGGGTCGGAGACGGGGGCGTAGGGCTCGGGCGGGAAGACCTCCGCGGGCGGCGGCACGGACAGGTCGCCGAACCCGCCGGCCCCGGTACTGGTGTGCAGGTCGTCCTGGAGGTCTGCCATCGCGCGGGCTCCCGTACCGTCGTCGTCGGTTAGCGTCACCGTCGCACGGGGGGAAAGTGGCTTCCTGGTGGGCGGGGCGTTCGGGGGTACGGCGACGGGCCCGGCGCGGGTGGCGTTCAGCCGCCCCGGGCCGCCTCGATGACCTCGTCCAGCGTGTCCCGGGAGCGGATCAGGTCGGCGATGGTCCGGTCGATGCGCTCGCGCTCGGCGGTGAGGTCGGAGACGAGCCGCGGAGTGGCCACCGCGGAGGGTCCGCCGTCCGTGTCCCGCATGCAGGGCAGCAGTTGCGCGATCCTGCTGCTGCACAGCCCGGCCGCGAACAGCTCCTGGATCCGGACGACCCGGTCGACGGCCCGCTCCGGGTACTCGCGGTGCCCGCCGGGCGTCCGCTCGGCCGCGAGCAGCCCCTGCTTCTCGTAGTAGCGCAGCGAGCGCTCGCTGACGCCGGTGCGCCGGGACAGCTCACCGATCCGCATCGTCCGGTCTCCCCTGGGCTTGATTCTGACATCAGTGTCAGGTTCTAGCGTACGGACATGACGAACTCCACGGAACTCCTCGCCCCCGCGTCCCTCGGCCCCCTGACCCTCCCCAACCGTCTGCTGATGGCCCCGCTGACCCGCAACCGGGCCGAGGCCGACGGCACCCCGACCCCGCTCATGGCCGAGTACTACGCCCAGCGGGCCTCGGCGGGCCTGATCATCGCGGAGGCCGCCACGCCGAACGCGGTCGGGCAGACCTATCCGAACATCACCGCGATCCACACCGCACGCCACGTGGCCGGCTGGCGGCGGGTCACCGAGGCGGTGCGCGAGGCCGGGGGCGGCGGGATGTTCCTCCAGCTCCAGCACGGCGGCCGGGTCGGGCACCCCGCGACCAGCGGACTGACGCCGGTGGCGCCCTCGCCCGTGCCGCTCCCCGGGACGATCTTCACGCCGGACGGGCACCGGCCGGCGGTGGTGCCCCGGGAGATGACCGCCGAGGACATCCGCACCACCGTCGCCGACTTCGCCCGGGCCGCCCGCAACGCGCTCGACGCCGGATTCGAGGGAGTGGAGGTGCACTCGGCCAACGGCCATCTCCTGCACCAGTTCCTGGCCCGCAACACCAACCGCCGCACCGACGGCTACGGCGGTTCGACCGAGGCGCGCATCCGGTTCACGGCCGAGGTGACCGAGGCCGTGGCCGCCGAGATCGGGGCCGACCGGGTGGGGGTCAGGGTCTCCCCCGGCAACACCGTCAACGGCATCGAGGAGGGCCGGACGGAGGAGATCCACCCGGCACTCGCGGAACGGCTCGGCGGGCTCGGCCTCGCCTACCTGCACCTGGTCACGGCCGACCCCGGGGACCCGGTGTTCCACGCCGTCCGCGCCGCGTGGCCGGGCACGCTGGTCGCCAACCCGGTGCTGGAGGAGATCTCCGGCCCGGCGATCGAGGAGGCGTCCGCGCGGCTGCTGGCGGCCGGGGCCGACCTCATCGCCCTCGGCAGGCCGTTCCTCGCCAACCCCGACCTGGTGACCCGGCTGCGCCTGGGCGCACCTCTGAACCAGGTGCGGGACCGCTATCTGATGTACGTGGGCGGGGCGACCGGCTACACCGACTACCCCGCCCTCGCCGGTCAGCCGTCCAGCGACTGAATCGTCGCGTTGGACGGGGCCCTGGTGGCCTGGAGGCCGCGGGCCACGTCCTCGGCCGCGCCCAGCACCCGTACCGCGTTCTTCCAGGTCAGCTTGGTGAGGTCCGCCTGGGACCAGCCGCGGTCGAGGAGTTCGGCGATGAGGTTCGGATAGCCGGAGACGTCGCCGAGGCCGTCGGGCAGGAACGGCGTGCCGTCGTAGTCGCCGCCGATGCCGATGTGGTCGACGCCGGCCGCCTCGCGCATGTGGTCGAGGTGGTCGGCGACCGTGGAGACCGTGGCGACGGGGCGCGGGTTGCGCTCCTCGAAGGCGTGGTGGACCTTCATCGCCTCGGGGCTCGTGTCGAGGTGGTGGAAGCCGTGCGCGCGCATGTTCTCGTCCGCGGCGGCCGTCCAGTCCACGGCCGCCTGGAGCACGAACTTCGGCACGAACGTCACCATCGCCATGCCGCCGTTGGCGGGCAGCCGCTCCAGCACGTCGTCCGGGACGTTGCGCGGGTGGTCGCAGACGGCGCGGGCGGAGGAGTGCGAGAAGATCACCGGCGCGCTGGAGGTGTCCAGCGCGTCCCGCATCGTCGTCGCGGCGACGTGCGAGAGGTCGACCAGCATGCCCTCGCGGTTCATCTCCCGCACGACCTCGCGGCCGAAGGCCGACAGGCCGCCGACACCGGGCTCGTCGGTCGCCGAGTCCGCCCACGCCACGTTGTCGTTGTGGGTGAGGGTCATGTAGCGCACGCCGAGCGCGTACAGCCCCCGCAGGGCGGCGAGCGAGTTGTCGATGGAGTGGCCGCCCTCGGCGCCCATCAGCGACGCGATTCGGCCCTCCGCGCGGGCCGCCTCCATGTCGGCGGCGGTCAGCGCGGCGCGCAGCTCCTTCGGATGGCGGTCGATGAGCTGCCGTACGCAGTCGATCTGCTCCAGCGTCGCCGTGAGCGCGCCCGGCAGGTCCGAGCGGACGTACACCGACCAGTACTGCGCGCCGACCCCGCCGGACCGCAGCCGGGCGAGGTCGGTGTGCAGGTGGGCGGACTGGTCCTCGGCGATGTCACGGGCGTCGAGGTCGTAGGCGACCTGCTCGCGCAGCGCCCAGGGCAGGTCGTTGTGGCCGTCGACGACGGGGAACTCGCGCAGCAGTTCCCGGGCCCGGTCCAGCGAGGTCATCCGCGTCCCCTCCGTCACTTTCCGAACCCGAAGCCGGCCGCCGAGCCCTCGACCTTGGAGCGCAGGCGCTTGCCCTTCTCGGTGGCCTGGTCGTTGAGGTCCTGCTGGAACTCGCGCATCCGGCCCAGCAGCTCCTCGTCGTGGGCGGCGAGGATGCGGGCGGCGAGGAGACCGGCGTTGCGGGCGCCGCCGACGGAGACGGTCGCGACCGGGACGCCGGCGGGCATCTGCACGATCGACAGCAGCGAGTCCATGCCGTCCAGGTACTTCAGCGGCACGGGCACGCCGATGACCGGCAGCGGGGTGACGGACGCGAGCATGCCGGGCAGGTGGGCGGCGCCGCCGGCCCCGGCGATGATCGCCTTCAGCCCGCGTCCGGCGGCCTGCTCGCCGTACGCGATCATCTCGCGCGGCATGCGATGCGCGGAGACGACGTCGACCTCGTAGGCGATCTCGAACTCGTCGAGCGCCTTGGCGGCGGCCTCCATGACGGGCCAGTCGCTGTCCGACCCCATGACGATGCCAACAACAGGGCTCATTCGGTGATGGTGCCTCTCAGGTAGCCGGCAGCGTGACGGGCGCGCTCCAGCACGTCGTCCAGGTCGTCGCCGTAGGTGTTGACGTGACCGACCTTGCGGCCGGGCTTCACGTCCTTGCCGTACATGTGGATCTTGAGCTGGGGGTCGCGGGCCATGCAGTGCAGGTACGCGGAGTACATGTCCGGGTAGTCGCCGCCGAGGACGTTGGCCATCACGGTCCACTTGGCGCGCGGGCGCGGATCGCCGAGCGGCAGGTCAAGGACGGCGCGGACGTGGTTGGCGAACTGCGAGGTGATCGCGCCGTCCATGGTCCAGTGGCCGGAGTTGTGCGGGCGCATCGCCAGCTCGTTGACGAGGACGCGGCCGTCGCGGGTCTGGAACAGCTCGACGGCGAGGTGGCCGACGACGCCGAGTTCCTTGGCGATGCTGAGGGCCATCTCCTCGGCCCTGAGCGCCAGGTCCTCGTCGAGACCGGGGGCGGGCGCGATCACCGTGTCGCAGACGCCGTTGACCTGCTGGGACTCCACGACGGGGTAGGCGACCGCCTGGCCGTGCGGGGAGCGGACGACGTTGGCGGCCAGCTCGCGGACGAAGTCGACCTTCTCCTCCGCCAGCACGGGCACACCGGCGCGGAAGGGCTCCGCGGCCTCCTCCACGGAGTCCACCACCCACACGCCCTTGCCGTCGTAGCCGCCGCGCACGGTCTTGAGGACGACGGGGAAGCCGTCGCCCTCACGCGCGAACGCCGCCACGTCCTGCGGATCGGAGACGATCCTGTGCCGCGGGCACGGGACGCCGATCGCGTCGAGCCTGGCGCGCATCACCCCCTTGTCCTGGGCGTGCACGAGCGCGTCGGGCCCGGGACGCACGGGGATGCCGTCCGCCTCCAGGGCCCGTAGATGCTCGGTGGGTACATGTTCGTGATCGAAAGTGATCACGTCGCAGCCCCTCGCGAACGCGCGCAGCGTGTCCAGATCGCGATAGTCGCCGATGACGACATCGCTCACGACCTGCGCCGCGGAATCCTGAGGGGTGTCACTGAGAAGCTTGAACCTGATGCCCAACGGGATGCCCGACTCGTGTGTCATACGAGCGAGCTGACCCCCGCCGACCATGCCGACTACCGGGAACGTCACACCCCTAGCGTATCGGCCGCGCCGGGCACACCGGTTTACCGGCCGTTTCCCCGGCCGCCCCCGGCCCTCTTCCCGCGCCGTGACCGCGCCCGCAGGAAGATCGCGTGCCCGGGTGGTTAGCATGACGGGATCGACGCCAACCGACGGACGGGGGCCTGCACGACCATGGGACATGGTTCCTCGGGTGCTCATACGGCTCCCCCGGCTCCCCCCGCGCCCCCGGCGTCCGGCGGCCCGCTGCGGCAGCGGATCGACCGGCTCGTCCGCGAGGTCGTGAAGTTCGGAGCGGTGGGCGGCGCGGGAGTGCTGGTCAACCTCCTCGTCTTCAACCTGGTCCGGCACGTCACCGACCTCCAGGTCGTGCGGGCGAGCATCGTCGCCACCGTCGTGGCGATCGTCTTCAACTACCTGGGCTTCCGCTACTTCACCTACCGGGACCGCGACAAGAGCGGGCGCACCCGTGAGATGACGCTGTTCCTGCTGTTCAGCGTGGTCGGCCTGGTGATCGAGAACGGCGTGCTCTACACGGCGACGTACGGCTTCGGCTGGGACAGCCCGCTGCAGAGCAACATCTTCAAGTTCCTCGGCATCGGTCTCGGCACCCTGTTCCGTTTCTGGTCCTACCGCACCTGGGTCTTCCGCGCGCTGCCGGCGCCCGAGCCGGTGCGGGCGGAGACCTTCATGGAGCACGAGCACCCGACGGTGATCCGCGGCACCGACGCCTCGGCCGCGCGCCGCTGACGGCAGCGCTCAGCGCACCGTGGGGCCCTGGTCCGAGGACTTCTTCGGCGGCGGCGTCCGGGACAGGAACAGGCCGAAGACCGGGGGCCGGGACTGGAGCAGCTCCAGCCGGCCGCCGTCCGCCTCGGCGAGGTCCCGCGCGACGGCCAGGCCGATGCCGGTCGAGTTCCGCCCGCTGATGGTGCGCTCGAAGATCCGCGCCCCGAGGTCGGCCGGGACGCCCGGTCCCTCGTCGGTCACCTCGACCACCGCCTGGTTGCCGGTGACGCGGGTGCGCAGGGCGACGGTGCCGCCGCCGTGCATCAGGGAATTCTCGATCAGCGCGGCCAGCACCTGCGCGACCGCGCCCGGCGTGCCCACGGCCGTCAGATGGCGCTTGCCGGAGCTGACGATCGCGCGGCCGGAGCTGCGGTAGGCGGGGCGCCACTCGGCGATCTGCTGCTGGATGACGTCGTCCAGCTCGAAGGTGACGGCCGAGCCGCTGCGGGGGTCGCGTGAGTTGGTCAGCAGCCGGTCCACGACGTCCGTCAGCCGCTCCACCTGCGACAGCGCGATCGTCGCCTCCTCCTTCACCGTCTCCGGGTCGTCGGTGAGGGTGATCTCCTCCAGCCGCATGGACAGCGCCGTCAGCGGTGTCCGCAGCTGGTGGGAGGCGTCGGCGGCCAGGCGGCGTTCGGCGGTCAGCATCCGGGCGATGCGCTCGGCGGAGGCGTCGAGCACGTCCGCGACCCGGTCCAGCTCGGGGACGCCGTAGCGCCGGTGCCGGGGGCGGGGGTCGCCGGAGCCGAGGCGCTCGGCGGTCTCGGCGAGGTCGGTGAGCGGGGAGGCGAGGCGGTTGGCCTGGCGGATCGCCAGCAGCACCGCGGCGATCACCGCGAGCAGCGCCACCAGGCCGATGATCAGCAGCGTCCTGCCGACCTCGCGGGTCACCGAGGAGCGCGGTTCCTCCACGAGGACCGTCTCGCCCTCCTCGCCGGTGGCCCGGCCGCGGATCACGTCGCCGTCGGGCTTGCTGCCGACCTCGATGACCGGCTTGCCGGGGATGCGGATCACGGCGTACCGGGCGTCCGCGACCTGCTCGCGCAGGAAGCCCGCGTCGACGGTCCCGGTGCCGAGCAGCCTGCTGTCCACGATGCTGGCCAGCCGGACCGCCTCCAGGTCCACGCGCTCCTGGGCGGTGCTGCTGATCGTGCGGGTCTCGACGATGACGAGGGAGACGCCGAAGACGGCGATCACGACGAGCACCACGGCGAGCGTGGACTGGATCAGTCGGCGGCGCATGTTCCCCTACGTAAAGCGCGTACGGCCCCGGGGGGCTCAGTTCTTCTCGAAGCGGAAGCCCACGCCGCGCACGGTGGCGATGTAGCGGGGATTGGCCGCGTCGTCCCCCAGCTTCTTGCGCAGCCAGGAGATGTGCATGTCGAGGGTCTTCGTGGACGACCACCAAGTGGTGTCCCAGACCTCGCGCATGAGCTGGTCGCGGGTGACGACCCGGCCGGCGTCGCGCACCAGGACCCGCAGCAGGTCGAACTCCTTGGCGGTGAGCTGGAGCTCCTCGTCGCCCATCCAGGCCCGGTGGGACTCGACGTCGATGCGCACGCCGTGCGTGGCGGGCGGCTGCTGGGGCTCGGCGGCGCCGCGCCGCAGCAGGGCCCGGACCCGGGCCAGCAGCTCGGCCAGCCGGAACGGCTTGGTGACGTAGTCGTCCGCCCCCGCGTCCAGGCCGACGACGGTGTCCACCTCGTCGGCGCGGGCGGTCAGGATGAGGATCGGCACGGCGTGCCCCTCGGAGCGCAGCCGGCGGGCGACCTCCAGCCCGTCCATGCCGGGCAGCCCGAGGTCCAGCACCACCAGGTCGATGCCGCCCTGCATCCCGGCGTCGAGTGCCGTGGGGCCGTCCTCACGCACCTCGACCTCGTACCCTTCCCGGCGCAGGGCGCGGGCCAGCGGCTCCGAGATGGACGCGTCGTCCTCGGCGAGCAGTACACGGGTCATGAGCTGATGGTAGTCCGCTCGGAGCAACGTCCGGGGTGTGATCGACCGCGGGGGCTCTTACCCGTGGACATGCCGGACACATGCCGCGCGGGGCGGCCCGCGGCCCCGGATACGGACCTGCGGCTGTGGGGTGTCATCCTGGGATGGACCTTCGAAAGGCCGTTCCCGGTTCCACCGCCGCCTGTGATCCGCGTCTCAAGTCCTTCCATACCGGGCGGTGTCCTGCCGTATGGTGAATCAGCGCCTGTAGCACTCAGAGGACCTTTGGCGAGAGTTCGACGCTGAAGGTCTGTTTTGCGTGCGGGCCGGTCCACGGCCGGCCTTGAAAGGAATGACCTGTGGCCGGGCCTCGTCGCGTGCAGTGAAGCGCGCGGAGGCGTGGATCCCGGTGGTCGCCGTCCGACGCTTCGTGATCCGGAGCGCAATCCCTCAGGCGTGGGGTGGGACGGGTGAGACCGCCGGTGCCGGCTGCCCCCCACCGGGCGCGCATCGCCTCATGAGCGCGTCCCGACAGCAAGGAACGACCATGGCGTCCAGCCTGACGAAGGACTCGGTCCGCCCGGGCACCCCCGGTTCCGAGAAGACCTTCTTCGGCCACCCCCGCGGACTGGCCACTCTCTTCATGACCGAGATGTGGGAGCGTTTCTCCTACTACGGCATGAGGGCTCTGCTCCCGCTGTACCTCGTCGCTCCGGGCGGCCTCGGCCTCAACGCCGGCACCGCGACCGCGATCTACTCGGTGTACCTGTCGTTGGTGTACCTGCTCACGATGCCGGGCGGCTGGTTCGGTGACCGCGTCTGGGGTCCCCGCAAGACCGTCGCCATCGCCGGCGGCGTCATCATGCTCGGCCACCTGACGCTGGCGCTGCCCTCCTCGGGCACGTTCTACGCGGGCCTCGGCCTGGTCGCCATCGGCTCGGGTCTGCTGAAGGCCAACATCTCGACGATGGTCGGCCAGCTCTACGACGGTCCCGACGACCCGCGCCGCGACGGTGGCTTCACCGTCTTCTACATGGGCATCAACCTCGGTGCCTTCGTCGCGCCGCTGACGATCGGCACCATCGGTGAGAGCGTCAACTGGCACCTGGGCTTCGCGCTCGCCGCGGTCGGCATGGCGCTCGGTGTGGCCCAGTTCCTGATCGGCAGCCGCCACCTCGCCCCCCACTCCAGCGTGGTCCCGAAGCCGCTGTCGGTGGAGGAGAAGACCTCGACGCTGCGCAAGGCCGCGTTCTGGGCCGCGATCGCCGTGGTGTTCTACGCGATCGTCGGCTTCTCCGGCCACTACACGCTGAACTGGATCCTGGTCCCGCTGACCCTGCTCGGCGTGATCATCCCGGTGCTGGTGCTGACCCGCATCAAGCGCGACAGGTCGCTGGACCGCGCCGAGCAGTCGAAGATGTCGGCGTACATCTGGTTCTTCGTCGCCGCGGCCGTGTTCTGGATGATCTACGACCAGGGCGGCTCCACGCTGTCGATCTTCGCCGACTCCTCGGCCGAGAACAGCGTCCTCGGCTGGGAGTTCCCGGTCTCCTGGTACCAGTCGGTCAACCCGGTCATCATCATGGCCCTGGCCCCGGTCTTCGCCTCCGTGTGGCTGGCGCTCGCGCGCCGCGGCAAGGAGCCGAGCACGATCGTGAAGTTCTCGTTCGGCCTGGTCCTGGTCGGCGCGTCCTTCTTCCTCTTCCTCGCCCCGCTGGCGATCGCCGACGGCGGTCACAAGGCGGCCGCGATGTGGCTGGTGGCGATCTACTTCGTCCAGACCTGCGGTGAGCTGCTGCTCTCCCCGGTCGGCCTGTCGGTC
This sequence comes from Streptomyces sp. NPDC018947, assembly GCF_044390505.1. NCBI lineage: Bacteria > Bacillati > Actinomycetota > Actinomycetes > Kitasatosporales > Streptomycetaceae > Streptomyces > Streptomyces sp. NPDC018947. Next base: position 54,470 of record NZ_JBIRZD010000020.1, read on the forward strand.
ACCACGAAGATGGCGCCCGTGAAGTACGCCTCGCAGATGATGGGCGTCTGGTTCCTGGCCGTCACCGCCGGTGACGCCACGACCGGTCTGCTCTCCATCGCCGGCGTCGACCTCAACAAGACGGGCATCGTCGCCCTCGAGGCCACGCTCGCCGTGGTCGCCGGTGTGGCGATCTGGATGTACCGCAAGCGCGTCAAGGAGCTCATGGGCGACGTCCGCTGAGACGTCCCCCGGCCGGACCTTGCTCCCGGAGGGTCACCCGTCCCAGGCGGATGCGGTGGCCCTCCGGGCGTTTTCCGTGCCGCCGCGCGTGCTCGGCCGCGGGCGGGGCGCCGTGGTGCCACAGCCGCGGGCACGCGTGGCTTCCCGGTGCCTGAAGGGCCCGGGAGGGAATCCGTGACGACGGGAGGAGACCCGGCGCGCCAGGGCCCGAGGCCCGCGGCGGGGTCGTAAGGATGCGAGGGAAGGGCGCGGGCGCAGGCGCCCGCGGGACGAGGGGGACGCGCCCGGCGCTACGCCGGTGCGCCCAGCTCCGCCCACACGCGCTTGCCCGCGACCCCGGGCGTCCGCACGACGCCCCAGTCCAGGCACAGCCGCTGGACGATGAACATGCCGTGGCCGCCGGGACGCCCGGCGCGGTGCGGCGTGCGCGGCGCGGGCTGGCCCGTACCGCGGTCGGAGACCTCCACACGGATCACCTTCTTCTCGCAGGTGATCCACAGCTCGTCCGGGCCCTCCGCGTGCAGACACGCGTTGGTGACCAGCTCGGAGACGACGAGCAGCACGTCCTCGGCGGCGGCACGCTGGTCGGCGGTGGCCGACGGCAGCCAGCCCCAGGCGTACAGCGCCTGGCGGGTGAAGTCGCGGGCGAGCGGGACGACGCCGCTCTGGTCGTCGAAGCTCAGCTTGCGGACCTGGCGGCCGGCCACGGCCGCGGGCGCGGGCACGCCGGTCCCAGGAGCGGACGCGTCGCCTCCACCGGGCTCACCGGGCCCGGGTACGCCCCCCTCGGACGCCCCGGAAGCGCCGCTGGGCTCCGGACCGCGGTCGCCCGGCGAGTAGGGCCGGGTGGTGCTCATCAGCGCTTCACCTCACCGATTCACCAGTTCATGTTTCAACGTCGTTCTCAGTCACAGTCGCAGTCAGGGTGTCTCCTGCCCGACCGGACCGGTGGAACACCCCTGTATTCGCCACGAAACACGGGGCAGGGTGAGAACGCCGGCACCTGAGGCCGCGCGAGACCCGCCGCCGCGCCCGAGGGCGCCGGTTCAGTCGGACTCGTCGGACAGGGCCGCCTCGAGCGTGTCGTGGAGGGTGAAGACCGCCTCGGCCCCCGTGATCTCGAACACGCGCGCCACCACCGGCTGCATCCCGACGAGATGTACGCCACCCCCCGCGGCCTCGGCCTTCAACCGTGCGCCCAGCAGGACGTTGAGTCCCGTGGAGTCGCAGAACTCCAGGCGCGAACAGTCGACGACGAGCCGGCTGAATCCCTTGGCGAGGCACTCCTCGAGTGGCTCGCGCAACAGATCGGCGGTGTGGTGATCCAGCTCACCCGCCGGGGTCACGACGGCACTGGGGCCTTCTTCGCGCACCTCGACCAGAAGCCGGCCCGACTGTGCGCTGCCGACCGTCCCGCGGTCCATGCCGTCTCTCTCTCCCGACGTCGTGACTGCTGCTGACGCCCTCGAACACTACGCCTTCCCACGGCACTCCGACACCCGAACAACCGCACACAAACGGACATACCCGCACAGAACACACTTGCGGTGGGCTCGGTAAACCCGGTAGGGCTAGTAGGAACACGTAACCGACACGGCCGGCTTTGGAGGCGCCGCACACCGCAGTGCACGCAATTGGCTTCGGCAGCCGTATGCCGAGAACGATGGAGGACATCATGTCACCCCGGCTCGACGGATCGCGTACCCGGAATGCGACGTCGACACCCCCTCCGGAACATCTGGATCCCATCGAGCACCTTGAGGCGGGCGTCGAGCACGACGCCCTCGCCGGGCTTCCGGACATCCCCGCCTACGACGAGGTGGCTCCGGCCGACGCCCGAGCCCTCTCCAAGACCCTCTTCGCGCGGCTTGAGTCGCTGGAGGAAGGCACCCACGAGTACGCGTACGTACGCAACACGCTCGTCGAGCTGAACCTCGCCCTGGTCAAGTTCGCCGCCTCCCGCTTCCGCTCCCGCAGCGAGCCGATGGAGGACATCATCCAGGTCGGCACCATCGGCCTGATCAAGGCGATCGACCGCTTCGAGATGTCGCGCGGGGTCGAGTTCCCCACGTTCGCGATGCCTACCATCATCGGCGAGATCAAGCGCTTCTTCCGCGACACCTCGTGGTCCGTGCGGGTCCCGCGCCGCCTCCAGGAGCTGCGGCTCGACCTGGCCAAGGCCGGCGACGAACTGGCCCAGCGGCTCGACCGCGCCCCGACCGTCTCCGAGCTGGCCGAGCACCTCGGCCTGTCCAGGGACGAGGTCGTCGAGGGCATGGCCGCGTCCAACGCCTACACCGCCTCCTCGCTGGACGCCCAGCCGGAGGAGGACGACTCCGAGGGCGCCCTCGCCGACCGCATCGGCTACGAGGACAACGGACTCGAGGGCATCGAGTACGTCGAGTCGCTCAAGCCGCTGATCGCCGAACTGCCGCCGCGGGACCGGAAGATCCTGTCCCTGCGCTTCGTGGCGGGCATGACCCAGTCGGAGATCGGCGAGGAACTGGGCATCTCGCAGATGCACGTGTCCCGGCTGCTGTCGCGGACGCTGGTACGGCTGCGCAAGGGGCTCACGGTCGAGGAGTGATCCTCACCGCGTGACGCTTGTCCTCCAGGGGGCGGCCCGGGACCGGGCCGCCCCCTTCGGGTCCCGCGCCTCCTGTCACCCGCGGGAACTCTTTCCTCCCGCGTCCTTCCCCCACTACGGGCCACCCCTACCGGCCGGCAGGTCGACCGGTGCCCGCGGTGGCACGGGGCGCGAGGAGGCGGACGGACCAGCTCCGGCGGGCCGTCCCCGCCGTCCGGGCGGGCGGCGGGGACGGGCGTCAGGCCACGCGTACGCCGCGCCGCCACACCTCCTCGACCAGGGGAACGCCGGGCCGGTAGGCCAGGTGTACGTGGCTGGGGGCGTCGAGGAGGATCAGGTCGGCGCGGGCGCCCGGCGTGATGCGGCCGATGTCGTCGCGGCGCAGGGCGGCGGCGCCTCCCGCGGTGGCCGACCAGACCGCCTCGTCCGGCGTCATCCCCATGTCCCGTACGGCGAGCGCGATGCAGAACGGCACGGAGGACGTGAAGGACGATCCGGGGTTGCAGTCGGTGGACAGGGCGACCGTGGCGCCCGCGTCCAGCAGGCGGCGGGCGTCGGGCCACGCGGCGCGGGTGGAGAACTCGGCGCCGGGCAGCAGCGTGGCGACCGTGCGGCTGCCCGCGAGGGCGTCCACGTCGGCGTCGGTGAGGTGGGTGCAGTGGTCGGCGCTGGCGGCGTCCAGCTCGACGGCCAGTTGCACACCGGGTCCGTAGGTGAGCTGGTTGGCGTGGACGCGGGGGTGCAGGCCCTTGGCCCGGCCGGCGGTGAGGATGGCGCGGGCCTGGTCGCCGTCGAAGGCGCCCTTCTCGCAGAACACGTCGATCCAGCGGGCGTGCGGGGCGCAGGCGTCGAGCATCTCTCCGGTGACGAGGGCGACGTAGGCGGCCGGGTCGTCGGCGAGTTCGGGGGCGACGATGTGGGCGCCGAGGAACGTCACCTCGTCGGTGTGGCGGGCGGCGATGCGCAGGGCGCGGGACTCGTCGGCGGTGGTCAGGCCGTAGCCGGACTTGGTCTCGAAGGTGGTGGTGCCCTGGCGCAGGGCCTCCGCGAGGTAGCGGGTGAGGCCCGCCTCCAGTTCCTCGTCGCTCGCGGCGCGGGTGGCGGCGACCGTGGTGCGGATGCCGCCCGCGCTGTAGGGGCGGCCGGACATGCGGGCGTTGAACTCCTCGGTGCGGTCGCCCGCGAAGAGGAGGTGGGAGTGCGAGTCGACGAAGCCGGGCAGGACGGCCCGGCCGCCGGCGTCGACCCGGTTGTCGGCGGCGGGTGCTTCGCCTGATCCACCGGTCCACGCGACGCGGTCGCCCTCGATGACGACGGCCGCGTCCCGGACCAGTCCGAGGGGGGAGTTGTCGCCGAGGGAGGGGTCGTTGGTGACCAGCGTGGCGATGTTGGTGATGACGGTGCTGGTGCTCATGGTGTCCGGGACATCCTCGTGGGGGCGGGGGCGGGGGGTCATGCGCGCAGGGCTTCCACGGCCCGCGCGAGGGCCTGCGGTACGTCGGGGACGAGGGCGTGCGCCCCGTCGCGTACGACGTGCCGTCCGCCCACGATCGTGTGCCGTACGTCCGCCGCGGTCGCCGCGAACACGGCCGTCTCGGCGCCGAGCCGGGGCAGCGGGCCCGCTGTCCTGACCGAGTCCAGCGCGATCGTGGTGAGGTCGGCGCGGGCGCCCGTCTCGATGCGGCCGGTGTCGTCCCAGCCGAGGGCGGCGTGGCCGTCGGCGGTGGCGGCGCGCAGCAGGGCGGCGGCGGTCCAGTGGCCGCGGGTGCGGGTGCGCAGGCGCTCGTTCAGCTCCAGGGCGCGCGCCTCTTCCAGCAGGTCGACGACGGCGTGGCTGTCGGAGCCGAGGCAGAGCGGGGAGCCGGCGGCCTGGAGCGCGGGGGCGGGGCCGATGCCGTCGGCGAGGTCCCGTTCGGTGGTCGGGCACATGCAGGTGCCGGTGCGGCTGCCGCCGAGCAGGGCGATGTCCTCGTCGGTGAGGTGCGTGTTGTGGACGCCGGTGGTGCGGGGGCCGAGCACGCCGTGGTCGGCGAGGAGCCGGGTGGGGGTGCGTCCGTGGGCTCGCAGGCACGCCTCGTTCTCGACGGTCTGCTCCGACAGGTGCACGTGCAGCGGGGCCCGCCGCTCCGCGGCCCAGTCCGCCACGGTCGCCAACTGTCCGGCGGGCACGGCCCGTACGGAGTGGATCGCGGCTCCGATCCGCGCGTGGTCCCGTTCCCGGAGAAGGGAACAGCGTTCGGCCCAGGCGTCGGCCGTGCCGTCCGAGAAGCGGAGCTGGTGGGCGTTGGGGCGCTCGCCGAAGCCGGAGGACAGGTAGCAGGTGTCGAGGAGGGTGATGCGGATGCCGGCGTCGGCGGCGGCCTCGATCAGGGCCTCGCCCATCGCGTTGGGGTCGGCGTAGGGGGTGCCGTCCGGGGCGTGGTGGACGTAGTGGAACTCGCCGACCGCGGTGACGCCGGCGAGCGCCATCTCGGCGTAGACCGCGCGGGCGAGGTCGCGGTAGGTGTCGGGGTCCAGCCGGTCCGCGACGGAGTACATGACCTCGCGCCAGGTCCAGAAGGTGCCGGAGCCGACCTGGACGGTGCCGCGCAGGGCGCGGTGGAAGGCGTGCGAGTGCGCGTTGGCGAGGCCGGGCAGGGTCAGGCCGCGCAGCACCTCGGCGCCGGGCGGCGGCGCGGGGGTGCCGGTGCGGACGGCGGCGACGCGGCCGTCGCGCACGTCCACGGCGACGCCCGGCTCGGCGTGGGTGCCGAGCCAGGCGTGCTCCAGCCAGTACGTCCGTGCGGTGGTCGTCACGTGCGGGCCAGCCCTTCCAGTACGTCGGCGAGTGCCGTCACCCCGGCCACGCAGTCGTCCTCGGTCGCGGATTCGGCCGGGGAGTGCGAGACGCCGGTGGGGTTGCGTACGAACAGCATGGCGGTCGGAACGCGTCCGGAGAGGATCCCGGCGTCGTGTCCGGCGCCGGTGCCGAGGACGGGGACCGACAGCTCGGTGTCGTGGCCGAGGATGCGGGCCAGTTCGTCGCGCAGGGCGTGGTCGAACTCCACGACCGGCGTGAAGGACTCGCGGACGACGTCGAGGTCCACGCCGTGGGCGGCGGCGTACTCGCGGGCGGCCTTCTCGATGCCGGTGACCACGGTGTCCAGGCTCGCCTGGTCGGCGGCGCGGGAGTCGAGCCAGCCGCGCACCAGGGACGGGATCGCGTTGACGCCGTTCGGCTCGACGGCGATCTTGCCGAAGGTGGCGACGGCACCGGCGAGTTCGGCCTCGCGGCGGGCGGCGAGGACGGTCTCGGCGTAGGACGGCATGGGGTCGCGCCGGTCGGCGAGGCGGGTGGTCCCGGCGTGGTTGGCCTCGCCCCGGAAGTCGAACCGCCAGCGTCCGTGCGGCCAGATGGCGGACGCGATGCCGATGCGGTCGCCGGACAGGTCGAGGGCGCGGCCCTGCTCGACGTGGAGCTCGACGAACGCGCCGATGCGGGCGAGCCGTTCGGGGTCGGGGCCGATGGCGTCGGGGTCGTACCCGGCGGCCTCCATGGCCTCGGGCAGGGTGATCCCGTCGGCGTCGGTGAGGCGCCGGGCGTCCTCGGCGGTGAGCGCGCCCGCGGTGAGCCGGGAGCCGACGCAGGCGAGGCCGAAGCGGGCCCCCTCCTCGTCGCCGAAGTTGACGATGCCGAGGGGCCTGGTGAACCGGGCTCCCCTCGCGCGCAGTTCGTCCAGGGCGGCGAAGGCGGAGACCACGCCGAGGGGGCCGTCGAAGGCACCGCCGTCGGGCACGGAGTCCAGGTGGGACCCGGTGACGACCGCGTTCCCGGCGGCCGGGTCGCCGAGCCAGGCCCACTGGTTGCCGTTGCGGTCGACCTCGTGGGTCAGTCCGCGTGCCTCGGCCTGCTGCCGGAACCAGGCCCGGCAGTCGGCGTCGGCGCCGGTCCAGGCGAACCTGCGGTAGCCGCCGGAGGCGGAGCTGCGGCCGACCGGCAGCAGCTCCGCCCACATGCTGTGGAAGCTCACGCGCCGTCACCCTCGCGGCCCTCGCGCATGGGCACCCGCACGCCCCGCTCCCCGGCGACGGACTCGGCGATGTCGTACCCGGCGTCGACGTGCCGGATGACGCCCATGCCGGGGTCGTTGGTGAGGACCCGGCGGATCTTCTCCCCGGCCAGCGCGGTGCCGTCGGCGACGGTGACCTGCCCGGCGTGGATCGAGCGGCCCATGCCGACGCCGCCGCCGTGGTGGAGGGAGACCCAGGAGGCGCCGGAGGCCACGTTGACCATGGCGTTGAGCAGCGGCCAGTCGGCGATGGCGTCGGAGCCGTCGAGCATGGCCTCGGTCTCGCGGTACGGGGAGGCGACGGAGCCGCAGTCCAGGTGGTCGCGGCCGATCACGATCGGCGCGGCCAGTTCACCGCTCGCGACCATGTCGTTGAAGCGCTCGCCGGCCTTGTCGCGCTCGCCGTAGCCGAGCCAGCAGATGCGGGCGGGCAGGCCCTGGAAGTGGACGCGTTCGCCGGCCATTTTGATCCAGCGGGCCAGGGACTCGTTCTCCGGGAAGAGGTCGAGGATCGCCTTGTCGGTCTTGGCGATGTCGGCGGGGTCTCCGGACAGGGCCGCCCAGCGGAAGGGGCCCTTGCCCTCGCAGAACAGGGGGCGGATGTAGGCGGGGACGAAGCCGGGGAAGGCGAACGCGCGGTCGTAGCCGGCGAGCTGGGCCTCGCCGCGGATGGAGTTGCCGTAGTCGAAGACCTCGGCGCCGGCGTCCTGGAAGCCGACCATGGCCTCGACGTGCCGGGCCATGGACTCGCGGGCGCGGGTGGTGAAGCCGGCCGGGTCCTTGGCGGCGGCGTCGGCCATGTCCTCGAAGGCGATCCCGACGGGGAGGTAGGCCAGCGGGTCGTGGGCCGAGGTCTGGTCGGTGACGATGTCGATCGGCGCGCCCATGGCGAGGAGCTGCGGGACCAGCTCGGCGGCGTTGCCGAGGACGCCGATGGACAGCGGCTCGCGCCGGTCGCGGGCCTCGGTGGCGAGCTGGAGCGCGTGGTCGAGGGAGTCGGCCCGCACGTCGAGGTAGCGGTGCTCGATGCGGCGGTCGATGGCGCGCGGGTCGCAGTCGACGCAGATCGCCACGCCGTCGTTCATGGTGACGGCGAGGGGCTGGGCGCCGCCCATGCCGCCGAGGCCGGCGGTGAGGGTGATCGTCCCGGCGAGGGTGCCGCCGAACTTCTTCGCGGCGACGGCGGCGAAGGTCTCGTAGGTGCCCTGGAGGATGCCCTGGGTGCCGATGTAGATCCAGGAGCCCGCGGTCATCTGCCCGTACATGGTCAGGCCGAGGGCCTCCAGGCGGCGGAACTCCTCCCAGTTCGCCCAGTCGCCGACGAGGTTGGAGTTGGCGATCAGGACGCGCGGCGCCCACTCGTGGGTCTGCATGACACCGACGGGGCGGCCGGACTGGACGAGCATCGTCTCGTCCTGCTTGAGGGTCTTCAGGGTGCGGACCATGGCGTCGAAGGAGCGCCAGTCGCGGGCGGCCTTGCCGGTGCCGCCGTAGACGACGAGCTTGTCGGGGTGCTCGGCGACCTCGGGGTCGAGGTTGTTCTGCAGCATCCGCAGGGCGGCCTCCTGCTGCCAGCCCAGGGCGCTCGGCTGCGTACCGCGTGGCGCTCGGACGGGACCAGGAGGCGGCCCGTAGGGCCTCGGTTGAGGGCGGTGGCGGGAGACGGGCGGGCGGGGTCCGGACATGGTCTGCCTCCTGGTGGCTTGCTCCCGGCGGATGAGTACTGCGGATATTCATATCCTGCTCACCTGAATAGAACTAGTCAATACGGCCGTGTCCCGGCACGAGCGCGTCGCAGGTGTTTGGCTGGAGCGCGTCGGTCAGGCAGCGAGGGGACGGAGGAGCACATGAGTGACGGCACGGACGGGACCGGCGCCCTCGGCGGCAGCGGGGCCCGGCGGGCGGCACGGCGGGACGAGGCGGTGCGGGCGGCCCTGGAGCAGGGGCTGCTCGGACCCGGCGCCCCGATCGCCGGGCTGCTGGACGTCACCGGGATCCGGGAGTCGGCGGCGGAACTGCGTGCGGCGTTCGAGGCGGTGACGGCGCCCGGAACGCCCGTGCTGCACGCCTTCGCCGTGAAGGCGACGCCGCTGGTGCCGGTGCTGCGGCTGCTCGACCAGGAGGGCATCGGGGCGGAGGTGGCGAGCCCGGGCGAGCTGGCGCTGGCGCGGGCGGCGGGGGTGCCGGCGGAGCGCACGGTGCTGGACTCGCCCGCCAAGACGCCGGGCGAGCTGCGCGAGGCGCTGTCGCTGGGCATCGCCGTCAACGCGGACAACCCGCAGGAGCTGGAGCGCGTCGACGCCCTGATGGCGTCCGGGACGACGACCCGCTCCCCCCTCGGCATCCGGGTGAATCCGCAGATCGGCGGGGGCTCCATCGAGGCGCTCTCGACGGCCACGGCGACCTCCAAGTTCGGCGTGGCGCTGCGCGACGAGGGGGCGCGCGAGTGGGTCGTACGGGCGTACCTGGACCGGCCGTGGCTGACCCGGCTGCACGCGCACACCGGGTCGCAGGGCATCCCGCTGGCCCTGATGGCCGAGGGCGTGGCCGAGGCGTACGCGCTCGCCGAGGAGATCAACGGGCGGGCCGGGCGCCGGCAGGTGGACACGCTCGACATCGGCGGCGGGCTGCCGGTGAACTTCGCCTCCGAGGAGACGACGCCGACGTACGCGCAGTACGCGCGTGTGCTGCGGGAGGCGGTGCCGGGGCTGTTCGACGGGCGGTACGGGCTGGTCACCGAGTTCGGGCGGTCGCTGCTGGCGGAGCACGGCACGGTGGTGGCGCGCGTGGAGTACGCCAAGAGCGCCGGGGGGCGGCCGGTCGCGGTCACGCACGCGGGCGTGCAGGTGGCGACGCGGACGGTGTACGCCCCCGAGGCGTGGCCGCTGCGGATCGCCGCGTACAGCGGCAAGGGGCTGCCGAAGGAGGGGCCCGCCGTGGTGCAGGACGTGGCCGGGCCCGCGTGCTTCGCGGGCGACCTGCTGGCGACGGCGCGGGAGCTGCCGCTGCTGGAGCAGGGCGACTACGTGGCGGCCCTGGACACGGGTGCGTACTACTTCGCGCACCACTACGCCTACAACTCCCTCGCGCGGCCCGGCATTTACGGGTTCGTGGCGTCGGGCGCCGGCGGCGTCGCCTTCGCGCCCGTGCGCCGGCCCCAGGAGATCGAGGAGATCGTGGCCGAGGCGGGCGGGGAGCACGCCGACGCGCTGACCGGCGTCCTTCGCCGTGAGGGCCCGGGGGGTTCGTAGGCCACGCCCCGAAGCCGCCGGGCGCGGCGGTTCCCGGTGCCCTCGCGGAGGGCCCGGGAGCCGCCGCCGGTCAGACCAGTGCCGCCGCCTTGCGCCTGGCGCCGCCGGGGGCCGCGTCACCCGCCGCGATGCCGGTGCCGCGGTAGGCCCTGACGGCCTTGCCCGCCGGGCGGCCGGCGGCGCGGTCGAGCCAGTCCACGCGGACCCACAGCAGGGCGTCGTCCGCCTCCTCGCGGCGGCCGATCCAGGCCGACTTCAGCCACAGGCCCACCCCGCAGCCGGCCATCAGCAGCCCGGCCGCCGCGGGCACCGCGAAGGCGCTGCCGACGGCGGCGAGGAAGGCGAGCAGCAGCCACCAGCGGTGCCCCCGGCGCCAGTTGCGGACGGTCACCGCGCGGTCCTGGAGCACGTCGTGCTTGCCCGCGCGGGCGGCCGAGGCGGACAGGGCGGAGTACCGCTTGCGGCGCACGGACGCCACGACGGCCACCGCCACGACGAACAGCGCCGCGCCGGCCAGTACCCCGATCCGGCGTCCGGTCAGGCCCGGCACCAGCGTCCCGATGCCCGCCGCGAGTACGCCCAGCCACCACAGCGGTGCCGCCCCCGCCCGTACGACGACGGCGACCCGAGCCAGTCCCTGTCCTCCACGCGCCACGTTCCGGCCTCCCGTCCCATGTCCTGTCCGTGCGATGCGTCTGACGGACGTGTCAGGCGCAGCAAGGTAACGGGGCAAGCTGAGACGAGTCTGAGAAGGCGTCGGCCGTCCGCGTCACTCCACGAACAGCCCCCGTGCCGCCGCCTTCGCGTCGAACTCCTCCAGCCGGGCCTGCGCGTCCGGCAGGTCGTCGCACATCGCCTCCAGCAGCACCCGGCCCAGCAGCATCGGCGCGCAGGCCGTGTCGAAGGCGAGGCCCGTGCCGACGGCGGCGGGCAGCAGCAGGTCGGACACCTTGGCGACCGGCGCGAAGGCGGAGTCGGCGACGGTCACCACCAGGAGCCCCGCCTCCTTGGCGTGGGCGAGCGTGTCGACGACCTCGCGCGGATGCCGGGGCAGGGCGAAGCAGAGCAGTGCGCTCGCCCCGGCGCGGACGGCGGCGTCGATGCGGTCGTGGATCATCGTGCCGCCCTCGTTGAGGAGGCGGACGTCGGGGTGGACCTTGGCGGCGAAGTAGGCGAAGCCGTGCGCCTGGGCGGCCGCGGCCCGCAGCCCGAGGACCGGCAGCGGCCGGCTGCCCGCGAGGACCCGGCCCGCCTCCCGCACCGGCCCGGGGTCGGCCAGCGCCTCCGCCAGGTGCCGCAGGTTGGCGATCTCGGCCTCCACGGCCTGCTGGTACTCGTTGCAGGAGCCGGTGTCCGCGGCCGGTTCCACGGGGGCGACCTCGCGCAGATGGCGGCGCAGCGCCGGGTAGCCGTCGAAGCCGAGGGCGACGGCGAACCGGGTCACGGACGGCTGGCTGACCCCGGCCAGGTCGGCCAGTTCCACGCTGGACAGGAAGGGCACGTCGGACGCGCGCCGCACCATGCTGTGCGCGATGCGCCGCTGGGTCGGCGTCAGCCGGTGCCCCTCGAAGAGCGCCTGCAGCCGTGCGGCCGGGCTGTCGCTCCCGCCGGTCCCGCTCATCCCGTGCTCCCCCTCGACCTATTCACGCCGCGATTTCTGCATACCGTTATACAGCGAGCGCCCCTCCCGGCGCCGCGAGCGCTCCTCCCCCGCAGCCACCCCCCGCCCGGAAACGGGGGCTAACCCCAGTGCCGGGGCCGCCCCGGCTCCCTACCGTGGGGACCATGACGGGAATGGACGGGCGGGACACCGAACTCAAGAAGGAACTCGACGCCACCCTGCAGACCCGCAGGGAGCTGGGCGAGGAGTACGAGTCCGCGCTGGTCGACTCGTTCCTGGAGAAGGTCGATCAGCGCATCGACGGCGCGGTGGAGCGCCGGGTGCGCAGGCACCTCGCCGAGCAGCAGATGACGGCGGCCCGGGACAGCCGGACGCCGAGGCCGACGGACTCCTTCGGTGAGCGCTTCGGCTTCGGCATCGTGTCGCTGGTCCTCGCCGTGCCGCTCTCCGGGATCGGCGGCGGCGTCGCCGGCCTTTCCGGACTGCTGGTCACCTGGGCGGGCGTCGTCGCGGTGAACGTCGTCCAGGCGGCCCGCACCCGTCCGGGGCTCTTCGGGCGCCGCCGGCCGCACCAGGGGGACGGCCTCGACGACTGAGCCGCGCCGGCCCGCCGCACGGGTGGTGCGACGGGCCGGGCAGGACTGCGCGGGGACCGCCGCACCCCCGTCACCGGGGGGCGGGACGACGACGGTCCCCGCGGGGGACGCGGCGCCGGGCCTCACGGCCGGGGCGGCGCGTCCATGGCGTCGGTGGAGGTCCGGGAGCCGCTCCGGAAGGTCCGTGACGCCGTTCGGTGCCGGCCGGAACGGGGAGCCGCTCCCGTCCCGCCGACATCCCTCACTCTGCCGGACCCGTGTTAAGCGTGTGCTGCGCGGACATGACGCGTGCGTACCGCTTCCGCGAAGCCGCGAAGATCACCGGGCCCGGCGGTGCCCCGTCGTCCCCTACTTGCCGCCCTTGGCCAGGAACGCCAGCAGGTCCTGACGGCTCACCACACCGGTCGGCTTGCCCTCGACCAGGACGATCGCCGCGTCGGCCGAGCCGAGCACGGACATCAGGTCGGCGACCGGCTCACCGGAGCCGACCTGCGGCAGCGGGTCCGACATGTGCTTCTCCAGCGGGTCCTCCAGCGAGGCGCGCTTGGCGAACAGGGCGTCCAGCAGCTCGCGTTCCACGACCGAGCCGACGACCTCGGCGGCCATCACGTCCGGGTGGCCGGCGCCGGGCTTGACGATCGGCATCTGCGAGACGCCGTACTCGCGCAGCACCTCGATGGCCTGGCCGACGGTCTCGTCCGGGTGCATGTGGACGAGGGAGGGGATGGCGCCGTGCTCCTTGTCGTTCAGGACGTCGCCGACGCGGGCGCTGGGGCCGGCGTCCTCCAGGAAGCCGTAGTCGGCCATCCACTCGTCGTTGAAGATCTTGCTGAGGTAGCCGCGTCCGCTGTCCGGCAGCAGGACGACCACCACGTCGTCCTCGCCGAGCCGCTCGGCCACCTCCAGCGCCGCGACCACGGCCATGCCGCAGGAGCCGCCCACCAGCAGGCCCTCCTCCTTGGCGAGGCGGCGGGTCATCTGGAAGGAGTCCTTGTCGGAGACGGCGACGATCTCGTCCGCGACGGTCCGGTCGTACGCGGTCGGCCAGAAGTCCTCACCGACGCCCTCGACGAGGTACGGGCGTCCGGAGCCGCCGGAGTACACCGAGCCCTCGGGGTCCGCGCCGATCACCTTCACCCGGCCGTCGCTGGCCTCCTTCAGGTAGCGCCCGGTGCCGGAGATGGTGCCGCCGGTGCCGACGCCCGCGACGAAGTGGGTGATCTTCCCCTCCGTCTGCTCCCACAGCTCGGGGCCGGTCGAGTGGTAGTGGGAGAGCGGGTTGTTCGGGTTGGAGTACTGGTCCGGCTTCCAGGCGCCCGGCGTCTCGCGGACCAGGCGGTCGGAGACGTTGTAGTAGGAGTCCGGGTGCTCCGGGTCGACGGCCGTCGGGCAGACCACGACCTCGGCGCCGTAGGCGCGCAGCACGTTGATCTTGTCCGTGGACACCTTGTCGGGGCAGACGAAGATGCACTTGTAGCCCTTCTGCTGGGCCACGATGGCGAGTCCGACGCCCGTGTTGCCGCTGGTGGGCTCGACGATCGTGCCGCCGGGCTTCAGCGCCCCGCTCTGCTCGGCCGCCTCGATCATGCGCAAGGCGATGCGGTCCTTGACCGAGCCGCCGGGGTTGAAGTACTCCACCTTGGCCAGGACGGTCGCCCTGATGCCCTTGGTCACGCTGTTGAGCCGCACCAGCGGGGTGTTGCCGACGAGGCTGATCATCGAGTCGTGGAATTGCACCGTGGTCTCCGGATGCCGCAAAAGAGGTGGTCGTGATTGGTTCCGCCAGCCTATGGCCTGCGCGGCGGATTCCGGCCGTCCTCCGGGAGGACGGGGTCCGTAGCTTCGTACCGGCGCTTCACTCCCCCGTTCACTCCCCGTCGAGATTGGGCGACCGTCCGTACGGGGCAAGCAGTGGGTGACGGCTTGAAGGAGGTGGCGGCGACGCATGACGAGCATGTCGAGGGCGAGGGTGGCCCGGCGGATCGCGGCGGGCGCGGCGTACGGCGGCGGCGGGATCGGGCTGGCCGGTGCGGCCACGGTCGGTCTGCTGCTGGCCGAGGTCCAACTGGCCAGGCGCCGGGTGGGCATCGGCACGCCCGACCGGGTGCCGAACGCCGCGGGGCTGTACGGGGGCACGCTGACGGTGGCCGGCGGGACGCCGCTGCGGCTGGTGATGCTGGGCGACTCCACGGCCGCCGGACAGGGCGTGCACCGGGCGGGGCAGACACCGGGCGCGCTGCTGGCGTCGGGGCTGGCGGCGGTGGCCGAGCGGCCGGTGGAGCTGTCCTCGGTCGCGGTGCCGGGGGCGTGCTCGGACGACCTGGACCGGCAGGTCTCGCTGGTGCTGGCCGACCCGGGCCGGGTGCCCGACATCTGCGTGATCATGGTCGGCGCGAACGACGTCACCCACCGCATGCCGGCCACCCGCTCGGTACGGCACCTGTCGGCGGCGGTACGGCGGCTGCGCACGGCGGGCGCGGAGGTGGTGGTCGGCACCTGTCCCGACCTCGGCACGATCGAGCCCGTGCAGCAGCCGCTGCGCTGGCTGGCCCGGCGGGCGTCGCGGCAGCTCGCGGCGGCGCAGACGATCGGGGTCGTGGAGCAGGGCGGACGCACGGTGTCGCTGGGCGACCTGCTGGGCCCGGAGTTCGCGGAGAACCCGCGGGAGCTGTTCGGCCCCGACAACTACCACCCCTCGGCGGAGGGGTACGCCACGGCGGCGATGGCGGTGCTGCCGTCCGTCTGCGCGGCGCTCGGACTGTGGCCCGCGGAGGAGGAGCGTCCCGACGTCGCCCGTCGCGAGGGCTTCCTGCCGGTGGCCCGGGCCGCGGCGGAGGCCGCCGACGAGGCGGGCACGGAGGTCGCCGCGGCGATGCCCACGGGCCCGCGGGGACCGTGGGCCCTGCTCAAGCGCCGACGCCGCCGGCGGCTGTCCGAGACGGAACCGGCGACATCGCCGCAACCGAGGTATTAGAGAGGAGAAGCCACACGCCCGTCGGTCACACCCGCCCCGTAGGGGCGCGGGGAACCGCCCGCTCGCCCGCACACCACCCGCACCCGACCGCGGCACCGCACCACCCCCCACCTCGCACCGCCCACCGCCGGAGGCCCAAGCAAGCGCTTAGAAAGCTGCGGCCCATCTCACACCCCCGCACCCGTGACCTGGGCCATACCTCCGGGTAACTTCCCAACCAGCCGCCTCAACCCCGCGACGCCACTGGAGCCGTGATGCCCGAAGCCGTGATCGTCTCAGCCGCCCGCTCCCCCATCGGTCGCGCCTTCAAGGGCTCCCTGAAGGACCTGCGCCCCGACGACCTGGCCGCCACGATCATCCAGGCGGCGCTCGCCAAGGTCCCCGAGCTGGACCCCAAGGACATCGACGACCTGATGCTCGGCTGCGGCCTGCCCGGCGGCGAGCAGGGCAACAACCTCGGCCGGATCGTCGCCGTCGAGATGGGCATGGACCACCTGCCCGGCTGCACCATCACCCGGTACTGCTCCTCGTCCCTCCAGACCTCCCGCATGGCCCTGCACGCCATCAAGGCCGGCGAGGGCGACGTCTTCGTCTCGGCCGGCGTCGAGATGGTCTCCCGCTTCGTCAAGGGCAACTCCGACAGCCTGCCGGACACGCACAACCCACTGTTCGCCGACGCCGAGGCGCGTACCGCCGCCGTCGCCGCGCAGGAGGGCACCACCTGGCACGACCCGCGCGAGGACGGCCTCGTCCCCGACCCCTACATCGCGATGGGCCAGACCGCCGAGAACCTCGCCCGCTGGAAGGGCGTCACCCGCCGGGAGATGGACGAGTTCGGCGTCCGCTCGCAGAACCTCGCCGAGGAGGCCATCAAGAACGGCTTCTGGGAGCGCGAGATCACCCCGGTCACGCTGCCCGACGGCACGGTCGTCTCCAAGGACGACGGCCCGCGGGTCGGCGTCACCATGGAGGGCGTGGCCGGCCTCAAGCCCGTCTTCCGCCCCGACGGCCTGGTCACCGCCGGCAACTGCTGCCCGCTCAACGACGGCGCCGCCGCCCTCGTGATCATGAGCGACACCAAGGCCCGCGAGCTGGGCCTGACCCCGCTCGCCCGCATCGTCTCCACCGGCGTCTCCGGTCTCTCCCCCGAGATCATGGGCCTGGGCCCGGTCGAGGCGAGCAAGCAGGCCCTCGCCCGCGCCGGTCTGACCATCGGCGACATCGACCTGGTCGAGATCAACGAGGCGTTCGCCGCGCAGGTCATCCCCTCCTACCGCGACCTCGGCATCCCACTGGAGAAGCTGAACGTCAACGGCGGCGCCATCGCCGTCGGCCACCCCTTCGGCATGACCGGCGCCCGCATCACCGGCACGCTGATCAACTCCCTCCAGTGGCACGACAAGCAGTTCGGCCTGGAGACGATGTGCGTCGGCGGCGGCCAGGGCATGGCCATGGTCATCGAGCGCCTGAGCTGAACCACCCAGGGCCACTGAGGCACCGTCAGTAGCCCGCCGGGGACCCAGCGTCACGCTTCGGTCCGGAGCCCCGCGAGCGACGGGGTTCCGGACCGTTTTGTGATCCAAACGCCCCCAGGATGTGACCTACCTCTCCCGTCACCTTGATTTACGCAGGTCAGACCAGTCACACCCCCCACGGCCGGGCCCAAAGTCCTGTCCGTTTCGTGACGTTACGCACTGACAGGCGGTTAGTCCGCCCTTCAAGCTGAGGTAGGAAGTCGGGGGTCGACCTTGAACCGGGAGTACGTCAGTGAGCGCCATGCCGATCGCCCTGCTGCTCACCACGGCCGCCACCGGCGCCGTGGGCGTCGCCGTCCTGCGCGCTGTCCTCGTGCTGCGCCGCCAGGTCACGGCCCTGCACGCCGAGCTGGCCGAGAGCCGGGCAGACGCCGCGCGGAGCCGGGTCCCGGCCGCCCGCACCACCAGTGACACCGAGGAGATACGCGCCGCCGTCGCCGAGGCCCTCGCCGAGGAGCGCGAGCGCGAGCTGGCCGAGGCCCGGGCGTTCTGGGCGGCCCAGGAGACCCGTGACTCCTCCGACGCCCCGCTGCTGCTCGGTCTGTCCGACAGTGAGCTGTTCCTGCCCCGCCAGGCCGACCTCGCGGGCCTGGAGCCGGTGACCGAGCCGGGCACGGACACCGAGGAGCCGGCCGGGGAGAGCGCCGAGCTGGCCGCCGCGCGCCGCCGCCACCCCTCGCACCCGGACTTCGTACCGAATCCGTCCCCGTCCGTGAACGACCACGAGCGCACGGTCGCCGCGCTGGAGGGCCTGGCCGCCTCCCACGTCGCGCTGGCGGACGTCCGCCCGGGCCCGCTGGGCACGCTCGACGTGTACGTGTTCGCCGACGGCACCACCCTGTGCATGACGCCGGGCCACCGCGAGACCGCCGAGCGCCTGGCCGCCGCCCTGAGCGCCGGGCGGACGCCGTACCTGCTGGGCGGCTCGGGCATCTCCGGCGCCTACACGCTGACCTTCGCCTGCGGCGAGGAGAACGTCTACATCCTGGCCGACCGGGTCATCGCGTCCCTGTAGCCGGCGCCCCGGCCCCGCGCCTCACACCCCGGCGCGTTTGCGGGCCTCCTCCACCAGCCGCACGGCCTCCTCCACCTGGTCCTCGTCCGTCACCACGACGGCCAGGTCGTGCGCGGCGACGGCGATCTGGTCGGCCGCGGCGAACATCCCCGCGTCCGGCATCACCTTCGGCTCGGCCTCCGGCTCCTCGATGAGCTGGGCGCGCCGGGCCAGCTCCCTGGCCAGCTCCAGCGCCTCGGCGGCGGCCCCGCGCTGCAGTCTGCTCTGCGGGGCGGCCCGCAAGCGGTCGGCGAAGTCGTCCACGGCCCGGGTCAAAGACGTCGTATCCACCACGGCGCGAGCGTACGCGGCGTTCCGGGGCCGTCGCCAACGGGCGGGTACGACCCGAGGGGGCCCGCGCGGGCCGCGGCGGGAGTGTCCGTCCCGCCGACGAGGACGACGAAGGGGCCCCGGGCGAGTGCCCGGGGCCCCTTCACGCACGCGCTCCCACGTGGGCGCGCGGCGGATGCGTCAGTCGCTGCTGTTGAGGATCGAGATGAGCCGCAGGAACTCCAGGTAGATCCACACCAGCGTCAGCGTGAGGCCGAAGGCCGCGAACCAGGCCTCCTCGCGCGGGGCGCCGTAGGCGATGCCGTCCTCGACCTGCTTGAAGTCCAGGGCGAGGAAGCAGGCACCGAGGATGATGCCGACGATGCCGAAGACGACACCCAGCGCGCCGCTGCGGAAGCCGAGGCCGTCACCGCCGCCGAAGACGGCGAACAGCAGGTTCACCATCATCAGGAAGACGAAGCCGAGCGCGGCCGCCATCACGAAGCCGTAGAAGCGCCGGTTGACGCGGATCCAGCCGGCCTTGTACGCGATCAGCACACCGGCGAAGACCGCCATCGTGCCGATCACGGCCTGCATGGCCGCGCCGTCGGCGATGCGGTTGTCGACGACGCTGGAGACGACGCCGAGGAACACGCCCTCGAACGCCGCGTAGGCCAGGATCAGCGCGGGCGCGGGCTTGCGCTTGAAGGACTGGACGAAGGCCAGCACCATGCCGATCAGCGCGGCGCCGATACCGATGCCGTAGGAGCGGCTGATGTTGGCGTCGTCGACCGGCAGCAGCGCCCAGGCGAGCGCGGCGGTGACGACGAGGACACCGAGCGTGGAACCGGTGCGGACGACGACGTCGTCGATCGTCATCCGGCCGGTGGTCGCCGGCGCCTGCGGCGGCGTGCCGTACTGCAGGTCCTGCTGGGCGTACGGGTTCTGGGCGTACGGGTTGCCGGCGGGCTGGGCGTACGGGGCGCCCTGCGCGTACGGGTTGCCCTGCGTGGCGACAGCGGGACCCCCGGCCTGCGGCGCGGCGTTGAAGCCCGCGTAGCCGTTGTCGCGGCTGAACCCCCGTCGCGAGAAGACCGGGTTTCTGCTCCTCATTTCACTCCTCCATGGCCACACTGCGCAGCCTTGGGCTCAAGAGTAATAGAACGGCAAAGGATTGACCCTACTGCTTGGGGAGGATCTTTCCCTCGTCCTGTCGCGCAACACGCTACGCGCGGCGGTGATTCCCCTCACTGGCGGGGCTCCGGGCCCGTTCAGCCGATCGGGAAGCCGGTGTAGGCCTCGGCGAGGTCGGTCTCGGCAGCGCGGGAGCCGGCGATGCGGGCCAGACGGGCGACCTGGAGGCGGTCGTCGAAGGGCGTGGCGTCGGGGGCGCGGTGCAGGAGGGTCGTCATGTCGTAGGAGAACCGCTCGGCCTGCCAGACGCGGCGCAGACAGGTGGCGGAGTAGGCGTCTAGCAGCTCGTCGGAGCCGGTCTCGGCGCGGTGGGTGAGGGCGCGGGCGAAGGTGACGACGTCGCCGACGGCGAGGTTGAGGCCCTTGGCGCCGGTGGGCGGCACGATGTGCGCGGCGTCGCCGGCCAGGAAGAGCCGGCCGTGCCGCATGGGCTCGTGGACGTAGGAGCGCATCGGGGTGACGGACTTCTGGGTGAGGGGGCCGCGCCGCAGCGTCCAGTCGTCGTCCGTCTCGAGGCGGCGTTCCAGCTCGGCCCAGATCTCCTCGTCGCTCCACGCCTCGGCGTCGGTGCCCTCGGGCACCTGGAGGTAGAGGCGGGAGACGGACGGGGAGCGCATGGAGAGCAGGGCGAAGCCGCGGTCGTGGCGGGCGTAGACCAGCTCGTCGTGGGAGGGCGCGACGTCGGCGAGGACACCGAGCCAGCCGAAGGGGTACGTCCGTTCGAAGGTGCGGCTCAGTCCGGCCGGGACGGCCTTGCGGGCCACGCCCCAGAAGCCGTCGCAGCCGACGACGTAGTCGCACTCCAGGACGTCCTCGACGCCCTCGTGGCGGTAGCGGACGCGCGGCCGGTCGCCCTCGGCGCCCTCGACGGCCAGCGCCTCCGCCTCGAACAGCAGCGGACCGCCGTCCTCGAGTTGGAGGGCGATGAGGTCCTTGCAGACCTCGGTCTGGGCGTAGACCGTCACGGACCTGCCGCCGGTCAGGGCGGGGAAGTCGACGCGGTGGCGGCGCCGGTCGAAGCGCAGCTCGATGCCGTCGTGGCGCAGCCCCTCGCGGTCCATCCGCTCACCCGCGCCCGCCGCGCGCAGGACGTCCACCGTGCCCTGCTCCAGGATCCCGGCGCGCTGGCGGCGTTCGACGTAGGCGCGGTCGCGGCTCTCCAGGACGACCGAGTCGATCCCGGCGTTGTGGAGCAGCCGGGCGAGCAGGAGTCCGGCGGGGCCGGCCCCGATGATGCCGACGGTGGTGCGCATCGGTCGTTCCCTTCGCTTGGCGTCGTTGCCTTCGCTCACGAGCGTGTCGTGGCGTCCGCGCCGCCACGGGCGTACGCGTTCGCCTGGTGAAATTTCCTTCACCATTTGTCGACGTGAGTTTCCGGCCGGACGCCCGCCACTGTCAACGGGTTCGGGGGGAGGAGTTCACCCGCCCCGGCACCGATGGCCGGGGCAGGGCGCGGGTGGAGCCTTCGCGGCGCGGGTCGGGGCCGGCGTCCGCTCGCCGGAGCGGGGACGCGGAACACCCAGGGACCGGGGTCGGGGTGCGGTCGCCCCGACCCACGCGGCTCACTTCGCCGCGGTCAGGTCCTCGTAGAGGATCTCCCAGGCCTTGGTGACGACTTCGGGGCCGTACTCGGCGGCCTTCTGCAGGGCCGCCCTGGAGAAGTCGCGGCGCAGTTCCTCGTCCTCGATGAGGCGGATGATGCCCGCGGCGAGTGCCTCCACGTCGAGTTCGGGGACGAGCAGGCCGTCCACCCCGTCGGCGACGAGTTCGCGCGGGCCGACCGGGCAGTTGAAACTGACCACGGGCAGGCCGCAGTTCATCGCCTCCAGCAGCACCATGCCGAAGCCCTCGGACTTGGAACTCATGGCGAAGACGGACCCCTTCGCGAGTTCCTCGTCGAGCTTGCGCGTCGGCCCCATGAGGAAGACGTGGTTGTACAGGTGCCTGACGCGGACGGCCTTGCGCAGGGCCTCCAGCTCGGGGCCGTCGCCGTGGATGCGCAGCGTCCAGTCCGGGTGGGCCTCCACGACCCGGCCGAAGGCCTCGATCAGCTTGTCCACGCCCTTGTTGCCGTCGAGCCGTCCGGCGCTGACCACCAGGGGCCGTGAGAGGTCGCTGCGCGGGACGTCCAGGGAGTGCAGCGCGTTCGGGATCCGCTCGACGCGGACGCCGGGGAACGCCTCGGCGTAGGCGGCACGGTCCGCTTCGGTGAGGCAGACGAGCGCGTCCATCTTCACGTAGGCGGCGTCGATGGCCTTGCGCCACTCGCCCTTGTGCGTGGACAGACCCGCGTGCTCCTGGACGACCCGGACCAGCGACGGGTCCGTGAACTCGGCGACGACCAGGTTGATCGTGGGGCGGGTGCCGATCACGATCCGGTCCTCCAGGCCGCGCAGGAAGCGGATCATCGCGCCGATGCGGCGACGGCTGTCCGCGTTCTTGGCGAGGCCGGCCGGGAACAGGTCGTGCCAAGAGGTGTCCTCCGGGCCCTCGTACCGGTCCCAGTCCACGTACGAGCCGGACCGGTTGTCCACGAGCGCGGTCACCCTCACCCGCGGGTCCAGCGGGAAGGGCGGCTCCTCGTGGTAGCGCAGCATGGTCGCGATCTCGACGTCGTGGCCGCGCTCGGCCATGGCGTTGGCCTGGTTGAACACGGTCCGGACGGTGCCCCCGACGCCGAACGCGTTGTAGATCACGTAGGTCAGCTTCATGTCGCGCTCCGGTTGCCGTTGTCGCGTCGGGCGCAGCGTACCGAGAGGTCGTCGCCGTCGGTGTAGTACGGCAGTACGGCGACCCCCGCCTCGTACTGCTCGGGGAACTTCACGATCTGCTTCTTGCCCGGCATGTCGTCGAGGTGGCGGCCGACCCGGAGGAACAGCTTCTTGCCGCCTCGCATCCCGATCACGTGCACGTCCCAGTGCTCGCGGGGCAGCGCGTCCCAGACGGCCAGGTCGCGGACGGGCACGAGCGCCTCGAAGCGCGCGCCGTCGCTGACGACGGGGAAGTACAGCCGACGCGGGGTGGGCGGCGACGTGCGGGTCACACTGCGCCTGAGCCGGTCCTTGAACCGCTGGACACCGGTCAGGACGGGGACCTCGGGCCGTTCGCGGGAGGTGAGGCGCAACGTCCACCCCTTGTCCACGGGCGCGTCGTCCGGCACCCCGCCGGCGAGGAGCGTCCCGAGGATCCGGATGTGCCCGTCGCGCGGCCAGACCCGACTGATTTCAGCGTGGGGCCGCTCCCCGGCACTGGCTTGCATGGCCACCTTCTCTTCTGTTCCTGTCATGGGCCTTGTCCCTGGACGAGGCGAGAGGTCGGGCAGAGCGGCGGCGCCGGTCCGCTTCGTTCCGCCAGGCTCCCCGAGGGTGGCAGGGCGGGAGTCCGTGCGCACATGCCGAAGCCGTCGAGTCTCGGTCCCCGGCGTCGGCGCTCCACTCGGTGGCGCGCCGACGCCCGACCGGAAATCTACGCGGCCCTGGACGGCTCGACCACAGGCCGCCTGATGCTCGCGGCCTCGGCGGCCTTGGGCGACGGGGCCGGCGTCCGCTCGTCCAGCGGCACGACCGGCAGGTTCTCCGCCGGCTCACCCAGCAGGATCTGCCGTATGACGCGCTCGGCCGCCCGGCCGTCGTCGTACTCGCAGAACTTGCGGCGGAAGGCGTCCCGCAGGGCGTCGGACCGCTCGTCCTGCCAGGCGCCGCTGGCGAAGATGTCGTGCAGTTCCTCCTGGGTGCGCGCCACGTGGCCGGGCGGCTCCTCCGTGAGGTCGAAGTACACGCCGCGGGAGACCTTGTACACCTCCCAGTCGTTCGCGTAGATCACGATCGGCCGGTCGAGGTTGGCGTAGTCGAACATCATGGACGAGTAGTCCGCCAACAGCACGTCCGCGGCGAGCTGCAGCTCCTCCGAGGACGTGTGGGAGGTGACGTCGATGACACGGGCCGCCCCCTCCAGTGCCCGCAGCTCCGCCGTCTGCTCGTAGAAGTGATGGCCTCGCATGAGCACCACGAAGTCGTCACCGAGGGCGTCGGCGAGGCGGGCGACGTCGAGCTGGGGGACGAAGCCCGCGGTGTAGTCCCGGTGGGTGGGCGCGTAGAGGACGGCGGTCTTGCCCCGCGGGATGCCGAGCTCCTCCCGAAGGCGCAGGACGTCGTCGGCGGTCGAGTTGTAGAAGACGTCGTTGCGGGGGTAGCCGCTCTCCAGCGGTGCGAAGGAGCACGGGAAGGCCCGCTCCCAGATCTCCGAGGAGAACCGGTTGGAGGCGATGCAGAAGTCCCAGCGGTCCGAGCGCTCCAGGAGCTTCTTGAAGTTCGTGCCCTTCGCGGCGACCGGGTGCGCCAGCAGGTGGACGCCCATGTGCTTGAGCGGCGTGCCGTGTTGCGTCTGCACATGGACGGTGCCGGGCCGCTTGACGAAGCGGTCCTCGAAGTTGACGTTGTTGAAGAAGTACTTGGCGCGTGCCATGACCTCCCAGTACCTGGGGGTCCCCGGGATCACGTAATCGGTGCCCGGCGGGAGCTTCTTCACCTCGTCCTGCTTGGCGACCACCACGCCCCTGATGTGGGGAGCCAGCTCCTTGGCCTTGGCGTGCAGCGCGGCGGGATTGCACACGTAACCGCGGCCCCAGTAAGCCGAGTAGACGGCCAGATTCGGGTCGATGGGCTGCTTGAGCGCGGTTTCGTAATGGCGGTCCTGGCGCTTGCCGGCAATCTTCTTCTTGGTCGCTCGGACGGTCTTGCGGACCTTGCGCCGGCCTTGGTTGGCGACCTTCAGAGTCTGGTAGACCGGGTAGGCGTCGCGCGCGATCAGTGCGTGCCGGATGCCGGTGTGTCCCTGGGGGCGCACGTAGCCGGCCGGCACATAGCGCCGATAGTGACGATGGGCCAGGGTGAAGAATTCGGCCCGCAGCTCTTCGGGTACGCGGTTGCTCTTCGCCAGGATCGCGATGAAGTGGTCGATCATCTGGGTGAAGATCCGCGTACGCCACTCGTCGAGCGAGGGGTCGCTGTCGATGAAGGCGAAGACCCGCTCGTACTGGTCGAAGATGTCGAAGTGCTTGCGGCTGACGGTGCGGAGGATGTTGCCCTGGCGACGCTGGCGGTAGTGGACGACCACGTGGTCCAGGGCGGCGATCCGGTCGGCCGACATGAGGACCGGGAAGGTCCACGGAGTGTCCTCGTAGTACCCCGGCGGGAATTGGAAGCCGCGCTGCTCGACGAACTCGCGCCGGTAGACCTTGTTCCACACGACCATGAGCAGGGTGAGGAACTCGGGCCGCTGCTTCGCGGTGAAGACCTCCGGCCCCTCCGTCCGGAAGACGGATGCCAGGCTGTTGCGGGTCACCCCGCCCCACCAGAAGGTGCGCGCGTAGTCGAAGATCAGGACGTCGGGGTCGGTGGTCTCCGCCAGCCGGTCCGCGATGAGCTGCAGCGAGCCGGGCGTCAGCGTGTCGTCGCTGTCGAGGAAGAAGAGATAGTCTCCGCGCGCCAGCTCCATACCGGCGTTCCGCGCCCGGCCCAGTCCCACATTCTCGGGCAGGTGCAGCGGCCGTACCCTCTCGTCGGCCTTGGCGAATTCGTCCACGATCTCCCCGCAGCGGTCGGGGGAGCAGTCGTTGACGGCGATTACCTCGATGTCGCGGAAGGACTGCTCAAGGACGGACTCGAGGCACTCCCGCAAGAAGGACTGCACTTGGTAAATCGGCACAATCACACTGATACGCGGCTTCGACACGCCCTGCTCTTCCAATCCTATGACCGCACCGGTTCGCTGACCGAGTCCGGGGCCGGGTCCGGGTCCTGAGTCTTTCGTCATCCGAAGGGCCTGGAGGGCAGGCGCGAGGTTGACGGATGAGGCAGGATACACTGACGAACAGCTCATATGTTATGCACACAAGCTGACGCCTCGTCGTGGGGACTCGCCCGGCCTGTGACGTGAATCATGACTCCGGAGCCGGCCGTGATCCCCTTCGTAGTCGGGGGACTGAGACGGCGCCCGCTTTCGTTAGGCAAAACCCCCGGTCGCGGGGTTCCGTCATCGCGCCGGTGAGAATGCGGCACTTCCGCCAACAACCTTCTCGGTGGCATCGGTTCCCTGGTTCGCCACAGTCTTCCTGGGAGAAGTCTCACAGGCTCCCGAAGCGATCCCGGCGCCGCGTCAGGCCGGGCCGAAGTCGTCCCGCGGTCTTCGACGAACGCGCCGAAGAACGGGCCGTCCTGTCCGGCAGGTCCTGTCCGGCCGGTCGCTGTGGGGCAGGTCGCTGTCGGGCCGGTCGCTGTGGGCCGGCCGGTCGCTGTCGGGCCCGCGGAGGACGCCCCTGCGGCACGCCGGCGTCCGACAGCGGTTTCGGTGCGGGAGGGACGAGACGCCCGGGCCGGACCGCGGGGGTCGCTCCCGGCCGGTCGAGCGGACGGGAGAGCGCCCGCTCCCCGCGTCCAGCGGGCGGGGCGGGCGCACAGGGTCTCGCGGTCTCCCGGAAGGGAAACGGCACACTGCCCGCGTGGCCGCAGGTGCGCCGCCGTGCTTGAGCGAGTGCCCGGAGCCGGACTTGAACCGGCACGCCCGCGAAGGGGCAGCGAGGTTTAAGCTCGCCGTGTCTGCATTCCACCATCCGGGCAGGCCATGGGCTCCGCTTCGAGTGCCTCGACCCTATCGGGACGCACCTTCGCGGCAGCGGGCGGGCGGACCGATGTTGTCTTATTTTATTGGCGGCTGAGGGTGCATCAGCTCCGCGGCCAGGCCCCTCGGCACTTGCCCGAACAGCCTCACCCGTGACGGCCGGCCGCGCACGCGGAATGACGGGATTTCACCGTCTCTACAAGGACGCCCACCCCGTTCTCGCCGGCGCACGCGGTCCCCCGGCGCGTCGGGGTCACCCGTCATCCGCAGGTATGACACCGGCCCCCGCCGTCCGACCTCAGTCGCCCCCGGAAACCGGAACAGCGGCTGACTCCAGGGCGCCCCGCGGCCGCGACGATGGATGTCGTCCCCCTCGCAGCGCCGTACCGAAGGAGAACCCTTCCCGTGACCACCGCACCCATCGCCGACCGGTCCACCAGCGTGGCCGCACGCGCCACGGAGCTTTCCAAGATCTACGGCCAGGGCGAGACCCAGGTGGTCGCCCTGGACCGGGTCTCCGTCGACTTCCGGCAGGCCGAGTTCACCGCGATCATGGGCCCCTCGGGCTCCGGCAAGTCGACGCTGATGCACTGCGTCGCCGGGCTGGACACCTTCTCCTCCGGTTCCGTGCGCATCGGCGACACCGAGCTGGGCTCCCTGAAGGACAAGCAGCTCACCAAGTTGCGCCGGGACAAGATCGGCTTCATCTTCCAGGCGTTCAACCTGCTGCCGACGCTCACCGCCCTGGAGAACATCACCCTTCCGATGGACATCGCGGGCCGCAAGCCGGACAAGCAGTGGCTGGACTCGGTGATCGCGATGGTCGGCCTGTCCGGCCGCCTCGGGCACCGCCCCTCCCAGCTCTCCGGCGGCCAGCAGCAGCGCGTCGCCGTGGCACGGGCGCTGGCCTCCAAGCCGGAGATCATCTTCGGTGACGAGCCGACCGGCAACCTCGACTCCCGCTCGGGCGCGGAAGTCCTGGGATTCCTGCGCAACTCGGTGCGCGAGATGGGCCAGACCGTCGTGATGGTCACCCACGACCCGGTGGCCGCCGCCTACGCGGACCGGGTGGTCTTCCTCGCCGACGGCCGCATCGTCGACGAGCTGTACGGGCCGACGGCCGACTCGGTGCTGGACCGCATGAAGCGGTTCGACGCCAAGGGCCGCACGAGCTGACGCCCCGCCCCCTCGCCCCCCGTACGTCTGGACAGAGAAGACCCATGTTCCGTACCGCCTTGCGCAATGTCTTCGCGCACAAGGCCAGGCTGTTGATGACCGTGCTCGCCGTGATGCTCGGCGTGGCGTTCGTGTCGGGCACCCTGGTCTTCACCAACACCATCTCCGACGCCCTCCAGAACAGCTCCGCCAAGGGCTTCGACCACGTCGACGTCGCCGTGAAGGCGAAGTACCAGGACGCCGAGGGCGACAAGGTCGGCGAGGTCCCCGAGCTGACGCAGGCCGAACTCGACGCGAGCGCGAAGGTGCCGGGCGCCGCCTCGGCCGTCGGCGTGGTCCGGGGCTTCACCGCGGTCGCCGACAAGGACGGCGACCTCATCGGCGACGGCTGGAGCACCGAGGGCGCCAACTACTGGGGTGCCGAGGACCCCCGGTACCCGCTGGTCGACGGGCACGCCCCGAAGGGCGAGGGCGAGATCCTCATCGACTCCAAGACCGCCGAGCGCACCGGCTACAAGGTCGGCGACCGCGTGCGGATGTCCGTCGACGGCCCCGTCCTGACCCCGAAGGTCGTCGGCGTCTTCACCACCGACGACGGCAGCGTCGCGGCCGGCGGCAGCCTCACCCTGTTCGACACGGCGACCGCGCAGCACCTGTTCGGCAAGAAGGGCACGTACGACGAGATCGACGTCGCCGCGAAGGACGGCGTCACCGAGGCCGCGCTGAAGGCGCAGCTCGACAAGGCGCTGCCGAAGGGCCTCGTCGAGACCACCACCGCGAAGGAGCTCGCCGACGAGCAGGCGGAGATGATCACCGCGTCGATGAGCGGCATGCGGCAGGGCCTGCTGGTCTTCGCCGGGATCGCGCTGTTCGTCGGCACCTTCATCATCGCCAACACCTTCACCATGCTGGTCGCCCAGCGCACCAAGGAGCTGGCCCTGATGCGGGCGGTCGGCGCCTCCCGCCGCCAGGTGACGCGCTCGGTGCTGATCGAGGCGTTCCTCGTGGGCGTCGTCGCGGCGGTGGCCGGCCTGCTGGCGGGCATCGGCATCGGCGCGGGGATGCGCTCCCTGGTGGGGTCGCTGGGCGCGCTCGTGCCCGACGGTCCGCTGGTGATCTCGCCGGGCACCGTCGGCGCGGCCCTCGCGGTCGGCGTCCTGGTCACCATGCTCGCCGCGTGGCTGCCGGGCCGCCGTGCGGCGAAGATCCCGCCGGTGGCGGCGATGAGCAGCGTGCACGCCACCGCCACGACCAAGTCGCTGGTGCTTCGCAACACGCTGGGCGCGCTGTTCTCGGCCGCCGGCATCGCGGTCGTCCTCGCGGCGACGACGATGGGCGGCTCGGACGGACAGGCCCCCATGGGTGTGGGCGCGGTCCTGCTGATCATCGGCGTGTTCATCCTGACGCCGCTGCTGTCCCGCCCGCTGATCGCCACCGCCGCACCGGTGCTGCGCCTGTTCGGCGTCTCCGGCAGGCTCGCCCGGCAGAACTCGGTGCGCAATCCGCGCCGCACCGCCGCCACGGCGTCCGCGCTGATGATCGGCCTGACCCTGATCACCGGCATGACGGTGATGGCGGGCAGCCTGCAGAAGTCGATCGACAAGATGGCGTCCGCCTCGATCAAGGCCGACTACGTCGTCTCCATGGCCAACGGCAACCCGCTCTCCCCCGACGTCGGCGAGAAGCTGCGCGAGGCCGACGGCGTCACCGCCATCAGCCCGCTGCGCAACTCCGCCTCCCGCATCGACGGCGACACGGAGTACCTCACCGGCGTCACCGGCTCCACCATCGGCGAGCTGACCGACCTCCCGGTCGAGGACGGCGCGTTCGAGGTCGCGGGCACGAAGGTCGTCGTGGACACCGACACCGCGAAGGACCGCGGCTGGAAGGCCGGGTCGCGTTTCTGGACCACCTACGAGGACGGCGAGAAGCAGCAGCTCACCGTGGCCGGGGTCTACGAGGGCAACGACATGATCCGCGGCATCATGCTGGACAACGCCGTCCTCGCCCCGCACCTGACCGACCCGGTCGACATGCAGGTCATGGTGAAGACCGCCGACGGCGCCTCGCAGTCCGCCAAGGACGGCCTGGAGAAGGCGCTGGGCACCAACCCGGCCATCAAGATCCAGGACAAGAAGGACATCTCCAGCGAGATCGCCAAGATGTTCACGCTGATCCTGAACATGCTCTACGGCCTGCTGGCCATGGCGGTGATCGTGGCCGTCCTCGGTGTCATCAACACCCTGGCCATGTCGGTCTTCGAGCGCTCCCAGGAGATCGGCATGCTGCGGGCGATCGGCCTCGACCGCGGGGGCATCAAGCGGATGGTCCGCCTGGAGTCGCTGGTGATCTCCCTGTTCGGCGGCGTGCTGGGCATCGGCCTCGGCGTGTTCTTCGGCTGGGCGGCCGGCGAGCTGATGGGCTCGACCATGGCCACGTACGAACTGGTCCTGCCGTGGGGCCGGATGGCCGTCTTCCTGCTGCTGGCCGCCGTGGTGGGCGTCCTGGCCGCCCTGTGGCCGGCCCGGCGGGCGGCGCGGCTGAACATGCTCCAGGCCATCAAGGCCGAGTAGCCGTACGCAGGCGAAGGGCCCCGTTCCACGGCGGAACGGGGCCCTTTCCCGTGCGCGGGGCGGTGCGGTCAGTTCCAGGTGCGGGTGCGCAGCGGCAGGCCGGCGGCCCCGGAGTCGGGGGTCTTCACGGCGAGGACCTGGTTGACGCCGATGCGGTTGCGCTCGAAGGAGAGCGCGGAGGCCGCCATGTAGAGGCGCCAGACGCGCGCGCGGCCGGGGCTGACGAGCCGGGTGGCCGTCTCCCAGCCGGCCTCCAGGTTGGCGACCCAGCGGCGCAGGGTGAGGGCGTAGTGCTCGCGGATCGACTCCACGTCGCGCACCTCGAAGCCGGCGCGTTCGAGCTGGGTGACGGTGGTGCCGAGGGGGGCGAGTTCACCGTCGGGGAAGACGTAGGAGTC
The DNA here is from genome assembly GCF_044390505.1 of Streptomyces sp. NPDC018947. Classification (NCBI taxonomy): domain Bacteria; kingdom Bacillati; phylum Actinomycetota; class Actinomycetes; order Kitasatosporales; family Streptomycetaceae; genus Streptomyces; species Streptomyces sp. NPDC018947. The sequence continues at coordinate 84,588 of NZ_JBIRZD010000020.1, forward strand.
GATGAACTCGTCCACGTGGTACGCCGACTCGTCCCGCTGGGGGCGGCGGGCGATCTGGTGGTTCAGCAGCCGGCCGCCGGGCTTGAGGAGCCGGTACAGGTCCTCGGCGTACTCCAGGTACCGCTCGGCGCCCACGTGCTCGGCCATGCCGATCGAGGAGATCGCGTCGTAGGGCCCGTCGGCGATGTCCCGGTAGTCCTGGACGCGGATCTCCACGCGGTCGGTGAGGCCCTCGTCCGCGACCCGCTTGCGCGCGTAGGCGGCCTGCTCCTGGGAGAGGGTGACGCCGACGACGCCGACACCGTGCTCGCGGGCCGCGTGGAGCGCCATGGAGCCCCAGCCGCAGCCCACGTCCAGGAGGCGCTGACCTGCCCTCAGGCCGAGCTTCCGGCTGACCAGTTCGAGCTTGTCACGCTGGGCGGTCTCCAGGGTGCCGCCCTCGGACTCGGGGGCCGGCCAGTAGGCGCAGGAGTACACCATGGAGGGGCCGAGGACGAGTTCGTAGAAGTCGTTGCCGACGTCGTAGTGGTGGCTGATGGCGCGGCGGTCGGTGCGCTTGGTGTGCAGGTGGCCGCGGACCCTGCGGATCTCCTCCTGGGGCGGCGCGGGCGGCAGCGGCGGACCGGCGAGCTTCACCAGTCCGCGTACGGCGGCCCGAACCTCGGGGTCCCGGAGGGAGGCGACGAGCCCCCGGGCGTCCTCGCCGCGCTCCCAGACGAGGCCGGCGAGCAGGTCGAGGGCGGTGTAGAGGTCGCCCTCGATGTCCAGGTCACCCGCGACCCAGGCCCGGGCCAGCCCGAGTTCCCCCGGCTTGAACAGCAGCCGGCGCAGCGCCCTGCGACGCCGTACGACCAGCGTCGGCGCGTCCGGCGGACCCGCCTGCGAACCGTCCCAGGCGCGAACACGGACCGGGAGGGGCACTCCCAGCAACTGTTCGAAGAGGTTCTGCAGCCGCAGCGCGGCGTCAGCCATGGCATACCTCCGTGACGACCGATCCCGGAATGTCCTGACACCACGAAAACACCTGGGGGGCCGCCGCACAGTCCCCGGCGCGCGTTACGAGTGAGCAAAATACTTGTACCCACCACGTTTTATCGCCCCGTCGGAGCAACACCGAAGGGGCCGCCCGCACCACGGATGGCGGGTGGCCCCTTCGGGGTTGTGCTGGCGCTGCGGGGTGACCGGGGGTCAGGAGGCCTTGGCCTCGGTCTTCTCCGCGGGCTTGTCGGCCTTGGGCGCGGCGGGTGCCGGCTTGGCGGCCTCGTAGAACTCCTCGCGCGGCGACTCGATGGCGCCGAGCGAGACGACCTCGCGCTTGAGGAACATGCCGAGCGTCCAGTCGGCGAAGACCCGGATCTTGCGGTTCCAGGTCGGCATCGCCATGCCGTGGTAGCCGCGGTGCATGTACCAGGCGAGACGGCCCTTGAGCTTGATCTTCATCTTGCCCATGACGATCATGGCGACGCCCTTGTGCAGGCCGAGGCCCGCGACCGCGCCCTTGTTGGCGTGGCTGTACTCCTTCTGCGGGAAGCCCCGCATGCCGGAGACGACGTTGTCGCCGAGGACCTTGGCCTGGCGCAGCGCGTGCTGGGCGTTGGGCGGGCACCAGGCGTTGGGGTTGCCGTTCTTGCGGCCGACCAGGTCCGGGACCTGGGCGTTGTCGCCCGCGGCCCAGATGTAGTCGGTGCCGGTGACCTGGAGGGTCGGCTGGCAGTCGACATGACCGCGCGGGCCGAGGGGAAGGCCGAAGCGGGCGAGCGCCGGGTTCGGCTTGACGCCGGCCGTCCACACGATCGTGTTGGAGTCGACCTCGAGGCCGTTCTTCAGCACCACGTGGCCGTCGACGCAGGAGTCCATGGAGGTGGACAGGTAGATTTCGACACCGCGGGACTCGAGGTGCTCCTTGCCGTACTGGCCGAGCTTCGGGCCGACCTCGGGAAGGATCTTGTCGGCGGCGTCGACGAGGATGAAGCGCATGTCCTCGCGGGACACGTTCCGGTAGTACTTGGCCGCGTCGCGGGCCATGTCCTCGACCTCACCGATGGTCTCCGCGCCGGCGAAGCCGCCGCCGATGAAGACGAAGGTGAGCGCCTTGCGGCGGATCTCCTCGTCGGTGGTGGAGTCGGCCTTGTCGAGCTGCTCCAGGACGTGGTTGCGCAGGCCGATGGACTCCTCGATGCCCTTCATGCCGATGCCCTGTTCGGCGAGGCCGGGGATCGGGAAGGTGCGGGAGACCGCGCCCATGGCGATGACCAGGTAGTCGAAGGGCAGCTCGTACGCCTCGCCGACGAGCGGGGCGATCGTGGCGACCTTGCGGTCCTGATCGATGGTGGTGACCCGGCCGGTGAGGACCTCCGCCTTGGGAAGCACGCGTCGCAGGGGGACGACGACGTGCCGCGGGGAGATGTTGCCGGCGGCGGCTTCGGGGAGGAAGGGCTGGTAGGTCATGTACGACCGCGGGTCGACGACGGTGACGGTCGCCTCGCCGTAACGCATCTTCTTCTGGATGCGTCGAGCTGCGTACAGGCCTACGTACCCACCGCCTACTACGAGGATCCTGGGACGCTCCGTGGTGCTCATGGCATCGAGTATCCACCCGCCCCAGGGGGGTGGTTCGTGCGCCCCTTCACAAGCTTCGAGGGGGCTTGTGCTACCATCCGCCGCCCACGTGACGGAGATCATGGCGGGAGACGGAACCGACGTGGAGCGCGTCCCGTTGTCAATGCCGCGTGAGCTGCCCCTCCGTGTCGCCGAGGGCGGTGGAGCACCCTCCCGAGACCCTGCGCCCGGGCCCCTTCGACGGGCCCTCCTGAACACGTTCAAACGGCAGTTGAACCACCGGAAGGGCCAACCGGCGCCCTTTCCCGGGCCGACAGGCCCCATTTCCTTGTGAAGAACTTCACGAAGTTTCCCGACGGGATGTCGCCGAGGGGGCCCCGAAGGGCCCCCGGGCGCGCTCAAACGTCGTCCGCCCTGCTCAGAAAGGTGCCGCGAATCCCTACGCCAACGACCAGGCGATGCCGTCGAGGATGTCGTGCTCGCTCACGACGACCTCCTCCGCACCCGTGCGCTCCATGATCGCCAGCAGTATCAGCGCCCCTGCCGCGATCACGTCGACGCGGCCCGGGTGCATCGAGGGCACCGCCGCCCGCTCGGCGTGGGTGGAGTGCAGCAGCCACTCGCTGATCTCGCGGACCCGGGCGTGGGAGATCCGGGAGTGGTGGATGGCCGCCGAGTCGTACTCGGGCAGCTCCTGCGCGATCGCGGACACCGTCGTCACCGAGCCGGCCAGGCCGACCAGCGTGTGCGCCTCGCGCAGCGGCACCGTCCGCTCGGCCAGGTCGAGGGCCGCCTCGATGTCGGCCCGCATCGCCGCGATCTGCTCCGCGGCCGGCGGGTCGGTCACCGCGCCGTCGTGGACCAGGTGACGTTCGGTCATCCGGACGCAGCCGACGTCCACCGAGCGGGCGGCGCTCACCCGGCCGCCGCCGACGACGAACTCGGTCGAGCCGCCGCCGATGTCCACGACCAGGTAGGGCCGGCGGAGGTCCTCGCGGCCCGTCAGCTCCTTCGTCGCGCCCGTGAAGGAGAACTCGGCCTCCTGGTCGCCCGAGATGACCTCCGGCTCCACGCCGAGGATCTCCAGGACGCCCCGCACGAACTCGTCCCGGTTCTCGGCGTCCCGGGAGGCGGAGGTCGCCACGAAGCGCAGCCGCTCGGCGCCGTGCTCCTTGATGATCCCGGCGTACTCGCGGCAGGCGGCGAAGGTGCGCTCCAGCGCCTCGGGCGCCAGCCGCCCGGTGCGGTCGACGCCCTGGCCGAGCCGCACGATGGTCATGCGGCGGTCCAGTTCGACCAGCTCGCCGGTCTCCGGGTGCGCGTCCGCGACCAGGAGCCGGATGGAGTTCGTACCGCAGTCGACGGCGGCCACGCGGGTCACTGGGCGTCCTCCCCGTGGCTCTCGGCGACCGTCACGCACGGTCCCTTGCGCCACCACTCGGGCAGCATCGCGATGGCCTCGTCGCCCAGCGGGTTGACGCCGGGGCCGGCCGCCAGCGAGTGGGCCACCAGCACGTGCAGGCACTTCACCCGGTCGGGCATGCCGCCCGCGCTCGGGAAGCCGGTCAGCTCCTCGATCTCGTCGCGGCGCCGGATGTAGTCCTCGTGCGCGGCCCGGTAGGCGTCGGCCAGCTCGGGGTCGGCGGCGAGGCGCTCGGTCATCTCCTTCATCACGCCGTTCGCCTCCAGCGTGCCGATCGCGGAGGCCGCCCTCGGGCAGGTCAGGTAGTACAGCGTGGGGAAGGGCGTGCCGTCGGGCAGCCGCGGCGCCGTCTCCACGACGTCCGGCTGTCCGCACGGGCAGCGGTGCGCGATGGCCCGCAGGCCGCGCGGCGGGCGCCCGAGCTGCTGTTTGAAGGCCTCCACGTCCGCGTCGCTGGGCTCGGTGCGCGGGGTGGTGGGAGGGGGAGTCTGCATGGCTGTCTTCTGCTGGTCTTCCTGTTGGGTCACTGCCGGTCGGCGCCGGCGTCGGCCTTGTCGACCCCGTCCCACACATTGCGGTACCAGGGACGGTCGGCCGCGCCGAGGTCGGTGCGCGACTTCTTCGCCGCCTCCGGGTCGACGACGACGAAGCCCGTCTCGCCCGGCATCACATAGTGCAGCCGCAGCCGGATCTGCTGCTCGGCGTAGGCGTCGTCCTGCCAGCGTGCCTTGAGGTCGCGCAGGTCCTCCACCCGCTCGCGGGTGCGGGCCTGTTCCTCGCGCAGGTCGGCGATCTCGGCGCGCTGGGCGACGTACTGCCGTAACGGGTAGGCGAGCGCCACGACGAGCGAGCAGAGCACCATGGCGAGCAGCGCGGCCCGGCCGGTCAGCCGGGACCGGCGCGCCTGGCGCTTGGTCTGCGAGCGGTAGACCCGGGCGGCGGTCTGTTCCCCGATCAGCCGGATCCTGGTCGCGGTGGAGAAACGGTCCCGGTCCTTCACCGCCATGTCCCCGCCTCCGCCTTCGTCCGTCTCCTACGTGCGTACGTCCCCGCACACGGTACGGGACCGAGTACGGGGACGTACGTACGACGCTTCCTACAGAGGTGGCACTCGGCCCTCGCCGTGCCTACTGGTTGGCGGAGCGGAAGCGCGGGAAGGCGCTGCGGCCGGCGTACACCGCGGCGTCGTCGAGGATCTCCTCGATGCGCAGGAGCTGGTTGTACTTGGCGACGCGCTCGGAGCGGGCCGGGGCACCGGTCTTGATCTGGCCGCAGTTGGTGGCGACGGCCAGGTCGGCGATGGTGACGTCCTCGGTCTCGCCGGAGCGGTGGGACATCATGCACTTGAAGCCGTTGCGCTGGGCCAGCTCCACGGCGTCCAGGGTCTCGGTCAGCGAACCGATCTGGTTGACCTTGACCAGCAGGGCGTTGGCCGCGCCGTCCTCGATGCCGCGGGCCAGGCGCTCCGGGTTGGTGACGAACAGGTCGTCGCCGACGAGCTGGACCTTGTCACCGAGCTTGTCGGTGATGGTCTTCCAGCCCTCCCAGTCGTCCTCGAACAGCGGGTCCTCGATGGAGACCAGCGGGTACGCCTCGACCAGCTCGGCGTAGTACTCGGTCATCTCGGCGGCCGAGCGCTCCTTGCCCTCGAAGGTGTAGGAGCCGTCCTTGTAGAACTCGGACGCGGCGACGTCCAGCGCGAGCGCGATCTGCTCGCCCGGGGTGTAGCCGGCCTCCTTGATGGCCTCGAGGATGAGGTCGAGGGCCTCGCGGTTGGAGCCGAGGTTCGGGGCGAAGCCGCCCTCGTCGCCGAGGCCGGTGGCCAGGCCCTTGCCCTTCAGCACCTTCTTGAGGGTGTGGTAGACCTCGGTGCCCCAGCGCAGCGCCTCCGAGAAGGACTCCGCGCCGATCGGGGCGATCATGAACTCCTGGATGTCCACGTTGGAGTCGGCGTGCGAGCCGCCGTTCAGGATGTTCATCATCGGCACCGGCAGCAGGTGCGCGTTCGGGCCGCCCAGGTAGCGGAAGAGCGGCAGGTCGCTGGCCTCGGAGGCGGCGTGGGCGACGGCGAGCGAGACGCCGAGGATGGCGTTGGCGCCGAGCGAGCCCTTGTTGTCGGTGGCGTCCAGGTCGAACATGGCCTGGTCGATCAGGCGCTGCTCGGTGGCGTCGTAGCCGACCAGCTCGGGGCCGATCTGCTCGATGACGGCGAGGACGGCCTTCTCGACGCCCTTGCCCTGGTAGCGGTTGGGGTCGCCGTCGCGGAGCTCGATGGCCTCGAAGGCACCGGTGGAGGCACCGGAGGGAACGGCGGCACGCCCCGTGCTGCCGTCGTCGAGGCCGACCTCGACCTCGACCGTGGGGTTGCCTCGGGAGTCCAGGATTTCCCGGGCTACGACGACGTCGATGGACGGCACGAGCATCTCCTTCTTCAATGTGACGCTTCGGTGTGACGCGGGCCCGCAGGGTCCGCGGCGGCTCTGCGGGACGAGCCTAACCGGCTCCGGGCGATCGGCCAGCCGGTCGCCCACCCGGTGGACAGAACCGAGAGTAAATTGTTTCCGAACGGAACAAAGACGGTTCGGGGAAACCGGGGGTACGCGCCCGCGGCGCCGGGCGCGAAAAAACCCGCCCCGGTGCGTACGGGGGAACACGCACCGGGGCGGGAGCAGGGGCGGGCCGCCGCTTACTTGAGGTGGAGCTGCTGGCCCGGGTAGATCAGGTCGGCGTCGTCGACGATGTCGTCGTTCAGGTCGAACAGCTTCGCCCAGCCGCCCTTGACGTGGTGCTCGGCGGCGATCGAGCTGAGCGTGTCGCCCTTGACGACCTTGTACTCGCCGTCGCCCTTCTCGACCTTCTTGCCGGTCGGGGTGGTGACGGTCTTCTTCTCGGCCTTCTTCTCCACCTTCTGCTCGGCGGCCGGACGCTCGGAGGAGCGCGACGCCTTCTGCTCGGTGGAGCGCTCGGCGGTGGAGCCGCCACTCTGGCTCTGCGAGGAGCCGCTGTCCGTGCTCGCGGCGGAGCCGCCGGTGTACGCGGCGCTCGACAGGCCGGTGCCGCAGACCGGCCAGGCACCCTTGCCCTGACCCGCGAGGACCTTCTCGGCGATCTCGATCTGCTGCGACTTGGTGGCCTGGTCGGCGGTGGCGGCGTACTGCGTACCGCCGTAGGCGGCCCAGGTGGAGGCGGAGAACTGCAGACCGCCGTAGTAGCCGTTGCCGGTGTTGATCGACCAGTTGCCGCCGGACTCGCACTGGGCGACGGCGTCCCACTCGGACGCGGTGGCGGCGGAGGCGTTGCCGGCCGCCATCAGCGGGGCGGCGACGGCGGCGCCGGCCACGCCGGCGACGGCGATGGCGCGAGCGGCCTTGGACGGACGACGGTGCTTGCCCTTGCTGGAAAACAGCATGGTTGATCCCCTCACCGACGCCTGCGAGGTGAGCTGTCGGGTTCGGGCCGGTTGAGTTGCCCGGCCGGGTCCCTCACGGGACTCGGCTTCACCCCTAGCCGCTCCGATTCGCTTGCCCGGTGCGGCACTTACCTTGGGTCCCCCGCTCCTGCCTGCGGCGCTTGACGCGACGACTGTTCCCGGGCTGCCGCTGGCAGGATTCGGCGTTGCGGCGGCCGGGGCCCGCGGTGGCGAGCGGTCATGACCGTAGACACGGGTTCGGCCGTTTTTCAAAGACGATCACGGCTTCTGAGACCTATCTCTCACGTGATCCAAAACGGACATACAGGCTGAACCGTGACGCGAACTAGCCCTGGTTTTCGCCCGTTTCGCCCCCGACCGTGAGCGTCTGACCGGGCAGGATGTGGTCCGGGTCGGCTCCGACGACGTCCTTGTTGCCGTCGTAGAGCGCGCGCCATCCGCCGGTGACGTCAAGGGAGTCGGCGATGCCCCAGAGACTGTCCCCGGAACGGACCGTGTACGAGGCGTCCGTGAGGCCGCGTGCGCTGTCGTCGCCACGCGAGGCGTGCCGGCCCCAGGACTCGGCGGTGCGGCCGTCCGCGGGACTCTCCTCCGCGCTGCCGCCCCGGTGCCGGCCGGTCGCGGTCTCCTCGGTGCCGGTGCTCCCCGAAACGGAGCCGTTCTGCCCCGACTTGTCCGACTCCTCGCCCGCCGGGGCGGTCGCGCCGGCGCCGCCGGAGCCCCGCGTGGCGTCCGCGGCCGGGGCGTCCGGCGTGGCGGAGGTGCCCGATTCGGGAGTTTCCTCACTCTTGCCCGACGAAGCGTCAGGCGTCTCCGTGGCGGAGGGCGACGGCGACCGGGAGGCGGAGGGCGCGGGGGACGCTTCGGTGTCGGACCCGGCGGAACCGGCCGTGACGGACGGCTCGGCCGCGCCCGTGGTCCCCTCCTGTGCCGACGCGCCGTCATCCGGGGCCCCGCTGTCCCCCGTCGCGGTGCCGGAGCCGTTGCCCAGGCCCGCGAGCAGGCCGCAGGTGGGCCAGGCGACGATGCCCTGGTCCGCGAGCACCTTCTCGGCGACCGATATCTGCTGCGAACGGCTGGCCTGGTCGGCGCTGGACGCGAGGTCCAGACCGCCGTAGCGCTCCCACAGGTCCTGGGAGAGCTGGAGGCCGCCGTAGTAGCCGTTGCCGCTGTTCTGGCTCCAGGCACCGCCCGTCTCGCACTCGGCGACCCGGTCCCAGCCCGCACCGTCGGCCGCGTGCGCACCCGTGGCCCCCAGCAGAGGGATCGCGATGGCGGAGCCCGTCACTCCGGCGGCGACGACCAGAGCGGGGGCCTGGCGGGGGCGACGGTGACGACCGTTCCCGGAGAGCATGCGGCGACCTTTCCCGAGACAGCGATGACGGCGTGGCGGATGACGCTCGGCGCCACGCTGATCCGTGAAGGTATAGGCAGATGATCGCTTGTCACAAGTTCATGCCGCGCAGATCACGTGAAGATCACAGAGGTGAGCGCGTGTCACCTTTGCGGTGGCGACGGGGTCTTGTCCGGCGCCGAGGGGGCCTCGTCCGGCACCGGCGGGGCCGGGGTGAACGACACCGGCAGGGTGCGCAGCCCGCGCATGATGAGCCCGCCGCGCCAGCGCAGCTCGGCCGGATCCGCGGCCAGCTGCAGGTCCGGCAGACGGGTGAGGAGCGTGGCGAGCGCCGTCTGCCCCTCCAGCCGGGCGAGCGGGGCGCCGAGGCAGTAGTGGATGCCGTGGCCGTACCCCAGGTGCTGGTTGTCCCGGCGCGAGAGGTCCAGGGTGTCCGGGTCCGCGAAGCGCTCCGGGTCCCGGTCGGCCGCGGCCAGGACGACGAGCACGGGGTCTCCGGGGGCGATGTCCTGCCCGGCGAGGGTGAGCGCCTCGGTGGCGAAACGCCAGGTGGCCAGCTCCACCGGGCCGTCGTAGCGCAGGAGTTCCTCGACGCCCGTCTCCAGCAGCCCGCGCTCGCCCGCGGCCAGGGACGTCTGCAGCCTGGTGCGCTGCCCGGGGTGGGTGAGCAGGGCGTAGGTGCCGTTGCCGATGAGGTTGACCGTGGTCTCGAACCCCGCGAAGAGCAGGATGAAGGCCATCGCCGCGGCCTCGTTCTCGGTGAGGTGCTCCCCGTGGTCGGAGGCGCGGATGAGACCGGAGATCAGGTCCTCGCCGGGACCGGGCTCGGGCGGCAGCGCGGCGCGCTTGCGGTGGATCAGCTCGGCGAGGTAGCCCCGCATCTTCTTCACCGACCGCGCGACACCGCCCCGGGGCCCGCCGCCGTGACGGATCATCATGCCCGCCCAGTCGCGGAAGTCGTCCTGGTCCTCTTGGGGGACGCCGAGCAGGTCGCAGATGGCGTAGATGGGCAGCGGGAACGCGAACTCGTGGATGAGGTCGGCCGAGCCGGTGGCGGCGAACCGGTCGATCAGGCCGTCGGCCAGCTCCTGCACCCGGGGCGCGAACTCGGCGACGCGGCGCGGTGTGAACGCCTTGCTGACCAGCCGACGCAGCCTGGTGTGGTCCGGCGGGTCGATGTTGAGCAGATGCGTCATCAGCTCGGCCTTGCGCTCCCCCGGGATGCCGGTCCTGCCCTTGGCGTGGGCGGGCTCGTCGTGGTGCGCCGGGTTCTTGGACAGCCGCTGGTCGGCGAGGGCCTGCCGGGCGTCCGCGTACCGGGTGACCAGCCAGGCCTCCACCCCGCTGGGCAGCGTGGTGCGGTGCACGGGGGCGTGCTCGCGCAGCCAGGCGTACGCCGGGTAGGGGTCGCTCGCGAACTCCCAGGTGAACAGCTCGGGCGCGGGGCGCGCGGTCACCCCTCCACCTCCCTGATCGCGTCCCGGTACGCGCGGGCCGCCGCCCGCAGGGCCGCCTCCGGGTCCGTGCCCTCGGCCTCGGCTCGGGCCGCGAGGGCGAGCAGTTCGTAGCCGATCCCCTCACCCCGGGGCATGGGCACCTGAAGGCCGGCGGTGCGCACCCGGGAGGCCAGCTTGGCGGCGAGCGCGAGACCGGGCTGGCCGAGGGGGACGCCCTCGGTGACCGAGGTGCGGCGCTTCTCCTCGGCCTTGGTGCGCAGCCAGTGCTCCCTCACCTCCTCCGGCGTGGTCGCGCTCTCGTCGCCGAACACGTGCGGGTGGCGGTGGACGAGCTTGGCGACGATGCCGGCCGCCACGTCGTCGATCGAGAACGGCGCCTCGGTGTCCTCCTCGGCGATCCGGGCGTGGAAGACGACCTGGAGGAGGACGTCCCCGAGTTCCTCGCGCAGTTCGTCGCGGTCGCCGTCCTCGATGGCCTCGACGAGTTCGTACGCCTCCTCGATGGCGTACTTGGCCAGGCCCGCGTGGGTGCGGCGGGAGGACCAGGGGCACTCGGCGCGGATGCGGTCCATCACCTGGACGAGGTCCAGGAGGCGGGCGCCGGGCAGGTCGTAGGAGGCGGGCAGCAGCTCCAGCTCGGGCATGGCGACGCGGCCCGAGCCGGCGAGGCGGGCCAGGCCGTCGGTGAGGGCCGGCTCGCCCTCGCCGGTCGCGACGACCACCACCGTGCGGCCCCCGGAGCAGGCCTCGACCAGTTCCTCGGCGGCCGGGGACGCCTCCTCCACGCGTATGCCCGCCTCGCCCAGGTACGGAAGCTGGGGATGGGCACCGTCGGCGCACAGCACGCGGTCGGCCGTGCGCAGCGCCTGCCAGGCGGGCCAGGACAGCAGGCCGGGGGCGACGCGGTGGCTGGTGGTGAGCAGGACGATGCGGCCCGGGTCGGGGGCGGTGCCGTGAGCGGGGTCGGCGCTGGTTGCGTTCACTCTCCGAACGTAACGCACCCCGCCGGCCGGCCCGGGCGGCGGACGCCCGGACGCCCGGACCCCCGGACGCCCGGCCGTCCCCGGGGACGGCACCCCGCGGGTGCGCTACGCCGTCTGCTGGGTCCCGGCCGCGGTGATCTCCCGCACCCACGGCGTCTTCGCGTCGACGCGGCCGCTTTTCTGGACGTCCCAGGTGCCGTAGCGCGGGTTGAGGTCGACGTCGAGCCGCCGGGAGGACTCGGACAGGGCCTGCCAGAACTCGGGGCGGCTGGTGTCGGTGCCGAGGTGCTCGGCGAGCTTCTGGGCCTCGATCTGGAGGCGGAGGTTCTCGTCGAGCCGCCCGGGGGCGATGCCGTACTGCTGGAGCCAGACGTTCTCCAGCTCCTCGGCGCCTCCGGCCTGCTCCTCGAGGCCGGCCCGCATCTGCTGGACCTCCTTGCGGGTGACGGTCACGCCCGCGTCCTGGGCGGCGCGGTGCAGCACCCGGTCCAGGACCATGCCGTGCAGGGTGTCGCGGGCGAGGGTGCCGGTGCGGGCGACGACCTGCTGGTACTGGGTCTCGTCCGGGACGGCGGCCCGCTGCGCCTCGCGCACCTCGTCGACCCGGTTCTCGAGCTGGGCGACGGTGATCCGCTGGTCCCCCACGACGGCCGCCGCGCCGGGGTGCGCATCGTTGCCGCAGGCGGTGAGCAGGGGTGCCGCGGCGGCGATCGCGGCGGTGAAGAGGAGCGCGGTGCGACGGCGGCGGTGCAAGGAAACCTCCCGAGGAGATTGTGCGACGGTGCACAAGGTCTTGCGATGATCGATGGTAGGCAGTGGCCCGGCTCTGGCCAACCCATTCGACCAACGATTCACGGGGACTTCGGGCACCGCCGCGCCGCCGGGCGGACGGCCCGGCGGTCAGACGGTGGCCGCCGCCGGGCCGTCCCGGGCGTCGCGGTCCACGGTGATCGCGTGACCGCCGCGGGTCTCCTCGCTGTTCACCCTGTACGGGTGGCCGCGGCTGTGGCCGGTGTACTGGCCCGCTCCCCACGGCCAGTCGCCCGTGGCGGTGTTCCGGCCGTCCCACAGCGCGTGCCAGAGGCTGCCCGGCAGGGTCGGTGCGGTCCGGGCCGTGGGCAAGAACTAGCCGCGCACCTGGCCGAGCCACTGGAGCGTGCGCCGGATGTCGGCCGCGAGCGGGTGCCCGGGGCCGTGCGCGCGCTCCACGTCGTGCAGCAGCCGGGCCAGCGTCTCGTGGGCGGCGGCGCGGTCGCCGAGGGCGAGCAGCAGGTGGCCGATGCGGCGGCGGACGTCGTGGGCGAGGTCGGGGTCGCCCGCGACGTACTGGTTCTCGTAGTACGGCAGCAGGGCGCGGTACTCGGCGAGGGCCGCGGCCGGTTCGCCGAGCTGCTCCAGGCACTGCGCGGCGTCGTAGCGGTGACGCAGGGACTGGGGGTCGGCCTGGCCGGCCTCGGCGGCGCGTTCGTCGGCGAGGCGGCGCAGTTCGGGCAGGGCGCGGCGGTACTGCCCGTCGTCCATGAGGGTGGCGGCGTACTGCTTGCGCAGGGTGCGCACGACCGGGGAGCGTTCGCCGTGCTGTTCGGCGGCGGCGGGCAGGATCGCGCCGAGGATGTCGACGGCCTGGGTGATGCGGCCCTCGCCGAGGAGGCGTTTGACGTCGTCCACGGCGCGGGCGACGTCCGGCTTCCCGGCCTCGGCGACGGGCGGCGCGGGGGCCGGCCGGGGCGCGGGGGTGCGGGCGCGGTCGGGCCAGGGGGCGTGCGGGCGGACGAAGGGGCGGGTGGGGTCGAGGGGGCCGCCGGTGGGCATGCCGGGCGCGGGCAGCAGCAGGGCCAGGTCCTCGTACACCTCCTGGGCGGAGGCGGGCCGGTGCTGGGGGTCCTTGGCGAGCAGGCGCAGCACGAGCGCTTCCAGCGCCTCGGGGACCTCGGGGCGTATGCGGCGCACCGGCAGCGGCGGCTCGTACAGGTGCCGGTGGAGCACGCCGAGGGCCGTGGATCCCGCGAACGGGACGTCGCCGCTGAGGAGTTCGTGCAGCAGGACGCCGAGCGCGTACAGGTCGGTGTACGGGCCGACGGCACCGCCCATGGCCTGCTCGGGGGCCATGTAGGCGGGCGAGCCGATGGGGGTGCCGGTGTGGGTGAGGCGGGTGGTGTCGGCGTCCATGACGGAGGCGACGCCGAGGTCGAGGACGGTGACGGTGCCGTCCTGCTTGACCATCACGTTGCGCGGCTTGAGGTCGCGGTGGACGATCGGCACGGCGTGCACGGCGCTGAGGACGGCGCAGAGCTGGGCGGCGACCGCGACGGCCCACTGCCACGGGTACGGGTCGTGCTCGGCGAGGTGGTCGGAGAGGTCGGCGCCGTCGACGTACTGCATGACGAGGAACAGTTCCTCGCCCTCGCTGCCCGCGTCGTGCACGGTGACCAGGCCGGGGTGGTCGACCTGGGCGGTCACGCGGCACTCGCGCACGAAGCGGCGGCGCAGTTCGTCGGCCTCCTGCCCGGCCATCTTGTCGGGGCGCAGCAGCTTCACCGCGACGCGCCGGTCGAGCCGCTGGTCGTACGCCGTCCAGACCTGTCCCATGCCGCCCTGGCCGATGAGCGTGGACAGCTCGTAGCGGCCGGCGACCACACGTCCTGTCGCCACGGTCACCTTCCGCCCTCGTGGCCGTCGTGCCTGCGGAGGTAGTCGCTGAGCTCGTCGAGTTCGGCGCGGACCTGGTCGATGCGGGCGGGCGCGGGGGTGTGCGGAGGCGGGGCGGGCGCGGGTGCCTGCGCCGCGGCGGGCGCGGGTGCCGGGGGCATCGGCGGCGGGGTGTGGAGGGACTGCTGGGGCCCCACGGGCCCCTGGGGCATCGCCGCTTGCCGGGGCGCCAGCGGCTGCTGGGGCACGAGCGGCTGCTGGGGCGCGAGCGGCTGCTGGGGCGCGAGCGGCTGACGGGCCGTCTGCGGGACGGTGGTCGCCGTGTACGGGGACGCCACGGGCTGCGGATAGCCGTAACCCGGCGCCGGGACCGGCGGGACCGGCTGCGGGGCGTAACCGGCGCCGTAGCGCAGCTGGTGGAAGTGGCGGACGTCGGCGGAGAGGTAGTACGCCATCGCGGCCACCAGCGTGCCGAACAGCAGGCCCATGCCCGTCCAGCCGGCCGGGGTGTGGATCTCGTCGCCGGGTTCGCTGCCGACGAGGACGAGCGCGATCGCGTCCGCGGTGAACGCGGCGGCGAACAGGCCCCAGTCCAGGGCCCTGCGCGTGACGATCGCCAGGCGCAGCAGCATCGACCAGGCGAGGATGCCGATGGTCAGGACCGAGAGGGCCACGAACAGCACGCGCAGGAAGACGAGCCAGCCCGTGGGGGGCGGCGGCTTCACCGGCTGCGGGTAGCCGTGGCCATGCATGGCTTCTCCTGGTACCTGGGACGTGGACCGACGTGTCGGCATCGAGCGTATAGGCCGACACGGACGAACGGTCCCGGGTTGTACCGAACCGTTGTCGTGCTGGTCACTTCCCTTGCCCGCGAGGTCAGTCGGGCGCGACCGTGCCGTCGGTCAGCCCGTCGTACAGGCCGCGCACGAGCTGGTCGCCGAGGCGGCCCGCGAGCCTGACGGCCCGTTCGAACTCGTCCAGGGCGCGGAAGCGGGCGCCGTAGCGCCGCTGGGCCTCCAGCGGCAGCCGCGGGAGCTGGAGACGGCGCACGTCGAGCCGGGTGGCGGTGGACGCGTAGCTGCTGGCCTGGCGGTTGTTGGCGGTGCCGCGCAGGAACCCGGCGAGGAACCAGGCGTCCAGCGCGGCCGGGTCGGGGCGCAGGAGGACCAGGTTGCGGCCGAGGGCGGCGCCGGCGGCGGCCTCGTCGACCACGCGGGCCACGGAGTCGCCGCCGAGGACCGGCAGGACGACGTCCCCCTGTTCGGTGAGCACGGGTTCCTCGTCGCTCTCCGGGAGGGTGCCGGAGGGGGCGGTGCCGGCGAGGACGTCGAGGTCGGTGAGGACGGGGACGCGCGCGTGGCCGCCGTTCGTGCCGGTGCGCATCAGCAGGGCGCCGCCGCGGGCGAGTTCGCCGACGGTGGTCAGCGGCCAGCGGGGGGCGGGACGCGTGGTGTCGGCGGGGGGCGGGGTGAGCCCGGTGGCCAGGCGGAGGGTCTCGCCGAGGCGTGCGCGGACGTCCGCGAGCTGTTCGGCGCCGTCGGCGGCCGTGGGCGGCGGCAGGTGGCGGGCGGGGGCGAGGTCGACGTCGTCGTCGAGGAGTTCGATGACCGGCAGGGAGCGGGCCAGACCCGGGCGTTCGTCGAGGTGGCCGGAGCCGTCGAAGTCCCGCCAGGCGTCGAGGACCGCCTCGCGCACGGCCCGCCAGTCCGGTCCCCCGCGCCCCTCCCCGGCGAACTGACCCACGTCCGCGAGCAGCACCTCCGGCTGCGCGGGCGCCTTCTCGGGCCGGCGCAGCACCCACAGGTGGACCGGGATGTTGTACGGCGGTGCCGCGCCCACCGGCAGCGTGACGACGGCCCGCAGCGCGCCCCGGCGCAGCAGGTCGGCGCGGATGCGCCGGCCCGAGCGGCGGGAGGCGGCGGCGGGCGGCATGAGCAGGACGGCCGTGCCGCCGTCCCTCAGCCGGGCGAGCGCGTGCTGCACCCAGGCCAGCTCGGACTCGGTGCGGGCGGGGAAGCCGTACTCCCAGCGGGCGTCGTAGGCGAGTTCGTCGTGGCCCCAGTTGCGCTCGTTGAAGGGGGGGTGGCACAGGACGGCGTCGGCGCGCAGCTCGGGGAAGGCCTCCGCGCGCAGGGTGTCGCCGGCGGCGATGCGCACGGCGGCCGGAGCGCTCAGGGCGAGCCGCAGCCCGGTGAGCGCGGCGAGTTCGGCGGCGCTGTCCTGGCCGTACAGGTGCGTGCCGGGCCGGGAGTCGACGGCGCGCAGCAGGGCGCCGGTGCCGCAGGCGGGGTCGAGCACGGTCCGGGCGGGGCCGGCGAGTTCGGCCATCAGGTCGGCGAGGGGGGTGGGGGTGAGCGTGTACTGGCGCGGGTTGGCGTCGAGGTGCCTGCCGAGCAGGAACTCGTAGGTCTGGCGCGCGCCCTGGCCCGCGGCGAGTTCGGCGGCGCCGCGCAGCAGCGGGACGGAGAGCAGCAGGCGGGGGCTGATCGGGGTGGCGACCGTGCGGCCGGGGTCGGCGCCGAAGCGGGGGGTGAGGACCTGGTCGAGGGCGGCGGGCAGCAGGGCGGCGAGGCGCTCGTCGGAACCGGCGGACAGCTCCAGCCAGTCGGTGGGCCGGTCGTGGATGAGCAGGAGGACGCAGCCGGCGTGCGCCAGGGCGGTGACGGGCCCGTCGGGGTGACCGGCGAGCTGCTGCCAGACGCGTTCGCGCAGGGGGACCTCGGCGAGTTTGCCCTGGGCGCGCAGCCATGCCTCGACCTCGGCGAGCGCGAAGGAGGGGCTGGTCTCGGTGCCGCCGACGGGTTTGGGGAAGTCGCCGTGCCGGCGGCGCCAGTTGCTCACGGCGGCCCTGCCGACGCCGGCGAGCCGCGCGATCCCCGCGGCGGTCACCTCTGTGCTGTCGTCCTGCACCGTTTCCGACCCCCGTCCTGGCTTCCGTGTGGTGCCGATCATACCGACGGGGATGCGATACGGAGATTCACAGCGTGTATCGACCGTTCACTGTGAATCGTGTTGACTCGGTTCACAGACTCTGTTCTTATTGACCTCGCCAACGAGCAACCGCCGGCAGGGCGGTCGCCGCACGGGAGGGGACACAGTCATGGGCATGAAGGGCAAGGTCGCGCTGGGCGCCGTCGTGGGGATCGTCGTCATCGCCGCCGTCTCGGCGAACTCCGGCGACGGCGACGGCGGCTCCGACGGCAAGGGCTCTTCGGCATCCGCGCAGCAGTCCGGCGGCTCGAAGGACGGCGGTTCGGCGGGGGGCTCGGACGGGGCGAAGGCCGCGGAGAAGAAGGCCGCCTTCGAGGGGGACGGCGACTTCGAGGTCGGCTCGGACGTCAAGCCCGGCACCTACCGCACCACCGGCAACTCGGACGGCATGTGCTACTGGGAGCGTGCCAAGGACGCCTCGGGCGAACTGGACTCGCTGCTCGCCAACGACAATGTGAGCGGCACCGGTTACGTCACCGTCAAGGCCACCGACAAGTTCTTCAAGTCGAACGGCTGCAACGACTGGGAGGCCGTCGACCCGAAGGCGAAGGGCGACCCCGCCTCCGAGATGGCCGGCGACGGCGGCATGTTCGCGGTCGGCACCGACATCGCCCCCGGCACCTACAAGTCCACGGGCAACACCGACGACTCGTGCTACTGGGAGCGGAGCAAGAACGCCGACCACTCGCTCGAGTCGATCCTCGCCAACGACAACGTGTCCGGCACGGGGGTCGTGAAGATCAGCGCCTCGGACGCCTACTTCAAGACGGTCGGCTGCGAGGACTGGCAGAAGACCGGCTGACCCGACGCGTCCGCCCCGCCGGTCCACCGCACCCCGGGCCCCCGGGCCCCGCACCACCGCACCACCGCACCACCGCACCACCGGACCGTCGCACCCGGCGTACCGGCCGGTCCGTTCATCACCACCAGTGTCACCAAGGAGTCCTCATGCGGCGCACCACGCTCGTCGCCCTCTGCCTCATGGCAGCGACCACCGCGAGCCTCACCGGCTGCCAGTCCGGCAAGGACGGCGACGGCGGTGGCGGCGGGGCGGCCGCCGCGACCGCTTCGGCGACCGCGAAGGCTTCCGCCGAGCCGTTCGCCGGCCTGTCCGGCGACGAGATCGCCGACCGGGCCCTGGAGGCCACCACCGGGGCGCGTTCGCTGCGCATGACGGGCGACGTCCCCGACGACGAGAGCGGCGGCACCATCCGGATCGACATGGCCCTGGACCGGCAGGGCGAGTGCGCCGGCACGATGAGCCTGGACGGGCAGGGCGAGGCCGAGCTGATCAAGACCGGTGACACGCTCTACATGAAGTACGACGAGCGGTTCCTTCGGGCACAGAGCGAGGGCGAGCCGAAGGCCGACACCGACGCGGCCGTGGCGCTGCTGGCCGGACGGTGGACCAAGACGTCCGCCACCGGCCAGGACGCCGAGGACATGACGGGCTTCTGCGATCTGGACACGATGCTGGACGACGCGGAGGGCTCCGGCAGCACGGACGTGACCCGCGGCAGGACCACCACCGTCGACGGCACGCCCGCGATCGTCCTGCACGAGAAGGACGGCACGGACCGCAACACGCTGTACGTGGCCACCGAGGGCGAGCCGTACCTGCTGCGCTTCGAGAGCGCGTCCGAGAAGGACCCCGGCGCCCTCACCTTCAGCGCGTACGACGAGCCGGTGGGCGCCAAGGCACCCACCGGGAAGGTCCTCGACCTGGACGCGCTGACCGGCTGAGCGGCCGTACGGCACCGGCCGGGGGCGTGGTCACAGCCGGTGCCGCATCCAGACGTTGGGCTCGACGTACACCGCGCAGTCGCGTTCCGGTTCGCAGCGCACCGGGACCAGGGCGCCGGGCACCTCGACGTCCCCGGCGGTGTCGAAGGGCAGCCCGGTCCAGCCGCGCCACTCCTCCAGTGACGCGGCGACGGTCATCGAGGCCGGCGCCACCGAGTCGAGGGTGGCGCCGGCCCTGGCGTGCACGCGCAGCCAGGGGTCGTGCGGCAGGCCGTCGGGGCGGACGCGGCGCGCGTACTCCTCGACGGGGGTGTGCGGTTCGAGGTGCTTGGCGCTGGGACGCACCGGCGCGACGACCTCACGGAACCCCCGGGCGCGGGCGTTGTCGCGCATGGCCACGAGCATCCGGGCGGACAGCCCGCGGCCCTGGGCGTGCGGGGCGACGACGACCGATATCGCGCTGACGGTGTCGGGCGCCACGCCGTGCCGCAGGTCGGAGAAGGCCCAGGTGAGGACCTCGTCCCAGCCTCGGGCGGGCAGCCGTCCGCGCCCCTCGGCGTCGAGGGCGAAGGGCACGCTGTGCGCGTGGGCGACGACCTCGCCGTGCTCGTCCTCGGCGAACTGCACGTACTCGGGCAGCTCGGCGGCGATCCGCGGATAGTGGGCGTTGCCCACGAGGTCGTTGACCGTGAAGGCCGGCCAGCTGTCGGCCATGCCGAGGACGCGCTCCGCCATCCCGGGGCGCTCGGCGAGGCTCGAAATCGTCAGCTCCATGGGCTCACCGTAGGCAGGGCGGCGCACCCGGCAAACCGCTTTTCTCCCGGGCGGGCGGCTGGTACGGCCCCGCTCAGCCGCCGCACTGACGGAGCATCGCCTGCCGGTCCGGCGCGGTCACCGCCAGCTCGTACTTGACGGCGACCTGGGCGAACCGGACGGCGTACGCGCACCGGATGCCCTTGCTCGGCGGCAGCCAGGTCGCCGGACCGGCGTCGCTCTTGGCCGAGTTGGCCCGGCCCTCGACCGGCAGGAGGTTGAGCGGGTCGTTCGCGAGCTGCCTGCGCTTGCTCTCCGGCCACCGCGAGGATCCCAGCTGCCAGCTGTAGGACAGCGGCACGACGTGGTCGATCTGGACCTCGCTAGCCTTCTGCTTGCGCCACTCGATGGTCGTGCCCGTGTACGGGTCGTGCAGGGTCATGGCGACGACCACGCAGTTCGAGCCGGAGCGGAAGCGCACGTCCCGGCCGTCGCGCCGCAGCAGGTCGTTTCGCGTGTCGCAGCCGTTCCTCGCCAGCGGCACACCGTCGGCGGTGTCCATCCAGGCGTAGCCGAACTCGTCGCGGTCGTAGCCGGTCCTGGGGCCGCGCCCCTTGGTCTTCAGCGACTCGATGAGCTCGCGGGCGCTCGCCCGGTCCGTGTCGCCCGTGACCGGGGCGAGGCCGGGCCGGGTGCCGTCGGGGTTGCGCAGGGGACTGACGGCCCCCGTGGAGGCCGGTGCCTCGGCGCCGCCGCCCGTCGCAGGGGCGCCCTCCCCCTCCAGCCCCTCGCACCCGGTGACCAGCGCGAGGGCGAGGGCCGCGCCCGCGGCCCATCGGGTGCCGATCCTGCCGTGCCGCCTCATGCGCGCCCCTCCCCTTGCCGTAACGCCACCACCACGGTAGCGAGCCAGAGGTTCAGACCACACCGGACCTTTGTTGGGCATACGGGGCACAACTGGCGTACGGTCGAAAGTGAGTCACGTCTCGGAAGGAGCTCGCATGGGCATCCTCGACAAGATGAAGAGCATGGCCGGCAAGGACAAGGACAGGTCACGCAAGATGTCCGACGCGGCCGAGCGCCAGGTCAACGAGAGGACCGGCGGCACGTACGAGAAGCAGGTCGACGCCGCGCAGCAGCGGGCCGAGGACCAGCTCGGTCTCGGCCGCGAGCGGGGCGACCGGCCGGAGCAGCGGTAGGCGCGCTCCTTCGAACCGCACCGCGCACAGGGAAGCCGTCCACGGAAAAGGGATCCGCGGACGGCTTCTTCGGCGGTCCCCCGGCAGGGGCGACCGCCGGGGAGAGGCTACGAGCCCAGGATCGAGGTCAGGAACTCCCCCACCCACGCCAGCAGTTCCCGCCCGACGAGCGGCTTGCCGCCCACCTTCGCGGTCTTCGGGCGCGGCACCAGCACCTGGTGGGCGGGCGTCTTGACGACCGTGCCCGGGTACAGCCGCTTGAGGCGAAGCTCCTGCGACTCACGCAACTCCACCGGTGCGAAGCGGATGTTGTTGCCCTGGAGCACGATCTCGCCGACCCCGCAGGCCCGCGCCAGCATCCGCAGGCCCGCCACCAGCAGCAGGTTCTCCACCGGCTCCGGCAACTTGCCGTAGCGGTCGACCAGTTCCTCCCGTACGGCCTTGATGTCCTCCTCGCTGTTCGCGGAGGCGATGGAGCGGTACGCCTGGAGGCGCAGCCGCTCGCCGGGGGCGTAGTCGTGCGGGACGTGCGCGTCGACGGGCAGCTCGATCTTGACCTCGAGCGGCGGCTCCTCCTCGACCCCGCCCTCCAGGGAGGCCCGGTAGTCCGCGACGGCCTCGCCGACCATCCGCACGTACAGGTCGAAGCCGACGCCGGCGATGTGGCCGGACTGCTCGCCGCCGAGCAGATTGCCCGCGCCGCGGATCTCCAGGTCCTTCATCGCCACGTACATGCCCGCGCCCATCTCGGTGTGCTGGGCGATGGTGGCGAGCCGCTCGTGCGCGGTCTCGGTCAGCGGCTTCTCCGGCGGGTAGAGGAAGTAGGCGTAGCCGCGCTCGCGGCCCCGGCCGACCCGGCCGCGGAGCTGGTGGAGCTGGCTGAGGCCGAAGTTGTCGCCGCGCTCCACGATCAGGGTGTTGGCGTTGGAGATGTCGATGCCGGACTCCACGATGGTCGTGGAGACCAGCACGTCGAACCGCTTCTCCCAGAAGTCGACCACGACCTGTTCCAGGGCCTGTTCCGACATCTGGCCGTGGGCGGTGGCGATCCGCGCCTCGGGGACGATCTCCCGCAGCCGGGCGGCGGCCCGGTCGATGGACTCGACGCGGTTGTGGATGTAGAAGACCTGGCCCTCGCGCAGCAGCTCGCGGCGGATGGCGGCGCCGATCTGCTTCTGCTCGTAGGGGCCGACGAAGGTGAGCACCGGGTGCCGCTCCTCCGGCGGGGTGGTGATCGTCGACATCTCGCGGATGCCGGTGACCGCCATCTCCAGGGTGCGCGGGATCGGGGTCGCGGACATCGTCAGCACGTCGACGTTGGCGCGGAGCTTCTTGAGCTGCTCCTTGTGCTCGACACCGAAGCGCTGCTCCTCGTCCACGATGACCAGGCCCAGGTCCTTGAACTTGGTCTCGGAGGAGAAGAGCCGGTGGGTGCCGATGACGACGTCCACCGAGCCCTCGCGCAGGCCCTCCAGGACGGCCTTGGCCTCGGCGTCGCTCTGGAAGCGGGACAGCGCCCTCACGTTCACCGGGAACTGCGTGTACCGCTCGCTGAACGTGCCGAAGTGCTGCTGCACCAGCAGGGTCGTCGGGACGAGCACGGCGACCTGCTTGCCGTCCTGCACGGCCTTGAAGGCGGCGCGGACCGCGATCTCCGTCTTGCCGTAGCCGACGTCGCCGCAGATCAGGCGGTCCATGGGGACCGTCTTCTCCATGTCCTCCTTGACCTCGGCGATGGTGGTGAGCTGGTCGGGCGTCTCCGCGTAGGGGAACGCGTCCTCCAGCTCGCGCTGCCAGGGGGTGTCGGCGCCGAAGGCGTGGCCGGGCGCCGCCATCCGCGCGCTGTAGAGCTTGATCAGGTCGGCGGCGATCTCCTTGACGGCCTTCTTGGCGCGCGCCTTGGTCTTGGTCCAGTCGGCGCCGCCCAGCCGGTGCAGGGTGGGCGCCTCGCCGCCGACGTACTTGGTGATCTGCTCGAGCTGGTCGGTGGGGATGTAGAGCCGGTCGCCGGGCTGGCCGCGCTTGGCCGGGGCGTACTCCACCACCAGGTACTCGCGGGTGGCGCCCTGCACGGTGCGCTGCACCATCTCGATGTAGCGGCCCACGCCGTGCTGCTCGTGGACGATGTAGTCGCCCGTCTCCAGGGTGAGCGGGTCGATGGTCTTGCGGCGCCGGGCGGGCATCCGGGCGCCCTCGCGGCCGGCGGCCTTCTGGCCGGTCAGGTCGGTCTCGGTGAGGACGGCGAGCCTGAGCGCCGGGTCGACGAAGCCGTGGTCGATGGAGCCGCAGGAGACGTGGACGACGGACGGGGACAGTTCGCCCAGGTCGTTGTCCAGGCGGGCCGCGATGCCCTCGCCGCCCAGCACCTCGACGGTGCGGGAGGCCGGGCCGTGGCCCTCGGTGACGTAGACGGCGCGCCAGCCGTCGGAGAGCCAGCCCTTGGTGTCGGCGAGGGCCCTCGCGGTGTCGCCGCGGTAGGTCTCGGGGGCGCGCATGCCGAGCTTGAGGGTGTCCGAGTCGTCGTCCGGCGTCAGCGCCTCGTCGGCGGCGAAGGGCGACACCGACCACCACATCATGTCCAGCTCGCGGGCCCGGGCCCGTACGTCCGCGAGGGACCACAGGGAGGCCGCGTCGACGTCGATGGGCGCCTCGCCGCCTCCCGCGGTGGCCGCCCAGGACGCCTGGAGGAACTCCTGGCTCGTGGCGACCAGGTCGGCGGCGCGGGTCCGCACCCGCTCGGGGTCGCAGACGACGGCCATGGCGCCCTTGGGCAGGACGTCGAGCAGCAGCTCCATGTCGTCCACGAGGACGGGCGCGAGGGACTCCATGCCCTCCACGGCGATGCCCTCGGCGATCTTGTTGAGCAGTTCGCCCAGCTCCGGGTGCTCCTCGGCGAGGGCGGCGGCCCGCTCGCGGACCTGGGGGGTGAGCAGCAGCTCGCGGCAGGGCGGGGCCCACAGCCCGTGCTCGGCGATCTCCAGGGAGCGCTGGTCGGCGACCTTGAAGTAGCGGATCTCCTCGACGTCGTCGCCCCAGAACTCGATGCGCAGGGGGTGTTCCTCGGTGGGCGGGAACACGTCGAGGATTCCGCCGCGCACGGCGAACTCGCCGCGCTTCTCCACCAGCTCGACGCGGGCGTACGCGGCGGCGGCGAGGGCCTCGACGACCTCCTCCAGGTCGGCGCTCCGGCCGGTGCGCAGGGAGACGGGCTCCAGGTCGCCCAGGCCCTTGACCTGCGGCTGGAGCACGGAGCGCACGGGTGCGACGACGACCGAGACCGGGCCGGTCTCCGGGTCGTCGGGGCGGGGGTGGGTCAGGCGCCGCAGAACGGCGAGGCGGCGGCCGACGGTGTCGCTGCGCGGGCTGAGCCGCTCGTGCGGGAGGGTCTCCCAGGAGGGGTACTCGACGACGCCCTCGGGCGGCAGCAGGGAGCGCAGGGCCGCGGCCAGGTCCTCCGCCTCGCGGCCCGTCGCCGTCACCGCGAGGACGGGGCGGCTCGTCTCGCGGGCCAGCGCGGCGACCGCGAAGGGGCGGGCCGCGGGCGGGCCGATCAGATCGACGTGCATGCGGTTGCCGTCGGCGGCGGCGGTGATCGCTTCCGCGAGGGCGGTGTCCTTGACTACGGCGTCGAGCAGACCGTGCAGGCTCATTCGGGGCGCTTTCCGTCCGGGGATGTACAACACGACGGGCCCGACGCGCGCTGCGGGCCGGGGGTTCTCCAGCGTACGTCGCCGCGCGGGCGGGCGCCGGGGGCTGTGGACGACGCCCCGTCCGTCGACGGGTGCCCCGGCGTGCGGCCCGCACGCCTCGGGCCCTCGCCCACGCCCCGGCTCCGTGGGCCGGGGGTCGTGGCGTCGCGCGGGCAGCAGTGAGCCCGGTGCCGGAGTCCCTCGGGACTCCGGCACCGGGCTCCCCCCGCAACCCCCGTGTGCGGTGGTCGTGGGTGTCAGTCCGTGGCGATGGCGTTCAGGACGTTCATCCGGCCGGCCCGGAAGGCCGGGATCAGGGCGGCGAAGAGGCCCACGAAGGCCGACCCGACGAAGACGCCGATGATCGTCGGCCAGGGGATGTCCAGGACGTTCAGTCCCTCCAGGGCGAGCAGCTTCTGGGCCGTGGTGCCCCAGCCCATGCCGAGCCCGAGGCCCAGCAGGGCGCCGAAGAGGGCGATGACCACGGACTCCAGCCGGATCATCCGGCGCAACTGGCGGCGGGAGAGGCCGATCGCCCGCATCAGGCCGATCTCGCGGGTCCGCTCGACCACCGACAGCGCGAGGGTGTTCACCACACCGAGCACCGCGACGATGATCGCCAGGGCGAGCAGGCCGTAGACCATGTTCAGGAGCTGGCCGACCTCGTCCTTGAGCTCCTGCTTGTAGTCGGTCTGGTCCCGCACCTGGTACTGCGGGTACTGGTCCAGCGACTTCTTCATCGCCGCGTACGCCTCGGCCTCCTGGCCGTCCTTCGCCTTGGCGAACATGATCAGGTTCGGCGGGACGCGGTCGGCAGGCAGGTAGGTGCGCAGCGTCTCGATGGCGAGGTAGCGGGCGCCCTGGTCGATGGCCGTGCTGTCGTCGGTGATGGCGGCGACCTTCAGCTTCGCCGTCTCGCCGCCCTTGAAGGCGACCGAGATCGTGTCGCCGACGCGCACCCCGTGCTCCTCGGCGTAGTCGGAGCCGACCGACATGGCGCCGGGGCCGTAGGCGTCCGCCAGGTCACCGGCGATGGTCGGGCGGCGCACGTCCTGCGCGTACGTCGGGTCGGCGGCGGTCAGACCGTCGTCGTCCTTCTCGCCGTCGGGCGAGGTCAGCGTGGCATCGACGACCTTGTAGCGGGTGACGTGCTCCAGGCCGGGCGTGTCCATCAGCTGCTTCTCGGCCTGCGGCACGATCCGCTGGTTGCCCTCGACGATGAAGTCCGCGCCGACCGTCTTGTCCAGCTCGCTGGTGGCCGAGGCGACCATGGAGGAGCCGACCACCGACAGGCAGGCGACGAGGGCCAGGCCGATCATCAGGGCGGCACCCGTGGCGCCGGTGCGGCGCGGGTTGCGCAGGGCGTTGCGCTCGGCCATGCGGCCCACCGGGCCGAAGGCCCGCAGGAGGACCGCGCCGAGCACCCGCACGACCGCGCCGGCCAGCAGCGGGCCGATCACGACGAAGCCGATCAGGGTCAGGACGACGCCCAGGCCCAGCAGCGACGCGCCGTCGCTCGCCTTGTCCGCCGAGCCGGCCCCGTACAGGGCGGCGGCGCCGGCGCCGGTGAGCACCAGGCCGGTCAGGCCGCGGATCCAGCCCGCCTTGCCGTCGGCCGGCGTACCGGCGTCGCGCAGGGCGGCCATCGGGGAGACCTTGCCCGCGCGGCGGGCCGGCAGGTAGGCGGCGAGGACGGTGACCACGACGCCGAGGAGCAGGCCGACCGCGGGCGTCGTCGCCTTGACGGTCAGGTCGTCGGTGGACAGGTTCATGCCCGCGGCCGACATCAGCTTCATCAGGCCGACGGCGATCCCGACACCGGCCGCGACGCCGAGGATCGAGCCGACGACGCCGAGCAGCAGGGCCTCGACCAGCACCGAGCGGTTGACCTGCTTGCGGGAGGAGCCGATGGCCCGCATCAGGCCGATCTCGCGGGTGCGCTGGGCGACCAGCATCGAGAAGGTGTTGATGATCAGGAAGATGCCGACGAGGAACGCGATCCCGGCGAAGCCGAGCATGGCGTACTTGATGACGTCCATGAACTCGCCGACGTCCTTGCGGTTCTCGTCGGCGGTCTCCTTGGCGGTCTGGACCTTGTAGTCGCCGCCCAGGGCCTCGGTGACGTTCCGCTTGAGCTGCGCGTCGGTGACGCCGGAGGCGGCGGTCAGGTTGAGCTGGGTGAAGCGGCCCTCGGAGCCGAGCAGTTCGCGCTGGGCGGTCGGGGTGTCGAAGTAGACGACGGCCGCGCCCGGGTTGGTGACGGTGAAGGAGGCGATGCCGACGATCCGCGCCGTGAAGTCGCCGGTCTGCGCGATGGTGCGCAGCTCGTCGCCGATCTTCAGGTCGTGCTTGTCGGCGGTGTCGGAGTCGATCATCGCCTCGGTCGGGCCGCGCGGGGCGTGCCCGGAGGTGATCTCCATCGACCTGAGGTCGTTCTTCGTCCAGTTCCCGGCGATCGTCGGGGCGCCGCTGGTGGCTCCCACGTTGTCGTTGTCCCGGTCGACGACGGTGACGTTCATGGACGCGATCGCGCCCTCGGCGGACTCGACGCCCTCGACGGAGCGGACCCGCTCCAGCGTGGACGCGGGAAGCGACTCGGGCACACCGCTCTGCGGGGTGTCCTCGGCCTTGGCGTCCTTCGGCCCGACCGTCACGTCCGACGAGGTGACGGCGAACAGCTTGTCGAACGTCGTGTTCATGGTGTCCGTGAACACCAGCGTGCCGCACACGAACGCCACCGACAGCAGTACCGCCACCGCCGACAGCGCCATGCGGCCCTTGTGCGCGAAGAAGTTGCGCAGGGAGGTCTTGACGACGGTCATGACGTACGCCCCCGGGCGTCGAAGTCCTTCATGCGGTCCAGGACGGCGTCCGCGGTCGGCTTGTACATCTCGTCGACGATCCGGCCGTCGGCGAGGTAGAGCACGCGGTCGGCGTAGCTGGCGGCGACCGGGTCGTGGGTGACCATGACGATGGTCTGCCCCAGCTCGTCCACCGACCGGCGCAGGAAGCCCAGCACCTCGGCGCCGGCGCGCGAGTCGAGGTTCCCGGTGGGCTCGTCGCCGAAGATGATCTCGGGCCGGGCGGCCAGGGCACGGGCCACGGCGACGCGCTGCTGCTGCCCGCCGGAGAGCTGGGTGGGCCGGTGCTTGAGGCGGCCGGCCAGGCCGACGGTCTCCACGACCCGGTCCAGCCACGCCCGGTCGGGCTTGCGGCCGGCGATGTCCATGGGCAGCGTGATGTTCTCGATCGCGTTCAGCGTCGGCAGCAGGTTGAACGCCTGGAAGATGAAGCCGATCCGGTCCCGGCGGAGCTGCGTGAGCTTCTTGTCCTTCAGGCCGGTGATCTCGGTCTCGTCGAGGTAGATCTGCCCGCCGGTGACGGTGTCCAGGCCGGCCAGGCAGTGCATCAGCGTGGACTTGCCGGATCCCGAGGGCCCCATGATCGCGGTGAACTGGCCGCGGGCGATGTCCACGTCCACGTGGTCGAGGGCGACGACCCGGGTCTCACCGCTGCCGTAGGCCTTGACGACCTGCCGCGCCCGCGCGGCGACGGCCGTACGCCCTCCAGTGCTCCCGTGCCGGGGAATGGTTACGGCCGATGTCATGTCAAGTCTCCTATGTCGGTCATCAGATGAGCCGGGTGGTGCCCGCGGTACGCGTACCGCTCGAAGTCCGCTGTGCCTGTGCCGCTGCCGCCGGGGCGCCGGAGCCCCGTCCGTCACCCCATGAGTCTGGCCCGGGCCGGGGGCCGGGCGCGCTGGTGCCCGGCACCGTCTTCTACGGGGGAAAACCCCACCCCCCGGGGTCCGGTTCGCCGCCCCCCAGCGGCGTGAAGCCAGATTAAGGACGCGCCGGGCCCCTTCTCGTCCTCCGTCGGTACGAACCCTCCCCGGGCCGTAGTACGGAGGTACCCCTAGGGGCAGTCCGCCCCCGGGGGGAGCTTCCCTCGGGGTCGGTCTCCTCCTCCCGGCGCACCGAGCCTCCACCCTCCCGCCGCGTCAGGCGCAAGTGGCAAGCTGGTCCCGGCAGATGGATGCACGGGGCACGCACTCTGGCCCCGGGCGAGGGCGAGGGGAGGCCCGGGGTGGGCGGCACCGGATCCGCGGTACGCGAGGCGGTACCGGGCGGCGGAACGGACCGGCGCGGTGCCGTCGTCGCCGCGCTGATGCTGTCGATGGCGCTGCCGGCCCTGGACTCGACCATCGTGTCCACCGCCGTGCCGCAGATCGTCGGCGACCTCGGCGGCTTCTCCCTCTTCTCCTGGCTCTTCTCCGGCTATCTGCTGGCCGTCACCGTGACGCTGCCCGTCTACGGCAAGCTCTCCGACACCTTCGGCCGCAAACCGGTGCTGGTCGCGGGCGCGGCCGTCTTCCTCCTCGGCTCGCTGCTGTGCGCGCTCGCCTGGAACATGGCCGCCCTGATCGCGTTCCGCATCGTGCAGGGGCTGGGCGGCGGTGCCCTCCAGGGCACGGTGCAGACCCTCGCCGCCGACCTGTACCCCCTCGAGGAGCGCCCGAGGATCCAGGCCCGGCTGTCCACCGTGTGGGCGGTGTCGGCGGTCGCCGGGCCGGGACTCGGCGGGGTGCTGGCCGCCTACGCCGACTGGCGCTGGATCTTCCTGATCAACCTGCCGATCGGCGCGTTCGCCCTGTGGCTGATCGTCCGTCACCTGCACGAGCGGCCGCGGGAGACGGCGTCGCGGGGGCGGCCGCGCGTCGACTGGGCGGGCGCGCTGGCCGTGTTCGCGTGCGGCGGGGTGCTGCTGACCGCGCTGGTGCAGGGCGGGGTGGCCTGGCCGTGGCTGTCGGTGCCGTCGCTCGTCCTGTCCGGGGCGGGGCTGGTGCTGCTGGCGGCCGTGGTGGTGATCGAGCGCCGGGCGGCTGAGCCGATCATCCCCGGCTGGGTGTGGCGGCGCCGCACGATCGCCGCGGTGAACCTGGGGCTCGGCGCGCTGGGCGTGCTGATGGTGGCCCCGACCGTGTTCCTGCCCACGTACGCCCAGTCGGTGCTGGGCCTCGCGCCCGTGGCCGCCGGTTTCGTGATGTCGGTGTGGACGCTGACCTGGCCGCTGGCGGCGGCGCTGAGCCAGCACGTGTACCGCAGGATCGGCTTCCGCGACACGGCGCTGCTGGGCATGGGCGCCGCCGCCCTGCTGCTGTCCGCCTTCCCCCTGCTGCCCCATCCCGGCCGGGCCTGGCAGCCGATGCTGCTGATGCTGGTGCTCGGTGCCGCGCTCGGCCTGTTCCAGCTCCCGCTCATCGTCGGCGTGCAGTCGACGGTCGGCTGGTCGGAGCGCGGCACGGCGACCGCGTCGGTCCTCTTCTGCCGCCAGACCGGGCAGACGGTCGGCGCGGCCGTCTTCGGCGCGGTCGCCAACGGGGTGCTGGCCGCACACCTCGGCGGGGCGGGCGACCTCGACTCGGTGACCCGGGACCTGGACTCGGGCGCCGCCGGGGAGACCGTGCGCCGCGCCATCGCCGAGGCCGTCGACGCGGTCTACCTGGGGGCGGCCGGGGCGGCGACGCTGGGGTTCCTGGTGCTGCTGGTGGTCGCGCCGCGGAGGTTCCCGGTGCTGAAGGACTGACCAGGACTCTCGAAGCGGGGGGCCGGCCGGCAAGCGCCCCGGGACGGCGCGGGGGCGGCCGACGCCGGGTCGCCTCCCCCCGCCACGCGGGAGCCCGGGCCGCCCGTGCGGCCGGGAGGCCGCGCCGCGTGCGGCGGTCCCGGGTGCCGGCGGGCGCAGCCGCTCCCCGGAGCCGGCCCGCGGGGCGTCAGTCCGCCGCGCGGCCGGTCAGCGCGCCCAGCCTGCCGCGTACCGAGGTGATCTGCTCCTGCACCTCGTCCCAGCGCTCCCCGTGCTCGCGCAGCACCCGCTCCGTCTCCCGCGCGATCCGCTCCGCCCGCGCCCGAGCACCGGCGACGATCTCCGCCGCCCGGGCGCGGGCCTCCTCCGGACGGTGCCCGGCCGACTCCTCGGCGTCGGCCAGGGCCCGCCGCGCCCCGGCCAGCTTCCGTTCGGCGTCCGCGATCAGCTCCTCGTGGCGGGCGTCGAGGGCGGCCGCCCGGCCGGCCTCCTCCCGCTCGGCGTCCGCCCACCGCGCGGCGTGCTCGGCCGCCTGCTCGTCGAGGAGCGCGGAGGTGCGCGCCCGCGCCTCCCGCAGCACGGACAGCGCCTCCCGGCGCCCGGCGCGCACCTCGCGCCGCGCGGTGATCCGCACCTCGTCGGCCCGCGCACGCGCCGCCGACAGCCGGCGCCCGGCCTCCTCGTCGGCCTCGGCGCGTACGGCGTCGGCGTGGGCGCGGGCGGACTCCCGCACGCCGGCCGCGTACGCCCGCGCCTCGTCCACCAGTCCCTGCGCCGCGCGCCGTGCCCCCTCCCGCACGGCGTCGGCCTCCTCCTGACCGAGCCGGAACAGGAGCCGTGCGCGCTCCCCGAGCGTCTCGTACGTCTGCGGGGCGAGCCCCGCCGCCGTCTCGCGCAGCGCGGCCAGTGCGGCCTCCATGTCGCGGGCCAGCACGGTGAGCCGCGCGACGCGCTCCCAGGCGGCGTCACGCTCCCGCGACAGGGCCTCGGCACACGCGTCGACCTGGCCGGGACGGTAACCGCGCCCCCGTACGGTCACGAAGCCGTGCCACGACACCGATGCGCTGCTCATGCCGGAACCCCTGTTTCGCCCGATCCAGACCTCCGCGATGTCCGGACATCTTTACGGATCGGACGTTAAGCCGCATAACGCGACACTCCGCGCACACCGACGGCACCCGGCGGCCCCTTCGCGCCGGGAACGCCGACGGGCCGGGCCGGTCCCCCGCCCGGGGCGACCGGCCCGGCCCGTCGGACCGCGACGCGTGTCAGCGCCTCACAGCAGCCCGTCCCACATCTGCTCCAGCAGCACCGACCACCAGCTCTCCGGCGAACCGAGCGCCGCCGCGTCGATCGAGGCGAGCTGCGCCTGGAAGTCCACCGTCCAGCGGCCCGCCTGCTCCTGGTTCAGCCCGAACCTGAGCCGCCACATCCGGCCCAGCAGCGCCAGGCAGCGCGCGAACTCCGGCAGCCCCGTGTTCACGAACTGCGGCGGCACCGGCGCACCGCCCGGCCCCGCCTCCACCGGCACCGCCACGATCGCGGCCGTGCCGTACTGCACGCAGATCGCCCGCCCGAAGTCGCTGCCCACGACGAGGTACGAGCCCGCGTCCGAGGCCGGCTGCACCCCCCGCTCGGCGGCCAGCTCGGCCAGCGTCGGCACCGGACGGCCCGGCTGGGCCTGCGCCCAGAAGAACGGGCCCATGTCCATCGGCAGCCCCGCCGCCACCAGCGTGTGCGCCACGACCGGCGGCACGCCCTGCCGGGACACCGCGGCCTGCTCGAACCGGAACACGCCCGGCCCGAACGCCGCCGCCAGCTCCTGCGCGACGGCCTCCGGCGGGACCGGCGGCGCCGGCTGCACCTGCGGCAGCGGCGCCCGCACCGGCGCCGGACGCGCCGGACCGTCGGCCACCTGGTGCAACTCGCCCTGATGCGCCAGCAGTTGCCGCATGCCCTGCTGCCGGCTCGCATGGTCCGTGCCGTACGGCGCGATGGACGTGATCCGCGCCTGCGGCCACTGCTCCCGGATCATCCGCGCGCAGTACGCGCCCGGCAGCTCGCACGACTCCAGCTCGGTGTGCAGCTCCAGCACCTGGTCCGGCGGCACGTTCATGGCGCGCAGCTCGTGGAAGATCTGCCACTCCGGGTGCGGCGTACCCGGCGCGGAACGCCGGATGAGCTGCTGCTCGGAACCGTCCTGCGCGCGGTAGCGCAGCACGGCCTGGTACCCCGGGCCGACCGTCGGCAGACCGGCCGGCGGCTGCGGAAACCCGGGCGCCGCGGCACCCGGAGCACCCGGAGCGCCCGGCGGCTGCGGCGGGCCGGGCACCCCCGGAGGGGCGGGCGGCGGAGGCACACCGGGGCCGCCCACCGAGGGCGCGGCCAGCACCGTCTGCGCGTGGTGCACGGCACCGCGCGGCCCCCCGGCGGAGCCCTGCGGGCCGGCAGGGGCGGGAGGCGGCGGCGTACCGGGCCCCCCGGGCACGGGCGGAGCGGGAGGCGGCGTACCGGGCGCACCCGGAGCGCCCGGCGGGCCGGGAGGCTGCGGCGCCCCGGCACCGCCCGGCCGGCCCGGGTCGGCCAGCATCGTCGCGGCATGGTGCACCCCGCCCGGGGGCGTCCCGCCGGGGGCGTTCGGCGCGGGCGGCACACCCGGACCGGCGGGACCGGCGGGACCGTCCGCCACCCCGGGACCCTCGGGGCCGAGGGACGACACCATCTGCGTCGGTACGTAGGCACCCTGCGCCGGAGCCGGCGGCGCGGCGGGCGGCGGCGTACCGCCCGGCCGCGCGCCCGGCACGCCCGGAGGGGCCGGCGGAGGCGGCGGGGTCGCCCCGCCACCGCGCTTCGGCGGCGCTGCCTTGCTGGTCGCGGCGTCGGCGATGTCGCCCGCGTGCGGCGCGAGCGGCCGGGCCGGCGTGGCCGGACCCTCGGACGGACGCGGCGCGTTCCCCCCGGGCGCGCCCGGCGCGGCACCCGGCGGCACGGGAGCCGCGGGCGGCATGGGCGGCGTCGCCTCCGGGGCGTCGATCGCCGGCGCGAGCGCCGTCGGCGGAAGCCCGCTGCCGCCCGACATCAGCGCGGTCTTGGCGTCCGGCGTCACCGACGGCGGCGGCGTGTCGCCGACCTCGCCCAGCGGCGGCGCGAACACCGTCTCCGGCAACGGCACGGAACGGTCCTCACCGGTGTCGGCGTTGGTGTCCGTCCCCGCCCACGGGGTCGCCCCGGCGGGCGCGCCCTGCGCCCCGAGGGCACCCGCGCCCGGCGCGGAGGCGTCACCGGCACCCGCCCCGGCAGCGGGCCACGCGGCACCACCGCCCTGCGCGGGGGCACCGGCGGCGGGAGCCGACGGCCCGTCGGAAACGTCCGGCGCCGCAGGCACCGACGACCCGGCGGGCCCGGAAGCCCCGACGGAAGCAGCGGCCGCGGAAGCACCGGATGTCCCCGGAGCGTCCCCGGCACCCCCGCCGGAATCCGCGGCGGCCGCCGCCGGCACCCCGGCCCCCGTCCGGGCCGGCTCCTCCCCGGCACCTCCCCGCGTCCCGCCCGCGTCACCACCGCCGTCACGCTCACCGCGCCGGTCCGGGATGCCCAGCTTGTCCGCCGCCTCCTGCAACCACTCCGGCGGACTCAACAGGAACGACGTCTGGTTCAGGTCCACCCGCGCCGCAGGCGCCGGCGCCGGCTCCTCCACCGCCTCGAGACGGCCGTACTCCTCCTCGTACCGGCGGATCACCTCACCCACCGCCAGCGCCGGCCACAGCGTCGCCTCACCGCTGTCCCGCGCGATCACCAGCCGCTGCGCGCCCCCGTCCGAACGCGGCCCGTCCGCACGGTCCTCCGCCCACACCACGAACCCGAGCCCGAACTCCCGCACCCGCACCTCACGGTGCTGGTACGCCGGCACATCACCGTTGATCCACTCTTCCGCGCGCTCCTGCGCCTGCGCGAACGTCACCATCGCCAGCTCACTCCCCCACCGAGGACGCCGAAGCGGCCGAAGCCGCCGACGAGTCCGCCGTCACCGGCACCGCACGCGCGAAACCGCCGTCCACCATCAGGTTCGCCACCGTCTCCAACTCCGGCGGAGAGCCCGCCAGCCGCGACAGGAACGCGTCGAAGTCCTCACCGCACGGCAGCAGCAACCGCTCCACCCGCTCCGCGGGCGCCAACGACGGATCCACGTCCCGCGCGTCGTCGTACGAGCAGAACCACACCGAACCGATCCGCTCGCCCTTCACCTTCACCGCCAGCAGACCGCCCTGAACGAACGCGACGCCCAGGAAGTCCTTCGTCAGATGGTCCCGCAGACACTTGTTCACATAGACCAGGTCGTTGACCGCCGCCTCCTCACGCACCGTGAAGAACGGCTGGTCCACCAACAGCCCCAGCTCCGCGTCCAACGCCGTCCCCACCGGCGCGCAACCGCCCGCCGCCTTCAGAAACGACCGGTACGCGCCCGGCAGCCGGTACCCGAGGTCCTCCTCGACCCCCTGCACCTGCTGCTCCGTCACCGCCACCCCCGACTTCGGCAGCCCGAAGTGCGCCGGCCGCGTCTCCTGCAACGGCCGCGTGCCCCGCTTGCCCTGATCCACCGCCGTCGTCGCGATACCACCGTGATGCCTCAGCAGCGCCTTCACCTCGACCGGCACCAGCTCCATCCGCCGCGTCCCCGCCACGTGATGCCACGTCCAGCCGTGCGGCGTCGCCACCGCCGGCACCGTGTCCCACAGCTCGTGCCCCGACGCCGACAACGCCGCGTTCGCCGACACGTAGTCCGTCAGCCGCAACTCGTCGACCCCGAAACCCACCGGCGGCTCCGCGATCTCCGCGGCCGCACGGGCGTACGGCGAGAAAACGGGGTAACCGCCCTCGTCCACCCGTACCCCTCTCGGGTGACGGGCCGCCCTCACCGGATCCGGGAAATGCACGACCTGCCCGGCGTAGGCCGCGTTCGGCGGCGCGATCTGCCCGAGCCGACCTGTCGTCATGGCGGTAGCCCCCTGCGGCGTCTGTCTGTCTGCACTGTCTGGATCACCGCGCGGAAAGGCGGTGCCCGACAGCCTAAGCGGTACACCGACACCGGTCACCGGCCCCGGACACCGCACCGCCCGCCACCCCCGGCCCGTCCGTGACCAGCCGTCACCCCCTCGTGACGGACCGCCCCCGCACGGGCGTGTCGCAACGCCCCAGCTTCCGCACCCGCCACGCGATTTGGCACCCTGTGTCCTTCGGGGGGATGCTCAGGAGGGGAAGACGATCATGAGTGCGACACAGACGGGACCACACACCGGCCGACCCGGCGACCCCCGTACCGGCGACCCCCGCATCGGCTGGAGCGCCACCGAAACCCCCCTCGCCCCCACCCTGCGCCACCGCCGCGACGGCATACTGCCCGCCGTCGCCGCCGCCCTGTCCGTACGCGGCACCACCCTCACCGGCACCGCCACCCGCGCCGACACACCCCCCGCACTGCACCACCTCGTCCAGGACTTCCTCGACGCCCTCACCAGCGGCCAGCGCGACCGCTTCACCGGCCGCTGCGCCGAGACGATCCTCATCTCCCGGCACCTCGCCACCGCCGACGCCGCCCGCAGCAAACGCGCCTCACGCAAACCCATGACCAACGGCGAGGCCCGCAAAGCACTCAAGCACGCCAAACTCACCACCCGCCGCATCCGCGAGGACGGCGACCCCCTCCACGGCAGCTACGCCCCGCCCTGCCGCGCCTGCACCGCCCTCAGCGCCCACTTCGGCGTCCGCATCGTCGACCCCACCACCGGCGACTGACCGACCCCCCACGCCGAACACCACCACCGACACGAACCAAGGGCAGATGCACGCCGACCGCACCTCCACCACCCGCTTCCCCGCCCCCGTCGACACCGCCCTGCGCGACGCCGGCTGGCAGCCCGGACGCTGGGACATCAAACAGGCCGAGATCTGGGCCGACACCCTGCGCGAACACACCTCCCCCGCAGGACACCGCCACACCGTCTTCCCCGCCGCCGTCGAAGCCTGGGCCGAATTCGGCGGCCTCCACATCACCCCCACCGGCCCCGGCCGGCAGATCGCCCCCGCCGCCCTCCACCTCGACCCCCTGCACGGCCTCCACATGGCCCGTACCCTCGGCGACCTCGGCCGCGCACTCGGCACCCAGACCTGCCCCCTCGGCACCGAGACCGGCACCCAGTCCCTCATCGCCATCGACACCGAAGGCCGCGTCTACGCCCTCGACCACACCGGCGACTGGTACCTCGGCCCCGGCATCGACCAGGCCCTCGCCGCCCTCGTCACCGGCACCCAGCCCACCCGCCTCACCGCCGGCTGACCGCCACCCGGCAGGCACACCCGGACACCTACGCCGCCGGAATCACCGCGGACACCCGGAAACCCCCCGCGTCCGTCGGCCCCGACACGAACACACCCCCCAGAGCGGACACCCGCTCCTTCATCCCCACCAGCCCGTTGCCACCCGACGGCAACCGCGCCGACGACGCCGACGACACCTCCGGCGGCGGCTCGTTCTCCACCTGCATCGCGATCTCCGACGCCCGGTGCGCCAGCCGCACATACGTCTTCGCGCCCGCCGCGTGCTTGTGCACGTTCGTCAACGCCTCCTGCACCACACGGAACGCCGTCTGCTCCACCTCCGGCGCGTACGACCGCTCCTCCCCCTCCACCGACAACGCCACCACCATCCCCGCCGCAGCCGACTGCCCGATCAACTCGTCCAGCTCCGACAGACACGGCCCGTCGGCCACGCCACGCCCACCGTCCCCCGCGGCCCGCGAAGCCGCCGCCGCCGCGGCCACCCCCACC
This sequence comes from Streptomyces sp. NPDC018947, assembly GCF_044390505.1. Taxonomy (NCBI): domain Bacteria; kingdom Bacillati; phylum Actinomycetota; class Actinomycetes; order Kitasatosporales; family Streptomycetaceae; genus Streptomyces; species Streptomyces sp. NPDC018947. The sequence goes on from NZ_JBIRZD010000020.1 coordinate 121,229, forward strand.
GCCGCCAGCGGCACCGCCGCCCGCTCCGCACGCCCCCCGTCCGCACCACTGCGCAGCACCCCGAGCATCTCCCGCAGCTCGGTCAGCGCCTGCCGCCCCATGTCCCCCACCAGAGCGGCGTTCTTCACCGCCTTCTCCGGATCCTTCCGCGCCACCGCCTGCAGAGCCGCGGCGTGCACCACCATCAGACTCACCCGGTGCGCGACCACGTCGTGCATCTCCCGCGCGATCCGCGTCCGCTCCTCACCGCGCGCCCACTCCGCACGCTCCTCCGCCCGCTCCGCCAGGAGCTGCAACTCCCGCTCCAGACTGTCCGCCCGCTCCCGCAGACTCTCCATCAGCCGCCGCCGCGCCCCCACGTACAGGCCCAGCAGCACCGGCGGCGCGGTCATGCCCAGGGACGTGGCGATCGACGCGAACGGGATGAACCAGTCACCGACGTCCAGGTCCTCGGCCGCCATGTCCTGCCGCATGCGCACGAACGTCACGATCAGCGTGCCCAGCAGCGACATCCCGGCCAGCGACCCGATGATCCGCCGCGGCAGCTCGGACGCCGCCAGCGTGTAGAGGCCGACGACGCCCATCAGGAACCCCATCTGCGCCGGCGTGACGGCGATCGCCACCAGCACCACCGCGATGGGCCACTTCCGCCGCACCACCAGCACCGAACCGGCCAGCAGCCCGAAGACGGCCCCCGCCGCCCACGGAATCCCCGCGTCCCCGGCGAACGGAACCCCCTCCGCCGCGCACTCCAGCGCGGACACGGCGGCGAGGCCCACATCGAGCACCGCACCGCGCCGCCTGTCCCACCACCACGGCCCACCGCGGGCCGGTACGTGGTCTTCCCCCGTCGTGGTCATGCCCTCCAGCCTACGGGCGCCGGCGGCCCCTTTTCCGGTGACTTTCCCCAGGCGATAGGACGCGATATCCCTCGAACTGGTGAACCTCTCCCCGACCGATGCCGGACGCCTCCATTCCGGCCGGACGGTATGCGCATGGCACATCCACAGGGCAAGTACGCCGACTTCGAGGGCCTTCGCGAGCGGGCCGTGGCGCTGCGGCGCGAGGGACTCAGCCGCCGCGGGATCCGCGACCGGCTGCGCGTCGACAACAACGACCTCCTCAACCGCCTGCTGGAGGGGGAGCCGCCCCCGGAATGGACGAAACGCCCGAACGCGAAGGACGACCTGCGGGAGAGGGCACGGGAGCTGCGGCTCCAGGGCTGGACGTACGACCGGATCCAGGTGGAGCTGGGCTGCAGCAAGAGCTCGACCTCCCTGTGGGTACGGGACCTGCCGAAGCCGGAACGTCGGGCACGCACCCGGGAGGAGGCCTCGGCGATCGCAAGGAGGGGCTGGGAAGCGAAGCTGCGAGTGCGGGAAGAGGAGCGCCGGCGGACCAGGCGGCAAGCATTCGAGGAAGTGGGCAGGCTGACCGACCGCGAACTGTTTCTGGCCGGCGTGGCGCTCTACTGGGCGGAAGGCTCCAAGAGCAAGCCGTACAGCCGCCGTGAACGCGTGACCTTCGTCAACAGCGACCCACACGTGATCTCGCTCTTCATGGCCTGGCTGCGGCTGCTGCGCATCGACCCCGCGCGCCTCAGGTTTTCCGTACACATCCACGAAACCGCCGACGCGGCGCGCGCCGAGGCGTTCTGGGCCGATCACGTCGGCATCGCACCCGCAGAGCTGCTGAAGACGACCCTCAAGCGACACAACCCGCGCACCAACCGGAAGAACACCGACCAGGAGTACCGGGGTTGCCTGCGCATCAACGTACGCGACGGAGCGGACCTGTACCGTCGCATCGAAGGCTGGTGGTACGGCATAGTAGATGCTGCCTCCGCAGCCGATCTAGGAAATCGGACATAGCGGTAATCCCGGGTCGTCTAAGGGCAAGACGTCAGATTTTGGTTCTGATCATGGGGGTTCGAGTCCTCCCCCGGGAGCAGTTGCTGAGATTCGGGCCCTGACCACCCTGTCAGGGCCCGCACTCATGCCCCCGGAAAACACCCCCGGTATCCTGCGGATGTCCACCCCCACCCCCTCAAAGCCGAAGGGCATCCCGTGAGCGCCATTCGCCCGGCAGCCGTCGTCGTTCTCGCAGCGGGTGAGGGCACCCGTATGAAATCGGCCACACCGAAAGTCCTGCACGAGCTGTGCGGACGTTCCCTCGTCGGCCATGTGCTCGCCGCCGCCGGCGAGCTGGAGCCCGAGAACCTGGTCGTCGTCGTGGGGCACGCCCGTGAGCGCGTGACCGCCCATCTCGCCGAGGTCGCCCCGGACGTGCGCACCGCCGTGCAGGAGCAGCAGAACGGCACCGGGCACGCCGTGCGGATGGGGCTGGAGGCGCTGGGCGGCGCGGTGGACGGGACCGTCGTCGTGGTCTGCGGCGACACCCCGCTGCTGACCGGCGAGACGCTGGGCGCCCTGGCCGCGACCCACGCCGCCGACGGGAACGCGGTCACCGTACTGACGGCGGAGGTGCCGGACGCGACGGGGTACGGCCGGATCGTGCGGGACGGGGCCTCGGGCGCCGTCACCGCGATCGTGGAGCACAAGGACGCCTCCGAGTCGCAGCGGGCGATCCGCGAGATCAACTCCGGGGTGTTCGCGTTCGACGGGCAGTTGCTCGCGGACGCGCTCGGGAAGGTGCGGACGGACAACAGTCAGGGCGAGGAGTACCTCACGGACGTGCTCGGCATCCTGCGCGAGGCCGGTCACCGTGTCGGTGCCTCCGTGGCCGGGGACCACCGGGAGATCGCGGGGATCAACAACCGGGTGCAGCTCGCCGAGGCCCGCCGGATCCTCAACGACCGGCTGCTGACGCGGGCGATGCTGGCCGGCGTGACGGTGGTCGACCCGGCGACGACGTGGGTCGACGTGACGGTGACGTTCGAGCAGGACGTCGTCGTGCATCCGGGCACGCAGCTCCAGGGCGCCACGCATCTGGCGGAGGGTGCCGAGGTGGGCCCGAACTCCCGGCTGACGGACACCCGCGTGGGTGCCGGCGCGCGGGTGGACAACACGGTGGCGCTCGGTGCCGAGGTGGGTCCGGAGGCGAGCGTGGGCCCGTACGCGTATCTGCGTCCGGGGACGCGTTTGGGGCTGAAGGCCAAGGTCGGTACGTACGTCGAGACGAAGAACGCGTCGATCGGCGAGGGGACGAAGGTGCCGCACCTGTCGTACGTGGGTGACGCGACGATCGGCGAGTACACGAACATCGGTGCCGCGAGCGTGTTCGTGAACTACGACGGGGAGAGCAAGCACCACACGACCGTCGGGTCCCACTGCAAGACGGGTTCGGACAACATGTTTGTGGCACCTGTCACGGTCGGGGACGGTGCCTACACCGCCGCCGGCTCGGTGATCACGAAGGATGTGCCGCCCGGTTCGCTGGCCGTCGCCCGTGGCCAGCAGCGGAATATCGAGGGTTGGGTGGCCCGTAAGCGTCCGGGGAGCGCGGCGGCGAAGGCGGCCGAGGCGGTGTCCCGGGAGTCCGGTGGCGAAGGCTGACCGGAAACCGGCGCGTCGAACACGGCGTACCGTGATAAGTGCACATCCGCACCCCACCAGCTGAGACGCCTCCCGCACCCAGCCGGAAGAGTCTGTGACGCTCAGCTGCGAAACCTCTGAGGAGAAAGTGCTGTGACCGGGATCAAGACGACCGGCGAGAAGAAGCTGATGTTCTTCTCCGGCCGCGCCCACCCCGAGCTTGCCGAGGAGGTCGCCCAGCAGTTGGGGGTCGGGGTCGTCCCGACGAAGGCCTTCGACTTCGCCAACGGCGAGATCTACGTGCGGTATCAGGAGTCGGCGCGCGGTGCGGACTGCTTCCTGATCCAGAGCCACACGGCGCCGATCAACAAGTGGATCATGGAGCAGCTCATCATGATCGACGCGTTGAAGCGCGCGTCGGCCCGCTCCATCACCGTCATCGTGCCGTTCTACGGTTACGCGCGGCAGGACAAGAAGCACCGGGGGCGTGAACCGATCTCGGCGCGTCTGATCGCGGATCTGATGAAGACCGCGGGTGCGGACCGGATTCTGACCGTGGATCTGCACACGGACCAGATCCAGGGCTTCTTCGACGGCCCGGTGGACCACCTGTTCGCGCTGCCGCTGCTGGCGGACTACGTGGGCGCGAAGGTGGACCGTTCCAAGCTGACGGTGGTCTCGCCGGACGCGGGCCGGGTGCGGGTGGCGGACCGGTGGTGCGACCGTCTGGGTGCGCCGCTGGCGATCGTGCACAAGCGCCGGGACAAGGACGTGGCGAATCAGGTCACGGTGCACGAGGTCGTCGGTTCCGTGGAGGGCCGGATCTGTGTGCTGGTCGATGACATGATCGACACGGGTGGCACGATCTGTGCGGCGGCGGACGCGCTGTTCGCGCACGGTGCGGAGGATGTCATCGTGACGGCGACGCACGGTGTGCTGTCGGGTCCGGCGGCGGACCGGCTGAAAAACTCGAAGGTGAGTGAGTTCGTGTTCACGAACACGCTGCCGACGCCGAACGAGCTGGAGCTGGACAAGATCACGGTGCTGTCGATCGCGCCGACGATCGCGCGTGCGGTGCGTGAGGTGTTCGAGGACGGTTCGGTGACGAGCCTGTTCGACGAGCAGTAAGGGTTCTGCTGTCCGGGCGGTGCCCGGGAGATCGTTTTGGGTGCGGCCTTCCTCTCCGAGTAGACTGCTGAGGTTGCTCGGCGAGGGAGGCCGTGCCCGTTTTTCTCGGGTGTGGTGGTCCGTTATCGACGCGCTCTTCGTAGCAGGCCGTTCGTGGCCGGGTGACCCCGTCCGTTTCTACCTCTACGAGGAGTGATCATGTCCGAGGTGAAGCTCGCCGCCGAGACGCGCACCGAGTTCGGCAAGGGTGCCGCGCGCCGTATCCGCCGCGACAACAAGGTTCCGGGTGTTCTGTACGGTCACGGTTCCGACCCGATCCACCTGACGCTTCCGGGCCACGAGCTGCTGCTGGCGCTGCGTACGCCGAACGTGCTGATCGCGCTGGACATCGACGGCAAGACCAACGAGCTGGCGATCCCGAAGTCCGTGCAGCGTGACCCGATCAAGGGCTTCCTGGAGCACGTCGACCTGCAGCTCGTCCAGCGCGGCGAGACCGTGACGGTCGAGATCCCGGTGCAGGCCGAGGGCGAGCTGGCCCCGGGCGGCAACCTGCTGGAGCACGTCCTGGACGCGCTGCCGGTCGAGGCCGAGGCCACGCACATCCCCGAGCAGGTGACGGTGTCCGTGGAGGGTCTGGAGGCCGGTGCCTCGGTCCTGGCCAAGGACATCACGCTGCCGTCCGGTGTGAAGCTGGCCGTGGACGAGGACGCCGTGGTGCTGCAGGTCCTGGCCGCGCAGGCCGAGGAGGCCCCGGCCGAGGGCGAGGGTGAGGGCGAAGAGGCCGCCGAGGCCTGATCGTCCCCTTTTCACGGTCATCGTGGGTCGGCCGCTGTTCCGGTGCGGGGCAGCGGCCGACGTGTATGCGGGCACGGGTATGAAGGAGACATGGACGTGACGACGGACGCGGGTGCGCCCTGGCTGGTGGCCGGTCTCGGCAATCCGGGCCCCGATTACGCCGGCAACCGGCACAACGTCGGTTTCATGGTGGTGGATCTGCTGGCGGAGCGGCTCGGGGCGCGGTTCAAGCGGCACGGCAAGGCGCAGGCGCAGGTGGTGGAGGGGCGGATCGGTCCGCCGGGGCCGGCGAACCGTCGGGTGGTCCTGGCGAAGCCGATGTCGTACATGAACGTGTCGGGTGGTCCGGTGACGGTGCTGCGGGACTTCTACAAGGTGCCGGTGGCCAACGTGGTGGCGGTCCACGACGAGCTGGACATCGACTACGGGGTGCTGCGGTTGAAGCTGGGTGGTGGGGACAACGGGCACAACGGGCTGAAGTCGATCACGAAGTCGCTGGGTGCGGACTATCACCGGGTACGGTTCGGGATCGGCCGGCCGCCGGGGCGGATGCCGGTGGCGGATTTCGTGCTGAAGGATTTCTCGTCGGCGGAGCGCAAGGAGCTGGACTACTTCGTGGACCGTGCGGCGGACGCGGTGGAGTGTCTGGTGATCGAGGGGCTGGAGCGGGCGCAGGGGACGTACAACTCCTGACTTGTCCGTGCTTGCCGCCCGGGCGGGTTGACCGGCCGCGCGGGTATGGCCAATGATCCCGGCCATGCCTGCCTCAGCCGTCGCCGCTGCCCGTCCTCGTCAGGCCTCCCGTGCCTCCCGTGCCGTGCTGCGGTTCGGGCGGGTCGTGTCGATGGGCACGGTGGCGGCGCTGATTCTGATCGCCGGGGTGTGGGCGTCGTGGGGTACGGCGCAGCACGTGCTGCTGACCAAGGGGCGTGAGCAGGGCACGGTCGAGGTGGCGCGGTGCGGGGGCGGTTCGTGCAGTGGTCCGTTCGTGCCGGCGTCGGCGGGTGTGCCGGCGCGGGAGCGGGTCGTCATCGAGGATTCGGTGGCTGTGTCCCGGGGGCGGACGTACTCGGTGGTGGTGAAGCCGGGCAGTGATGACGTGGTGCGTTCGGGTCCGGCCGGGGTGTTGTACGCGTGGGTGCCGTTGGGGGGTGCTCTGCTGCTGGCGTCGGTGGTGGTGGCGGGCGGTCTGCGGCGGACGCGGGCGGCGTGGGTGATGGCCGGTTCGGGGGTGGCTCTGCTGACGGCGGCGTTCGTCGCGGTGTGACGTGGATACGGCGGTGCCCCCGTGCTCGTGGTGAGCGCGGGGGCACCGTCGTGCCGGTAGGGGGTGCGGGTCAGCCGGTGTTGCGCAGGCCGGCGGCGACGCCGTTGACGGTCAGGAGCAGGGCGCGGGCGAGCAGCGGGTCGGGCTCTTCGCCCTTGGCGGCGGCTTCGCGCTGGCGGCCGAGGAGGGCGACCTGGAGGTAGGAGATCGGGTCGAGGTAGGCGTCGCGGATGGCGAACGTCTGCTTGAGGACCGGGTCGGCGTCGAGGAGTTCGTCCTCGCCGGTGACCTTGAGGATCTCGGTGACGGTCAGGTCGTGCTCGGCCTTGATGGCGTCGAAGACGTGCTTCAGCTCGTCGGGGACGAGGGTGTCGACGTAGTGCTGGGCGATGCGCAGGTCGGTCTTGGCGAGGGTCATCTCGACGTTGGAGATGAAGTTGCGGAAGAAGTGCCACTGCTGGTGCATTTCGTCCAGGACGGTGTCCAGGCCGGCTTCGCGCAGGGCCTTGAGTCCGGAGCCGACGCCGTACCAGCCGGGGACGATCTGCCGGGACTGGGTCCAGCCGAAGACCCACGGGATGGCGCGCAGTCCGTCGAGCGAGACGCCCGAGCCGGGGCGGCGGGAGGGCCGCGAGCCCAGGTGCAGGTCGGCGAGCTGGTCGACCGGGGTGGAGGCCAGGAAGTACGTCGGCAGGTCGGGGTCCTCGACCAGCTTGCGGTAGGCGGTGTGGGCGGCGTCGGAGACGACGTCCATGGCGGCGTCCCAGCGGGCGAGGGCCTCGTCGGACTGGCGGGGCGCGGTGTGCAGGGCGGAGGCCTGGAGGGTGGCGGCGACCGTCAGTTCGAGGTTTTCGCGGGCGAGGGACGGGATCAGGTACTTGTCGGAGATGACCTCGCCCTGTTCGGTCACCTTGATCTCGCCCTCGAGGGTGCCCCAGGGCTGGGCGAGGATGGCGTCGTGGGTGGGGCCGCCGCCGCGGCCGACGGTGCCGCCGCGGCCGTGGAAGAGGCGCAGGCGTACGCCGTAGCGGTGGGCGACGTCGCGCAGTCGGCGCTGGGCGCGGTGGATCTCCCATTGGCTGGTGGTGATGCCGCCGAACTTGGAGGAGTCGGAGTAGCCGAGCATGACCTCCTGGACGTCGCCGCGCAGGGCGACCAGGCGCCGGTAGGAGGGGTCGGCGAGCATGTCCTCCAGGATGGTGTCGGCGGCCTTGAGTTCGTCGGTGGTCTCCAGCAGGGGGACGATGCCGATCCGGGCCCAGCCGGCGTGGAGGTCGACGAGGCCGGCCTCGCGGGCGAGGACGGCGGCGGCGAAGACATCGTCGGCGCCCTGGCACATGGAGATGATGTAGGACTCGATGACTTCGGGGCCGAAGACCTCGAGGGCGCGCTTGACGGTCCTGAAGACGCCGAGGGTCTTGTCGCCGGCGGCGTCGACGGGCGCGGGGGTGGGGGCGAGGGGCCTGCGGGAGCGCAGTTCCTTGGCGAGGAGCTTGGTGCGGTACTCGCGGGGCATGTCGGCGTAGCGCCAGGATTCCTCGCCGAGCCGGTCGAAGAGCTGGCCGAGGGCGTGGTGGTGGGCGTCGGCGTGTTCGCGGACGTCCATGGTGGCGAGCTGGAGGCCGAAGGCGGCCAGGGTGCGGATGGTGCGGGCGAGCCGGCCGTCGGCGAAGAGGGCGCCGCGGTGTTCGCGCAGGGAGGTCTGCACGATGCGCAGGTCGGCGAGGAGTTCGGCGGTGCCGAGGTAGTCGCGGCCTTCCTCGTGGGGGGTGCCCTTGGCGAGGCGCTGCTTGGTGTTCTCCAGCTTCTGCCGGATGCAGGTGGCCTTGAGGCGGTAGGGCTCCTCGGCGTTGAGGCGCTTGTAGCGGGGGCTGATCTCGGGGAGCCGGTCGAGGTCGGCGTCCAGGGAGGCGAGGAGTTCGTCCGTCGCTCCGGTGTAGCGGATGGAGTTGGACAGGAAGCCGCGCAGTTCGTCGATCATCTCCAGGGCGTCGTTGATGCCGTGCTCGTGCTGGAGGATGAGGATGTCCCAGGTGACCTGGGGGGTGACGTTGGGGTTGCCGTCGCGGTCGCCGCCGATCCAGGTGCCGAAGGTGAGCGGGCGGGTGTCGTCGGGAAGTCCGACGCCGGCGCGTTCGAGTTCGGCGGTGAGGTCCTCGAGGACGTCGCCGACGGCGCCGGCGTGGAGTTCGTCGAGGTAGTAGATGGCGTTGCGGGCCTCGTCGGCGGGTTCGGGGCGTACGACGCGCAGTTCGTCGGTCTGCCAGACGAGGTCGATGTTCTCGGCGAGGCGGGTGTCGAGGCGGCGCCGGTCGGACTCGATGACGGGGGTGTCGAGGAGTGCGGCGATGCGGCGCAGCTTGTTGAGGACGGAGCGGCGGGCTGCCTCGGTGGGGTGCGCGGTGAAGACGGGGCGCACGTTGAGGTTGCGGACCGTTTCGCGCAGGTGGTCGGGGTCGGCGTCCTTGAGGCTGTCGGCCGTCCGGGCGAGCAGTCCGCCCTGGGTGGCACGCCGGGCGCGCAGTTCGCGGCCGCGGTGCACCTGCTCGGTGACGTTGGCGAGGTGGAAGTAGGTGGAGAAGGCGCGGACCAGCTTCGCCGCGGTCTGCAGTTCGGTGCCGCGCAGCAGTTCGGCGGCTGCCTCGCCGTCCTCTCGGGTGAGTCGGCGTACCTTCTCGACGAGGTCCAGCAGCTCGGGGCCCTCCTGCCTCACCAGGGTCTCTCCGAGGAGGTCGCCCAGTCGGCGGATGTCGGCCCGCAGTTCGCTGCTGGTGGTCGCCTGGGACACGGACTGGTCGTCGGCACTGCTCACAGGTGCGGCTCCTTGCAGTGTTGAAGCTCGTCTGGAGGGAACCCGGACGGCGTCTCGCGCGGCGGGCGCCGCTTACGGGACCGGACGTCCGGGAAGAAAACTGAGCGGACCGCGCTGTCCGACCGCTCTCCAGGATAGGTGTCGACCGGGACGCGCAGGTTCTGGGGCTCTTGCCGCGGGACGACGCGCTGCCATACTTACGTCGCCGTAGGTTACGGAACCGTAGGAAACCGTGCGTTGCTTCCGTGGCGTTCCGCAGCCCGGCACCGGCCATCACCCTCGACCCCCCAGAGGACGCGCATGACCACGAGTTCCGATGTGATTCCAGACGCTCCGAAGGCTCCCGACGACGGTTCCGCCTCGTCCGCCACGCTGGGCGGGGAGCAGAAGCGTTCGATCGAGCAGATCACCCTCCTGCTGTTCATCACCGTCCCGTTCCTGGCGCTGGTGGCGGCGGTGCCGCTGGCGTGGGGGTGGGGGGTGAGCTGGCTGGATCTGGGCCTGCTGGTCTTCTTCTACTTCCTGGGCTGCCACGGCATCACGATCGGGTTCCACCGTCACTTCACCCACGGTTCGTTCAAGGCGAAGCGGCCGCTGAAGATCGCGCTGGCGATCGCGGGTTCCATGGCGGTCGAGGGGCCGCTGGTCCGCTGGGTCGCCGACCACCGCAAGCACCACAAGTTCTCCGACGCCGAGGGCGACCCGCACTCGCCGTGGCGGTACGGCGAGACGGTTCCGGCCCTGATCAAGGGCCTGTGGTGGGCGCACATCGCCTGGATGTTCGACGAGGAGCAGACGCCGCAGGACAAGTACGCGCCGGATCTGATCAAGGACCCGGTTCTGCGGGCGATCTCGCGCCAGTTCGTGCTGTGGACGGTGGTGTCGCTGGCGCTGCCGGCGCTGATCGGCGGGCTGGTCACGATGTCCTGGTGGGGTGCGTTCACCGGGTTCTTCTGGGGTTCGCTCGTTCGTGTGGCTCTGCTGCATCACGTGACGTGGTCGATCAACTCGATCTGCCATGCGGTGGGCAAGCGTCCGTTCAAGTCGCGGGACCGTTCGGGCAACGTGTGGTGGCTGGCGGTCCTGTCCTGCGGTGAGTCCTGGCACAACCTGCACCACGCCGACCCGACGTCGGCGCGGCACGGGGTGATGCGCGGGCAGGTCGATTCGAGCGCCCGTCTGATCCGCTGGTTCGAGCGGCTGGGCTGGGCGTACGACGTGCGCTGGCCGTCACGCTCGCGTATCGATTCGCGTCGCAACAGGGAGGAAGGCGGCTCCCGCCGCCGGAGGGAAACCGTCGAGGCGGCATGATGGTCGCCGTGGCGACCGACTCCAGCACTCCCAGCAATGACAAGCCGCGGCGTGCGCGCCGTACCCGGATGACCGGTGCCGAGCGTCGCCAGCAACTGCTGGAGATCGGTCGCACCCTCTTCGCCGCGAAGGGCTTCGAGGCCACCTCGGTGGAGGAGATCGCGGCGAAGGCCGGGGTGTCCAAGCCGGTGGTGTACGAGCACTTCGGCGGCAAGGAGGGCCTGTACGCGGTGGTGGTGGACCGCGAGATGCGGCGGCTGCTGGACATGGTGACCAGCTCGCTGACCGCCGGGCATCCGCGTGAGCTGTGCGAGCAGGCCGCGTTCGCCCTCCTGGACTACATCGAGGAGTACACGGACGGCTTCCGCATCCTGGTCCGGGACTCCCCGATCCCGCAGTCGACGGGTTCCTTCGCCTCGCTGATCTCGGACATCGCCACCCAGGTGGAGGACATCCTGGGCCGGGAGTTCAAGAACCGCGGTTTCGACCCGAAGCTGGCCCCGCTGTACGCGCAGGCGCTGGTGGGCATGGTGGCGCTGACGGGTCAGTGGTGGCTGGACGTGCGCCGCCCGAAGAAGGCGGAGGTGGCGGCGCACCTGGTGAACCTGGCCTGGCACGGGCTGGACGGTCTGGAGCCGAAGCCGCGCCTGATCGGCCACCGCAAGGCGTAGCCCGTCCCCCGGTCAGCCGGCGGGTGCGCGGTTCAGGCCTCCTTGGTGGCGACGGCGAAGACGCGGCGGAAGGGGAACGGGGTGCCGTGCGGGCCGGGCGGGTAGGCCTCGCGCAGGGCGGTCCGGTACTCGTCGACGAAGGCGTCCCGGGCCTCGGGGTCGTCGGCGAGGGCGGTGAGGACGGGGCGCAGGCCCGTGCCCGTGACCCAGTCCAGGACGGCGTCCTCTCCGGCCAGCAGGTGGAGGTACGTCGTCTCCCAGACGTCCGCCGCGCAGCCGAGGCCGGTCAGCCGCTCCAGATAGGCGCTCGGGGTGTGGACGGCGTCGTGGCGCAGGGTGCCGGCGAGGCGTCCGCGCCACCGGGGGCTGCCGGCGAGGTCGCGCATCAGGCGGTGGCTGGGGGCGTCGAAGTTGCCGGGCACCTGGAAGGCGAAGGTGCCTCCGGGTCGCAGGGCGGCGATCCAGTCGGCGAACCGCTCGGTGTGGCCGGGGACCCACTGGAGGGTGGCGTTGCTGATGATCAGGTCGTGCGGTTCGGCGGGGGTCCAGGTGCGGGCGTCGGTGCGGGCGAAGCCGAGGTGGCCGCCTTTCGCGGTGGGCCCGGCGTGCTCCCGGGCGCGGTCCAGCATCTCGGCGGAGTTGTCGTGGCCGGTGACGCGGGCGGTGGGCCAGCGGGCGGTGAGCAGGGTGGTGACGTTGCCGGGTCCGCAGCCGAGGTCGGCGATGCGGGGGCGTGGTGTGGGCAGCTCGGGGATCCTGGCGAGGAGGTCGGCGAAGGGGCGGGCGCGGTGGCCTGCGTGACGCAGGTACTGGGCGGGATCCCAGGCGGGCGCGGACATGGTGCCTCCAGGGGGCGGCCGTAGGGGACGGATACCCAGCCTCACGCCCGGACTCTCTCGACGTCAAGAGAGTCGACATCAAGAGACTTCATGTCGACACAACCACTACACTGATCGTCATGGAGGACGAGGTCGATCGGCTGGTCGCAGCGTGGCGCCGGGAGCGCCCGGACCTCGACGTGGAACCACTCGAGGTGCTGAGCCGGGTGAGCAGGCTCGCCCGGCACCTGGACCGCGCACGCCGGCTGGCCTTCTCCGAGCATCAGCTCGAACCCTGGGAGTTCGACGTCCTGACGGCACTGCGCCGGGCGGGCACCCCGTACCAGCTCTCGCCGGGGCAGCTCCTCACCCAGACGCTGGTCACCTCGGGCACGATGACCAACCGCATCGACCGCCTCGCCAAGAAGGGCCTGGTCGAGCGCCTGCCCGACCCCAGCGACCGGCGCGGCGTGCTGGTCCGGCTCACCGAGGAGGGCCGGGACCGCGCCGATCAGGCCCTGTCCGGGCTGCTGGACCAGGAGCGCGCGATCCTGGCCGAGCTGTCCCGCGCCCAGCGCGGTGAGCTGGCCGCGCTGCTACGCCGGCTGACCGCCCCGTTCGACAACATCCCCGGCTGACAGGTCGACGGGGCCCACCCCGGCCCGCCGGGCGAGCGCCACCGCGGCGAGCGTGGAGTGGACGCCGAGCTTGCCCAGCACGTTCTGCATGTGGGTCCGCACCGTGTGCGGGGACAGGTACAGCCGCTCGGCGACGGCCTTGCGGCCCAGCCCGGCGACCATGCAGCGCAGCACCTCCCGCTCCCGCGGGGTCAGCGACTCCACCAGCCGTTCGCTCTCCGTGCGGTGCTTGCGGGCGGCGGTCAGCTCGCGCAGCACGCCGGTGAGCAGGGCGGGCGGCAGATGCGTCTCGTCGCGCAGCACCCCCCGGACGACGCTGAGCAGCCGCGACAGCGAGCAGTCCTTCGCCACCCACCCGCAGGCACCGGCCGCCAGCGCCAGGGCCGCCCGCCGGGGGTCGTCCTTCTCGGCGAGGACGACGATCCGCACCCCGGGCTGTGCCGAGCGCACCCCGGCGACCAGTGAGATGCCGTCCACCAGCCCGTCCGCGTCGCCCTCCCGCACGGGCACGGCCGGCCGGGCGCCGGGCACGTGTGCGCCCAGGTCGGCGTCGACGAGCAGCACGTCGTACCGCCGTCCCTCGGACGCGGCCCGCTCCAGGCAGCGCAGCGCGGCCGGGCCGCTTCCGGCGGCGGACACCTCGACGTCCGGCTCGGCGGCCAGGGCGGCGGCGAGCGACTCGGCGAAGATGCGGTGGTCGTCCACGACCAGCACTCGGATACGCACCACGAAACCCCCTTCCCCAAGCTCCCGAGGAGCAGGGGATGTCCGTCGTCAAAAGGCGGCACCGGCGCGGGCACGGAGCCCCGCGCCCCCGTGTCCGTCCTGGAACGTCCTCGCGTGCGGTACCGGGGGACGGGTCGCCGCAGCCGCACGGTCGCCGCCGTGCAGTAACCGCTACCCCCGCCCCGGGTGCCGTACCCGGCCCTCTCGCCCCCTGATCGGCACCGGCCCCCACCGGTGCTGTCCTTCAGAGTACGGGCGGGTGCCGGGAGCGGAAGGCCGTTTGCGGAACTGACAGCCGGGCGCGTTTATGGTGAGCCGCATGTTCCGTCTGGTGACAGAAGTGGACAAGGCACGGCGGGATCTGCTGCGCGCCCGCCTGAAGGAGACGAACACGGCCGCCTCCGCGGTCCTGCGCTCCCTGCGCGGCACCCCCCACGAACGTGCGTTCCCCCTGCACGTCTGGGTCCTGGACGGGGGCGGCGGCCTCGCGGGCGGTCTCGTCGGGCACACCTGGGCGACGTGGCTGCACGTGACGTACCTGTGGGTGGACGGGCGGCACCGGGGAGCGGGGCTCGGCACGGCGCTGCTGGAGGAGGCGGAACGGGCCGCGCGCGAGGAGCGGGGGTGCGCCGCGGCACGCGTGGAGACGTGGGACTTCCAGGCGCCGGGGTTCTACCGCGGGCGGGGGTACGAGGTGGTGTGCGTGATCCCCGACTATCCGCCGGGGATCACGGAGTACACGCTGGTCAAACGGCTGGCGTGAGGCGCCGCGCGCCCGCCGAGGGCACCGCCTCGAACACCCGGGGGGCGCGGAGGCCCGCCGCCGCGAACGCCTCCTGGACCGCCTTGGTGATCGCCTCCACGTCACCGGCCTCGGCCAGGACGATCGCCGAGCCGCCGAAGCCGCCGCCGGTCATCCGCGCCCCGAGGGCCCCGGCGCCCGTCGCCGTGTCGACGACGAGGTCCAGTTCGGGGCAGGAGACGCGGAAGTCGTCCCGCAGGGAGACGTGGCCCTCGACGAGGACCGGGCCGATGGCGCGGAGGTCACCGGACTCCAGCAGCGACACCACCCGCTCCACGCGCCGGTCCTCGGTCACCACGTGGCGGACCAGGCGGCGCACCTCGTCCTCGTCGCCCAGCCGCTCCAGCGCCGCGTCCAGTTCCTCGTACGGGACGTCCCGCAGCGCGTCGACGCCCAGCAGGGCCGCGCCCTTCTCGCAGCCGGCCCGGCGCCTGCCGTACTCGCCCTCGCTGTGGGAGTGCTCGACGCGGGTGTCGACGACGAGCAGCCGCATGCCCTCGGCGGCGAGGTCGAAGGGGATGCGGCGCTGGGAGAGGTCGCGGGTGTCGAGGAACAGGGCGTGCCCGGCCTCGCAGCACGCGGACGCGGTCTGGTCCATGATGCCGACCGGCGCGCCGACGTAGACGTTCTCCGCGCGCTGGCACAGGCGGGCGAGCCGCCGGCCGCCCAGACCGAGGTCGTGGAGGTCGTTCAGCGCCAGGGCGACGACGACCTCCAGGGCCGCCGACGAGGACAGCCCCGCGCCCGACGGGACCGTCGAGGCCAGGTGGACGTCGGCGCCGGTGATCTCGTGACCGGCCTCCCGCAGCGCCCACACCACGCCCGCCGGGTACGCCGTCCAGGACGTGTCCGTCCCGGGGGCGAGGTCGGCGACGCGCAGCTCGGTGACGCCCTGCCCGATGTCCGCCGAGTGCAGGCGCAGGACGCCGTCGTCGCGCCGGGAGACCGCGGCGACCGCGGTGTGCGGCAGGGCGAAGGGCATGACGAAGCCGTCGTTGTAGTCGGTGTGCTCGCCGATGAGGTTGACCCGGCCCGGCGCCGCCCACACCCCGTGCGGGTCCGCGCCGTACAGCTCCCGGAACCGTTCGCCGACCGCCCGCGCGACAGCCTCGCTCATGCCTGACCCCTCGCCCTTCCGTATCCGTCCACGTTCCGCTTGTCTACTCGGCGTTGCGCCGGGCGAACTCCCAGGCGTCCGCGACGATCCCCGCGAGGTCGGCGCGGGTCGGGTTCCAGCCCAGCTTCTCGCGGGCGGTGTCGGCCGACGCGACCAGGGTGGCCGGGTCGCCGCCCCGGCGGGGGGCCACGACCTCGGGGATCGGGTGGCCGGTGACCCGGCGGACGGTCTCGATGACCTCGCGGACCGAGAAGCCGTTGCCGTTGCCCAGGTTGCAGATCAGGTGCTCGCCGGGGACGGCCGCGTCGAGGGCGAGCAGGTGGGCGTCGGCCAGGTCGGCGACGTGGATGTAGTCGCGTACGCAGGTGCCGTCCGGCGTCGGGTAGTCGTCGCCGTAGACGGAGATCGCCTCGCGCCTGCCCTGCGCGACCTGGAGCACCAGCGGGATCAGGTGGGACTCGGGGTCGTGGCGCTCGCCGTGCGCCCCGTACGCGCCCGCGACGTTGAAGTAGCGCAGCGAGACAGCGCCCAGGCCGTGGGCCGCCGCCTCGCCGGTGATCATGTGGTCGACGGCGAGCTTGGAGGCGCCGTAGGGATTGGTGGGCCGGGTCGGCGCGGTCTCGACGATCGGCACCTGCTCGGGCTCGCCGTAGGTGGCGGCGGTGGAGGAGAAGACCAGCCGGCGCACCCCCGCCTCGCGCATCGCCGCCAGCAGGGCCATGGTGCCGCCGACGTTGTTGTCCCAGTACTTCTCGGGCTTCACGACGGACTCGCCGACCTGCGAGAACGCGGCGAAGTGGAGGACTCCGTCGAAGGACGGGTCCAGCCACTTGGCGGCGTCACGGATGTCGCCCTCGACGAACGTCGCGCCCGCCGGGACGCCCTCCCGGAAACCCGTGGAGAGATTGTCGAGCACGGTGACCTCGTGTCCCGCCTCCAGCAGATGCTGGGCGACCACGCCGCCGACATAGCCCGCACCGCCCGTCACCAGGTACTTACCGCTCATGAACTCGCTACCTCTCGCAGTCGTCCGGCCGCGCGCTCCGGAGGCACGTCGTTGATGAACACGTTCATGCCGGACTCGGAGCCCGCGAGGAACTTCAGCTTGCCGGACGTACGGCGAATCGTGAAAAGCTCCAGGTGAAGGGCGAAGTCGTCACGCGTGACACCGTCCGGACCGGGGAGCGTGCCGAACGGTGCCTGGTGCCAGGCGGCGATGTACGGCGTGGGCGGTTCCCCCTCCCCGAACAGGCGGTCGAAGCGCCTCAGCAGCTCCAGGTAGACCCGGGGGAACTCGGCGCGCGCCGCCTCGTCGAGGCCGAGCAGGTCGGGCACGCGCCGCTTGGGGTAGAGGTGCACCTCGTACGGCCAGTGCGCCGCGTACGGCACGAAGGCCACCCAGTGCTCACCCTCCAGGACGACCCGCTCGCCGGCCCGTTCCCGCTCCACGACCGCGTCGAACAGGTTCTCCCCGCCGGTCGCCTCCTTGTGGGCGGCGAGCGAACGGAGCATCAGGGCGGTGCGGGGCGTGGTGAAGGGGTAGGCGTAGATCTGCCCGTGCGGGTGGCCCAGCGTCACACCGATCTCGGTGCCGCGGTTCTCGAAACAGAACACCTGCTCGACGGAGGGCAGATGGGACAGCTCCGAGGTGCGGTCCGTCCAGGCGTCGAGGACGAGCCCGGCCTGCTCCTCGCCGAGGTCGGCGAAGGAGGCGTGGTGGTCGGGGGTGAAGCAGACGACCTCGCAGCGGCCGGAGTCGCCGGCCAGCGAGGGGAAGCGGTTCTCGAAGACCACCACGTCGTACGAGGAGTCGGGGATCTCGCTCAGCCGGCCGTCCCGCGAGGGACACAGGGGGCATTCGTCGGCGGGCGGGTGATAGGTGCGGCCCTGGCGGTGCGAGGCGACGGCGACCGCGTCGCCGAGCAGCGGGTCGCGGCGGATCTCGGAACTGGTGACGGTCCGCTCCAGCGGGCGGCGGTCCACGGCGTCCCGCACGGTGTCGTCGCGCAGGTCGTAGTAGACGAGCTCACGACCGTCGGCCAGCCGGGTCGAGGTCCTCTTCACTGCCGCTCTCCTCTACGCCCACACCCAATCACCCAACACAATCAAACATAACAGACCACACTCTCCCCCCACATGGAACATCACAATCCAACAAAGAACTACAAGGAGAGTGTTCAATCCCTGAACGCGGAGGCTTAGGTTCCGCACCGGATCAGTTCACGCGACGAAGCGAGTTCGTATGCACACCCCCACACTGCTGGCCGCGGAGCTCAGACTCCCCACCAACTGGCTCGACTACACGATCCTCGGGATCTACTTCGCCGTGGTCCTCGGCATCGGCTTCGCCGCCCGCCGCTCGGTCAGGACCAGCCTGGACTTCTTCCTGTCGGGCCGCTCACTGCCCGCCTGGGTCACCGGTCTCGCGTTCATCGCCGCCAACCTGGGCGCCACCGAGATCCTCGGCATGGCGGCCAACAGCGCCCAGTACGGCGTCTACACCACCCACTGGTACTGGATCGGCGCCATCCCGGCGATGGTCTTCCTCGGCCTGGTGATGATGCCGTTCTACTACGGTTCCAAGGTCCGGTCGGTGCCCGAATTCCTGTTGCTGCGCTTCGACAGAGCGGCACATCTGCTGAGTTCGATCCTGTTCGCCTTCGCGGCCGTTCTGATCGCCGGTGTGAACCTCTACGCCCTCGCCATCGTCGTGGAGGCGCTGCTCGGCTGGCCGGAGTGGGTGGCCATCGTGGTCGCGGGCTTCTTCGTCCTCGCGTACATCACCCTGGGCGGCCTCTCCTCGGCGATCTACAACGAGGTCCTGCAGTTCTTCGTGATCCTCGCGGCGCTCATCCCGATCACCGTCCTCGGCCTGCGCAAGGTCGGCGGCTGGGACGGCCTGTCGGACTCCCTGACCCGGTCCCACGGCGCGGACTTCGTGACGTCCTGGGGCGGCACCGGCATCGGCAACGCCAACCCGCTCGGCGCCAACTGGCTGACCATCGTGCTGGGCCTCGGCTTCGTGCTCTCCTTCGGCTACTGGACGACGAACTTCGCCGAGGTGCAGCGCGCCCTGTCGGCGAAGAACCTCTCCGCGGCCCAGCGCACGCCGCTGATCGCCGCGTTCCCGAAGATCTTCATCGTCTTCCTGGTGATGATCCCGGGCCTGGTCGCCGCGGTCCTCGTCCCGAAGATCGGCACGCCCGGATCGGACCTCCAGTACAACGACGCGATCCCCTACCTGATGCAGCAGTTGCTGCCCAACGGCGTCCTGGGCATCGCGGTGACCGGCCTGCTCGCCGCGTTCATGGCGGGCATGGCGGCCAACGTCTCCTCCTTCAACACGGTGTTCACCACCGACATCTGGGCGAAGTACGTGGTGAAGGACCGCGAGGACTCCTACTACGTCCGCTTCGGCCGCCTGATCACGGCGATCGGCGTCCTGGCGTCGATCGGCACGGCGTTCCTGGCGTCGTCGTTCTCCAACATCATGAGCTACCTCCAGACGCTGTTCTCCTTCTTCAACGTGCCGATGTTCGTGGTCTTCATCATCGGCATGTTCTGGAAGCGCGCGTCGATGAAGTCGGGCTTCTGGGGCCTGCTCGCCGGCACGGTGACCGCGATGCTGAACTACTTCTGGATCTACAAGCAGGGCATCATCGACATCCCCTCCGACCAGGGCGCCAACTTCGTCTCGGCGATCGCCGGCTTCGTCGCCGGGGCCGTCGTCATGGTCGCCGTGACCCTGTTCACCGAGCCCAAGCCCGCGGAGGACCTCCAGGGCCTGGTCTACGGCACCCGTTCCCCCGGCATGGCCGAGCCGCCCGCCAAGGGCGACGACGCGTGGTACCGCAAGCCGGCGCTGCTGGGCTGGGGCGCGGTCGTGCTGGCCGCCGCCTGCTACATCCCGTTCTCGTTGTGACGCGGGAGGATGGAGAGAGCATGTCCGATTCCTACTCCGACAAGAACGTCCAGGAGGAGGTCTCCGAGCTGGAGACCAAGTCCGCCACGGCCGCGCGGCTGTTCGACATCCGGCGGATCATCGGGGGGCTGTTCGTCGTCTACGGCGTCATCGTGACGATCGCGGGCTTCGTGGCGTCCGACGAGGAGATCGACAAGGCGCAGGGGGTGAACATCAACTTGTGGACCGGGGTGGGGATGCTGGCCCTCGGGGTGTTCTTCCTGGCCTGGCTGAAGCTCCGCCCCACGGCTCCGCCGGTGCCGAAGGAGGATGCGGGGCCCGAGTAAGGGGCGTGCCCCGGCCCGGCGTGTGCGGGGGCGGCCCCGCTGGTCCGGCGTTGCCTGGTCGCCCGGCGTGTGCGCGAGCGCGCAGCTAGGACGGCGCGGCGGAACGGCGTGAGCCGGGGGCGGGACGGCGGCCAGCCGCGTACGGCGGGAAGGGGACGGGTCGGGGGGTGTCCGCCCGCAGCGGTTGGCGCGTCAACGCCGGCACATCTCGGCCAACCGATTCCGCGCCGTTCCGAGGACGGACACCCCCCGACCCGGCCCCGACCCACAAGACCACCGAACGCGC
>NZ_JBIRZD010000021.1:0-135614 GCF_044390505.1 Streptomyces sp. NPDC018947
GCATCAACCCCCGCATCCTCCAACGCCTCCCACACCACCTCCAACAACAACCGCTGCTGCGGATCCATCGCCAACGCCTCACGCGGACTGATCCCGAAAAACCCCGCATCGAACAACGCCGCACCATGAACAAACCCACCCCCCACCGGCACAACATCCCCCACCCCCTCCAACACCGAGACATCCCAGCCACGATCCACCGGGAAACCACCCACCGCGTCCCCACCCGACACCACCAAATCCCACAAACCCTCACCCGAGACCACCCCACCCGGATAACGGCAACCCACCCCCACAATCACCACCGGATCACCCGCATCAGCAACCGAAACCCCGGCACCGACACCGACACCAACCCGGTCAACACCCCCACCCACATCCCCCTCAACACCCGCACCCAGCAAACCGCACACATACTCGGCCAGCACACCCACCGACGGATAATCGAAAACCACCGTCGCCGAAAGCCGCACCCCCAACAACACACCCAGCCGATTACGCAACTCCACCGCCGTCAGCGAATCAAAACCCATCTCCCGAAACGCCGACCCCACCGGCACATCCCCCACAGAACCAAAACCGAGAACAGACGCCACCTCGGCGCGTACTGCCTCCACCACGGCCTTGGTCCTCTGGGCTTCCGACAGGCCGGTCAGCCGTTCCACCAGGCCGCCGGCGGCCTGGGGACGGGTGCGGGTCTGTCCACGTCCGCCGCGTACCAGTCCGCGCAGCATCGGCGGCACGAACCGGGCATCGCGCCAGACCCTCATGTCCCAGCGCGCCGCCACGAGCAGGGAATCCGGCAGGTTCCACGCGGTCGCCAGGAGTCCGAGTCCCTCGTCGGCGGACAGTCCGGTGATCCCGCCGCGGGACATGCGGGCCACGTCGCGCTCGCTCAGTCCGCCGGCCAGCCCCTCGGTGACGTCCCACAGGCCCCACGCCACCGACTGGCCCACGAGTCCACGCGCCCGTCGCGCCTGCATCAGCGCGTCGACGAACCCGTTCGCCGCCGCGTAGTTCGCCTGGCCCGGGGAGCCCATGACACCGGCCACCGACGAGAACACCAGGAAGAACGACAACTCCGTGTGCCGCGTCAGAAGGTGCAGCCACCACGCGCCGCCCGCCTTGCCCTCCATCACCGTGCCGACCTGCTCCGGCGAGAGGGAGCCCACCACGCCGTCGTCCACCACTCCGGCCGCGTGCACCACACCCGTCAACGGGTGACCTGCCCCGACGGCGGCGAGCGCCTTCTCCGCACCGGCCCGGGACGACACATCCGCCGCCACCACCCGGACCTCGGCACCCAGCCCCCTCAACCGCTCCACACGCTCCACCGCCGGGCCGACGAGGCCCGCGAGACCACGACGGCCCACCAGAACCAGATGCCGCACACCACACACCGACACCAGCCACTCGGCCACCAACCCACCCAGCACACCCGTGCCACCGGTCACCAGCACCGTCCCGTCCGGATCGGTCGGGCGCTGTTCGGCGGGGGCGGCCGGGACGGGGACGAGGGCGGGGGTGTGCAGGGAGCCGCCGCGCACGGCGATTTGGTCGTCGCCGGTGGCGAGGGCCGCGCGCAGCAGGTCTGAGGCGAGGTCGGTGTCGTCGACGTCCAACAGGACGAACCGGCCGGGGTGTTCGGACTGGGCGGACCGCACCAGGCCCCACACCGCGGCGTGCGCCAGGTCGGTGACGCCCTCGCCCGGCAGCACCTCGACGGCGCCTCGGGTGACCAGGACCAGCCGGGATTCCGCGAGCCGCTCGTCGCCGATCCAGTCCTGGACCAGGCGCAGCGCGCGGACGACGGCCGCGCGGGCGGTCTCGGCGGCGTCGCCGTCCGGCTCCGTCGGCCCGGTGGCGCACAGCAGGACGACGTCCGTCGGCGCGGGGTCGGGCAGCATGTCCCACAGGGGTCGCTGTTCCTCGGGGCCGGGGAGCGGGGGCAGCCGGTCGGCGGTGGGCCAGCCGGGGAGGTCGTCGCCGAGTACGACCGTCCGGCCGGGGGTGGGCGCCGTCGGGCGGGGGCGTACGGGCCATTCGACGCGGCACAGCAGTCCGTCCCCGGTGCGGGACTCCCTGGCGGTGCGGATCAGTTCCGGCGAGACGGGGCGCAGCACGAGGGAGCCGGCCGTGAGGACCGGCGCGCCGGTCGTGTCGGTGGCGTGCAGGGAGACGGTGTCCGTCTCCTCGTCCTGGGAGATCCGCACGCGCAGCCGGTCGGTGCCCGGCCGGTGCAGTCGGACGTCGCCCCAGGAGAACGGCAGCCGTCCGCCGTCGTTGCCCTCCTCCGCGGAGGGGGCGAGTCCGAGGGCGTGCAGGGCGCTGTCGAGCAGCGCGGGGTGCAGGCCGAAGCGGGCGGCGTCCGTCTCGTGCCCGGCGGGCAGCCGCACCTCGGCGAAGAGGTCCTGGCCGTGCCGCCAGGCCGCGCGCAGCCCGCGGAAGGCGTCGCCGTAGTGGAGGTCGGCGTCGGCCAGGCGTGTGTAGAGGCCGTCGGTGGGGACGGGGGTCGCTCCGGGGGGCGGCCAGGCGTCGGACGGCGCTGGGGGCTCGGGCGCGTCGGTTCCGGTGGTGAGGAAGCCGCGGGCGTGGCGGTGCCAGGGCGCGTCGTCCGGGGCTTTCGCGGTGCGGGAGTGGATGGTCAGCGGGCGCCAGCCGCCGTCGTCCGGCTGTGCCACGAGGACCTGCACCTCGACCGCGCCCTCGTCGGGGACGATCAGCGGTGATTCCAGGGTGAGTTCGGCGACGCCGTCGGCGCCGGTGAGCCGGGCGGCGTGGGTCGCCACCTCCAGCAGGGCGGTTCCCGGCACCAGTACCGCGTCGAGGACGCGGTGGTCGGCGAGCCAGGGGTGCGAGTCCAGGGCGAGCCGTCCGGTCAGGAGCAGTCCGTCGGCGCCGGCGACGGTCACGGCCGCGCCGAGCAGCGGGTGTTCGGCGCTGTGCAGTCCCGCCGCGTCGAGCCCGTGGCCGCTGCCCGGTGTCGGGGTGAGCCAGTGGCGTCGGCGCTCGAAAGCGTAGGTCGGCAGTTCGATCCAGGCGCCGTCGGGTCCGGGCAGGGCGGACCAGTCCACCGGTACGCCGTGCGCGTGGGCCTCGGCCAGGCTGGTGAGGAAGCGGCTCCGGCCGCCGTCGTCGCGGCGCAGCGAGCCGACGGCCGCTGCGGGCACCTCGGCCGCGGCGGCCGTGTCGGCCAGGGCGGCGAGCAGGGCCGGGTGCGGGCTGCACTCGACGAACTGGCGGTGGTCGTGGTCGAGGAGCAGGCGGACGGCCTCCTCGAAGCGCACGGTCTGCCGCAGGTTGCGGTACCAGTAGGCGGCGTCCAGTCCGGCGGTGTCCATCACGTCCGCGGTGACCGTGGAGTAGAACGGGGTGTCGCCCGTGCGGGCGGTGACGTCGGCGAGGGTGTCGAGGAGGTCCTGCCGGATCTCCTCCATCTGCGCGGAGTGGGAGGCGTAGTCGACGGGCAGGCGGCGGGTCTGGAAGCCTTCCGCGGCGGCCTGGTGGAGGAAGCCGTCGACGGCGTCGGGGGCGCCGGCGACGACCGTGGAGGCGGGTCCGTTGACGGCCGCGACGGACAGGTCGCCGTCGGTGTTCCCGATACGCCGGGCGGCCTCGTCGGCGGGCATGGAGACGGCGGCCATCGCGCCCCGGCCGGACAGGCCGCGCAGCGCCCGGCTGCGCAGCGCGACGATGCGGGCGGCGTCGTCCAGGGAGAGGGCGCCGGCCACGTGGGCCGCGGCGATCTCACCCTGGCTGTGGCCGATGACGGCGGCCGGCCGTACGCCCAGGGAGCGCCACAGGTGTGCCAGCGACACCATCACCGCGAACAGGGCGGGCTGGACGACGTCGACGCGGTCCAGTGGGGGTGCGCCGGGTTCGCCGCGCAGCACCGGCAGCAGCGACCAGTCGACGTGCGGGGCCAGCGCCTCGGCGCACGCCCGCAGGTGCTCGGCGAAGGCCGGGTGGGTGTCGTACAGGTCGAGGCCCATGCCGATCCACTGGGAGCCCTGGCCGGGGAAGACGAAGACGGCGTCGCCGCGGACGGCCCGGCCGGTCACGGCGTGCGGGGAGCGCTCGTCGCGGGCGAGCGCGGCCAGCGCGCGGGCACGGGTTCCGCGGTCGTCGCCGGTGATCACGGCGCGGTGGTCGAACGGGGTGCGGCCGGTGCGCAGGGAGAGTTCGATGTCGGCGTCGCGCAGTTCGGGGCGGGCGGAGACGAGGTCGTGGAGCCGCTGGGCCTGTCCGCGCAGTGCGGCGGGGGTCCGGGCGGCCAGCAGCCACGGCCGGGGCGCGGCGGTCGACGCCGCGGCGGCGACGACGGATCCGGCGCCGTCGGCCGGCGGGGTCCCGTCGGGGGTGTCCGGCGCCTCGAGGATGACGTGGGCGTTGGTGCCGCTGACCCCGAACGAGGAGACGGCGGCGCGGGCCGGGCGGTCGCGTTCCGGCCAGGGCAGTCGCTCGGTGAGCAGGGCCATGGTGCCCGACGACCAGTCGATCGCTGTGGTGGCCGTCTGGGCGTGCAGGGTGGGCGGCAGGGTCCGGTGCCGCATCGCCGTGATCATCTTGATCATGCCGCCGACCCCGGCCGCGGCCTGGGTGTGTCCGATGTTCGACTTGAGCGAACCGATCCGTACGGGGTCGCCCGCCGGTCGGCCGGTGCCGTAGGTGGCCAGCAGCGACTGCGCCTCGATGAGGTCGCCGAGCCGGGTGCCGGTGCCGTGCGCCTCCACCGCGTCCACGTCGGCGGCGGTGAGCCCGGTCGACGTCAGCGCCTCGCGGATCACCGCCTCCTGGGCGGGGCCGCTGGGGGCGGTCAGTCCGTTGCTGGCGCCGTCCTGGTTGACCGCGCTGCCCCGGACGACCGCCAGGACGGGGTGCCCTTCGCGCCGGGCGTCCGACAGTTTCTCCAGCAGCAGGACGCCGACGCCCTCGCCCCAGCCGGTGCCGTCGGCGTCGGCGGAGAACGCCTTGCAGCGGCCGTCCGGGGCCAGGCCGCGCTGGCGGGAGAACTCCACGAAGGTGTCCGGGGTGGACATCACGGTGACCCCGCCGGCCAGCGCCATGGAGCACTCCCCGCGGCGCAGGGCGTGCGCGGCCAGGTGCACGGCCACCAGCGAGGAGGAGCAGGCGGTGTCGATGGTGATGGCGGGGCCTTCGAGGCCGAGCGCGTACGCGACCCGGCCGGAGGCGACGCTCGCGGTGTTGCCCGTGCCGATGTACCCCTCGACCTCCGGCGGGATGTCCGGCAGGCGCCAGGCGTACCCCTGGCCCATCAGCCCGGAGAAGACGCCGACCCTGCCGCCGCGCAGCGTCGCGGGGTCGATGCCCGCGCGTTCGACGGCCTCCCAGCTCGTCTCCAGCAGCAGCCGCTGCTGCGGGTCCATCGCCAGCGCCTCGCGCGGGCTGATCCCGAAGAACTCGGCGTCGAATTCGGCGGCGTCGTGCAGGAATCCGCCGCGCTGGACGTAGGAGGTGCCGGAATCGTCGGCGTCGGCGCCGTGCAGCTCGTCGAGGTTCCAGCCCCGGTCGCGCGGGAACGGGGTGATCGCGTCACCGCCCCGCGCGACGAGCTGCCACAGCTCCTCGGGTGACGTCACGCCTCCCGGGTAGCGGCAGGCCATGCCGACGACGGCGATCGGTTCCCGCGCGGCCCGGGCCAGTTCGCGGTGCTCTCGCCGGAGCCGGTCGTTGTCCTTCAGCGCCGCGCGCAGCGCCTGGACGAGCTGATCGGCCGAGGATTGCATGGTCGTCACTCCTGGAAGCGTCAGTCTTCGAACGTGTCGAGGGCGATGCGGACCAGATCGTCGGCATCCATGGCGTCGATCTCCGCCGGCCGCTGCCGCGGCCCGGACGGCGGACGGTCGTCGCCGCGGGCGAGCCGCAGCAGCGGGCCGGTGAGACCGGCCTCGCGGAGGGTCCGGAACGGGATGGCGGCCAGCATCCGGCGGAAGTCGGCCTCGGTGAGGTCGTCCTCGGACGCGTCCGCGCCACCGGTGGCGGGTGCCGCCCTCCCGGCGGTGACCTGCCGGTCGAGGTGCTCGGCGAGCAGCCGCGGTGTGGGGTGGTCGAAGACCAGGGTGGGCCGCAGCGACACCCCGGTGGCGGCGTTGAGCCGGTTGCGCAGCTCGATGCCGGTCAGCGAGTCGAACCCCAGGTCCTTGAAGGCGCGTTCGTCCTCCACCGTCTCCCCGGAGGCGTGCCCCAGGGCGGCGGCGGCGTGCTCGCGGACCAGGCCGAGGAGCACCCGGCGCCGCTCGTCGTCCGGCAGCGCGGCCAGCCGGCCGCGGGCCTCGGCGGGTCCGACGGCCGCCGCGCCGCGCGCCCTGGGGATGCGCTCGGGTGCGGCCGGTCCGGCCAGCAGCGGATGGGTGGGGCGGCGCCTCGGGTCCAGTCGGAGCAGCACCAGATGGGGCCGGTCCGCCCGTTCTCCGGCCCGGTCCCACAGGCGCAGGCCGGCCTCGGTGCTCAGCGGCACCATTCCGGAGGCGGTGATACGTGCCAGATCGCCCTCGGTGAGGTGCCCGCTGATCCCGCTGCGCCGGGCCCACAGGCCCCAGGAGTGCGACTGCGCGGGCAGGCCACGGGCGCGGCGGTGTTCGGCGAGCGCGTCGAGGAACGTGTTCGCGGCGGCGTAGTTGCCCTGGCCGGGTGCGCCGAGAACGCCCGCGGCCGAGGAGAACAGGGTGAACATCGCCAGGTCGGCGCCGCGGGTCAGCTCGTGCAGGTGCCAGGCCGAGTCCGCCTTGGCGGCGAGCACCGCGGCGAGCCGCTGCGGGGTGAGCGACCCGATGACCGCGTCGTCGGTCACCCCGGCGGCGTGCAGCACACCGGTCAGCGGGTGGTCCGGGTCGACGCCGTCGAGGAGGGCGGCGACCTCGGCCCGGCGCGACATGTCGCAGGCCACGACGCGTGCTTCGGCGCCCGACCGTCGCAGCTCGTCGACCAGTTCACGGGCCCCCGGCGCCGCCGGTCCCCGGCGGCCGGTCAGCAGCAGGTGCCGTACGCCGTACTCGGCGACCAGGTGCCGGGCCAGGAGCGCCCCGAGGGTGCCGGTGCCGCCGGTGACGAGCACGGTGCCCGCCGGGTCGAGCGGCGCGGGAACGGTCAGGACCAGTTTGCCGGTGTGCTTGGCCTGGCCGAGGTGGCGGAACGCGGCCGGGGCCTCGCGGACGTCCCAGGTCGTGATCGGCAGCAGGTCCAGCGCGCCCCGCCGGAGCAGGGCGAGGATCTCCGACAGCATGGCGCCGATGCGTTCCGGCTCCGGGTCGGCCAGGTCGAACGTCCGGTACGTCACCCCGGCCGGGACCTCGTCCCCGGTACGGACGTCGGTCTTGCCCATCTCGACGAACCGTCCGCCGCGCGGCAGCAGTGCGAGCGAGGCGTCCACGAACTCACCGGCCAGCGAGTTCAGTACGACATCGACGCCGCGCCCCTCGGTCCGCGCGGCGAACCGGGCGCGGAAGCCGAGGTCGCGGGAGGAGGCCATGTGGTCCTCGGCCACGCCGAGCGCCCGCAGGGTGCCCCACTTGGCGGGGTGGGCCGTGGCGAACACCTCGGCGCCGAGGTGCCGTGCGAGCTGGATCGCCGCCATGCCCACGCCGCCCGCGCCCGCGTGGATCAGCACCCGTTCGCCGGGGCGCAGATCCGCCAGGTCGCGCAGCGCGTACCAGGCGGTCAGGAACACGATCGGCACCGAGGCCGCCTCCGTGAACGACCACTCCTCCGGCACGGCGGCGAGCCTCCGGGCGTCCGTCACGGCGCTCGGCCCGAAGCACTCCGGCATGAGGCCGAACACCCGGTCGCCGACGGCCGGCCAGGTCACGTCCGGGCCCACCTCGGTCACCACGCCGGCGCCCTCCGCGCCCAGCGCG
This sequence comes from Streptomyces sp. NPDC018947, assembly GCF_044390505.1. NCBI lineage: Bacteria > Bacillati > Actinomycetota > Actinomycetes > Kitasatosporales > Streptomycetaceae > Streptomyces > Streptomyces sp. NPDC018947. The sequence continues at coordinate 7,875 of NZ_JBIRZD010000021.1, forward strand.
GCGCGTCCCGGGTACATCCCGAGAGCGACCATCACGTCGCGGAAGTTCAGACCGGCGGCGCGCACCGCCACCCGCACCTGCCCCGGCGCGAGCGCTTCCGGAGCGGCCCGGTCGGCGGCCAGGCGCAGCCCGTCGAACGTCTGCCCACCGGGAACCAGCCGCCAGTCCGCGCCCTCCGGGACGGGCAGCACGTCGTCCTCCAGCCGCACCAGCCGCGGGGCCAGCAACGTGCCCTTGCGGAGGGCCACTTGCTCACGTCCCGCTGCGTGGACCACGGACGGCAGAGCTCCGACAGATACGTCGGCGGTGTCGGTGTCGAGCAGGTGGATCCGGCCGGGGTTCTCCGCGACGGCCGACCTCGCCAGGCCCCAGACCGCCGCGACGGCCGGGTCCGCGTTCCGGTCGCCGGGGCCGGTGACGACCGCGCCCGTGGTCCTGATCAACATCCGGGCGTCCGCGAGCGCGGGCGCGGCAAGGAACCCCTGTACCTGGAGGAGCAGCCACTCCGCCGCGGCGTGAGCCCGCTCCGGCACCGACCCGGCGGCGCCGTCCGGCAGGTCCAGCACCACCCAGGCGGGAGGAGTCGCGCCGTCGTCCACGGCGCGCACCACGTCCGCCACGCCGGCGTGGTGGCCCGCCGACACCAGGGCGTAGTCCCCGGGAGCGGACGGCAGCCCGTCCGGGACGACGGCGACCTGGTCCCAGCGCATCCGCAGCGGGACGTCCCGCGCCGGACCGAGTGACGCTTCGCCGACCGGCCGGAAGGCGAGGGAATCGACGGTGACGACGGGGCGTCCGGTCGGGTCGACGGCCTCGACGGTGACGCCGTCGGCGCCGCGACGCAGCCGGGCGTGCAGCGTCCGCGCACCGGTGGCATGCACGGTGACGCCGGTGAACGCGAACGGAAGCCCGCCCTCACCCGTGCCGTCGGCGGCGGCGAGGGCGTGCAGCGCGGCGTCGAGCAGGGCCGGGTGCAGCGCGAAGCCGGAAGGGTCGTCCGGCAGCACGACCTCGGCGTAGACGTCCTCGCCGTCCACCCAGACCTGCTTCAGCCCCTGGAAGACCGGACCGTAGTCGAACCCGGCGTCCGCCAGCCCCGCGTAGACCTCCTCCGCCGGGACCGGCTCAGCCGCCGGCGGCCAGACCCAGGCCGCCTCGGGGACGTGCTCGGCCGCGGTGAGCGCGCCGGTCGCGTGCCGGGTCCAGTCACCGTCCCCGGTGTCCGGGCGGGAGTGGACGGTGACCGTCCGCTGCCCTTGCTCGTCGGGGTCGTCCACCGCCACCTGGACCGTCACACCCGGACCGTCCTCGGGCAGCACCAGCGGCGCGTGCAGAGTCAGCTCCCGCACCCGCGGGGTGTCCACCTGCTGACCGGCGTGCACCGCCAGGTCGACGAACGCCGTCCCCGGCAGCACGACCACACCGGACACGGCATGGTCGGCGATCCAGGGCTGCGTGGGGACCGACAGCCGGCCCGTGAGCACCACACCGCCGTCGGCGAGCGACACCTGCGCGCCCAGCAGCCGGTGACCCGCGACCGCCAGCCCCGCCCCGCTGAGCGACCCCGGGGAGGCTCCCGCGGAACCCGCCGCCCAGTAGCGGCGGCGCTGGAAGGCGTACGTCGGCACCTCCACCGGCTCTCGCGTGGGAGGAACCCAGCGGTCCCAGTCCACCTCGACACCGTGCACGTGAAGCCGGGCCAGACCGGTCAGCAGGCCGGTGACCTGGTCACGGTCACGCCGCATGAAGCTCGCCACCGCCTCGCCCTCACGCTCCGCCATGGCCGCGGAGAGGGCAGGCTGCGGGCCGACCTCCGCCCAGACTCGCGCGCCCAACTCCCTGACGGTGTCCACCGCGTCGGCGAAACGCACGGGCTTCCGTACGTGCTCCACCCAGTACTCGGCGCTACCGAAGTCTGTGTCGGCAAGGTCCCCACTCACCGTCGAGACGATCGGGATCTCCGCAGGACCGAAGGAGAGGTCGGCGAGGGCGGCGGAGAAGTCGTCCAGCATCGGATCCATGAGAGGGGTGTGGAAAGCATGGCTCACCGGCAGCCACCGCGTCCGCACCCCCTCGGCATCCAGCTTCCCGACCACCCCGCGCACCGCGTCCGCCTCACCGGCCAACACCACCGACTCCGGCGCGTTCACCGCGGCCACCCACACACCGGCGAGCCCAGCGATCCGCTCCTCGACCTGCTCCACGCGGGCGGCCACCGAGACCATCACCCCGTCACCCGCGAGCCCCTGCATCAACGTGCCGCGCACACAAACCAACCGCACCGCGTCACGCAAGCTCAGAACACCCGAGGCGACAGCAGCACTGATCTCACCGACCGAATGCCCCACCAGCACATCCGCCCGGACACCACTCTCAGCCAGGACCCGCCAGAGCCCCACCTCCAGCGCCACCAACCCCACCTGGGCAAACACCGTCCGATCGAGCAGATCACCCCGACCGCCCTCACCGAACAACACCGGACGCAGAGGCTCCGGCAACAACTCATCGGCGACTGCACAGACTTCGTCCACCACACCGGCGAACGAAGCGAACCGCTCGTAGAGCTGCGCGCCCATTCCCGCGAACTGGGACCCCTGCCCGGTGAACAACACCGCCGTCTTCCCCACCACCGGCGACCCCGTCACCAGCCCCTCAGACGAGACGCCCTCGGCCAGCGCATCAAGCCCCCGGACCAGCTCCGCGACATCCGCACCCACGACCACCGCACGGTCCTCCAACACCGCACGATTCAGCAAGGTCGCAGCCACACCCGCGACATCCACGTCCCCACGGCCACGCACGAACTCCGCAAGCCGCGCCGCCTGACCGCGCAGACCCGCCGCCCCCCGCGCCGACACCACCCACGGCACCGGACCCAACACCTGGACCGGTGAGAGGTCAACGGCCTCCACCGCAGGCGGCTCCTCCAGGATCACGTGCGCGTTCGTACCGCTCACCCCGAACGAGGACACGCCCGCCCGTCGCGGACGAGCACCACCCGACCAGACCACCGGCTCCGTCAGCAGTCGCACGTCACCGGCGGACCAGTCGACGTGCGGCGACGGCTCGTCCACGTGCAGGGTGCCGGGGAGCTGTCCGTGCCGCATCGCCATCACCATCTTGATCACACCAGCCACGCCCGCGGCGGCCTGCGTGTGCCCGATGTTCGACTTCACCGAGCCCAGCCAGAGCGGGCGATCCTCCGGCCGCTCCTGCCCGTACGTCGCCAGCAGCGCCTGCGCCTCGATCGGGTCGCCCAAAGTCGTACCCGTGCCATGCGCCTCGACGACATCCACCTCGCCTGCGCCCAGACCGGCGTTCGCCAACGCCTGACGGATCACCCGCTGCTGCGACGGACCGTTCGGCGCCGTCAGGCCATTCGAGGCACCGTCCTGATTGACCGCCGAACCCCGCACCACGGCCAGCACCCGATGGCCCTGGCGACGAGCGTCCGACAGGCGTTCCAGCAGCAGTACGCCGACGCCCTCGGCCCAGCCCGTGCCGTCCGCCGCGGCCGCGAACGGCTTGCAGCGGCCGTCGGGGGCCAGACCGCGCTGGCGGCTGAACTCCACGAACGCGGCGGGTGTCGACATCACCGTCACACCACCGGCCAGCGCCAGCGAGCACTCACCGGCCCGCAGCGCCTGCGCCGCCAGGTGCATCGCCACCAGCGACGACGAGCACGCCGTGTCCACGGTCACCGCCGGGCCCTCCAGCCCGAACACGTACGCCAGTCGGCCCGAGACCACGCTCGCCGCGTTCCCGGTGAGGAAGTAGCCCTCGCTGCTCGCGTCGCCCGGCAGGGACATGTAGTCCTGCCCGCTGGTGCCCATGAACACGCCGGTGGGGCTGGTGCGCAGCGAATCCGGGGCGATGTGCGCGCGTTCCAGCGCCTCCCAGGTGACCTCCAGGAGCAGCCGCTGCTGCGGGTCCATCGCCAGCGCCTCACGCGGACTGATCCCGAAGAAGCCGGCGTCGAACTCGCCCGCGTCGGCGAGGAAACCGCCCTCGCGGGCGTAGGACGTACCGCTGTGCTCGGGGTCCGGGTCGTACAGCGCGTCCAGGTCCCAGCCACGGTCCTCGGGGAAACCCGAGATCGCGTCGGCACCGGAGGCGACGAGGTCCCACAGCTCCTCCGGAGATTCCACCCGGCCGGGGAAGCGGCAGCTCATCCCGACGATGACGATCGGGTCGTCGCTGTCGGCGGATCGCACCGGACTGTCCTGCGGCTGCCGTGTCCGCAGCCCCAGCAGCGTGTCGCGCAGATGCCCGGCGAGGACGGCGGGATTGGGGTGGTCGAACACGAGGGTCGCGGGCAGCGCCGTACCGGTCGCTACGGCCAGCCGGTCGCGCAGTTGGATCGAGGTGAGCGAGTCGAAGCCGAGGCTGCGGAAGGCGCGGTCCGCGTCGACCTCCTCCGCGTCGGCGTGGCCGAGGACCGCGGCGGCTTCGGCGCGTACGAGGTCCAGCAGCAGTCGCGTGCCGTCGGCCTCCGGCAGGGAGGCCACCCGGCCGCCGAGTTCGCCCGTCACGGGCACGGGCTCGTCGTCGTCCGCCCGGGTGAACTGCCTTGTCGCTTCCGGTAGTTCGGCAAGGAGCGGGCTCGGACGGGCGCCGGTGAAGAGGGGGACGAACCGGTCCCAGTCCACGTCGGCGACGGTGACCTGCGGCTCGTCCCCGGCGACGGCCTGGAGCAGGGCGACGACGGCGCGGTCCGCGTCCATCACGGTGATCCCGCGCCGGCGCAGTTGCTCCGCGGCGTCGCCGACGGTGGCCATGCCGACGCCCGCCCAGGCACCCCACGCCACGGAGGTGGCCGGGAGTCCCTGGGCCCGGCGGTGTTCGGCGAGGGCGTCCAGGTGGGCGTTGGCCGCCGCGTACGCCGCCTGGCCGCCGCTGCCCCAGACGCCCGCGATGGACGAGAAGAGCACGAACGCGTCCAGTTCCGTTCCGGCGAACACCTCGTGCAGTACGGCGGCGCCGGTGGTCTTCGCGGCGAGGGTGTCCGCGATCTCGTCCGGTGTGGTGTCCGCGAGGGAGGCGTGGCGGCTGATCCCGGCGGCGTGCAGCACCGCGCGGATCGTGTGGCCGTCGGCGGACATGCGAGCGACGAGGTCGGTGACCGCGCGACGGTCGGTCACGTCGCACGCGGCGATCGTCACCTTCGATCCCAACTCGGCCACGAGAGAGGCGGCTTCGGGGCTCCCGGCGCCGGATCGGCTGACGAGCACCAGGTGGTCCGCCCCGTTGCGGGCCAGCCGGCGGGCCACGTGCGCGCCGATCCCGCCGGTGCCGCCGGTGATGAGGACCGTTCCACGGGGCTGCCAGCCACCGGTCGTGGAGGCGGCGGCCCGGGTCAGCCTCCGCCCGAGGACGCCGGCGGGCCGGATCGCCACCTGGTCCTCACCCGTGTCTCCGGTGACGACGGCGCAGAGCCGGTCGTACGCGGTGTCGTCGGGCTCGGGGGGCAGATCGGCGAGCCCGCCCCACTGCCGCGGGTGCTCCAGGGCGGCGACCCGGCCGAGGCCCCAGACCTGGGCCTGGGCGGGGTCGGTGACGGTCGCGGTCCGGTCGGCGACGGCCGCACCGCGCGTCACGCACCACAGCCTGGTGCCCGTCCCGGCCCCCGACTCGGCCTTGTGCCCGTGGTCGTGGTCGTGGTCGTGGTCGTGCCCGGTCCCGGTCTCGGTCCCGCTCTCGGTCTCGGTCTCGGCCTCGGTCTCGGTCTCGGTCTCGGTCTCGGCCTCGGTCTCGGTCTCGGTCTCGGTCTCGGTCTCGGTCTCGGTCTCGGTCTCGGCGAGCGTCTGGATCAGCCGTACGGTTCCGGCGAGGCCCGCGGTCAGTTCCGGGCGGTGCGGGTGCGGCCGCCGGTCGAGCGCGAGCAGGGACAGGACTCCGGCCGGCCGGGCGTCCGCCGCGCCCAGTGCGTCGCGCAATGCCGTACCGGCGTCGGTGCCGCCGTCCGGGTCGACGGTGAGCAGATGGGCCCGTGCGCCGCGGCGGGCCAGTGCGGCGAGCACGCCGGCCGTCTCCGCCGCGGCCTGCGGTGCGGGAGGCGCGACGACGATCCAGGCCCCGGCGCGGCGGGGCCGGGGCAGGTCGGTCAGCCGGCGCCAGCCGATCCGGTAGCGCCACTCCTGGACGGCGGATTCGGTGTGACGGCGCTCGCGCCACGCGGCCAGCGCGGGCAGCAGCTCGGGCAGCGCAGCCGTCTCGGCGACGCCCAGCTCACCGGTGAGCGACGCGATGTCCTGCCGGTCCACCGCCGTCCAGAAGCGGGTGTCCGCCGGGTCGGCCGCAGCCACCGGGGCGGGGGCGGCGTCGGGCCAGTATCGCCGCCGGCGGAACGGGTAGGTCGGCAGGGCCACGGGCCGTCCGCCCCAGCCCGACGCGATCTCCGGCCAGTCCAACCGGACGCCTCGTACGTGCAGTTCACCCAGTGCGGCGGTGACGGCGCGCTGCTCCGGCCGGGAGGGGCGCAGCGTCGGCACGAACGCCACCTCGTCCACGGCGTCGGGGAGGCACCCGGCGCCCATCGCGGACAGCACGCCGTCCGGGCCGAGTTCGACGAAGACGGTCACGCCACGGGAGTGCAGCCAGCGGATGCCGTCGTGGAAGCGGACGGTCTCCCGCACGTGCCGCACCCAGTACTCCGGCGCGGTGGCCTCGTCGGCGGTGAGGGCGGTGCCGGTCACGTTGGAGACGACGGGGATCCGTGCGGGGGCGAGGTCCAGCTCGCTCACGAGGTCGCCGAAGGGGGCGAGCATGCCGTCCATCCGGCTGGAGTGGAAGGCGTGGCTGACGTTCAGCCGCCGGTTCTTGATGCCGCGTTCGGCGCATCGCTCGGCGACGTTCCGGACCGCTTCCTCGTCGCCGGAGAGCACGGTGGCGGCGGGTCCGTTCACCGCCGCGACGTCGATGCGGTGCCGGTGGCCGTCGAGCAGCGGCGCCAGGTCGTCGGGTGCCGCGGCCACGGCGAGCATCGCGCCGCCGTCCGGCAGCGCCTGCATGAGGCGGCCCCGGGCGGCGACGAGCCGGGCCGCCTGGGGCAGGGTGAGCACCCCGGCGACGTGTGCGGCGGCCAGTTCGCCGATGGAGTGGCCGAGCAGGTAGTCGGGACGCAGGCCCCATCCCTCCAGCAGCCGGTAGAGCGCCACTTCCACCGCGAACAGGGCGGGTTGGGTGTAGTGGGTCCGGTCCAGCAGATTCGCCTCGGGGGTGCCGGGCTCCGCGTGGAGCACGTCCAGCAGGGGCCGTTCCAGTTCCGGGGCGAAGGCCGCGCAGACCTCGTCCAGGCACGCGGCGAAGGCGGGGTACCGGCCGTACAGCGCGCGGCCCATGCCGGCGCTCTGGCTGCCCTGTCCGGGGAAGAGCACGGCGACCCGGCCCTCGTCGGCCAGGCCGCGCAGGGCGGCAGGCGCGGGGGCGCCGTCGGCCAGCGCGGTGAGTGTGCCGAGCAGCTCGTCCCGGTCCTGGGCCAGGACCACGGCCCGGTGTTCCAGAGCGGCGCGGGAGGTGGCCAGCGCGTGGGCGACGTCGGGCAGCGTCAGGTCCGGGCGGGCCGTGAGGTGCTCGTGGAGCCGGGCGGCCTGGGCGGCCACCGTGGCGTCGTCGCGGGCGGACAGCAGGAACGGCAGCGCCTCCCCGGGCAGCGTGCCCGCAGGCTCTGCCTCCCCGGGGTGCGGCTCGGGCGCGGCGGGTTCGGGGGCTTCCTCGATGACGATGTGCGCGTTGGTGCCGCTCACACCGAACGAGGAGACACCGGCCCGGCGTGGGCGGTCCTCGCGGTCCCACGGCACCGCCTCGGTCAGCAGCGACACCTCGCCGGCCGACCAGTCGACGTGCGGGGACGCCTCCTCTGTGTGCAGGGTCCGCGGCAGCAGCCCGTGCCGCAGCGCGAGCACCATCTTGATCACACCGGCGGCACCCGCGGCGGCCTGGGTGTGGCCGATGTTCGACTTGATCGAGCCGATCCGCAGCGGACGGTCCGCCGGCCGGTCCCCGTACGCGGCGATCAGGGCCTGCGCCTCGATCGGATCGCCCAGCACGGTGCCCGTGCCGTGGGCCTCGACGGCGTCGACGTCCGCGGGCGTCAGCGCGCCGTCGGCCAGCGCCGACCGGATCACTCGCTGCTGCGACGGACCGTTCGGCGCGGTCAGCCCGTTCGACGCGCCGTCCTGGTTGACCGCCGAGCCGCGGACCACGGCGAGAACGGGGTGGCCGTTCCGTCGTGCGTCGGAGAGCCGTTCCAGCAGCAGGACGGCCACGCCCTCGCCCCACGCGGTGCCGTCGGCCCGTGCCGAGAACGGCTTGCAGCGGCCGTCCGGGGCCAGTCCGCGTTGACGGCTGAAGCTGACGAACGCGTCGGGGGTGCTCATGACGGTGACACCGCCGGCCAGGGCGAGCGAGCACTCCCCGCGACGCAGTGCCTGGCCGGCCAGGTGGATGCCGACCAGCGAGGAGGAGCAGGCGGTGTCCACGGTCACGGCGGGGCCTTCCAGCCCGAGCGTGTACGCCACCCGCCCGGACAGGACACTCGCCGCGTTTCCGGTGGCGGCGAAGTCCTCGCCGTCCGGGACCCCGGTGAGCAGGCCCGCGTACTCCTGGCCGTTCGTTCCGGCGAAGACCCCGGTGCGGCTGCCGCGCAGCGACGACGGGTCGATCCCCGCGCGTTCGAGCACCTCCCACGACGTTTCGAGGAGCAGCCGCTGCTGCGGGTCCATCGCCAGCGCCTCCCGCGGACTGATCCCGAAGAAGCCGGCGTCGAACTGGGCCACGTCCGACAGGAATCCGCCGTGCCGGACGTACGAGGTGCCCGGACGGTCCGTGTCGGGGGCGTACAGCCGGGGGAGGTCCCAGCCGCGGTCGGTGGGGAACTCGCTCATCGCGTCGACGCCGTCCACGAGCAGCGTCCACAGATCCTCGGGCGAGCGCACCCCGCCGGGCAGCCGGCAGGCGGCCGCGACGATCGCGATGGGCTCGTCGGCGTCCGGGGCGGTCGCCGCCCGCGCGGCCCCGTCCACCTGCGCCTGCGGTTCACCGGCGGCCCCGCCCACTCCGGCGTCGAGGTACGCGGTCAGCCGGCCGACGGTGGGATGGTCGAAGACCAGGGTGGCCGGCAGCGACAGGCCGGTGGCGACGGTGAGCCGGTTGCGCAGGTCGAGACCGGTCAGCGAGTCGAAGCCCAGCTCCCGGAAGGGGCGCTCGGATCCGACGGCGGTCGGATCGACGTGTCCAAGGACCGCCGCGACCTGGTCGCGGACGAGGTCGAGGAGGGCCGCGTGCCGTTCGGAGCCGGGCAGGGCGGCCAGCCGCCGCGCCGTCTCCGGCAGGACGGGACCCGTGCCGTCGGAGGGGGACGCGCCGTCCCGGGTGAGGGCGCCGCGTGCGTCGGGCAGGTCGGCGAGGAGCATGCTGGGCCGTGCGGCGGTGAACGCGGGCGTGAACCGGGACCAGTCGACGTCCGCCAGCAGCACGGTGGACTCGCCGGTGCCCAGCGCGCGTTCCAGCGCGGCGAGCGCGAGTTCGGGGGCCATCGGCCGGACACCGGTACGCCGTAGCCGCTGCACGGTGGCCGCGGAGCGCGCGGCCATGCCGTCACCGGCCCAGGCCCCCCAGGCGATCGCGGTGGCGGGAAGCCCGGCGGCCCGGCGCTGCTCGGCGAGCGCGTCCAGCACGGCGTTGGCTGCGGCGTAGTTGCCCTGCCCGGCGCTGCCGAGCACCCCGCCGAACGCGGAGAACAGCACCAAGGAGACCGGGGACAGGTCACGCGTCAGCTCGTCCAGGTACCGCGCGGAGGTCGCCTTGGCGTCCAGCACCGAGGACAGCCGCTCGGGGGTCAGCGCCGACAGCGGGGCGTCGTCCAGCACGGCGGCGGCGTGCACCACCGTGGTCAGGGGGTACGCGGCGGGCACGGCGGCGAGCGCCTCGGCCAGTTCGGCGCGGCGGCTGATGTCGCAGGCGCGGAGGGTGACCCGGGTGCCGTGCGCCTCCAGGTCCCGCCGGAGGCGGTCGGCGCCGGGGGCGTCCGGGCCCTGCCGGCTGAGCAGCACGATGTGCTCGGCGCCGCGCTCGGCCAGCCGGCGGGCCACGTGCCCGCCGAGGGCACCGGTGCCGCCGGTGATCAGGGTGCTGCCGCCCGGTGACCACGCCGCCTCGCCGTGCGCGGGGGTCGTGGCGCGGCGCAGACGGCAGGCGAGCATCCTGGTCGCGCGGACGGCGACCTGGTCCTCACCGGTGGCGCGGGCCAGCACCGCACCGAGGCGCTGGTACGCCGAGGCGCCCGGGTCGGCGGGCAGGTCGATCAGCCCGCCCCAGCGGTCGGGGTGTTCCAGGGCCGCGGCCCGGCCCAGACCCCAGATCGCGGCGGCCTCGGGAACGCGTACCGGATCGTCGCCGTCGGTGCCGACCGCGCCGCTGGTGAGGCACCACAGCGGCGCGTTCACCCCGACGTCGCCAAGCGCCTGCACCAGCGCCAGGGTGTCGGCCGTCACGGTCCAGTCCCCGGGTGCGGCTCCGTCGGTGAGGGCCAGGGCGGACAGCACACCGGAGAGGGACGAGGTGTTCGTGGAGACCTCACGCAACCGGTCGGCGAGCGCGTCCCGCCCGATGCCCGGCTCGACGGTCAGGACCTCCGCCCCGGCCCCGCAGCTCTGGACCATGGCGGCCAGCGGTTCCGGCGCACCGTCGTCATGACCGACGACCAGCCAGGTGCCGGTGAGGGTCGCGGGGGTCGAGGTATCCGGTAGGGGCTTCCAGGTGACGTGATAACGCCAGCCGGCGAGGGTCTGCCGCTCCTGATGACCACGCCGCCAGGCCGCCAGTGCCGGGAGGACGGCGTCGGAGGCCGTGTCGTCGTCCAGCCCCAGGGCTTGCAGGTCGTTGCGCTCCACCGCCTCCCAGAACTCCGCCGTAACGGGATCGGCGACCGGCCCTGTTACGGGTGACGCGGGCGCCTCCAGCCAGTAACGGCGCCGCTGGAAGGCGTACGTCGGCACCTCCACCGGCTCTCGCGTGGGAGGAACCCAACGGTCCCAGTCCACCTCGACACCGTGCACGTGGAGGCGGGCCAGTCCGGTCAGCAGGCCGGTGACCTGGTCACGGTCACGCCGCATGAAGCTCGCCACCGCCTCGCCCTCACGCTCGCCCATCGCGGCGGAGAGGGCAGGCTGTGGGCCGACCTCCGCCCAGATCCGCGCACCCAACTCCCGCGCCTTGTCCACCGCGTCGGCGAAACGCACGGGCTTCCGTACGTGCTCCACCCAGTACTCGGCACTACCGAAGTCTGTGTCGGCAAGGTCCCCACTCACCGTCGAGACGATCGGGATACGGGGCTCAGCAACCTCCACACCCGCGATCGCAGCAGCGAAGTCCTCCAACATCGGATCCATGAGAGGGGTGTGGAAAGCGTGACTCACCGGCAGCCACCGCGTCCGCACCCCCTCGGCGTCCAGCTTCCCGACCAGGCCGCGCACCGCGTCCGCCTCACCGGCCAGCACCACCGACTCCGGCGCGTTCACCGCAGCCACCCACACACCCGCAAGGCCCTCGATCCGCTCCCGGATCTCCTCCCCAGGGGCGGCCACCGAGACCATCACCCCGTCACCCGCGAGCCCCTGCATCAACGTGCCGCGCACACACGCCAACCGAACGGCATCGCTCAAGCTCAGAACACCCGAGGCGACAGCAGCACTGATCTCACCGACCGAATGCCCCACCAGCACATCCGCCCGGACACCACTCTCAGCCAGGACCCGCCAGAGCCCCACCTCCAGCGCCACCAACCCCACCTGAGCAAACACCGTCCGGTCGAGCAGACCGCCCCGACCGCCCTCACCGAACAACACCGGACGCAGCGGTTCGGGTAACAACTCATCGGCGACTGCACAGACTTCGTCCACCACACCGGCGAACGACACGAACCGCTCGTAGAGCTGCGCGCCCATCCCCGCGAACTGGGAACCCTGCCCGGTGAACAACACCGCCGTCTTCCCCACCACCGGCGACCCCGTCACCAGCCCCTCAGCCGAGACGCCCTCGGCCAGCGCATCAAGCCCCGCAGTCAGCCCCTCCGCACCGGAGCCCACCATCACGGCGCGTGCGTCCAGCCGAGCCCGGCGCACCAGCCCCGCAGCCGCTCCGGCAAGCCAGTCACCGTCAACGGCACCGGCCGCCTGCCGCTCGCGTACAAAGCCCGCCAGTCGCGCAGCCTGCCCCCGCAGACCGGCATCACCCCGGCCCGACACCAACCACGGCACCGGACCCGGCACCTCCACCGGTGAGAGGTCAACGACCTCCACCGCAGGCGGCTCCTCCAGGATCACGTGCGCGTTCGTACCGCTCACGCCGAACGAGGAGACCCCCGCCCGACGCACCCGCCCCTCACCCGGCCACGCCACCGGCTCCGTCAGCAGACGCACCTCACCCACGGACCAGTCCACGTGCGGCGACGGCTCATCGACATGCAGGGTCACGGGTAGCTGCCCGTGCCGCATGGCCATCACCATCTTGATGACCCCGGCCACGCCCGCGGCGGCCTGGGTGTGCCCGATGTTCGACTTCACCGAGCCCAGCCACAGCGGACGGTCCTCCGGCCGGTCCTGCCCGTACGTCGCCAGCAGCGCCTGCGCCTCGATCGGGTCACCCAAAGTCGTACCCGTGCCATGCGCCTCGACGACATCCACCTCACCGGCGCCCAGACCGGCGTTCGCCAACGCCTGACGGATCACCCGCTGCTGCGACGGACCGTTCGGCGCCGTCAGACCGTTCGACGCACCGTCCTGATTGACCGCCGAACCCCGCACCACGGCCAGCACCCGATGACCATTGGCCACCGCATCGGACAACTTCTCCAGCAGCACCAGACCGACGCCCTCACCCCAGCCCGTGCCGTCCGCCGCAGCCGCGAACGCCTTGCACCGCCCGTCGGGAGCCAAACCCCGCTGTCGGCTGAACTCCACGAACGTCCGGGGCGTCGACATCACGGACACCCCGCCGGCCAGCGCCATGGAGCACTCACCCGAGCGCAGCGCCTGCGCGGCCATGTGCAGCGCCACCAGCGACGACGAGCACGCCGTGTCCACCGTCACCGCCGGGCCCTCCAGCCCGAACGCGTAGGCCACCCGGCCCGACGCCACGCTCGCCGCGTTCCCGGTCAGGGCGTAGCCCTCGATCTCCTCCGGGACGACGGGGAACCGTTGGGCGTAGTCCTGTCCATTGGTGCCGACGAACACGCCGACCCGGCTGCCGGCCAGACCGTGCGGGTCGAGGCCGGCGCGTTCGAAGAGCTGCCACGACGTCTCCAGCAGCAGCCGCTGTTGCGGGTCCATCGCCAGCGCCTCGCGCGGGCTGATGCCGAACAACTCGGCGTCGAAGTCGCCCGCGTCGGGGAGGAAACCGCCCTCACGGACGTACGACGTGCCGCTCCGCTCGGGGTCGGGGTCGTACAGCGCATCGAGGTCCCAGCCACGGTCCGTCGGGAAGTCCGCGACGGCGTCGCCGCCGGCGGCGATCAGGTCCCACAGGTCCTCGGGCGACTCCACGCCACCGGGGAACCGGCAGCTCATGGCCACGATCGCCAGGGGTTCGCGGCCGCGCGCCTCGGCCTCGCGCAACTGCCGTCGTGTCTGGCGCAGTTCCGATGTGGCGCGCTTGAGGTAGTCAAGGAGCTTCGCGTCCTCGGTCACCGTGCAGTGCCTCCCTGCGGCCCGGAGGGTGCCTCCGAGTCGTCGAATTCCTGATCGAGAATCGCGAACACCTCGTCCGCGGTGGCGGCCTCGATGTCGCTGTCGTCGTCGGTTTCCGGTTCCTGTGGCCGGTCCCGTTGCTCCGCGGTGCCGGTCAGTACGGCCACGAGCCCCTGGAGCCGGGCGACCAGCCTGTCGCGGACCACCTCGTCGGCCTCCAGGGACGACAGGGTGGTGTGCAGTTCGGCGAGGTGTGCGAACACCGGGTCGGTGGCGGCGGAGCCGAGCACCTCGGTGCGCAGGTGGGTGGCGAGGGCCCGCGGGGTGGGGTAGTCGAAGACCAGCGACGGCGACAGCCTGTGCCCGATGGCGGTGGCCAGCCGGTTGCGCAGTTCCACGGCGGTCAGCGAGTCGAAGCCGAGTTCCTTGAACGCGCGGTCCGGGTCGACGTGTTCGGCGTCGGCGTGGGTGAGTACGTCGGCGACCGTGCGCCGGACCAGGGTGAGTACGGCTTCCTCGCGTTCTGGCTCCGGCAGACCGGCCAGTCGCCGTGCGAACGGCTCGGTTTCCGGGCCGTCTCCGGCGGCAGGTCGCGGGGCGGCGCCGTTCGTCTCCCACAGCACGGCGGGCGGATCCGCGGCGGCCCGGCGGGTCGTGTCGACGCCTGCGACGGTGAGCGGCAGGTCGGCCGACAGGGCGGCGTCGAACAGTGCGAGCCCCTCGGCGCTGGACATCTCGGCGGTCCCCTCGCGGAGGATGCGGCGCACGTCCTTCTCGCCCAAGTGCTCCGTCATCGAGCTGCGTTCCGCCCACAGCCCCCAGGCGACCGAGGTGGCGGGCAGGCCCTCTGCCCGGCGTCGGTGGGCCAGTCCGTCGAGGAACGCGTTCGCCGCGGCGTAGTTGCCCTGTCCGGCGGAGCCGAGCGTGGACGCCGCCGAGGAGAACAGCACGAAGGTCCGCAGGGCGGTCTGGTCGCGGGTCAGCTCGTGCAGATGCCACGCGGCGTCGGCCTTGGGGCGGAACACGGTGGTGATCCGGTCGCGGGTCAGCGAGGTGACCGTCCCGTCGTCGAGCACCCCGGCCGCGTGGATCACCGCGGTGAGCGGATGTTCCTCGGGCACCGTCCCGAGCACCGCGGCCAGCGCGTCGCGGTCGCCGACGTCGCAGCTCTCCACGGTCACGTCCGCCCCGGCATCGGTCAGTTCGGCGACCAGCTCGGGCATGCCCGGCGCGGTGGCGCCCCGGCGGCCGAGGAGCAGCAGCCGACGGACCCGGTGCTCGCGGACCAGGTGCCGCGCCACCAGACCGCCGAGGGTGCCGGTGGCCCCGGTGACGAGCACGGTTCCGGAGTTGTCGAGCAGCGGTGCCTCGTCGGCCTTCCGGCGTGGGACGGGGCGCAGCCGGGGGACGGACAGCGCACCGGACCTCAGCGCCGCCTGGGGCTGTCCGGCGGCCAGCACGGCGGGCAGCGCGCGCACCGACTCCTCGCGCTCGTCGATGTCCACCACGACCAGTCGGCCCGGGTGTTCGGCCTGCACCGACCGGGCGAGGCCCCAGACGGCGGCACCGGTCAGGTCCGCCACGTCACCGCCGTCGGTGGCCACCGCGGACCGGGTCAGCAGCACCAGGCGGCCGGCGGCGAACCGTTCGTCCGCCAGCCATGCCTGGAGGGTCTTCAGGAGGCGGGTCACCGCCGTGTGCGTCTCGCCCGGCGTGGGCGCACCGGCAGGCCCGACCGGGACGAGGACGGTCTCCGTTCCGGTCGCCTCGGCCGGCTCCGCGTACCGGCGGACGTCGGCGCCCTGGCGACGCAGTGTCTCGAACAGGTGGTCCTCTCCCCCGCCCACCACGGCGTAACGGCCGGGTGCGGAGGGCTGGGAGGGCACTGCGCGTGCTTCCCAGACCAGGCGGTGCAGGGGCCGGAGCGTTCCCTGCCGCCAGGCGCGCGCCTGCGCGGCGGTCGGCGGCCGCAGGGTCAGCTCGCCCACGCCGGCCACCGGCGCGCCGTCGGTGCCCGCCAGGCGCAGGGCCAGCGTGTCGGGGCCGGTCGGGGTCACCCGGACGCGGATGTCTCCGGTGAAGCCGGGATGCTCTTCCACGAGGTCGCGCCAGCGGGTGGCCAGCCGTGGCTCGGAGGTGGCGTCCATCGTCGTCGCGCCGACGGCTTGCAGCAGGGCGTGTGTGAACCGGGCGGTGGCAAGCTCCTCCCCCGCCGGTATCCGCCCTTCCGCCAGCACGTCGTCGCCGGTCCGCCAGAGCCGCCCCAGCCGGGCGAGAACATCCTCGGTGTCGTATCCACCCTCGGTGAGGGCCCGGCGTACGGCGTCCTCGGCCATCGGTTCCGCGTCGGCCGGGGGCCAGGGCGTGCGTGCGGGTGCCGGCCGGTCGCCCGGGTGCGGGGCGAGGAGACCGGTGGCGTGGCCGCGCCAGTCGGCGTCCGTGTCGTCGGCCGGCCGGGAGTAGAGGTCCACCTGCCGGCTTCCCTCGTCGTCCGGTCCGCCGACGACCATCTGGACCTGGACCGCCTCGTCCGCCGGGAACGCCAGCGGTGCGGTGATCGTGAGGTCGGCCAGCCGGGGACAGCCCACACTCCGGCCGGCGTGCAGGGCCGTCTCCACGACGACGGCGGGCGGTACGACCACGGACCCGGACGTCATGTACTCCCGCAGCCACCCGTGGGTGTGCGGAGCGAGCCGGCCGAGGAACAGCCGGGCGTCGTCGCCGGGCAGGACGGCCACCGCGTTCAGCAGCGGGTGGTCCGTCGGCGTCAGACCGGCCGGGGTGGCATCCGTCTGCGCCGAGGGGGGCGCGTCCAGCCAGTAGCGCCGCCGCTGGAAGGCGTACGTGGGCAGCGTCACCGGCCGCGCCGCGGGCAGCAGCTCCCGCCACGCCACCGGCACACCGGCCGTCCAGGCAGCGCCCAGGCTGGCGAGGAGCTGTGCCGCCTCCGGCCGGTCCCGGCGCAGCGTGTGCAGCACCCGGCCGTCACTGACCGTCTGCTCCATCGCCAGCGACAGCACCGGGTGCGGGCCGACCTCGACGAAGGCCCGGCACCCCGATTCCTCCAGCCGCCGCACCACGTCGGCGAACAGCACCGGCTCACGGAGGTTCCGGTACCAGTACGCGGCGTCCAGTTCCGCGGCGCCCACGGTCCTGCCGGTGACAGTGGACCACATCGGCACGTCGCCGCCGTGCGAGGACAACCCCTCCAGTCCGGCCCGCAGTTCCTCCGCGATCCGCTCCACCTGGGCGTGGTGCGAGGCGTAGTCCACCTCGATGCGCCGGGCCCGCACTCCCTGCTCGTCCAACTGCGCGCAGAGGGCGGCCACGTCGTCCGGCGGACCGCTCACCACGACCTGTCCGGGCGAGTTCACCGACGCCACCGTGACGCCCGAAGGCAGGTACGCCTCCGCCTTCTCGGGGTCCAGGGCGATCGAGGCCATCGCGCCCCGGCCGGACAGCTCCCGCAGCGCACGCGAACGCAGCGCGACGACCCGGGCACCGTCCTCGACACTCAACCGGCCCGCCACCACCGCGGCCGCGATCTCACCCTGCGAATGACCCACCACCGCGTCCGGCACCACACCCACCGCACGCCAGACCTCCGCCAGCGACACCATCACCGCCCACAACACCGGCTGGACCACATCCACCCGGCCCACCCACGCCTCATCCGAACCGGTCAAAACCTCGACCAACGACCAGTCCACGAACGGCGCCAACGCCCCCTCGCACACAGCCATCCGCTCGGCGAACACCGGCCACGAACCCAACAGTTCACGGCCCATCCCCACCCACTGACCACCCTGACCCGGGAAGACGAAGACGATTCCGGGGTCCGCCGTGGCCGGCGGCGACTGCTCGGCCGCGGCCAGCTCGTCGAGGCCCGCCAGGAGTTCCTCCACGTCCGCGCCGACCACCACGGCCCGCTGCTCCAGAGCGGCCCGTCCGGCCAGCCCCACCGCGACACCCGCGATCCACTCACGGCCGGTCGGGCCCGCGGCCCGCTGTCCCCGCGCGAACTCCGCGAGCCGTGCCGCCTGGCCCCGTACGCCCGCCGCGTCGCGTCCCGACACGACCCACGGCACGGGACCGGGCAGGTCCATCGCGGGCGCTGGGACGGGCGCGACCGCGGGCGCCTCCTCCAGGATCACGTGGGCGTTGGTGCCGCTGACCCCGAACGAGGACACGCCTGCCCGCCGTACCCGCCCCTCACCCGGCCAGGCCACCGGCTCCGTCAGCAGGCGCACGTCCCCCGCGGACCAGTCCACGTGCGGCGACGGCTCGTCCACGTGCAGGGTCACCGGCAGTTGGCCGTGCCGCATGGCCATCACCATCTTGATCACCCCGGCCACGCCCGCAGCCGCCTGCGTGTGCCCGATGTTCGACTTCACCGAGCCCAGCCACAGCGGACGGTCCTCCGGCCGGTCCTGCCCGTACGTGGCCAGCAGCGCCTGCGCCTCGATCGGGTCGCCCAGCGTCGTACCCGTGCCATGCGCCTCGACGGCGTCCACGTCAGCAGCCGACAGACCGGCGTTCGCCAGCGCCTGCCGGATCACCCGCTGCTGCGACGGACCGTTCGGCGCCGTCAGACCGTTCGACGCACCGTCCTGATTGACCGCCGAACCCCGCACCACGGCCAGCACCCGGTGACCGTTGGCCACCGCGTCGGACAACTTCTCCAGCAGCACCAGACCGACGCCCTCGGCGGGACCGAACCCGTCCGCCGCCGCCGAGAACGCCTTGCACCGCCCGTCGGCCGACAGGCCCCGCTGCCGGCTGAACTCCACGAAGGTCTGCGGCGTCGACATCACGGACACGCCGCCGGCCAGCGCCATGGAGCACTCACCGGAGCGCAGCGCCTGCGCGGCCATGTGCAGCGCCACCAGCGACGACGAGCAGGCGGTGTCCACCGTCACCGCCGGGCCCTCGAAGCCGAAGGTGTAGGCCACCCGGCCCGACGCCACGCTGCCCGCGCTGCCGTTGCCGAGATAGCCCTCCAGCTCCGACGGCACCGTGCTCAACCGCGACCCGTAGTCGTGGTACATGAGTCCGGCGAACACACCCGTGCGGCTGCCCCGGAGCCCCGCCGGATCGACGCCGGCGTGCTCCAGCGTCTCCCAGGCCACCTCCAGCAGCAGCCGCTGCTGCGGGTCCGTCGCCAGCGCCTCGCGCGGGCTGATGCCGAAGAACTCGGCGTCGAACTCGGCGGCGTCGTGCAGGAATCCGCCCTGGCGGACGTAGCTGTGGCCGGGGCGTTCCGCGTCGGCGTCGTAGAGCTGCCCGAAGTCCCATCCCCGGTCGGCGGGGAACGGTCCCACGCCGTCCACGCCGTCGGCCACCATGCGCCACAGGTCGTCGGGGGAACCCACGCCGCCGGGGAAACGGCAGCCGATCCCCACGACGGCGATCGGTTCGGCGGTCGCGGCCACCGTGTCGGCCGGGGGCGTCGTGCCGGTGCCGTGCTGTCCGTCGGCCGGGAACAGCAGCTCGTGCAGCAGGCCGGCGACGGCGGCCGGGCTGGGGTGGTCGAACAGCAACGTCACCGGGAGCCTCAGTCCGGTCGCCGTGCCCAGGCGGTTGCGCAGTTCGACCGAGGTGAGGGAGTCGAACCCGGCGTCCTTGAACGACTGGTCCGTGTCGACGTCCGCCGGGGAGGTGTGGCCGAGGACGACCGCGGTGTGGCTGCGGACCAGTTCGAGCAGGACGGTGGCGCGCTCGGTGCCCGGCAGCGCCTCAAGCCGCGCCCGGAGGTCGCCGTCCGGCGCTTCCGTCGTGCCCGGCGAGGCGGCCGCGGCGGTGCGCCGGGAAGGCGCGGCGGCGAGGGCGCGCAGCATCCCGGTCGCGGGCAGCCGGGCCGGGTCGATCTTCACCGGCACGACGTGGGCGTCGTCACCGGCCAGTGCGGCGTCCAGCAGGAGAAGTGCTTCCGCTGTGGGCAGCGAGCGCAGACCGGCCCGCTCCAGCCGGGCCAGGTCGGCGCGGCCGAGGTGGCCGGTCATGCCGCTGGCCTGCGCCCATGGTCCCCAGCCGAGGGAGAGCGCGGGCAGGCCGTCGGCGCGGCGGTGCTGCGCGAGGGCGTCCAGGTAGGCGTTGGCCGCCGCGTAGTTGGCCTGTCCCGGGCCGCCGATCGTGGCCATCACCGAGGAGAACAGGACGAAGGCGTTGAGATCGAGGTGCCGGGTCAGGTCGTGCAGGTGCCAGGCGGCGTCCACCTTCGGGCGCAGGACCGCCCGGGCGTGGTTCTCGTCGAGCGAGGGGAGTGTGGCGTCGGCGAGCAGCCCGGCGGCGTGGAACACCGCGGTCAGCGGGTGCTCGGCCGGGATGCCGGCGAGCAGCGCGGCGAGGGCGTCGCGGTCGGCGGTGTCGCACGCGGCGAGGGTGACGTGGGCGCCCAGGCCGGTGAGTTCGGCGCGCAGGCTCCCGGCTCCGGGCGCGTCGGCCCCCTGCCGGCTGGTCAGCAGCAGCCGGTCCACACCGTGCCGGGTGACCAGGTGCCGGGCGAGCAGCCGGCCGAGGGTGCCGGTGCCGCCGGTGATCAGTACGGTGCCGCCCGGTGCCGGGACGGTGGGCGTACCGCCACCGTCGGCGGGCCGGCGGACGAGTCGAGGCGTACGGATCTCACCGGCGCGCAGCGCCAGTTGGGTCTCCCCGGTGGCGAGCGCGGCGGCCAGCGCCTCGTCGGCCGGGGCCGCGTCGGTGTCGGTGTCGAGCAGCAGGAACCGGCCGGGGTATTCCGCCTGTGCCGACCGGAGCAGGCCCCAGACCGCCGCCGCGGCGAGGTCGTGGGGGCCGTCGGCGGGGCCGGTGCGGACCGCCGAGCGGGTGATCACGGCCAGCGGGACGTCCGTGAACCGCTCGTCGGCCAGCCACGCCTGGAGGAAACCGAGCGTCTCGGTCACCAGGTCGTGCGTCGCGGCCGGTCGCGCCGGTCCCTGTGCCGGTCCGGCGCCGGTCCGCCCGGGGTGGTAGGAGACCAGCGCCGGAACCGGCGTGCCGCCGTCCACCGCGCGGGCCAGCTCGGCGAGCCCGGGGTAGGTGTCGGCGCCCCGGGGGTGGGCGCCGTGCGGCGAGGGGTCGACGACCGCCCGGTCGCGGGCCGGCCGGGGGAGGTCCGGCGCCGCGAGGGTGGTCCAGTCGACCAGGTACAGGTCGTGCCGCGCGGCCGGGGCGGCGAGCTGATCGCCGTCGACGGGGCGCAGCGTCAGCGCGTCCACGTCGGCCACCGGCCCGCCGGCGGGGTCGGTCGCGGTCAGGCGGGTGCCGCCGTCGGGTCGCCGCCGCAGGTGCACGCGCAGCGCCGTCGCGGCGCTCGCCCGCAGCCGCACCCCGGTCCACGAGAAGGGCAGCGCGAGGTGGTCGTCGGCCCACACGAGCGGGTGCAGGGCGGCGTCCAGCAGGGCGGGGTGCAGCCCGTAGGCGGCGGCGTCCGGGGCGAGCGTGCCGTCCAGTTCGACGTCGCAGAACAGGTCGTCGTCGAGCCGCCAGAGCCGGCGCAGGCCGCGGAACGCGGGCCCGTAACCGAAGCCGAGTTCGGCGAGGCGGGCGTAGGCCTCGTCCACCGGGACCGCTTGTGCCCCGGCCGGCGGCCATGAACTCGACGGCTGCGGAAGGGGTTCGCCGGTGGCGGGTGCGAGGGTTCCTCGGGCGTGGCAGACCCACTCGGGCTGATCGCCGCCGGTCGCGGTGTGGATGCTGACCGGCCGTCGGCCGTCGGCGTCCGGGGCTCCGGCGACCACCTGGGTGCGGACGGCGCCGGCGGTGGGCAGCACGAGGGGGGCCTGGAGCACCAGTTCCTCGATGTCCGGGCAGCCGGTCCGGTCGCCGGCCTGGACGGCCAGCTCGACGAAGGCCGTGGCGGGCAGCAGGACGGTGTCCTGGACGGCGTGGTCGGCCAGCCAGGGCTGGGTCTGGAGCGAGAGCGTGCCGGTCAGCGCGACCCCGCCGCTGCCGGCCAGCGGTACGGCCGCGGGCAGCAGCGGGTGCGCGGTCGTGTCCAGGCCGGCCGCGGACACGTCGGGCCCGGTGTCCGGGGGTGTCAGCCAGTGGCGCTGCCGGCGGAAGGGGTAGGTGGGCAGCTCGACGGGGGGTGTGGGGGCCGTCCCGTCGGGTGCGGCGGCCCAGCGGACGGGCGTTCCGGTCACGTGCAGGCGTGCCAGGGAGCGCAGGAAGTCGGCCAGGCCGCCGTCGTCGCGGTGCAGGGTGCCGGTGACGGTCGCGGCCGTGGTTCCGTCGCCGTGGTGTGCGACGGTGTCCTGGAGGCCGGGGGTGAGGACCGGGTGGGGGCTGATCTCGACGAAGTTCCGGTGACCGGCGGCGAGCAGTTCGCCGGTGGCGTCGGCGAAGCGGACGGTATGCCGGAGGTTGCGGAACCAGTAGTCGGCGTCCAGTGTCCGGGTGTCGGTGATCTCGGTGCCGGTGACGGTGGAGTGGAAGGGGATGGCGCTCCGCCGCGGTGTGATCCCGGCGAGCGCGGTGGCGAGCTGTTCCCGGACGGGTTCGACCTGTGCGGAGTGCGAGGCGTAGTCGACGGCGATGCGGCGCGCGGACACCTGCCGTTCGGCGCATGCGGCGAGCAGTTCGGACAGGGCTTCCGGGTCTCCGGCGACGACGACGGCCCTGGGGCCGTTGACGGCTGCCGTCGTCATTTCGCCATGTCCGGCCACGCCGGGGGCGCCTCCGACCGGATCCCGCCGTACGGGCGCCGCCGCACCCCGCTTACGGGCGCGGCACGTTGCGCAGGTTCGAGCGCGCCATCTGCAGCATCCGGCCCACACCGCCGTCCAGGACGATCTTCGAGGCGGACAGGGCGAAGCCGGTGACCATGTCGGCCCTGATCTTCGGCGGGATGGACAGGGCGTTGGGGTCGGTGACCACGTCGACCAGGGCGGGCCCCTTGTGCTTGAAGGCGGCCTTCAGCGCTCCGGCCAGTTCCTTCGGCTTCTCCACCCGGATCCCGAAGGCACCGCACGCCTCGGCGACGGCGGCGAAGTCGGGGTTGCGGTTGGCCACGCCGTACGAGGGCAGGCCCGCCACCAGCATCTCCAACTCCACCATGCCGAGTGAGGAGTTGTTGAACAGGACGACCTTCACCGGGAGGTCCTGCTGGACGAGGGTGAGGAAGTCGCCCATGAGCATGGTGAACCCGCCGTCGCCGGACATGGAGACGACCTGCCGGTGCCGGTCGGTGAACTGGGCGCCGATCGCCATGGGCAGCGCGTTGGCCATCGAGCCGTGCGAGAAGGAACCGATGATGCGGCGGCGGCCGTTGGGCGTGATGTAGCGGGCGGCCCAGACGTTGCACATGCCGGTGTCGACGGTGAACACGGCGTCTTCGTCGGCCACTTCGTCGAGCACCGCGGCCACGTACTCGGGGTGGATCGGGACGTGCTTGTCGACCTTGCGCGTGTAGGCCTTGACGACGCCCTCCAGCGCGTCGGCGTGCTTCTTCAGCATCCGGTCGAGGAAGCGCCGGTTCGTCTTCTCCCGCACCCGGGGGATCAGACAGCGCAGGGTCTCCTTCGCGTCGCCCCACACCGCCAGGTCCAGCTTGGAGCGCCGGCCGAGGTTCTCGGGCCGGACGTCGATCTGGGCGATCCGCACGTCGTCGGGGAGGAAGGCGTTGTACGGGAAGTCGGTGCCGATCAGGAGCAGCAGGTCGCACTCGTGGGTGGCCTCGTAGGCGGCGCCGTAGCCGAGCAGACCGCTCATGCCGACGTCGTACGGGTTGTCGTACTGGATCCACTCCTTGCCGCGCAGCGCGTGCCCCACCGGGGACTTGATCTTCCCGGCGAACTCCATGACCTCGGCGTGCGCGCCGGCCGTGCCGCTGCCGCAGAACAGGGTGACCTTGTCGGCGTCGTCGACCAGCCGCACCAGGCGGTCGATCTCCTCGTCGCCGGGGCGGACGGTGGGCCGGGAGGTGACCAGGGCCGTCTCGGGCGCCTTCTCGGGAGCGGGCTCGCCGGCGATGTCGCCGGGCAGCGCGACGACGCTGACGCCGGAGCGGCCGATCGCGTGCTGGACGGCGGTGTCGAGCAGCCGGGGCATCTGCTTGGCGCTGGAGATCAGTTCGCAGTAGTGGCTGCACTCACGGAACAGTTGTTCGGGGTGGGTCTCCTGGAAGTAGCCGAGGCCGATCTCGCTGGAGGGGATCTGCGAGGCGAGGGCGAGCACGGGGGCCATGGAGCGGTGGGCGTCGTACAGCCCGTTGATGAGGTGGAGGTTGCCGGGGCCGCAGGAGCCGGCGCAGGCCGCCAGCTTCCCGGTGATCTGCGCCTCCGCGCCGGCGGCGAAGGCGGCGGTCTCCTCGTGCCGCACGTGCACCCAGTCGATGCCGGGGTGCCGGCGCACGGCGTCCACGACCGGGTTGAGGCTGTCACCGACGACTCCGTAGAGGCGTTTGACTCCGGCACGGGTGAGGATGTCGACGAACTGTTCCGCGACGTTCTGTTTGGCCATGGGTCCATGGAGGCACAGCGCGCGGCGTCACGCCTCCCAAACGGCCGCGGCCGTACGGTCGTCGGCGTAACCCTTGACCCTGACCCGGCTGTCGGCGAGGAACTCGGCCAGGCCGGGCGGGTCACCGTCGGACCATCGCCGTGCGAGGAGTTCGCCCAGCGCGGGCTCGCCGAGCAGTGGTTCGGCCAGGCCCGCGCTGCACATCAGGAGCACATCACCCGGGCGGGCTACGGAGGCGCGGAAGCGGAACGGCTCGCGGGGCGGACCGGCGGGCGCTCCGGGCGGTGCCGGGATGCCGGTCTCCACGGTGGGACGGTCGTCGCCGGGCGGCGAGCCGAAGCCGACGACGGGCTCGCCGGTGACGTCGCCCGGGCGGGGCTCCATGTTCTGCCAGACGCCGCCGCGCAGCCGGAACAGCCCGCCGGCGCCGACGCCGAAGAACACGCGGGTGCGGCACTCGGGGGCGGCGGGCAGCAGCAGGCAGCGCAGCGTGGCCGCGTACTCGTGCGGGGCGAGGCCCTGGTCGGCGGCGTCGGCACGGAGCCGGCCGAGGCCGCGGTCGGTGAGGCGGTGCAGGCCGGACTTGAGGTCGCCGCGACGGGCGGCGCGCAGGTCGTGGGCGAGCCGGGCGTGGCTGCGGCCCACGGCACCGGCGATCCACCGGCAGACGTCGGCGGCGGCCCGGTGCGTCCCGGCCGTCCCGCGGGCGCCGGTCGCCGTCGCCACCAGGACCAGCGCCTGCTCCCCCGCGCCGAACCGGGCGACGAGCAGGGCGTCGCGGCGCGGGTCGCCCCGGTAGCGCGCGGAGTCGCCCCGCACGGAGACGGCCCGCACGGTGCAGGTCCCGTACCGGGCCCCCTCCAGCACGGTGTCCGCCACCAGCCCGTCCAGTCCGTCGGGATCGGCGGCCGGCAGGGCGGTGGGCTCGGCGTCGTAGGTGGGCGGGCCGGATCCGACGTAGTCCGGGACGGGGGTCCGGGCGGGGTGGGCGCCCTCGGCGGGCGGGCCCCCGGTGGGGCGGGGGCCGTCGGCCCCTGACCGCGGCCCCGCCACCGGGTCGTCGGGGAGCGGTGGAGGCACCGGCTGCGGCGGGTGCGCGGGGAGGAACGGGGGCGAAGGCGACGGCAGCACCGGGGAGGAGGCCGGGGGCGACGGGGCCGCAGGAGGCGCGGGTGCTTCGGGTGTCCGCGCGGACGGGGGCGGGGAGACGGGCGGCACGGGGGGCCGCGGCTGCCCGGCTGCGGGGGTCCCCGGGCCGTCGCGGGGCGGGAAGGTCACCGGGCCGGCGGGGCCGGCGGAGGGCGGCTCCCAGGGAGCGGGCCACGGGGTCGTGGGACCGGCGCGGTCCGTGACCTCGGGTGGCGAAGGGGCCGGGGCGTCCCGCGGCGGCCGCCGGTCCTCCGGAGCCTCCGGCGCCCGAGGTGTCCGCGGAGTCCCCGGTGTGCCCCCGCCGCCGCCCGTGCGCCATCCGGGCCCGTCGCTCCGGCCGGACGGGGCGGGGCGGTCGCGCTGCTCCGGGACGTGCCGTGGGCCCGGTGCCGTCCACCAGGGTGCCCCGGCGTCCGGCGGGTGGGGCTCCCGCGTGCCGGAGGCGCTGTCCCGCCGGGCGTCGGACAGGCCGGCCACCGTGTCCGAGACCGACGCGAACCTGTCGTCCAGGGAATCCGGCGCCGCCGCGGGCCCGGTGTCGTCGGTGGAGTCGTCGTACAGCTCCCTCCACCAGTCGTCCTCGTGACCGGTGGGCCTTCCCCCCTGCTGGCTCATGTTCCTGATTGTCCACGGCGGAAGCCGGATGAAAACGGGGCATCCGGAAAATCCCCCGGCGCTCCGTGCCCCGGACGGCGTGTCGGGTGACGGGGTCGAACGGGTGTTGCGAGAGGGGTGGCCGGGCGGTTCCACCCCCCACGGGAGAACCGCCCGGCGACGCCACCTTGGCAGAGCGGCAGACGGTACCGCGATGATGTCCCGAGGCGGATTTGCGCCGTGGCCGTTTTCCGCCACGCGCGGGCACCGCCGGGGTTCAGTGATCTTAGGGGAGGGACGACGCCCGATGCTGGGAGTGCTGGGGCTTCAGGACACGCACGAGTCCGCCTACCGCGCGCTGGTGTCCTTGGGCGCGGCCGACGTACCGGATCTGGCACGGCGGCTGACGCTCGGCGAGCAGGAGACGGAACGGGCGCTGCGGCGGCTGGAACAGCACGGACTGGCGGCCCAGTCCTCGGCCCGTCCCGGCCGCTGGGTCGCCGCGCCGCCGGGCGTGGCGCTGGGCGCGCTGCTCACCCAGCAGCGGCACGAGCTGGAGAGGGCGGAACTGGCGGCGGCGCTGCTGGCCGAGGAGTACCGGGTGGCGGCCGGCGAACCGGCGGTGCACGACCTGGTGGAGGTGGTGACCGGCGCGGCGGCCGTCGCCCGTCGTTTCCTCCAGCTCCAGCTCGGCGCGAGCGAGGAGGTGTGCGCACTGGTCACCGGCAATCCGGTGGCCGTCACCGGGATGGAGAACGACGCGGAGGCCCAGGCCACCGAACGCGGCGTGCGCTACCGCGTGGTGGTCGAGCGGGCGGTGCTGAACGGGCCGGCCGGCATCACCGAGGTGAGCGCCGCGCTCGGCCGCGACGAGCAGGTGCGGGTGGTGGACCGGGTGCCGACCAAGCTCGTCGTGGCCGACCGCTCGCTCGCCCTGGTGCCGCTGACCACGCACTCCGCGGAACCGGCCGCCCTGGTCGTGCACGCGAGCGGGCTGCTGGAGCTGCTGTCGGGACTGTTCGACTCGGTGTGGCGCGAGGCGCTGCCACTCAGGCTCGGCGCGTCCGGTGTGACCGAGCAGGGTCCCGACGGGCCCGACGGCACCGATCTGGAGATCCTCTCCCTGCTGCTGGCCGGACTGACCGACGCGAGCGTCGCCAAGCAGCTCGACCTGGGGCTGCGGACCGTCCAGCGCCGGGTCAAGCGGCTGATGGAGCTGACCGGGGTGACGACCCGGCTCCAGCTCGGCTGGCACGCCTACGAGCGGGGCTGGGTGGCCCGCACCCGCTGACGCGCCCGGCGGACTGCGGACCGCGCCGCTCTCCTGCACCCTGGACAGATGGGAGCGTGGGACCTCCTGCTGACCGGCCTGGTCATCCTGCTCGGGCTGTTCGGTGTGCTGCTGCCGGGCATGCCCGGATCGTGGCTGGTCTGGGCCGGGGTCCTGTGGTGGTCGCTGAAGGATCCGCAGCCGCTGTCGTGGTTCGTGCTGGTCGGCTCGACGGCCGTGCTGCTGCTGTCGCGGGCGGTGCGCTGGGCGCTGCCGCCCCGCCGGCCCCGTTCGGACGCCCTCACCCACCGGCTGACGGCGTACGCGGGTGCCGGGGCCGTGCTCGGCTTCGTGCTGGTCCCGGTGATCGGCGCGGTGCCGGGTTTCCTGGGCGGCATCTACCTCGCCGAGCGGCTGCGGCTGGGCCGGCACGGCGAGGCGATGACGGCCCTGCGCACCGCGATGCGCTCGGGCGGCTCCAGCCTGCTGACGGAACTGTTCGCGTGCCTGCTGGTCACCGGGGCGTGGCTGGGGGCGGTGCTAGCCGGCTAGCCGGACGCCCTCCAGGGCGAGCAGCCGGGTCTTGCGCGCGAGGCCGCCCGCGTACCCGGTCAGGGAGCCGTCCGCGCCGATCACCCGGTGGCAGGGGCGCAGGATGAGCAGCGGGTTGGCGCCGATGGCGCCGCCGACGGCACGTACGGCGGGCCGGGAGGCGCCGATGCGCGCCGCGATCGCGCCGTACGTCGTGGTCGCCCCGTAGGGCACGGCGTCCAGGGCGGCCCACACGCGTTCCCGGAAGGCGGTGCCCTCGGCGCGCAGCGGCAGCCGGAACTCCTCCAGCTCCCCGGCGAAGTAGGCGGCGAGCTGGGCCTCGGCCTCCCGGAACGGCCCGGTGTCGCGCCGCCAGCCCTCCTGGACGACACGGCCGCCCTTCTGCCCGGGCACGGACAGGGAGGTGATCGCGCCGTCCGGGCCCGCGGTGAGGAGGAGCCGGCCGACGGGGCTGTCGGTCTCGGTCCAGTAGGTCGCGGTCGTGGTCATGAGTGCTGCTCCAGCTCTCCTGCTGCGCGCAGGTGGTTCAGGGCGTACGAGCGCCAGGGGCGCCAGGTGTCGGGCACGGTGAGGCCGGGCGGTGCGACGTCCGGGTCGCCGAGCGCGCGGGTGCGTACGACGGCGGCCGTACGGGCGTCCAGTCCGGGCACGGCGAGGAGCGCCCGCGCGGCGTCCTCCCGGTCGGCTCCCGGGTCCAGGCGTACGACGCCGTCGGCGAGGGCGGCGGTGAGGGCGCCCGCGGTGCCGTGCGGCTCGGCCTCGGCGAGCACGGCCGGTTCGGGGAAGAGGTGGGTGAGGCTGCCGCAGGGCGCGTCGAGCCTCTTGCCGTACCGCTGGACCAGCCGCTCGGCCTCTCGCCGCCCGACCAGGGCCCGTACGGCGAGTTCGTCGGGGTCGGCGGTGCCCGGGGAGCGCAGTCCGGGGCGGGCGGCGACCAGCGGGGCGAGCCGGGGATCGGCGCCGAGCCGCTCGTCGACGGCGTACGGGTCGGCGTCGAGGTCGAGGAGTCTGCGCAGCCGCTGCACGGACGTGGTCAGGTCGCGCAGGTCGGTGAGGTGGAGGCGGGCGTCGAGCCAGCCGCCCGCGCCGGGGCGGGGTGTGCCGGGCCGCTCGTCGACGGCGACGATGCCGGTGCCGTGGGGCAGCCGCAGGGTGCGCCGGTACACGCGGCGGCCCGGTGTGCCGCTCACCTCCTCGACGCCGGCGACGGCCTCGCGCTGGAGGAGGTCGAAGACGGGTCCGGCCAGGTAGGGGCCGCGGTGGGCGAGCCGCAGGGGGATCCCGGCGGACGGGGTGGCCGCTCGCCGGGAGGCCGGGGCGGCGGCGCGCAGCGTGCTGGGGGTGGCCGCGTACACGGCCTTGATCGTGTCGTTGAACTGGCGGACGCTGGCGAAGCCGGACGCGAAGGCGATCTCGGTGACCGGCAGCGCGGTGGTCTGGAGCAGGACGCGTGCGGTGTGCGCCCGCTGGGCGCGGGCGAGGGCCACGGGGCCGGCGCCCAGTTCGGCGGTGAGCTGGCGCTGCACCTGCCGGGGGCTGTAGCCGAGCCGGCCGGCGAGTCCGGCGACGCCCTCGCGGTCGACGACGCCGTCGCCGATCAGCCGCATGGCCCGGCCGACGACGTCGGCGCGCACGTTCCAGTCCGCCGATCCCGGCACGGCGTCGGGACGGCACCGCCGGCAGGCCCGGAAACCCGAGCGCTGCGCGGCGGCGGCCGTGGCGAAGAACCGTACGTTGTGCCGTCTGGGCGTGACCGCCGGGCAGCTCGGCCGGCAGTAGATGCCGGTGGTCCGCACGGCGAAGAAGAACGCGCCGTCGAACCGGGCGTCCCGGCTGCGAACGGCCTCGTACCTGCTGTCCTCGTGCTCCGCGGTCTCCATCACGCCGTCCAGTCTCCGCCAGTCCGGCACGCCGGGCTGGCGGAAATCGGACATCGCGCCCCGGGCCGCGGCCGCGGCCGTGCGGGACCGCTACCGCAGGCCGCCCCGCTTGGCCTCCATCGCCGCCTTCCCGATGGCGCCCCGGCGCTTCCACTCCTTGCGGATCTCGGCCCGCATCCGGGCGTCGGTCTTGGCGACGATGCGCTGGTTCTCCCGCAGCAGCTTGCGGTAGCTCTCCAGCCGCCGCGCGGGCAGTTCGCCGCCGTCGATGGCGGCGAGGACCGCGCAGCCCGGCTCGCTCTCGTGGGCGCAGTCGTGGAAACGGCAGTCGCGGGCCAGTTCCTCGATCTCGGCGAAGACCTGCCCGACCCCGTCTCCGGCGTCCCACAGTCCGACGCCCCGCAGCCCCGGGGTGTCGATCAGCACTCCCCCGCCGGGCAGGGCGAGGAGGTTGCGGGTGGTGGTGGTGTGCCGGCCCTTGCCGTCCACGTCCCGCGTGGCCTGGACGTCCATGACGTCCTCGCCGAGCAGCGCGTTGGCGAGGGTGGACTTGCCGGCGCCGGACTGGCCGAGCAGCACCGCCGTACCGCCGGAGACGACGGCGGCGAGGACGTCCAGACCCTCGCCGTGGGCGGCGCTGACGGACAGCACCGGCACGCCGGGCGCGGTCGTCTCCACGTCCTGGACGAGGTGCGACAGCGTCACCGGGTCGGGCACCAGGTCGGCCTTGGTGAGCACGACCACGGGCTGCGCCCCGGACTCCCAGGCGAGCGCGAGGAAGCGCTCGATCCGGGCGAGTTCGAGGTCGGCGGCCAGGGACACGGCGACCACGGCGTGGTCGACGTTGGCCGCGAGGATCTGCCCCTCGGACCGCTTGGAGGAGGTGGAACGCACGAAGGCGGTACGGCGCGGCAGGCACGTCCGTACGTAGCGCGGGGTGCCGTCCGGTTCGACGGCGACCCAGTCGCCGGTGCAGACGACGCGCAGCGGGTCGTGCGGGGTGACGAACGCGGTGTCGGCGCGCAGGACGCCGTCGGCGGTGACGACGTCGCACTGGCCGCGGTCGACGCGGACCACACGGCCGGGGAGCAGTCCCTCGGCGGCGTACGGGGCGAACGCGTCTGCCCAGTCCTCGTCCCAGCCGTAGGGAGCGAGGGCGGAGAAGGCGGAGGTGGAAGTCAAGGGTGACCCTTCACAAGGGCGGCCCCGGCGGCGCGCGTTCAGCGACGCGCGGAAGGAAGAGGTGTCAGCCGGCGGCCACGGAGGTGGACGTGATGGATTCCGGGATGCGGGCAGCGCCCAGCGCGACGACAGCCATCGGTCGACACCTCCTCAGCATGTGCTTCCGTCGTCCCACGGCGGTCTCCGTGTGACGTGTGGTCCACATTAGCCCGCCGTCGCGGTGGAGCGTCAACCGCTTTTTCGCGGCACGCCGACGGGCCGTCGGGGGCCGCGGGTCGCGGCGCCCGGGACGAACACCGCGGCCCGGTCCCCGCACGATTCGTGCGGGGACCGGGCCGGAACCTCTCACCTCGCGGTGTGCGGCGGGCTCACACCTCGACGGGCGCGTCCGCGGGCAGGCTGTCCATGAAGGAGCTGACGGAGAAGACCGCGTTGCCGGCGCCGGGCGGGCCGTAGCCGGGGGGCGAGGACAGGCCGAACTCCTCCATCGTCTGCCGGTACGCCTGGAGCAGCCGGATGTGGTACTCCAGCGGCGCGCCCTGGGGGTTGGCCTTGCCGAGCGGCGTGGTGGGCTCGGGGCACCAGGTGGTGAAGCGGGGCGTGATGCCGTGCGACATGAAGAAGCGCAGGCCCTCGGTGGTGGAGGCGATGGCCTCGTCGACCGTCTTGAATCCGAAGGGCTCGGCCATCTCGACACCGGCGACGAAGTTCGGGATCACGTTGCGCGCGCCGAAGACCTCGGCGGAGTCCAGGATGCGCCGGTGCCACTCGTCGCGGCCGACGTACCGCTCCTTGCCGGGGCAGTACATCTTGAACAGGTACTCGTCCCACACCTCGAAGTTGGGGTGGTAGATCTGCACGCCGTAGTCCTTGAAGCGCTGCACGTCGTCCTTGGGCAGCGCCTGGGCGACGACCTTGCCGATCCAGCGGCCGGGGAAGCGCTCCTCGATGGCCTTGGCGTAGTGGCCGTAGAAGTCGGCCTCGTCCCGTCCGGAGACGGTCTTGGTGATGGCGCCGCCGGTGAGGGTGTAGGCGGTGGAGGCCTTCTGGGTGTCGTAGCGGTCGATGATCTCCAGGGCCTCCAGCACCTCCTCGACGTCCTTGACGCCCGTGTAGGGGCGGCCGGCGGCCTTGTGCTGGCGCCAGTTGTGGTTGATGTCGCAGTACTGGCACTCCTCCTTGGCGCCGAAGTACTGGCAGACCCGGAAGACGGTGAGGTAGATCAGGTATCCCCACTGGATGGTCGGGGCGACCTCCATGACCGACTTCCCGTTGGAGAGGGTGTGCCGGTAGTACTCGGGCATCGGGGGGACACCGACGTCGGCGATGCGCCTGCCGTCGAGGTAGAGGCCGAGCACGCCGTCCTCGTTCGCGGCGACGCGGTAGGGCGAGGACGGGTTCACCCGGACGGAGACGACCGTGCGGCGCAGGTCGTAGGGGCCGCCGGTGAGGATGATCTCCTCGGGCGGGCGGCGCAGCGCGGCCTCGCCCAGCTCGGGCAGGGTGCCGTGGTCGAAGGAGAAGATGAAGTAGGACTTCGGCTTGACCTCGCCGTCCTCGTTGTCGCTCAGCGCTGAGGGGTCGAAGGCCACGCCGCCCCGCAGGAGGTCCTCCTTGAAGACGGCCTCGCGCGGCACGTGCGGGAACCGCTCCATCAGATCCTCGACCAGCGCGGTGCGGCTGTCCATCGAAGTGTCTCCTCCCGGTTCGTGCGTACGACTCCTCACGGTATGCCCCTGCCCGGGCATCCGGGGTGCCGGGTCCCCTCATCCGGCCCCGGGACCCGTCCGGCAGGCCCTAGCATGAAACCTAGGAACTCTAGGAAGTCAGGAAGGTGGCCCATGCCCCGAGCCGGTCTCACGACCGACCGCGTCGTCGCGGCCGCCGCGCAGCTCGCCGACGAGGCCGGGTTCGAGAACGTGACGGTCTCCGCGCTGGCCCGGCGCTTCGGGGTGAAGGACGCGAGCCTCTACACGCACGTCAGGAGCCTCCAGGACCTGCGCGTGCGGCTCGCGCTGCTGGCCGGCGGCGAGCTGATCGACGCGATCGAGGCGGCCGTGGCGGGCCGGGCCGGGAAGGAGGCCCTGGCCGCCTTCGCCGGCGCCTACCGGACGTACGCGCTGCGTCACCCCGGCCGGTACGCGGCCACGCAGATCCGCGTCGACCAGGCGCTGCTCGCCGAGTCACCCGCCCTGCGCCGCACGGCCGAGATCACCCACGGCATGCTCCGCGCCTACGGCCTCGCCGAGCCGGACCTCACCGACGCCGTGCGCCTGCTGCGGAGCACCTTCCACGGCTTCTGCCTGCTGGAGGCCGGCGGCGGCTTCGGCGCGCCGCGGGACGTGGAGGCGTCGTGGGACAGGGCCGTCGACGCGCTGCACGTCGCCCTGGAGCACTGGCCCGCCGGCCACTGACCCGCGGCGGGCCGGGTCCCTCGCGCGACGGGCGGTCCGGCGGTCAGTTCTTGCGTGCCACGCCGCAGACCGCGACGTCGACGGTGTCCCGCGCCTCGGTGTCCGGGCGCCAGTCGGCGGTGGCCACGACGCCGGGCTCCACCAGCTCCAGCCCCTCGAAGAACGTGGCGATCTCCTGCGGCGAGCGCAGGTGGTAGGTGTTGGCGGACTGCCCGTTGTACGTCCGCACCGCCGTGTTGAGCGCCTCGTTGGAATCGATGCCGTCGCTCAGCGCCAGGTAGCTGCCGGCGGGCAGCGCCGACAGCAGTTCGGCCACCAGATCGCCGGGACGCTCGTCGTCGGAGATCTGCCCCATGATCCCCAGCATGGTCAGTGCGACCGGCCGGCCGAAGTCCAGCGTCTTCCCGGCCTCGGCCAGGATCCGGGCCGGGTCGCGCACATCGGCGTCGACGTAGGCGCAGGCCCCCTCCTCGCTGCTGGTCAGCAGGGCCTGGGCGTGCGTGAGGACGAGGGGGTCGTTGTCGACGTACACGATCCTGCTCTCCGGCGCGATGCGCTGGGCCAGTTCGTGTGTGTTGTCGGCGGTGGGCAGGCCGGTGCCGATGTCGAGGAACTGGCGGATGCCGGCGTCCTCGACCAGGTGGCGCACGGCGCGTGCGAGGAACTGCCGCTGCAGGCGCGCGACGGCCGCGAACTCCGGGAACGTGGACAGGATGACGTCGCCGACCTCGCTGTCGACGGGGTAGTTGTCCTTGCCGCCCAGGAGGTAGTTCCAGACACGGGCGGAGTGCGGGCGGTCGGTCTGCAGCCTGACCCTGACTTCATCACGCGGGTGATCCATGGGGACAGCTTCACACAGAGCTATGCCGCAGATGGTCAACTCCCCCCTCTCCGCACCTCGTCGTAGGTCGGAACGGCACCGCGCGGAGTACCGCCGGAACCGATCTCGGCCACCGCCTCCAAGGCCGCGCCCAGTGCCCTCCGGTACAGCAGCGAGCCGAGGCTGACCCGGGCCACCCCGAGCCCGGCGAGCTGGGGCAGGGTCGGGCCGGCGGGTGTGTAGAGGACGTTGAGGGGCACGTCGAGGCGCCGGACCAGGGCGGTGATCGCGGGGGCGTCGCTCAGCCCCGGCACGAAGACGCCGTGGGCGCCCGCCTCCCGGTAGGCGTCGACACGCCGTTCGGTGTCCGTGCCGTCGCCGAGCCAGTACGTGTCGGTGCGGGCGTTGACGAAGAGGCCGGGGGCCGCCGCCCTGACCGCGGCGATCTTCGCGGCGTGCCGGCCGACGGGACCGAGGCCGTCCTCCAGATTGATGCCGACGGCTCCGACGGCCGCCAACCGCCGTGCGTACTCGGCGACTTCATCGGGGTCCTCACTGAAGCCGCTCTCCGCGTCGACGGAGAGGAGGAACGGCTCGGAGCCCAGCGCGCGGGCCAGCCGGAGCGTTTCCTCACGGGTCGCGGACGCCCCGTCGGGCAGCCCGTTCGCCGCCGCCACACCGAGACTGGTCGTACCGATCGCCGCGAAGCCGCGCCCGGCGAGGGCGAGCGCGGAGGCGTGGTCCCAGGCGCAGGGCAGCAGCAGCGGCCGCCCGGCGACGTGCAGATCGGCGAAGGCGGTCACGACAGGCCGCCCACGGCGTAGGCGTGGTACGCGAATCCGGCGAGGTGCGGGGCGGGTTCGCGCAAGCCCCGTCCCTCGCCGGCCCCGTCCCGGCGGGTCCGGGTGGCGGCCGGGGCGAGGACGTGGCCTGCCATGCCGCTGACGGCGTCGGCGGGGGCGACGGTCGCGGTGGTGTTGGTGTCGCTCATGTCCCGCACGCTAGGGGCCGGTTGCTTCGGTCCCGGCCGAAGTGTCCCGGCTCTCGCGGCGGGTACCCGGAAGGTCACTCCACGTCAACATCTCCCTCGATGCGACCGGAAGGTGGACATGGCAAGCAGCGAGCGACGCGACGGCCGCCCCCAGCGGCGGTGGCGGGACACCTTATGGGCCATCGGCCTGTTCGCACTGGTCGGCGGGTTCCTGATCCGTCTGGCCTTCAACGGGACCTCGGCCTGGCTGCCCGCTCTCGTGGGCGCCGCCTCGATGAGCGTCTTCGTCGTGTGGCTGGTGCGCCGCCGCCGACGCCACGACGCGCGGACCACCGGTGCCGAGCCGGACGACGTGCCGGTCATGGAACGGCAGATCCTCCAGGGGGCGCCGCCGCCCGAGGAGCCCGGCCGACGGCGGGCGATGGCCGCGCTGGTCGACTCCCGTCAGCGACGGCTCCGGCGCCACCGCTGGTGGGCGTTCCCCCTCCTCGGTGCCCTGTTCTTCGGCATCGCCGCCCTGTGGTTCGCCTCCGGCGCGGTGGCGGCGGGCGGCTGGATGCTGGCGGCCGCGGTCATCACCATGGGGTGGATGGTCTGGTACCACCTCCACTACGACCGCCGTCTGACGCGGATGCGCCGCCGCCTCCAGGGCTGAGCGGCGCCCGGTTGGGTTAGCGTCGTCGTATGACCAGCGCTTTCGCCGACGCCCTCGCCACGGGCCCGCTCGTGCTCGACGGCGGCCTGTCCAACCAGTTGGAGGCGGCCGGGCACGATCTGGGCGACGGGCTGTGGTCGGCCCGGCTGCTCGCCGAGGAGCCGGAGGCGATCACCGCGGCGCACCTCGCCTACTTCGAGGCGGGCGCCGACGTGGCGATCACCTCCACGTACCAGGCCACCTTCGAGGGCTTCGCTTGGCGCGGCATCGGCCCGAAGCGGGCGGCCGGACTGCTCGCCCTCGGCGTGGAACTGGCCCGCGAGGCGGCCCGCCGGGCCGGTCGCGACCGCCCGCTGTGGGTGGCCGCCTCGGCGGGACCCTACGGCGCGATGCTCGCGGACGGCTCCGAGTACCGCGGCCGGTACGGGCTCACCGTCGCCGAACTGGAACGCTTCCACCGGCCCCGGCTGGAGGCGCTGGCCGCCGCCCGGCCCGACGTGCTCGCGCTGGAGACCGTCCCCGACGCGGACGAGGCGGCGGCGCTGCTGCGGGCGGTACGCGGGCTCGGTGTGCCGGCCTGGCTCTCGTACACCGTCGCCGGCGGCAGAACCCGCGCCGGGCAGCCGCTGGAGGAGGCCTTCGCACCGGCCGCCGACGCGGACGAGGTGATCGCGGTCGGCGTGAACTGCTGCGACCCGCGCGACGCGGCCGCCGCGGTGGGGACGGCGGCCCGGGTCACCGGCAAGCCCGTGGTCGTGTACCCCAACAGCGGCGAGACCTGGGACGCGGCCGCCCGCGGCTGGACCGGCGCCGCCACCTTCACCCCCGAGGCGGTACGGGGCTGGCACGACGCCGGGGCCCGGCTGATCGGCGGATGCTGCCGGGTGGGCCCGGAGACGATCCGCTCGGTCGCGGCGGCGCTGGCCGGGGCCTGATCCGCCCCGCGGTCACCGGCCGACGCGCCTGCCCACGCGTACCGTCCGGGCTTCCCGTCGGCCGGTGTCCGCCTCCCACAGGGCCAGTTCGGCGTCGCGGGGGCCGCGTGCCGTGCGGGGCGCGCCGTCGCCGAAGACGTGGACGGGGTGCGTGGCGTCCCAGGACGGCCAGCCCGGGTCCCCCGACTCCGCGAACCGGACCCACGCCCCGTGCATCGCGTCCGCCAGTTCCTGCGGAGCGCCCTCGCCGGCGAGCCTGCGCGCGTCCGGCACGTCGCCGCTGTCGAAGACGAAGCCCAGCTCCAGGGCGTGGCAGGCACCGAGGTCGGGCAGGTTGGACGGCCAGGCGAACTCGTAGACGTACGACGTGCCCGGCCGGGCGCCGGCCAGGCGGTGCACGGGGACGCGGAGCAGGTGGTCGGTGACGAGCTGGCCGACGGTCTCCGCGGTGCCGGCGCCGGGGCGCAGGGCGCGGTAGCCGCGGACCACCTCGTTGCCGCAGTGGCAGCGGGCGCGCGCGCCGGCCAGGGCGACGGCGCCGAGCCGGTCGACGCGTTCCAGCAGGCCGCCGGGGACCAGCCACAGCCGGTACTCGTCCCGCGTCCAGCCCGTCATCAGGTCGACACCGGGCGCCGCGTCCCCCTCCACGAGCGCCTCCAGCGGGTCGCCCGGCACCACGTCGCCGTCGACGACGATGCCGAAGGCGGGCCCGCCGAGCACCGGGCTGCTGAGCCGGCCCACCTCGGCCTGGGCCCGCAGCAACTGCTCGCGGTCGGCGGTGGCGAAGGCCTCGGCGGTGGCCGGGATCCTCAGGCGGGAGGCCATGCGGCGGACCATACGGCGGACCTTGTCCCGGTCGGACGCCTCCGGTGCCCCGCTCTGCAGCACCGCCCGCCGCACCAGGCCGCGCGCCTGCGGGGCCGCGAGGAGGGCGCCCGCGCTGATGGCGCCGGCGGACTGTCCGGCGACGGTGACACGGCCGGGGTCGCCGCCGAAGGCCGCGATCGAGCGGTGCACCCACTCCAGCGCGGCGATCTGGTCGCGCAGACCGGCGTTGGCGGGGGCGTCCGGGAACAGTCCGTATCCCTCGACGCCCAGCCGGTAGTTGACCGACACGCAGACCACGCCGTCGCGGGC
The DNA here is from genome assembly GCF_044390505.1 of Streptomyces sp. NPDC018947. NCBI lineage: Bacteria > Bacillati > Actinomycetota > Actinomycetes > Kitasatosporales > Streptomycetaceae > Streptomyces > Streptomyces sp. NPDC018947. The sequence continues at coordinate 45,600 of NZ_JBIRZD010000021.1, forward strand.
GAAGGTGCTGCCGTCGTAGACGGGCACCGCGGACGATCCCCTGGTCAGCGCGCCGCCGTGCAGCCACACGAGGACGGGCAGGCGGGCGCCGGGGCCCGGTTCGGGCGTCCAGACGTTGAGGTTGAGGCAGTCGTCGCCGGGGATCGCCGGGTCGGACAGATAGCGGGCGAAGGCCTCGGAGTACGGGGGTTTCGGCGCCGTCGGGCCGAACGCGCCCGCGTCGCGCACCCCGTCCCAGGGCTCGGGCGGCACGGGGGGCCGGAACCGGCGGGGGCCGAACGGGGGAGCCGCGTACGGGATGCCGCGGAACACGGCGATCCCGTGTTCCCGTCTGCCGCGTACGGCCCCGTGGGGCGTGACGACCACGGGGTCCGTCGGGTCCGCTCTCATGCGCTCACCAGCCCTTCGCCGCGTCACCGCACCGTTGTACCGCCGAAGCGCACCGCCCACATCACAGCGCCTCCCCTCGCCCGGGTATTCCGGCACGGCCGCCCGGCGGCGGGCCGCACGGCTCGGACGGGCCCGGCGCCGGTCCGGGCGCGGGGCCGCGCCGCGACGGCCTCAGCGGCCGGCGTTGAGCCGGGCGGCCCTGCGGGTGAGGTGGTCGCGTTCGGCGAGGTTGGGTGCCTTGCGGGCCGCCTCGGCGTACAGCCGGGCCGCGGTCTCCCGGTCGCCGGCGCGCTCGTGGAGGTACGCCTCGACGGCGGTGTGGCGGGGCAGCGAGTCGTCCAGTGCCGCGAGGGCCGCCAGTCCGGCGTGCGGTCCGTCCGCCTCGCCGACGGCCACGGCGCGGTTGAGGCGGACGACGGGGCTGTCGGTCAGGCGTACGAGTTCGTCGTACCACTCGACGATCTGCACCCAGTCGGTCTCCTCGGCGGTGGGCGCGTCGGCGTGGAGGGCGGCGACCGCGGCCTGGGCCTGGAACTCGCCGAGCCGGTCGCGGGCGAGGGCGCTCTGCAGGATGCGGACGCCCTCGGCGATGGAGGCGGTGTCCCACCGGGCGCGGTCCTGCTCGGCGAGCGGCACCAGTCCGCCGTCGGGCGCGGTGCGGGTGGCGCGGCGGGCGTGGTGGAGCAGCATGAGGGCGAGCAGCCCCGCCACCTCCGGGTGGTCGACCTGCGACGCGAGCTGCCGGGTGAGGCGGATCGCCTCGGCGGCGAGGTCGACGTCACCGGAGTAGCCCTCGTTGAAGACCAGGTAGAGGACGCGCAGCACGGTGGCGACGTCGCCGGGCCGGTCCAGGCGCACGGCGGAGACCGTGCGCTTGGCCCGGCTGATGCGCTGGGCCATGGTCGCCTCGGGCACCAGGTAGGCCTCGGCGATCTGCCGGGTGGTGAGCCCGCCGACGGCGCGCAGGGTGAGCGCGACGGCGGACGCCGGGGTCAGCGACGGGTGGGCGCACAGGAAATAGAGCTGGAGTGTGTCGTCCACCGCAGGGGCGGGCCCGGGCCCGGGTTCGTCCTCGACGAGGTCCTCGCGCCGGCGGCGGGCCGCGTCGGCCCGCCGCGCGTCGAGGAACCGGCGCCAGGCCACGGTGACCAGCCAGCCCTTGGGGTCCCTCGGCGGGTCGTTTGGCCAGACGCGGACCGCCTCGACCAGGGCGTCCTGCACGGCGTCCTCGGCCGCCGCGAAGTCGGCTCCGCGGCGGACGAGGACGGCGAGGACGCTCGGCGTGAGGCTGCGGAGCAGGGCCTCGTCCATGACCGGTCTCACTCCGTGATGGTGGGGGGCGCGCTCAGGAACGGGCGCAGTTCGAGCCACTCGTGGATGGGCCTGCCGCCCGCCCCCGGCGCGGCGGACAGTTCCCCGGCCAGTTCGACGGCGCGGTCGTAGCTGTCGACGTCGATGACCATCCACCCGGCGATGAGGTCCTTGGTCTCGGCGAACGGGCCGTCGGTGACCGGCGGGCGCCCCTCGCCGTCGTAGCGGACGAACGTCCCCTCGGGGGCGAGGGCCTGGCCGTCGACGAACTCGCCGGTCTTCTCCAGCCGGTCCGCGAAGTCCTGCATGTACTGCATGTGCGCCGAGATCTCCTCGGGCGTCCACTGGTCCATGGGGACGTCGTTGACCGCGGCCGGGGCGCCCCGGTAGTGCTTGAGCAGCAGGTACTTGGCCATGGTGTTCTCCTCGGTGCTGTGCGGCCCGTCGTGGTCGCGTTCACCCCTGGGTCGGAGCCGGTCACGGGTTCTCGACATCGCCGCCGAAGTTTTTTTTCCGGCACTTTCGCACGGCTTCCCGACGGGCCGCTTCCCGTGTGCCCGAAGGGACGACGGGTCAGCCGCCGGCGTCCAGGTGGTTGTCGGGGGCGCCGTCGCCCGCCGGGGGCAGGTCGCCGCGTTCCACGGGGACGGTGGCTCCCGGGCGGGGCGAGGGCAGGGTGGCCGCGGCCTCGGCGGCGTCGGGACGGTGGACGGAGACGGCCGCCCGGCGCAGCACGTCGCGGGGCACGGCGTCCGCGCCGGCGGTCAGCCGGACGACGTGCCCGTCCTTCGGCAGGGCGTACTCGTGCTGTCCGTCGCCCGTGCGGTACAGGGTCTCCGCGTCGCGCTCGCACGTGACCGGCCCGCCGCCCGCGTCGCCGACGGGACGGGCGCGGCAGGTGTCCTCGGTCATCGAGCCGCGATCGGCCGAGAGGGTGATCACGGCTCCCGAGCCGGACGTGTAGGCGGCGGAGAAGCCGTCGTCGCCGAGCACGCCGACGGACTGCCGGGCCAGGGTGAAGCCGGGGACCCTGGTGACGTAGACCAGTTCGGGGGCGATGCCCAGCGCCGTCGCCCGGTTCTCGAGCTCGTCGGAGGCCGGGAAGACCTCCTCGGCCGCGGCGGAGGCGGCGGCCGAGGAGGCGGCGGCCGCGACCGGGTCGTCCGCCGGGCCGTCCGAACCGCAGGCGGTGAGCAGCAGGGGGGACAGCAACAGCAGCGGCAGCACGCGCACGCGACGATTCATGCGGTCATCCTGCCGCACGGGTGCGGGCCGGTTCTCCCGAACGGTCCGGCCCGGCGGCCGGGGGTGTCCGTTTCCTTCAAGACGGTCATCGCACGTCCTGCCTACGGTGGCGTCATGACCGCACGATTCGACGCCATCGGCCTGGTCGTCTCCGACATGGCCGCCTCCGTGACCTTCTACCGCCGGCTCGGTTTCGCCTTCCCCGAGGACGCCGGGGAACAGCCGCACGCCGAGGCCGGGCTGCCCGGCGGGACCCGGCTGCTGCTCGACACCGAGGACTCCGTCCGTTCCTTCCACCCCGGGTGGCGTCCGCCCGGCGGCAGCGGGCGCGCTTCGCTCGCCCTGCTGTGCGACGCGCCCGGCGAGGTGGACGCCCTGTACGGGGAGCTGACCGCCGCCGGGTACCACGGTGAGCTGAAGCCGTGGGACGCCTTCTGGGGGCAGCGGTACGCCGTCGTCCACGACCCGGACGGCAACGGCGTCGACCTGTTCGCCCCGCTGTCACCCCAGTAGCCGGGCCGGGGACATACCGGTCAACTCCCGTACGTCCCGCGTCATGTGGGCCTGGTCCGCGTAACCGGCCCGGGCGGCCGTCTCCGCGAGGGACGTGCCGCCCCGCGCGAGGGCCAGCGCGCGCCGCAGGCGCAGTACGCGGGCCAGCGTCTTGGGCCCGTACCCGAAGGCGGCCAGCGAGCGGCGGTGCAGCCGGCGTGAGCCGATGCCGAGTTCGTCGGCGGTGGCGGCGACCGGGCGGCCCGCGTCGAGGGCGGCCACGATCCGGCTCAGCAGCGGGTCGGGGGGGCCGGCCTCGGCCGCCCGGGTCAGCGCCGCCTCCTCCAGGCCGCTCACCGGGTCGGGGGCCGCGTTCACGCGCGCGGTCAGGCGCCGCGCCTCGGCGGCCGGCCACAGGTCGGACAGGTCGACGCGCCGGTCGCGCAGTTCGTGCGCGGGGACGCCGAGGAGCGCGGGCGCGGTGCCGGGGGAGAAGCGGACGCCCGCCCAGCGGCCCGGGGAGCCGTCGGTGAGGTACGCGCGGGTGTCGGGGCCCGCGACCAGCAGGCGGCCCTCGTGCCACAGCAGGTCCATGCAGCCGTCGGGCAGCACGCGCCCGGGACCGGGGCCGGCCGGGGTGCTGGTCCACATCACCGCGCCGGTCAGCCGGGACGCCCGTTCCGCGTACACGCGGGCCAGGTTACGCCGCCGGGCTCCGGTGCTCCCGGGGGCTGACGCCGTGGACGCGCTCGACTCGTCCCGGAGCCCGCGGGGCCCGGCCCACGACGGGGTCGCCGAGGGCCCGGTACCGGGCGGGCGGCGCGGCGTCGGCGCGGGCGGACCGGGCCCGCGGCGCGGCGGTGACCAGCAGGTCGGCGCGCACAGGCGGTCAGGAGGACTCGGGTTTGTCCCCGTGGTGGTCGTGGTGGGTGTTCTTCACGTGGGCGCGCAGGCGGGCCGTGACGTCGTCGGGGGGCAGGAACCGGGACCAGCGCTCCGGGAACTCGGACGGCATGTCGGGGTCCGCCTCGCCGCTGGCGGCGGCGCGGGCCACGTACTCGGCGACCTGGGCCTGGCGCAGCCGCTCGTTGGCCTCGCGGGCGGCCGCGGTGGCGGCGGCCGGCCAGACCCGGTCGATGGCCGCGTTGACCGCGGCCCCGACGAGCACCGCGAAGGCGGACACACCGATCCACAGCAGTACGGCCACGGGCGCGGCGAGCGACCCGTAGATGGTGGGGCCCTCCACGGTGCTGGTGAGGTAGATGCGCAGCAGGAAGCTGCCCAGCACCCACATGGCGAGGGCGACCAGCGCGCCGGGCACGTCCTCGATCCACGGGGAGCGCACCGGCACGGAGACGTGGTAGAGCGTGGTCAGGAACGCCACGGACAGGATGATGACGACCGGCCAGTACAGCACCTGGACGACGGTCGTGGACCACGGCACGACCCGCACCACGGCGTCCGGTCCGGCCACCATCAGCGGCAGCGCCACCGAGCCGATCAGCAGGGCCACGATGAACAGCAGGAAGGCCATCAGGCGGGTCTTGACGATGCCCCGGACGCCGTCGAGGCCGTACATCACGGTGATGGTGTCGATGAAGACGTTCACCGCGCGGGAGCCCGACCACAGGGCGAACAGGAAGCCGATGGAGATGACGTCGGGTCTGCCGCCCTTCATCACGTCGTCGAGGATCGGCTCGGTGATCTGCTTGACGCCCCGCTCGGAGAGCACCGCGCGGGAGGCGTCCAGGATGTTGGCGCGCAGGCTCGCGGTGGTGTCGGCGCCGATCCACATGTCGACGTAGCCGAGCAGTCCGATGACGCTCAGCAGCAGCGGAGGCACCGAGAGCAGGGTGAAGAACGCGGCCTCGGCGGCCAGGCCGAGGATGCGGTACTCCATGCACGAGTTGACGGTGTCCTTGAGCAGCAGCCAGGCGGTCCTGCGTTTGGAGACGTTCCGGTAGAGGACCCGGGCACGGTGGAGCCGGCCCGAGGGCCGTTCGGGGGATTCACTTGCTGGCTGCACGCCCTAAAGGTATCCGCCGCCGGCACCCCCACTCATCCGCGGAGGTCCGGGTCGGCGCCGGTCAGGGGGCGCGGTAGGTTCGCCGTCATGGCAGGCAGCACCCACACCGTGACGAACCAGGCCCCGCCGCTGGCCGGGTACGACGTCTTCTCCACCGACCGGGTCCTCGTGTCGGCGGTCGAACGGCATCTGGCACCCGAGGTGCGCGAGGAGGCGCTGGCCGAGCTGACCGGCCTCGGGCGAAGCTGCGGGTCGGCGCAGGTGCAGGAGTGGGCCGCGCAGGCCAACGACAACCCGCCGGTCCTGCGCACGCACGACCGGTACGGCCGGCGCGTCGACGAGGTCGACTTCCACCCCGCCTGGCACCGGTTGCTGGGCAAGGGCGTCTCGGCGGGCCTGACCGCGGCCTGGACCCGGCCCGGCGGGCATGTGCGGCGGGCCGCCGGGTTCCTCCTGTGGACGCAGGCCGAGGCGGGCAACGGCTGCCCGCTGTCGATGACGCACGCGGCGGTGCCGGCCCTGCGCACCGACCCGGCCCTCGCCGCCGAGTGGGAGCCCCGGCTGACGTCCCGGGTGTACGACCAGGGGCTGCGGCCGGCTCATCTGAAGGCCGGCGTGCTGTTCGGCATGGGCATGACCGAGAAGCAGGGCGGCAGCGACGTACGGGCCAACACGACGGCCGCCCGGCCGCTCGCCGAGGACGGCGCGTACGAGCTGACCGGGCACAAGTGGTTCTGCTCGGCGCCCATGTCGGACGGTTTCCTGGTGCTGGCGCAGGCGCCGGGCGGGCTGACGTGCTTCCTGGTGCCGCGTGTGCTGGCGGACGGCACCCGCAACGTGTTCCTGATCCAGCGGCTCAAGGACAAGCTGGGCAACCGGTCCAACGCCTCCGCCGAGGTCGAGTTCGCCGGGACCTGGGCGCGCCGGGTCGGCGAGGAGGGACGGGGGGTGCGCACCATCATCGGAATGGTGGCGGCGACCCGGCTGGACTGCGTGCTGGGCTCGGCGGGGATCATGCGGCAGGCCGTCGCGCAGGCGGTCCACCACTGCGAGCACCGCGAGGCCTTCGGCGGCAAGCTGGTCGACCGGCCGCTGATGCGCAACGTGCTCGCGGACCTCGCCGTCGAGTCGGAGGCGGCCACCACGCTGGCGATGCGGCTGGCGGCGGCCCAGGACGCCGCGGACGGCGGCAGCGAGCGGGAGCGGGCGCTGCTGCGGCTGGCGGTGCCGGCGGCGAAGTACTGGGTGACCAAGCGGTGCGCGCCGCTGGCGGTGGAGGCCGCCGAGTGCCTGGGCGGCAACGGGTACGTCGAGGAGTCGGGGATGCCCCGGCTGGTGCGCGAGTCGCCGCTGAACTCGATCTGGGAGGGCGCCGGGAACGTGCAGGCGCTGGACGTGCTGCGGGCGCTGGGACGGGAGCCGCTGGCGCTGGACGCGTATCTGGCGGAGGTGGGCCGGGCGCGCGGCGCCGATCACCGGCTGGACGCGGCGATCCGGGGGCTGCTGACGGAACTGGCCGATCTGGAGGCCGCCGAGGGACGGGCGCGGCGGCTGGTGGAGCGGCTCGCGCTGGTGCTCCAGGGCTCGCTGCTGGTGCGGTACGCGCCGCCGGAGGTGGCCGACGCCTTCTGCGCCTCGCGGCTGGGCGGCGACGGGGGCGCGGCCTTCGGCACGCTGCCGCCCACGCTGGATCTGGCGTCCGTGGTGGAGCGGGCCCGGCCGGCGGCCTGAGCCGCGCCCCGCGGTCCCGCCCGGCGCGGGGGCGGTGCCGTTCCGGCGCGGCGCCACACCCCGTCACGCGGACCCGGCCGGCCGGGTCCGCCGTCCGCACGGCGTGGGCACACGTCGGGACACCGGGAGACGTCCACCACGGCCGCGGGGGTCGCGGCTCGCTCGCGGGCTGGGTGCCGAGAATGTCCGTCCTCCGCCGTTCATCACCGGGCCCCGTCCACCACGTGTCCCGGGCCGCCATCCGCCCTGCGTGTCCCGGACCGCCGCCGCCTCGCGCCCCCGGCCGCCATCCGCCGGACACCCCGGGCGCCATCCGCCGGACTTCTCCCCCGCGCAGGGCGCCCGACGTCCCGTCAGGCCGGGACGGCGCTGCCGAAGGCGGCGGGTTTTCCGTGTACTTGGACCGTCCGCCTCCGCGGGCACCCCCCTCTGCCGTAGCATCCTGTGCGGACCGCCCCATCTGTTCCACGGTCACCGCGGGGAACGACGGGCGCAGTGGGAGCCGGGGCCCGTGGAGGTTCGTATGAAGCAGCGCGGCAGACACCGCCGGCGCAGCCGGGGCAGGGCGCTGCGCGCGGCCCTGACCGGGGCGGCGCTCGCGCTGACCGGCGCGGCCACGCTGATCAGCGCCTCGCAGGCCGACGTCGCCGACGCCCCGGGCGCCCTCAAGCCGCTCACCGGGGCCGGCGCGGCAAAGGCCCTGCGGCTGACCGAGCACCGGGTGCCCGAACCCTGGCTCGACCGTCTCTCCGCCGCGATGGGCGAACCGGTGGGCGTCGACACCGTCCTCGGGTCCGCCGACCGCACCCTGCGCGACGCCGCCGACTGCACGGCCGACGACCGCGAGGCGCTGCCCGTCTCCCCCACGGCCACGCGGGCCTACTGCTGGGACGCCGAGGACACGCGGGGCTGGCGGCCCGGCGCGGTCACCACCTCCGGCGACGCCGACGACGACGGGCTGTGGGGCTCCCACCGCGTCGTCCTGTCCGCCTGGAGCCGCGACGACGGCACCCCCGAGGGCTCACTCGCCCGGGTCTCCTTCATCGACGCCGACGATCCCGGCCGCCTCGCCTACGCCTCGGCCCTGCTCACCGTCCCGGTCGACGGCGGACGCGACTACCGCGCACTGGCCTCCCCGGTCTCCGGCATGGTCTGGTACCAGGACAAGCTGCTGGTCACCACCGGCGCCGGAGGCCGCGACGCGCTGTACGTGTACGACGTGGACCGCGTCCAGCGCGCCACCGCCGACGCCCGGGCGGTCGGCCGGGTGCCCGGCGGCTGGGCGGCGCACGGCCACCGGTACGTCCTGCCCGCCGTCGCCTCCTACCGGCTGTCCGGCACACCGGACGCCGCACGCCCCTCAGCCCTCTCCCTCGACCGCGGCACGGCCCCCGCCTCCCTGGTGGCCGGCGAGCACGTGGCCGCCGACTCGGGCCGGCCCACCCGTCTGTGGCGCTACGCACTGGGCACGGACCCGGCGCACGCCGGACTCGCCACCGACTCCGCCGGGCACGCGGACGCGACGGAGGCGTACGAGAGCGGGGCGGACGAGGTCGCGGGCGTGCTGTCGTACCGCCCGGCCGGGGCCGGCCGCTCCGACTGGTACCTGGGGCGCCCGGCCGGTGAACTGGGCGGGCGCGGTGCGCTGTGGCGGCAGGACACCGAGGGCGCGGCGGCCGTGGAGTGCGGCGCCGACCGGTCCCGGCTGTGCTGGAGCGGGCCGCCGGGCTCCCTGTCCTACTGGGCGGGGACCGGCGAGGTGTGGTCCCAGTCGGGCCGGATGCTGTTCGCGGTGCCGCTGGCCTCGCTGGACGAGGCGCTCGGCTGAGCACCTGACCGGGATCGACAGATCTCGTGGGTGGATGATTCCCTGGCCGGCATGACCAACATCGCCGTGACCACCTGGTCCCTGGAGCAGACCGCGCCCACGGATCTGCTGCCGGCCGCCGCACCGGAGGGGGACGTCCGGATCGTCCGCTCCGAGGTGCCCTCGCCCGAGTTCAGCCGCTTCCTCTACGCCTCCGTCGGCGGCGACATCCGCTGGACCGACCGGCTCGGCTGGACGTACGCCCGGTGGCGCGAGCACCTGGACCGGCCCGGCGTGGAGACCTGGGTGGCCTACGAGCGGGGCACGCCCGCCGGGTACGTGGAACTGACACCCGGGGACGACGGCGTGGTGGAGATCGAGTACTTCGGCCTGATCCCCGCCTTCCGCGGCCGGGGCATCGGCGGCCACCTGCTGTCGTACGGCACGGCACGCGCCTGGGACCTCGCGGACCGCTGGCCGGGTCTGGCCACGACCAAGCGGGTGTGGCTGCACACGTGCAGCAAGGACGGCGAGTTCGCCATGGACAACTACCAGCGGCGCGGATTCCGCCTGTTCGACACCAAGGTCGAGGAGGAACCGGAGGTGGCGACTCCGGGGCCGTGGCCCGGGGCGTTCCCTTCCTGACCTGAACCCAAGCGTCCGTTTTCGGCCCCTGTGACCGACGACACCCTTGTCTCGCCGTATGGGACAAGGGTGTCCGCATTTTGGATGAAGCTGGACTGTGTCCAGATCGCCGTGCCACGCTTCCGCCATGTCCGGAACTGGAATTGCCTTGGTGAGTCGGCGGCACGTCGACCTCGGCCGCATGTCCAGCGCCATCTGTCCGGCGCGCTGAGAGACCCCTCCAGCACCACCGGATTTCTGCATTCGCCTCCTCCTGCGCAATGAAGCGCACGCATGCCCATGCGCAGTATGCGCAGGTCAGAGCCGCATTCCGCCTGTATTGAAGGACGTGTCCACCATGGCCGCCACCCCGCCGAAGCCTGCCGCCACGACTCCCCGCCGCAAGGCGGGCCGTCACCGTGGCGAGGGTCAGTGGGCTATGGGTCACTTCACCCCGCTCAACGGAAACGAGCAGACCAAGAAGGACGACGACGGTCTCAACGTACGGACACGTATTGAGACGATCTACTCCAAGCGCGGGTTCGATTCGATCGACCCCGGTGACCTGCGCGGGCGGATGCGCTGGTGGGGGCTCTACACCCAGCGCCGGCAGGGCATCGACGGCGGCAAGACCGCGATCCTCGAGCCGGAGGAGCTGGACGACAGCTACTTCATGCTGCGCGTGCGCATCGACGGCGGCGCCCTGACCACCGCCCAGCTCCGCGTCATCGGGGAGATCTCGCAGGAGTTCGCGCGCGGCACGGCCGACATCACCGACCGTCAGAACATCCAGTACCACTGGATCCGCATCGAGGACGTGCCCGAGATCTGGAACCGCCTGGAGGGTGTCGGCCTGTCCACCGTCACCGCCTGCGGCGACACGCCCCGCGTGATGATCGGCTCCCCCGTCGCGGGCATCGCCGAGGACGAGATCATCGACGGCACGCCGGCGCTGGAGGAGATGAAGCGCCGGGTGCTGAACAACCCGGCGTACTCGAACCTGCCGCGCAAGTTCAAGACCGCGATCTCCGGCTCGCCGGTCCAGGACGTCGTCCACGAGATCAACGACGTCGCGTTCGTCGGGGTGCGCCACCCCGAGCACGGGCCGGGCTTCGACCTGTGGGTCGGCGGCGGCCTGTCCACCAACCCCAAGCTCGGTGTGCGCCTGGGCGCCTGGGTGCCGCTGGACGAGGTGGCGGACGTCTACGAGGGCGTCGTCTCGATCTTCCGCGACTACGGCTACCGGCGGCTGCGCAACCGCGCCCGTCTGAAGTTCCTGGTCGCCGACTGGGGCGCGGAGAAGTTCCGCCAGGTGCTGGAGGACGAGTACCTGAAGCGCAAGCTGACCGACGGCCCGGCGCCCGACGAGCCGGCGAGCCGCTGGCGCGACCACATCGGCGTGCACCGGCAGAAGGACGGACGCTTCTACGTCGGCTTCGCCCCGCGCGTCGGCCGTGTCGACGGCACCACCCTCACGAAGATCGCCGACCTGGCGGAGGCGCACGGCTCGGGCCGCGTGCGCACCACGGTCGAACAGAAGATGATCGTCCTCGACGTCGAGGAGGGGCAGGTCGACTCCCTCGTGGAGTCCCTGGAGGCGCTGGACCTCAGCGCCCGGCCGTCCACGTTCCGCCGCGGCACCATGGCCTGCACCGGCATCGAGTTCTGCAAGCTCGCCATCGTCGAGACCAAGGCGCGCGGAGCCTCGCTCATCGACGAACTGGAGCGCCGCCTCCCGGACTTCGACGAGCCCCTCACCATCAACCTCAACGGCTGCCCGAACGCCTGCGCCCGCATCCAGACCGCGGACATCGGTCTCAAGGGCCAGTTGGTCCTGGACGACCGGGGTGAGCAGGTGGAGGGCTACCAGGTGCACCTGGGCGGGGCACTCGGCCTCCAGCCGGGCTTCGGGCGCAAGGTGCGCGGACTGAAGGTGACCGCCGCCGAACTGCCCGACTACGTCGAGCGGGTGCTCAGGCGCTACCAGGCCGAGCGCGAGGACGGCGAGCGCTTCGCCACCTGGGCCGCCCGTGCCTCGGAGGAGGCGCTGTCATGAGCGAGCGCGCCGTGCCCTTCCACTGCCCCTACTGCGGCGACGAGGACCTGCGCCCCAACGAGCAGGGCCACGGGGCGTGGGAGTGCGCCGCGTGCAACCGCGCGTTCCAGTTGAAGTTCCTCGGGCTGATGGCCCGGGGTCTGCGGCCCGACTCCACCGGAGGGGAAGCGATATGACGGCCACTCGGGAAGAACGCACCGCCGAAGAGCTGAAGGAGCTGGCCGAGCGGGCGGGCCGCGAGCTGGAGGACGCCTCGGCACCGGAGATCCTCCGGTGGGCCGCGGACACCTTCGGCGAGCGCTTCTGCGTGACCTCCTCCATGGAGGACGCGGTCGTCGCCCACCTCGCCTCCCGCGCCCTGCCCGGCGTGGACGTGGTGTTCCTCGACACCGGCTACCACTTCCCCGAGACCATCGGCACCCGGGACGCGGTGGAGGCCGTGATGGACGTGAACGTCATCACGCTCACCCCACGCCAGAGCGTCGCCGAGCAGGACGCCGAGTACGGTCCGAGGCTGCACGACCGCGACCCCGACCTGTGCTGCGCGCTGCGCAAGGTGAAGCCGTTGGAAGAAGGCCTGAAGGGTTACCAGGCGTGGGCCACCGGGCTGCGCCGCGACGAGTCCGAGACCCGGGCGAACACCCCCGTGGTCGGCTGGGACGAGAAGCGGGGGAAGGTGAAGATCTCCCCCATCGCCCGCTGGTCGCAGGAGGACGTGGAGGCGTACGTCGCCGAGCACGGGGTCCTCACCAACCCGCTGCTGACGGACGGCTACGCCTCCGTGGGCTGCGCGCCCTGCACCCGCCGGGTGCTGGAGGGCGAGGACGCGCGCGCCGGCCGCTGGGCGGGCCGCTCCAAGACCGAGTGCGGACTGCACGGCTGACCATGACGACGACCACCGATCTCCAGGAGAACCACGTGACGACCGGAGCCACCGTCTGGCTCACGGGTCTGCCGAGCGCCGGCAAGACCACCATCGCGCACGAGCTGGCCGGCCGGCTGCGCGAGGAGGGCCACCGCGTCGAGGTCCTCGACGGCGACGAGATCCGCGAGTTCCTCTCCGCGGGCCTCGGCTTCAGCCGCGAGGACCGGCACACCAACGTGCAGCGCATCGGCTTCGTCGCCGAGCTGCTCGCCCGCAACGGCGTCACCGCGCTCGTCCCGGTGATCGCGCCGTACGCGGACAGCCGGGACGCCGTGCGCAAGCGCCACGAGGCGAACGGCACCCCGTACGTGGAGGTGCACGTCGCCACGCCCGTCGAGGTGTGCTCGGTGCGCGACGTGAAGGGCCTGTACGCCAAGCAGGCCGCGGGTGAGCTGACGGGGCTCACCGGGGTCGACGACCCGTACGAGGAACCCGTCACGCCCGACCTGCGCATCGAGTCGCAGGACCAGACCGTTCAGGAGTCCGCCGCGGCGGTCCACGCCCTGCTCACCGGAAGGGGACTGGCATGACGACGACCGCGGCCACCGTGGCGGAGGGGACGGACAGCCCGTACGCCCTCTCCCACCTCGACGCCCTCGAGTCCGAGGCGGTGCACATCTTCCGCGAGGTGGCGGGCGAGTTCGAGCGGCCGGTGATCCTGTTCTCCGGCGGCAAGGACTCGATCCTCATGCTGCACCTGGCGCTGAAGGCGTTCGCTCCCGCGGCCGTGCCCTTCTCCCTGCTGCACGTCGACACCGGGCACAACTTCCCCGAGGTGCTGGACTACCGCGACCGTACGGTCGAGCGGCACGGGCTGCGGCTGCACGTCGCCTCCGTGCAGGACTACATCGACCGGGGAGTGCTCAAGGAGCGCGCGGACGGCACCCGCAACCCGCTCCAGACGCTGCCGCTGACGGAGAAGATCCAGAGCGAGAGGTTCGACGCCGTCTTCGGCGGCGGCCGGCGCGACGAGGAGAAGGCCCGCGCCAAGGAGCGCGTGTTCTCGCTGCGCGACGAGTTCTCCCAGTGGGACCCGCGCCGCCAGCGCCCCGAGCTGTGGAACCTGTACAACGGCCGGCACGCTCCCGGCGAGCACGTGCGGGTCTTCCCGCTGTCCAACTGGACCGAGCTGGACGTGTGGCAGTACATCGCCCGCGAGAACATCGAGCTGCCCGAGATCTACTACGCCCACGAGCGCGAGGTCTTCGCCCGCTCCGGCATGTGGCTGACCGCCGGCGAGTGGGGCGGCCCGAAGGACGGCGAGTCGGTGGAGAAGCGGCGGGTCCGCTACCGCACCGTCGGCGACATGTCCTGCACCGGCGCGGTCGACTCCGACGCCGACACCATCGAGAAGGTGATCGCCGAGATCGCCGCCTCCCGGCTCACCGAGCGCGGCGCGACGCGTGCCGACGACAAGCTCTCCGAGGCCGCGATGGAAGACCGCAAGCGCGAGGGGTACTTCTAGACATGACCAGCACCACCGAGCCCGCCGAGCCCCTGTCGGCCGCCCAGCTCTCGGAGACCACCCTGCTGCGGTTCGCCACCGCCGGGTCCGTCGACGACGGCAAGTCCACCCTCGTCGGCCGTCTGCTGCACGACTCCAAGTCGGTCCTCGTGGACCAGCTCGAGGCCGTGGAGCGCGCCTCCGCGAGCCGCGGCCAGGAGGCCCCGGACCTCGCGCTGCTCACCGACGGCCTGCGCGCCGAGCGCGAGCAGGGCATCACCATCGACGTGGCCTACCGCTACTTCGCCACGCCCCGGCGCCGGTTCATCCTGGCCGACACGCCGGGCCATGTGCAGTACACCCGCAACATGGTCACCGGCGCCTCCACCGCCGAGCTGACGGTGATCCTGGTCGACGCCCGCAACGGCGTGGTCGAGCAGACCCGCCGGCACGCCGCGATCGCCGCGCTGCTGCGGGTGCCGCACGTGGTGCTCGCCGTCAACAAGATGGACCTGGTCGGCTACGAGGAGTCCGTGTTCGCCGCCATCGCCGAGGAGTTCACGGCGTACGCGACGGAGCTGGGCGTCCCCGAGGTCACCGCCATCCCGATCTCGGCGCTCGCCGGCGACAACGTGGTGGAGCCGTCGGCGGTCATGGACTGGTACGGCGGCCCGACCGTCCTCCAGCACCTGGAGACCGTCCCGGTCAGCCACGACCTGGCGCACTGCCACGCCCGGCTGCCCGTGCAGTACGTGATCCGGCCGCAGACCGCCGAGCACCCCGACTACCGGGGTTACGCGGGCCAGATCGCCGCCGGCACCTTCCGCGTCGGCGACGAGGTCACGGTGCTGCCGTCGGGCCGCACCTCGAAGGTGTCCGGCATCGACCTGCTGGGCGTGCCGGTCGACGCCGCCTGGACACCGCAGTCGGTGACGCTGCTGCTGGAGGACGACATCGACGTCTCCCGCGGCGACCTGATCGTGCCCAGCAAGGATGCCCCGGCCACCACCCAGGACGTGGAGGCCACCGTCTGCCACGTCGCCGACGCCCCGCTCACCGTCGGCCACCGGGTGCTGCTCAAGCACGGCACCCGCACGGTCAAGGCGATCGTCAAGGACATCCCGGCCCGGCTCACGCTGGACGACCTGTCGCTGCACCCGCACCCCGGGCAGCTCGTCGCCAACGACATCGGCCGGGTGAAGATCCGTACCGCCGAGCCGCTGCCCGCCGACTCCTACGCCGACTCCCGGCGCACGGGTTCGTTCATCCTGATCGACCCCGCCGACGGCACCACGCTGACCGCCGGGATGGCCGGCGAGTCGTTCGCCGCCCCGGAGCCGGTGAAGGACGCGGCCGACGACGACGGGTGGGACTTCTGAGCATGACGTCCCCCGATTTCTTCTCCATGTTCGCCAAGGAGGGCGGCCGCGTCGGCAGCGGCGCCCTCGGCAGCGGGCAGGGCGGAGTGGCGCGATGTGCGCGCTGACGTACGCGCACCGCTCGCGCGCCCTCACCCCCCACCCGCACAGCCGAAGACCTGCCGACCTCCCGGCCACGCCCTGACATCTCGGACGAACCGACAGGCGTGAGACCGGGCCAACGAGAGGAACACCTCCCGTGCCTGCCACCACCGCCCTGCGACGCACGCTCGCGGTCATAGCCGCCCTGCCGCTCCTGACCCTCGCCGCCTGCGGGTACGGCTCCGAGGCGAAGGACGACGACACCGCCGAGGTCGCCGCGGGCGCCGAGAAGATCGACGGGCTCGACTCGATCCGGATCGGCTACTTCGGGAACATCACCCACGCCACCCCCCTGGTCGGCAACCAGAAGGGCTTCTTCCAGAAGGAACTGGGCGCCACCGAGGCCAAGTACGCGACCTTCAACGCGGGCCCCTCGGAGATCGAGGCGCTGAACTCCGGCTCCATCGACATCGGCTGGATCGGCCCCTCCCCCGCGATCAACGGCTACACCAAGTCGGGCGGCAAGAACCTGCGCATCGTCGGCGGTTCGGCCTCCGGCGGGGTGAAGCTGGTGGTGAACCCCGAGAAGATCAAGTCCCTGAAGGACGTCAAGGGCAAGCGCATCGCCACCCCGCAGCTCGGCAACACGCAGGACGTGGCGTTCCTCAACTGGATCGCCGAGCAGGGCTGGAAGGTCGACGCGCAGAGCGGCAAGGGCGACGTCACCGTCGTGCGCAGCGACAACAAGGTGACCCCGGACGCCTACAAGGCGGGGGACCTGGACGGCGCGTGGGTGCCGGAGCCGACCGCGTCGAAGCTGGTCGCCCAGGGCGGCAAGGTGCTGCTCGACGAGTCGACGCTGTGGCCGGACGACAAGTTCGTGATCACGAACATCATCGTGTCGCAGAAGTTCCTCGAGGAGCACCCGAAGGCCGTCGAGGCCGTCCTGAAGGCCTCCGTCGACACCAACGCGTGGATCAAGGCCAACCCGGACGAGGCCAAGGCCGCGGCCAACAGGCAGCTCGAGAAGGACACCGGCAAGGCCCTGCCGGCGGACGTCCTGGACCCGGCGTGGGCGTCCATCCAGCTCACCGACGACCCGCTGGCCGCCACCCTCGACGCCCAGGCCGCGCACGCGGTGAAGGCGGGCCTGCTGGAGAAGCCCGACCTCCGGGGCATCTACGACCTCACGCTGCTCAACAAGGTCCTCGCGGCCAAGGGCGCACCCGCGGTCGACGACGCCGGCCTCGGCGCCAAGTAAGCCCGATCCGACCACTCCCAGGAGGTGACGACCATGGCCACGACCCTCGCCAAGGCCGCCGACGGCACCGAGGCGGCCACGCACGCCGCCCGGATCGAGCACGTCTCGAAGTCGTTCGCGGGACCCGCCGGACAGCAGCTCGTGCTGGACGACATCACGCTCGATGTCGCGCCCGGCGAGTTCGTCACCCTCCTGGGGGCCTCCGGCTGCGGCAAGTCCACGCTGCTGAACCTGGTGGCGGGCCTGGACCGGCCCAGCGCCGGCGCCATCACCACGGACGGGCGGCCGGCCCTGATGTTCCAGGAACACGCCCTGTTCCCGTGGCTGACCGCGGGCAAGAACATCGAACTCGCCCTGAAACTGCGCGGTGTGCCGAAGTCGGAGCGCCGCGACAAGGCCGAGGAACTGCTCGAACTCGTGCGGCTGAAGGGCGCGCACGGCAAGCGGGTGCACGAGCTGTCGGGCGGCATGCGCCAGCGCGTCGCCATGGCCCGTGCCCTCGCGCAGGAGAGCAGACTGCTGCTGATGGACGAGCCGTTCGCGGCGCTGGACGCCATCACGCGGGACGTGCTGCACGACGAGCTGACCCGGATCTGGCGGGAGACGAAGCTGTCGGTGCTGTTCGTCACGCACAACGTGCGCGAGGCCGTGCGGCTGGCCGAGCGCGTGGTGCTGCTCTCCTCCCGTCCCGGGCGCGTCGCCCGCGAGTGGACGGTGGGCATCGAGCATCCGCGCCGCATCGAGGACTCCGCCGTGGCGGAACTGTCCGTCGAGATCACCGAAGAACTGCGTGGGGAGATCCGCCGCCATGGCCAGCACTGACACGACCCGCCCCGTCAAGGACGCGGGCACGGGCGACGGCGGCGACCTCGCCGGCCTGGAGGCGGGTCTCGACGCGCTGGAGTCGGTGCCGCAGGGACGCACGCCGCTGCGGCAGACGTTCGTGGAGAAGATCCTGCCGCCGACCGTGGCGGTGCTGCTGGTCCTGGCCGTCTGGCAGGGGCTGGTGTCGTTCGGGATCGTCGACGACCCCACCAAGCTGCCCGCCCCGGCCGACGTGTGGCACGTGGTCGAGCGGGCCTGGCTCCGGGGCGAGCTGCTCGGCTACATCTGGACCAGCGTCTCGCGCGGCCTGCTCGGCTTCTGCCTCGCGCTGCTGATCGGCACCCCGCTCGGGCTGCTGGTGGCACGGGTGAAGTTCGTGCGGGCAGCCATCGGCCCGATCCTGTCCGGCCTGCAGTCGCTGCCGTCGGTGGCCTGGGTGCCGCCCGCCGTGATCTGGCTGGGCCTGAACAACTCGATGATGTACGCCGTGATCCTGCTGGGTGCGGTGCCGTCCATCGCCAACGGCCTGGTCTCGGGCGTGGACCAGGTGTCCCCGCTGTTCCTGCGCGCGGGCCGCACGCTGGGCGCGACGGGACTGAAGGGCACCTGGCACATCGTGCTGCCGGCCGCGCTGCCCGGCTACGTGGCGGGGCTGAAGCAGGGCTGGGCGTTCTCCTGGCGGTCCCTGATGGCCGCGGAGATCATCGCGTCCTTCCCCGACCTCGGCGTGGGACTCGGCCAGTTGCTGGAGAACGGCCGCAACGCCAGCGACATGGCCATGGTCTTCGAGGCCATCCTGCTCATCCTGATCGTCGGCATCGCCATCGACCTGCTGATCTTCAGCCCGCTGGAGCGGTGGGTGCTGCGCAGCCGCGGTCTGCTGGTGAGGAACTGAGGAACGCCATGCACCGTCCCGTCCGTCCGGTCCTCCTGGTCGTCGCCCACGGCAGCCGCGATCCGCGGCACGCCGCGAACGTGCACGCCCTGGTCCGCCGGGTCAGGGCGCTGTGCCCGGACGTACGGGTGGAGACCGGCTTCCTGGACTTCAACGTCCCCTCGGTGCAGGGGGTCCTGGAGTCCCTGGCGACGGAGGGCGTGCGGGACGTGGTGGCGCTGCCGCTGCTGCTGACCCGCGCCTTCCACGCCAAGGCGGACATCCCGGCGGTGCTCGCGGACGCGCCGGCGCGCCTGAGGATCCGGCAGGCCAAGGTGCTCGGCCCCTCGCCGCTGCTGCTGTCGGCGCTGGAGCGGCGCCTGTACGAGGCGGGCCTGACGCCCGCCGACAAGTCCTCGACCGGGGTCGTCCTGGCCTCGGCGGGGTCCTCCGACCCGGAGGCGATCGCAGTGATCGCAGCAATCGCGCGGGAGTGGCGGCACACCGGTTGGTGCGCCGTGCGGCCTGCGTTCGCCTCCGCATCCCTTCCCCGCACCGAGGAGGCGGTCCGCGAGCTGCGCGCCCTCGGCTGCGCACGCGTCGCCGTCGCCCCGTACGTACTGGCCCCCGGCTTCCTGCCGGACCGCATCGCACGGGGCGCGGCGCGGGCGGACGTGCTCGCGGACGTCCTGGGCCCGGCCCCGGAGGTGGCCCGGCTGCTGCTGGAACGCTACGACGCGGCTCGTACGGCGTCGCGGGCGCCGGTGGCGGTGGGGGCCTGACCGGGCGCACCGGCCCGGCGCTCCCGTCTCATGAGGCGGGAGCGGTCAGCTCCACCAGCTTGACGACGGTGTTCCAGTTGCGGCTGGTGGCGATCACGCCCTTGTTCACCCGGGGCCGGGAGAGGGCCTCGGCGAGCTTGGAGCGGCCGAGGCCCTCCGGCGCGTACAGGTACAGCGCGCGGTCGCCGAGCCGGAACTCCTCGGGGAGGAAGGCGGACGGGTCGACCGACGCGAAGCGCTCCTCGCCGACCGGCGCGGAGAAGTAGGTGACGTGGAGCTGCTTCGCCTCGAGTTCGGCCGCGGGGAAGGGGCAGTTCTCGACGATCGCCCTGAGATAGGCGTGGTCGCGCACGATCACGTCCACGGTGAAGCCGAAGCGCTTCTCGACAGCCGCCTCGATCTCGGCTGCCAGGGACTCCTCGTCGCCGTGGGAGGCGGTGAACACGGCCTGCCCGCTCTGGAGGTGCGTGCGGACCGCTTCGTGGCCGAGGCCCTCCAGCAGCGCGCGCAGTTCGGCCATCGGTACCTTCTTGGCGCCGCCCACGTTGATCCCGCGCAGCAGCGCCGCGTACGTCGTCGTCATGGCCACACCATAGAGCGGCCGTCGTGCCCCGTGGGGGTGGGCACGACGGCCGTGTCCGCACCGGGCGGACGCGCGCCACTCTCTCCGATGCACGGGGTGCTGTTCAACCGCTACACGCGGCTGTGACTCAGGCAACAAGCCCCGAGAAGACCTGCGGCGCGCCGCCGGCACCCTGATCGGCGCCCCCGAGAGACCCCGTTAGGTGTAAGGGGCCGACGTCCTCCCCAGCGGTGATGCCGGGCATCCGACGGGATGAGCCGGGCCCGTCCCCATGTCACCGGTCAGCACGACGAGGCGCGTTTATCGGGCCCATACCTTCGTAAGGAAGGTGGCGGCAGGGGGCCGGCACCGCGGACTAGGGAGCGGGCCCGTCATGGGGAACGGAGACACACGGGTGCGGGGGTTGGCCGCCCGGGCCGGCGGCTGGAGCGCCCGGCACCGATGGGCCGCCGTCGGGATCTGGGTACTGTTCGTCGTCCTGGCGATGGGGCTCGGCTCGGCGGCGGGCCGGGTCGACGTCAAGGACAGCGACCAGATGGGCGGCGAGACGCACACCGCCGCCCGGATCATCGAGGACGCCGGGATCGACGAACCGGCCGGTGAGACCGTCCTGATCCAGGCCGGGGACGGCGGACCCACCGCGACGGACGCCGAGTTCCGCGCCGCCGTCGCCGCGGTCGTCGAGGCGGTGGAGGGCACCGGGAAGGTCACGGGCGTGACCTCGCCCTACGACACGGGGACGATCTCGAAGGACGGCCGCAGCGCGCTGGTGCAGTTCGACATGCGCGGCGAGGCGGACACCGCGGGCGAGCGGGTCGAGCCGGTCCTGAAGGCCGTGGAGGGCGTCCAGAAGGAGCACGGGTCGCTGCGGATCGAGGAGATCGGCGCCGCCAGCATGATGAAGACGTTCGACGACGCGTTCGGCGACGACTTCAAGAAGGCCGAGTACTCCGCGGTGCCGGTGGCCCTCGGCATCCTGCTCGTCGCGTTCGGCGCGCTGGTGGCCGCGCTGGTCCCGGTGGCGCTCGCGATCACCGCGATCATGGCGACGATGGGTCTGATGGGCCTCGTCAGCCACTTCCAGCCGATGAGCGACACCGCCAACTCCGTGATGCTGCTGGTCGGTCTGGCCGTCGGCGTCGACTACTGCCTGTTCTACCTGCGCCGCGAGCGCGAGGAGCGGGCCGCCGGCCGGGACGCGCAGACCGCGCTGCGGATCGCCGCCGCGACCAGCGGCCGGGCGATCGTGGTCTCCGGTGTCACGGTGTGCGTGGCGATGGCGGGCATGCTGTTCACCGGTATCGCCGAGTTCGAGGCGATGGGCCTGGCCTCGCTGATGGTGGTCGCGGTCGCCATGGTCGGCTCGGTGACGGTGCTGCCTGCGCTGCTGTCGCTGCTGGGCGAGCGGGTGGAGAAGGGCAGGGTGCCGTTCCTGGGCCGGCGGCGCAGGAGCGGCGGCGCGGAGGGCAGCCGGTTCTGGACGGCGGTGCTGCGGCGGGTGCTCGCGCGCCCGGTGGTCGCCGCCGCGGTGGCGGCCGGCGCCCTGCTGGCGGTCGCCGCTCCCGCGGTCGGGATGAAGACGCAGAACCTCACCCTGGACCAGGAGTTCGGCGACTCGCTGCCCATCGTGCAGACGTACAACCGGGTCAACGAGGCGTTCCCGGGCGGTTCCGACCCGGCCGAGGTGGTCGTGAGGGCGGACGACATCAACGCGCCGGAGGTGCGGGCGGCGCTCGCCGAGTTCCGCGAGCGGGCGATCGCTTCGGGTGCCTCGCGCGGCCCGGTGGAGATCACGACGCACGACGAGCAGAACGTCGCCCTCGTCCACGTACCCCTGGTCGGCGGCTCGGACCAGGACAAGGCGGGCGAGAGCCTGGACAAGCTGCGCGACGAGGTGCGGCCCGCGACGCTGGGCAAGGTCGACGGCGTCGAGGCCCCGATCACCGGTCAGGTGGCCGGCAACAAGGACTTCAACGACCGGCTCGTCGGATCGGTCCTGCCGGTCTTCGCCTTCGTGGTGGCCTTCGCCTTCCTGTTGATGCTGCTGTCGTTCCGCTCCCTGACCGTCGCGGCCACCTCCATCGTGCTGAACCTGCTGTCGGTGGGCGCGGCGTACGGCATCCTCGTGGCCGTCTTCCAGCACGGCTGGGGTGCGTCCGTGGTGGGCGCGGAGGGGGTCGGCGCGATCGTCACCTGGCTGCCGCTGTTCCTCTTCGTGATCCTGTTCGGCCTGTCGATGGACTACCACGTGTTCGTGGTCTCGCGGATCCGTGAGGCGCGGCTGCGCGGGCGGACGACGCGGGACGCCATCCAGCACGGTGTGGTCACCACGGCCGGTGTGGTCACCAGCGCCGCGGTCATCATGGTCGCCGTGTTCGCCATCTTCGGCACCCTGTCCATGCAGTCGATGAAGCAGATGGGCGTGGGCCTGGCGGCGGCGGTGCTGATCGACGCGACGATCATCCGGGGCGTGCTGCTGCCGGCGGTGATGGCGCTGCTCGGCGAGCGGAACTGGTACCTGCCCAAGTGGCTGCACCGGCTGCCCGACCTCACCCACGACGAGGCTCCCGAGGCTCCGGCTCCGACGGCCCGGGACGTCGAGGGCGAGCGGGTCGGGGTCTAGGCCCCGGCGCCGGGACCGGCGTCCCGGCAGTGGTGAGGCCCGTCGGTGCGGGGGCACCGGCGGGCCCTTCGGGGTCTAGGCCCCGGCGCCGGGACCGGCGTCCCGGCGGTGGTGAGGCCCGTCGGTGCGGGGGCACCGGCGGGCCCTTCGGTGTGCCGCTCGCCCGGTCAGGCCCTGGCGGCCGCCAGCTCGGCCTCGATCAGGTCGGCGGCCTGCCGGGTGCCGCCCTCGCCGGCCATCCCTTCCCGGATCTCCGACAGCCGCCGGGCCACCTCCGGGTCGTCGACGAGGGCGAGGGCCGCGGTGCGCAGCGCCTCGGCGGTGGCCTCCTCGGCGGGCAGGTGCCGGGCCACACCGAGCCCCTGGAGCATGTCCGCGTTGGCGAACTGGTCGACTGCCTGCGGTACGGCGATCATGGGCGTGGCCGTGGCCAGGCCCTCCTGGCTGCCGCCGGCGCCCGCGTGGGTGACGAACAGGTCGGCCTGCTGGAGCACCGCCAACTGCGGCACCCAGGAGCGCACTTCCACACTCTCCGGTACGTCGCCCAGTTCGGCGGGGTCGACGTGCCGGCCGATCTGGAGCACCACGTGCCAGCCGGGCAGGTCGCCGAAGGCCTTGACGCACTCCTGGTAGAACGCGGGCTGCTTGGTGAACGAGGACCCGAGGGAGACCAGCACCACCTTCCCGGCCCCCTCGGGGCGCTTCCACTCCCCCTCCTGGCTCCGGTCGCCCTGGCAGGCGCCGACGAAGGTGTACGTGGTCGTGTCGACGCGGTCGGCGTTGGGCTGCAGCGCCCGGGGGATCAGCACCAGGGAGCGGTCGGGGCGGCCCGCGAAGTGGTCGGGGTGCAGGGTGATCCCGTTCTCCTCCAGCCAGGCGTGGAAGCGGGCGTAGTAGGCCCGGCCGCGCTCGGTCCGCTTCGGCTCCTCCCACATCGGTTCGGCGACCTCCTGCTCGTACCCCTCCCAGGCGACCATGCACGGGGACAGGGAGATGACGGGGACGTTCCAGCGGTGGCCGAGGACGCGGGCCGGGTAGGAGGCGATGTCGTGCAGGACGAGGTCCGGTTCGTCCCCCTCATAGGCGTCGACGAGCTGCGGGAGCGCCTGGATCGCGTCGTTCAGGAACGGTTCAACGTTGTCCAGCAGCGTGGTCCCCCACTCCTCCGGGTCGGCGTCGGGGCCGGGCAGCGTGGAGTTCCACGGCTTCGGCTCGGCCCCCGTCGCGGCGACCTTCTCGGCGAAGGCGGGCGGGATCGCGTACGTCACCCGGTGCCCTCGCGCGACGAGTTCGCGGATCACCTCCAGGCTGGGATTGACGTGGCCGTGCGCGGCGACGGAGAACATGGCGATGTGAGCGGGACTGGTCATGGCCCGACCCTAGGCGAGACGATACGTCTCGTACAACTGGTTTCTCCTCGTGCCGTCGGCTCCTCGTGCGGCAGCAGCCACCGATGGGGCGGCACCCTCCCCGACGAGCACGCGGCGTCCAGTCGGCGCCCGGGCAGGGACGCGTGCAGCGGGCGTCGGGAGCTGCCGCGCGGGCGGCGCCAGGAGGCCGCGCGGGCGGCGGGCCACGGGATGTCGCGCCGACGGACGTCAGCGCTGGTAGCGGGCGAGGACGAGGTTCCCGTCCTCCTCCAGTCTCTCGCGCAGTTCGTCCATGCCGATCGCCCCGCTGTAGTACTCCTGGAGCGCGGGCGTCGCCACCTTGTCCTTCCACTCCGGGTAGCCCCGGACGGACTGCGCGGGGGCGGAGCGCAGATGGCCGGCGAGGGCGGTTCCGGTGGCCCAGCCGTGCTCGGGCGTGCGCAGTGCGGGGTCGGCCAGGGCCCGGGTGCCGGTGGGCAGCATCCAGTCGCCGAGGGCGAGGCGCACCATGTTGTCCGGCTGGAGGAGGAAGTCGATGAACTCGGCGGCCTCCTTCTTGTGCGGGCTGTCCTCGGCGATCGAGAGGGTCTGCGGACTGACGCCCTGGGCGGGGCCGCCCGCGCCCGCGGGGGCGGGCAGCACCTGCCATGCGAAGCCCTCGGGTGCCTGCTGCACGATCTGCTGGCGGTAGGAGAAGCCGAGCGGGACCATCGCGTACTTGCCGGCGAAGAAGCCGGGCAGGGTGTCGGAGCCGCCGCTGCCCAGGGTGGTGGGGGACGCGCTGCGGTCGCGGCCGACCTGCTCGTGGATGGTGCGCGGCACGACCTGGTCGCCCGCCTCGAAGCGGACGGTGACCCGGCCGTCGTCGCCGCGGTGGAAGAGCTGTCCGCCGGTGGACAGCGACAGGTTGAGCGTGGCGGACACGGGGTCCTTCAGCGGCCACGCCACCCCGTACTTCCCGTCGCCGCTCAGCCGCTCGGCCACCTGCCGGAACTCCGGCCAGGACCAGGGGTGCGCGGGGGTGGGGATGCGGACGCCCGACTTCTCCAGCAGGGCCGTGTTGGCGATCAGGACACGGGGTTCCTGGAGGAAGGGCACGCCGTAGACGCCGTCGCCGAAGGTGACGGTCTCCCAGCTCCGCCGCGGGATGTCGGACTTCAGCCGCTCGGGCAGCAGGGTGCCCAGGTCGGCGAGGTAGCCGCCGTAGGCGAAGTCCGCGAGGTCGTCGGAGGCGTCGTGGATGACGTCCGGTGCCTCGCCGCCCTCGAAGGAGGTGAGGAGCTGGTCGTGGACGCTGTCCCAGCTTCCCTGGACGTACTCGACCCGTACGTCGGGGTGGGCCGCGTTCCACTCCCGCACCAGTTCCTTGTTGACCCGGACCGACTCCTCCTGCCAGGCCAGGGACAGGAAGCGCAGGGTGATCCGGCCGTCGTCGGTGTCGCCGCCCCCGCCCGAGCAGGCGGTGAGCAGCAGGACGAGGGTCAGCAGCAGGGTCGTGGTCCTGGTCCGCATCAGCTCTTCACCGCCCCGGCGAGCATGCCGCCCGTGATCCGCCGCTGGATGAGGGCGAACACCACCAGCGAGGGCAGGGTCGCGAGGAAGGCCGCCGCCGCGAGCGGGCCCAGGTCGGCGACGCCCTCGGCGCCGATGAAGTGGGTGAGCACGACGGGCAGGGTCTGTATCTCGGGTGTCTTCAGCAGCACGAGCGCGAAGAAGAACTCGTTCCACGCGGTGATGAACGCGAACAGCGCCGTCGCCACGATCCCCGGCGCGAGCAGCGGCGCGGTCACCGAGACGAGGGTGCGCAGCCGTCCGGCGCCGTCGACGGCCGCGGCCTCCTCCAGCTCGGCGGGCACGGCCCGGACGTAGCCCGCGAGCATCCACAGCGCGAACGGCAGGGACCACACGACGTAGACCATCACCAGCCCGGGCACGGAGTTGATCATGCGGAGGTTCTTCAGGACCAGGAAGAGCGGGATGATCAGCAGGACGAACGGGAAGGCCTGGCTGACGACGACCCAGCCCGTGGCCGCCCTGCCGAGCCGGCCGCGGTGGCGGGCCATGACGTACGCCGTCGGCGTCGCGATCACCACGGCGATGACGGCGGCGCCGAGCGCGGCGAGCAGGGAGTTGAGGGCCGCGTGCAGCAGCGGCTGCTCGTCGAAGGCCTGCCGGAAGTTGTCGAGGGTGGGGTCCTCGGGGATCCAGGTGGGGTGGAGGCTCGCCAGCTCGCGCGGCGGTTTGAACGCGGTGGAGATCAGCCACAGGAACGGGAAGGCCAGGAAGACCAGATAGGCGAGCAGCGCCGCGTACTGGCCCACGCGGGCCGCGGTCGAGGTCCTCACGCCCCGTCACCTCCCCGAAGGCCGCCCTTGAGCCGGCCGGCGAGGAAGACGGCCAGCAGCACCGAGATCACGGCGACCATGACGCAGCCCATCGCCGCCGCGTACCCGAACTGGCCGTAACGGAAGGCCTCCTCGTAGGCGAAGAGCATGGGCAGCCGGGTCCGGCCGCCGGGGCCGCCGTTGGTCAGCACGTAGACCAGGGCGAAGGAGTTGAAGTTCCAGATGAGGTTGAGCGCGGTGATGGCGAGCGCGACCGGCTTCAGGGCGGGCCAGGTGACCGTGCGGAAGCGGCGCCAGGCGCCGGCGCCGTCGACCGCGGCGGCCTCGTGCAGCTCGCGCGGGGTGCTCTGGAGGCCGGCGAGCAGGGCGACCGTGGTCTGCGGCATCCCGGCCCAGACGCCGACGACGATCACGGCGGGCAGGGCGGTGGCGAGGCCGCTGAGCCAGTCGTGTCCGTCGCCGAGGCCGAGGTCGCGCAGCGTCTCGTTGAGGACGCCGGCGTCCGGGTTGTAGACCAGCCGCCACATGATGCCGACGACCACCTCGGGCATGGCCCAGGGGATGATCGCCAGGGCGCGGGCCAGCCAGCGCAGCCGCAGGTCGCGGTTGAGCAGCAGGGCGAGGCCGAGCGCGAGCAGGAACTGGGGCACGGTCACGCCGACGGCCCACAGCAGGCCGATGCGGAACGACTCCCAGAACAGCGTGTCGTGCAGCAGGTCCTGGAAGTTCAGGGTGCCGATCCACCGGGTGGGCTCGGTCCGGCCCGACTGGGCGTCGGTGAAGGCCAGCAGGATGCCGTAGAGGAGCGGTCCGACGCTGAGGACCAGGATGGGGATCAGCGCGGGCAGCACCAGGAACCAGGCGCCGGGACCTGGGCCGTGCCGGGGCGGGCGTGTGCCGGGCGCGCGGGACGCCGGTCTCCTCGCCTCGGTCACCGCTGTCACGTCATCAGCCCCTTCGCACGGCTCGGACGGGCCTGGTCATGGTCGTGAAGGCGCCGTGCCCCGTCAAGACACCGCGTACACGCTCCCACCTGTGCGAATGCGACACTGACCGACGGATGGCCGGATCCGGACGGTGGGAGACCGCCCCCGGCGACGGCCGGGAACGGCTTGTACGGACCAGACGGACACGGAGGGCGGACGATGGACGAGGCACGGGCGCGGGAGGTGCTGGCCGCGGCGGAGGTGCTGCCCGGTCCGGCGCGGGAGGCGCGGTTGCTGGCGCTCGGCGAGAACGCCGTGTTCGCCGCCGGTGACCTGGCGGTCAAGGTGGGCCGGGACGCGGGTCTCCTGGAGCGGGCGCGCCGGGAACTGGCCGTCGCCCTGTGGCTGGAGGAGGCCGGTGTGCCGGCGGTGCGGGCGGCCCGGCCCGACCCGGTGGTCGTCGACGGACATCCCGTGACCGTGTGGCACCGGCTGCCCGAGGCGGTGCGGCCCACCGAGCCGCGCGATGTGGCGGAGCTGCTCCGGCTCGTCCACGCGCTGCCCTCCCCCTCGTTCGCGCTGCCGCCCCGCGAGCTGCTGGGCGGCGTGGAGCGCTGGCTGCGGCTCGCGGGCGACGTGATCGACCCCGCCGACGCGGCGTTCCTGCGGGACCGTCGTGACGGCTTCGCGGCGGCCGCGGCCGCGCTCACCCCGCATCTGGCGCCGGGTCCGATCCACGGCGACGCGCTGCCCCGCAACGCGCATGTCGGTCCCGACGGGCCGGTCCTGATCGACCTGGAGACCTTCTCCTCGGACCTGCGCGAGCACGACCTGGTGGTGATGGCGCTCAGCCGGGACCGCTACGGGCTGCCCGCCGAGGCGTACGACGCCTTCACCGCGACGTACGGCTGGGACGTGCGCGAGTGGGACGGCTGCGCGGTGCTGCGCGGGGCGCGGGAGACGGCGAGCTGTGCCTGGGTGGCCCAGCACGCGCCGAGCAATCCGAAGGCACTGGCCGAGTTCGAACGCCGGGTGGCGTCGCTGCGCGACGGGGACCCGACGGTGCGCTGGTATCCGTTCTGACGCGGGGACTTGACGTCGGGGCCTCGACCGCGGGCCTCGGCCCGAGCCGCACGACGGCCGGGCGGACCCGGGCGGCGGTCCGGCGCGCAGCGCGGGCGTTGGCCGACGAGACCCGGGCGGTGGTCCGGCGGGGACGGACGGCGGCCCTGCGCGTGGAGCCGGCGCCGGGCCCGGCGTGGGGCGTGCGGTGGTCCGGCGGGCGCAGGCGGTGGCCTGCGGGGCCGGGGTCAGACCCGTTCGCCGGCCAGTTCGCGTACGGGCCAGGTCCCGTCGACGACCGCCGTGGTGTCGCCCTTGCGGCGCAGGAAGTCCTGGAAGTCCGCCGCCCATCGCGCGTACCACTCGATCTGGCGGTGGTGCAGCTCCGCCGGGCCGAGGGCGGCGACCTTGGGGTGGCGGCCGGCTATCGCCGAGGCGAGCCGGGCCGCGGCCAGGGCGTCGGCCGACGCGTCGTGGGCGGCGTCGAGCGGCACGCCGTACTCCCGGCAGACCGCCTCCAGATTGCGTTTGCCGCGCCGGTACCGGTCGACGGAGCGGTCGATGGTGTACGGGTCTATGACGGGCGCCGGGTCCAGGCCGCCGAGGCGCTCGCGCAGGGACGGCAGCCCGTACCGCCGCAGTTCGGCGGAGAGCAGGGTGAGGTCGAAGGCCGCGTTGTAGGCGACGACCGGCACGCCCGTCCGCCAGTAGGCCGCGAGGACCCCGGCCATGGCGTCGGCGACCTCGTCCGCGGGGCGGCCCTCGGCGGCCGCGCGTTCGTTGCTGATGCCGTGCACCGCCACCGCGTCCGCCGGGATCTCCACGCCGGGGTCGGCCAGCCACTCCCGGCGGCCGAGCGGCTCCCCGCCCCTGACCTCTATCACGGCGCCCGTGACGATGCGCGCCTCGCGCGGGTCGGTGCCCGTCGTCTCCAGGTCGAAGCCGATCAGCAGCTCCTGGTGCCAGCCCATGGGCGGTCCCCCTCCTCGGTGGTGCGTTCCCCCAGTGGTTCCCCACCTTCGCACGGGCCACTGACAATCAGAGGATCGCGTTCCGCTTCTGCCCGGGTCCTGCCCCGCGCCGGCGCTCACGACACCGGACGCGAATCCGCCCACATCAGCTCGAACTCCTCACGATAGGTGGGGAAAAGCCCACCTTCTTCACTGTGGTCCGATTTGACGACCTTTCCGCCGTTGCGCCCGTTGCGCAGGACGAGCACCGGCGCCTCCATCCCCCGCGTCCGGCGCAGATAGGACTGGACGACCGCGATGCCGTCGGCACCGTCCCCGTCCACGAGGTAGGCCGTGAAGCGCGGGGTGTCGTCGAAGACCTGGATCTCGAAGGCGCCCGGGTCCCGCAGCCGGGAGCGCACCCGGCGCATGTGCAGGATGTTCGTCTCGACGGCGCGGCTCAGCTCGCCGCGCTTGATGCCCAGTTCGCGCTCGCGGCGCTTGATGGCGCCGGAGGCGGGGTTCAGGAACAGCAGCCGCACCCGGCCTCCGGCCTCGGCCATCCGCAGCAGGCGGCGGCCGGAGAAGTTCTGCACGAGGAGGTTGAGGCCGATGCCGACGGCGTCCAGGCGGCGGGCGCCGCCGAAGATGTCCTCCGCCGGGAACTGGCGCAGCAGCCGGACCCGGTCCGGGTGCACGGCGACCACGTCGGCGTACCGGTCGCCGACCAGGTCCTCCACCGCGTCCACCGGCAGTCGCCGCGCGGACGGCAGGTCGCTGCCCGTGCCGAGGACCTCGAGCAGCCGTGCCGAGGCCCGCTCGGCCTGGTTCAGGACCGCCTCGGACAGCGCCCGGTTGCGGGAGACGACGTTGCGGGTGACCTCCAGCTCGTCCAGGGCCAGTTCCACGTCGCGGCGCTCGTCGACGTACGGCTCGAAGCAGGGCCAGTGCTGCACCATCAGCTCGCGGAGCTGCGGCAGCGTGAGGAAGCTGAGGACGTTGTCGTCGGCCGGGTCGAGGAGGTAGCCCTTGCGGCGGCTGACCTCGCGGACGGCGACGGCGCGCTGCACCCACTCCTGCCCGGCGGGCCCGGCGGCGGCGACCACCCAGTCGTCGCCGTGGACGGGTTCGTACACCGGCCGCAGGACCGCGGCGACGACCGCGCGCAGCCGCTGCTCGACGAGGTTCAGCCAGATGTAGGCCCGGCCGGCCCGCTGCGCGCGTGTGCGCACCTCGTGCCAGGCGCCGGAGTCCCAGTCCAGTTCCGGACCGATCGCGCCCGCGTTCACGGGCCGCGCCAGGGACACCGCACCGGGCGGGACGTCCGTGGAGGTCCCCTCGTGACCCTCGCCACCAGGGGGCAGCTCCAGCCCTCCCGAGCCCACCCGCGCACCGCCTTCCGCTCCCCGGAGCACTACCGGTCAGACCCCGTCCCAACGATCAAGGAAGGGTACTCCGCGAGCGGTGCGCGGTGCAGCCCGATGCGCAGGCCGGTTTCGCCAACGCCCGTGATCCGCGCGGCCGTTTGGGGCCCCGGGCCACCGTCGAGTGAGCGGTTTCATACGAGTGACGTGCTGCGGCGCGAGGAGGACGGCCGGGAGAACGCCCGGAGCGGATCGGCGCGCGCGGCGGGTAGGAGCACGTGAGTGCTAGGTGGTCGCCTCACTTTCGGGGAGACTCGGAGCCCAGGCGTCCGCACCGGCGCCGTACACCTGAAAGAGTCGTGTCCATGCAGGTCTGGCCTGGAGAGGCGTATCCCCTCGGCGCCACGTACGACGGCGCCGGCACCAACTTCGCGGTCTTCACGGAGGCCGCGGACCGAGTAGAGCTGTGTCTGCTGCACGACGACGGCTCGGAGACGGCGGTGGAACTGCGCGAGAGCGACGCGTTCGTACGGCACGCGTACCTGCCGGGCGTGATGCCGGGCCAGCGGTACGGCTACCGCGTGCACGGCCCGTACGCCCCGGAGCGCGGGCTGCGCTGCAACTCGGCGAAGCTGCTCCTCGATCCGTACGCGCGTGCGATCAGCGGCTCGATCCGGTGGGGCGAGGAGG
Organism: Streptomyces sp. NPDC018947; assembly: GCF_044390505.1. Lineage (NCBI taxonomy): Bacteria > Bacillati > Actinomycetota > Actinomycetes > Kitasatosporales > Streptomycetaceae > Streptomyces > Streptomyces sp. NPDC018947. The sequence goes on from NZ_JBIRZD010000021.1 coordinate 76,766, forward strand.
TGTACGGCTACCACTTCGACGACCCCGGACGGCGCAACGACCTGGACTCGGCGCCGCACACCATGTCGTCGGTGGTGGTCAACCCGTACTTCGACTGGGGCGACGACCGGCGCCCCCGGACGGAGTACCACCACACGGTGATCTACGAGGCCCATGTGAAGGGCCTCACCATGCGCCACCCCGGGCTCCCCGAGGAGCTGCGCGGCACCTACGCGGGACTCGCTCACCCGGCGATCGTCGAGCACCTCACCAAGCTGGGGGTGACGACGCTGGAGCTGATGCCGGTCCACCAGTTCGTCGACGACCACCGCCTGGCCGACATGGGGCTGAGCAACTACTGGGGCTACAACACGATCGGCTTCTTCGCCCCGCACAACGCGTACGCCTCCTGGGGCGACCGCGGGCAGCAGGTGCTGGAGTTCAAGTCGGCGGTGAAGGCGCTGCACGAGGCGGGGATCGAGGTCATCCTCGACGTGGTCTACAACCACACCGCCGAGGGCAACCACCTGGGCCCGACGCTGTCCTTCAAGGGCATCGACAACCCGTCGTACTACCGGCTGACCGACGACCCGCAGTACTACATGGACACCACGGGCACGGGCAACTCGCTGCTCATGCGGTCCCCGCACGTCCTCCAGATGATCATGGACTCGCTGCGGTACTGGGTCACCGAGATGCATGTCGACGGGTTCCGCTTCGACCTCGCGGCGACCCTGGCGCGGCAGTTCCACGAGGTGGACCGGCTGTCGTCCTTCTTCGACCTGGTGCAGCAGGACCCGGTGGTCTCGCAGGTGAAGCTGATCGCCGAGCCGTGGGACGTGGGCGAGGGCGGCTACCAGGTGGGCAACTTCCCGCCGCTGTGGACGGAGTGGAACGGCAAGTACCGGGACACGGTGCGGGACCTGTGGCGCGGGGAGCAGCGCACTCTGGCGGAGTTCGCCTCCCGGCTGACCGGCTCGTCCGACCTGTACCAGGACGACGGGCGCCGCCCGCTGGCCTCCATCAACTTCGTCACCTGCCACGACGGCTTCACCCTGCACGACCTGGTCTCGTACAACGACAAGCGCAACGCGGCCAACGGCGAGGACAACCGGGACGGCGAGAGCCACAACCGGTCCTGGAACTGCGGTGCCGAGGGCGACACCGACGACCCGAAGGTGCTGGAGCTGCGGGCCCGGCAGATGCGGAACTTCATCGCCACGCTGCTGTTGTCCCAGGGCGTGCCGATGATCAGCCACGGCGACGAGTTCGCCCGCACGCAGCGGGGCAACAACAACGCCTACTGCCAGGACAACGAACTGGCCTGGGTGGCCTGGCCGGACGGCGAGAAGACCGGCACCGGGCTGCTGGAGTTCACCCGGGCGATGGTGTGGCTGCGCAAGGACCACCCGGTCTTCCGCAGGCGGCGCTTCTTCCACGGGCGGCCCGTGGAGGGCACCCACGACGAGCTGTCGGACATCGCGTGGTTCACCCCGGAGGGCGCGGAGATGACGCAGCGGGACTGGGACTCGGCGCGGGCGTCGGCGCTGACGGTGTTCCTCAACGGCAACGCGATCTCCGAGCCGGGTCCGCGCGGCGAGCGCATCTGCGACGACTCGTTCCTGCTGATGTTCAACGCCTCGCCGAAGACGCTGGACTTCGTGGTGCCGGTCGACCACGGCCGGCAGTGGGAAGTGGTGGTCGACACCGCCCGCACCGAGGGCCCGCCCCTGCAGACGGGGAGGAAGGTGCAGGCCGGGGACCGGCTGACGCTGGTCGACCGGAGCCTGGCGGTGCTGCAGCGGCCCGTCTAGGAGAGCGTGTCGCCCGAGCGGTCCTCCACGCGCGCGTGGGGGGCCGCCCCGCCGTGCGCGGCGCGGGGCGCGGGGCGTGCCGTCACGGCGACGGCGCAGGCCAGGGCGGCGGCCGCGGACCCCACCGCGAAGGCCGCCACCGGTCCGTGGGACTCGGCCAGGCGGCCGGTGACGGCGACGGCGAGCGCCTGCCCTCCGACGATCGCGCTGGTCGCGAAGGCCATCGCCTCGCCGAGCCGGGCGCGCGGCACCGTCCGTTCGGTGAGCGCGAACACGGTGATCAGGTGGGGCGCGTAGGCGATGCCGAGGACGGTGACGACCGCGTACAGGGCGGCGAGGCTCTGCGTCCACAGCAGCGGCAGGGACAGCACGCACGCCGTCGCGGTGGCCGCCCGCCAGCGGGCCCGCAGCCCGATCCGGGCGGGCACGGCGGCCATGGCGAGCCCCGCGCCCGCGCTCATCACCCCCATGGCGGCGTACACGAGCCCGGCCTGGTCCGCCTGCCCGAGCCGCTCGGTGAGCGCGGCGATCCCCGCCTGGCAGGCCCCGAACATCGCGCCCTGGAGGGCGAGGGAGGCGTAGAGGGCCAGGACCGAACGGGGCATCCGGTCGGGGGCCGGCGGGGGTGGTGTGCCGGGGTCGGACGGGGCACCCGAGGCGGGCCCGGCGTCGGGCGCGTGCCGCTTCCCGGACGGGGGCGTGGCGCCCGGTTCCGGCCGGGTCCCGGACGCGGGCCGGGCGACCGGTTCGGGCGGTGCCGTACGGGTCGCGCGGGCCGTCGGGTGGAGGGCGAAGGCCGAACCGCACACGGCGACCAGCAGGGCCGCCCCGCCCAGGGCGTGGGCCGGATGGGCGAGCACCGCGGCGACGCCGACCAGCGCGGGACCGAGCACGAAGGACACCTCGTCGAGCGTGCTCTCGAACGACAGGGCGGCGCCCACGGTGGGCTCGGGCACCCCGGCCCGCCGGGCGAGGGCCACCAGCCGGGCCCGGGCCAGCGGACCGATCAGCGGCACCCCGGCACCCGCCGCCGCGCCCAGGGCGACCAGGGCGGCCGTCGGCAGCCGTGCCAGCGCGCCGGCCACCAGCGCCGCGATCGCCAGGGCGTTGACGAGGCTGAGGACGAGGACGACCGTGCGCTGACCGTGCCGGTCGGCGAGCCGTCCCACCAGCGGCCCGCACGCCACCTGCCCGATCGCCAGCGCTCCGCCGGTCAGCCCCGCGGCCGCCAGCGAACCGCTGGTGCGGGCGACGAGCAGCACACTGCCGAACTGGATGGTGGCCGTCGGCAGCCGCCCGAGGAAGGACACGACCGGCAGCAGCGGGCCGGTCAGGCCGATGACCTCCCGGTACGTCTCCAGCGTCCCGCGCTCGCGCCGCGTGTCCGCCGTGGCCGCCGTGCTCCCCGTGCTCTCCACGCTCCCCCTGCCCCCGGTGCCGTCCGTCGCCCGACGCTAGCCACGCGCGCCTCCCCCCGTGGAGGGGCCGATGACACGAAAGGCGGCGGGACGGGTACGTAGCTTTCCATGACACCTGAGCGACCCGACCCGGTGCCCGCGGCCCCTGCCGCCCCCCTGGCGACGTACCGGCTGCAACTGCAGCCCGAGTTCCCCTTCGGAGCCGCGGCGGCTGCCGTGCCGTACCTGGCCTCGCTCGGCGTCAGCCATCTGCACCTGTCCCCCGTCCTGGAGGCGGTCCCGGGCTCGGCGCACGGCTACGACGTCGTCGACCCCACGCGGGTGCGCGAGGAACTGGGCGGCGAGGAGGGGCTGCGCGCGCTCTCGCGCACCGCCCGGGAGCACGGCCTCGGACTGGTCGTGGACATCGTGCCGAACCACATGGCGATGTCGCCCCGCCACAACCGCGCCCTGTGGGAGGTGCTGCGCGAGGGGCCGAGGTCGCCGTACGCGCGGTGGTTCGACATCGACTGGGAGGCGCAGGGCGGGCAGGTGCTGCTGCCGGTGCTCGGCGCGCCCGTCGGCGAGGTGCTGGACGAGCTGCGGGCCGACGGCGACGTGCTGCGCTACCACGACCACGCCTTCCCCCTGCGGGAGGGCACCCGGGACCTGCCGCTGCCACAGCTCCTGGACGCGCAGTGGTACCGGCCGGTGTGGTGGCGGCTCGCCCGCACCGAGCTGAACTACCGGCGTTTCTTCAGCATCTCCGAGCTGATCGGGGTGCGCGTGGAGGACCCGGAGGTCTTCGAGGCCACGCACGCCACCGTCCTCGGGCTGCTGCACGAGGGCGTGGTCGACGGGCTGCGCGTCGACCACCCGGACGGCCTGGCCGACCCCGGTGCCTATCTGCGGCGGCTGCACGAGGCGAGCGGCGGCCGGTGGACGGTCGTCGAGAAGATCCTCGCCGACGGGGAGCGGCTGCCGGCCGCCTGGCCCGTCGCGGGCACCACCGGCTACGACGCCCTGCACCACGTCGACGGGCTGTTCACCGACCCGGCGGGGCACGCGGAGCTCCTCGACGGGTACCGCGCGTTCGCCGCCCCGCGGGCGGACCGGGGCGGGGACTGGGCGGCGACGGCGCGGCGGGCGGCGTACGAGGTGCTGACGCACGAACTGGCCGCCGAGACCGACCGGCTGACCCGGGTGGCGCACCGGCTGTGCGTCGCCTCGCCGCACGCGGAGCTGCGCGACCGGGCGCCGTGGGCGCTGCGCACGGCGTTGCGGGAACTGCTGGTCCGGCTGGAGGTGTACCGCCCCTACACGCCGGCGGACGCGGCCTCGGTCGTCACCGAGGAGGCCGCGGCCCAGGCGCGGCTCGCGTTCGCGGTGCCGGAGGAGGCCGGTGCGGTGGACGTCGTACGGGATCTGGTGCTGGGGCGTTACGGGGACGGGCCGGACCAGGTGGAGTTCCGGACGCGGTTCGCCCAGACGGCGTCGGCGCTGCGGGCCAAGTCGGTGGAGGACACGGCGTTCTACCGCTATGTGCCGCTGCTGTCGGCGACCGAGGTGGGCGGCGACCCCGGCAGGCCCGCGGTGTCGCCGGAGGAGTTCCACGCCTACTGCGCACGCGTGCAGCGCGACTGGCCCGTGACCGGCACGGTGGTGTCCACCCACGACACCAAGCGCAGCGCCGACGTGCGCGCCGCGCTGGCGGTGCTCACCGAGTGCCCCGACCGCTGGGCGGACGTCGTCACGAAGGTGTCCGGCGCGGGCGAGGGCGTACCGGACGCCCAGCTCGCGTGGGCGGCCTGGCAGACGGTGTTCGGACTGGGTCCCGCGGAGGCCGGACGGGTGCGGGAGGCGCTGCTGAAGCATGTGCGCGAGGCGGGGACGCACACGAGCTGGACGGAGCAGGAGCCGTCGTACGAGGAGGCGGTGGCGCGGTTCGTGGCGGCGGGGCCGTGCGGGGAGCCGGGCGAGCGGGTGGCCGCGTTCCGGGCCGGGCTGGAGCCGCACATCCGGGCGAACGTGCTCGGCACGGCCCTGACCCACCTGACCATGCCGGGCGTGCCGGACCTCTACCAGGGCACGGAGGATGAGTACCGGGCGCTGGTGGACCCCGACAACCGGCGCCCCGTGGGCTTCCCGCCCGCGGCTTCCGGTCCGAAGGACGCGGTGACCCGGGCGGCGCTGGCGGTGCGCGCGCGGCGCCCCGGCGCGTTCGGCGCCGCCGCGACGTACGAGGCGCTGCCCGCCGAGGGGCCCGCGGCGGCGCACTGCGTGGCGTTCGTCCGCTCCGACGAGGTCGTGACGGCCGTGACCCGGCTGTCCCTGCGGCTGGCCGAGTCGGGCGGCTGGCGGGAGACGACGCTCGTCCTGCCCCCCGGCCGCTGGGCCGACGCGCTGACCCCCGGCCGGGAGTTCGAGGGGCACGCGCGCGTGGAGGACCTGTTCGCGACGCTGCCGGTGGCGCTCCTGGAGCGGAGGGAGACGCCGTCGGAGGCCGGCTGACACCCCCCTGGCGCGAGCGCCGGGAACGCACGTCCGCGGCCGGGCCGACGCGCGGCGCGGCCCCGCAACGGGCGCGGCTCCCCGAGTCTCGGGGAGACCTCAAGGAGACGTGGCGCGGAGGTCGGCCGGGGCGGTGGGGATGAGCGGGGTCGGCCAGGCGTCGCGCAGCAGGGCGACGAACGCCTCGGCGGCGCCGGTCGGCGGCACGCGGGCGAAGACCGTCAGCGGCCGCCGCCACGGCGGGTCGGGGGTGAGGACGACGCAGTCCTCGCCGACCGCGCCGCCGACGATGTGCGACGGCGCCGTGCACACGCCGACCCCGGCGGCGGCCATCCGCACCGCGGTCGACGTGTGCTCGGTGAAGACGGCGGTACGCGGCCGGAAGCCCGCACGCCCGCATGCCCGGTCGAGGAACCTCTCGCCCTCCACGAGGGGTTCCATGGCGCACCGCACCCAGGGCCGGTCCGCGAGTTCCGGCAGGGTCACCGTCGTACGGCCCGCGAAGCGGTCGTCGAAGGGCACCACGAGGACGATCTCCTCCTCGCCGACCGGGACGACGGTGCCGGGCCAGTCGCGGGGCGCCGGGCCGACGGCGAGGTCCGCGGTGCCGCGCTCCACCCGCTCCTGCAGCGCCTCGGTGGTGGCGTACTCGTGCAGGTGCAGCAGGACGCCGGGGTGCGCGGCGCGCCAGCGGGCGAAGACGTCGGGCAGGATCCCGACGGCCACCGAGTGCAGGGCCGCGACGTGCAGTTCCCCGCCCTCGGCCCCGGCGGCGGCGCGGGCCGCGCGGCGGGCCTGCGCGGCGCTGCGGACGGCGAGTTCGGCGTGCGGCCGGAAGGCGCGGCCCATCGGCGTCAGCCGCACCCCGCGCGGCATCCGCTCGAGCAGGGCACCGCCGACCGACCGTTCCAGGGCCTTGATCTGGTGCGAGAGCGCCGACTGCGTGACGTGCAGGGTCTCGGCCGCCCGGGTGAACGACGCCTCCTCGACGACGGCCATGAAGTACTCCATCTGGCGCAGGCTCAACTCCGCTCCCCCTCCCGGCCCGCCGCGCTCCCGCGCGTGCGCCGCCATGAACGTCCTGCATCGAATCCACAAGAACATTGCCTTGGACTCATGGCAAGGGCCGGACGGAGGCTGGGGCCATGGACACACACGACGTGATCGTCATCGGCGGCGGCACCGGCGGTTACAGCACCGCGCTGCGCGCCGCGGCCCTGGGACTCGACGTCGCCCTCGTCGAGCGCGACAAGGTCGGCGGCACCTGCCTGCACCGCGGCTGCATCCCGAGCAAGGCGATGCTGCACGCCGCCGAACTGGTGGACGGCATCGCCGAGGCACGCGAACGCTGGGGGGTGAAGGCGGCCCTGGACGGCGTCGACTGGCCCGCGCTGGTCGCCACCCGCGACGACATCGTGACGCGGAACCACCGGGGCGTCCAGGCGCATCTCGCGCACGCGGGCGTACGGGTGGTGCGAGGCAGCGCGCGGCTCACGGGACCGCGCTCCGTACGCGTGGACGGCGGCGCCGGGCTCGGCGCGCGCCGCGGGATCGTGCTGGCCACCGGCTCACGCCCGCGCACTCTTCCGGGGCTCGCCCCGGACGGGCGGCGCGTGGTGACGAGCGACGACGCGCTCTTCGCACCCGGGCTCCCGGCGTCCGTCCTGGTCCTGGGCGGCGGCGCGATCGGCGTCGAGTACGCCTCGTTCCACCGGTCGATGGGCGCGGAGGTCACGCTCGTGGAGGCCGCGGAGCGCATCGTGCCGCTGGAGGACGCGGACGTCGGCCGTCATCTGACGCGCGGTCTGAAGAAGCGCGGCGTCGACGTGCGGACGGGCGCGCGGCTGCTGGACGCCGAGGTGCTGGAGAACGGCGTACGGGCGCGGGTGCGCACGGCGCGGGGCGAGACGCTCGCGGTGGAGGCCGAGCGGCTGCTCGTGGCCGTCGGCCGGACCCCGGTGACCGACGGGCTGGACCTCGCGGCGGCCGGCCTCGGCACCGACGAGCGGGGCTTCGTCGTACCGGCGGACTGGACCCGGCTGGAGACCGCCGTGCCCGGCGTCCACGTCGTGGGCGACCTGCTGCCGCCGCCGTCCCCCGGGCTGGCCCACGCCTCGTTCGCGGAGGGCCTGCTGGTGGCCGAGACGCTGGCCGGCGTGGCGTCGGCGCCGGTCGACTACGCGGCCGTGCCCCGGGTGACGTACTCGGCGCCGCAGACCGCCGCCGTGGGACTGAGCGAGGCCGAGGCGCGCGCACGCGGCCACGACCCGGTCGTCAACGTGATGCCGCTGACGGCCGTGGCCAAGGGCATGGTGCACGGGCAGGGCGGGATGGTGAAGGTCGTCGCCGAGGCCGGGGGCGGCCGGGTGCTCGGGGTGCACCTGGTGGGCCCGCACGTGTCGGAGATGATCGCGCAGAGCCAGCTCGTCGTCGGCTGGGACGCCGAACCAGCGGACGTCGCCCGGCACGTCCACGCCCACCCCACGTTGTCGGAGGCCGTCGGCGAGGCGTTCCTGACCCTGGCCGGGCGCGGGCTGCACCAGCAGTAGCGGCGGGCACGTGCCGCGCGGGCCGCGGCGGGCGTCACTCCTGACGCATCGGGACGGCCGGCTCGGACCCCAGGCCCGGGTCGGCCGGCGGGGAGAGCGCGCCCCGGTGCCGGCCGGCGAGTTCGAAGGCGGCGAGCACGACGCGGGTCTGGTACTCGACCTGGCGCTCGACCGGGATCCAGCGGGCCCCGCATCCGTCGCGGTAGTCGGCGCACCACTCGTCGACCAGGTGGTCCAGTTCGGGCAGCACCCCTGCCGGATCGTTTCCGCTGTGCGTGACCAACTGGTGCAGCAGCCCCGCCGTGCGCAGGGCGAGGCGCCGGCCCGCGATCTTCAGGGCGACCAGGTGGGCGGTGCTCATCGGCGGCAGGGAACGGCCCGTTCCGTCGTCGGTGTCGGGGTCCCAGGCGTCGGCCAGCCTGGGACAGACGAGCAGGTAGTCGTCGACCGGTGCGAGCATGCGGGCCGCGTCGGCGCCGGTGGCGTGCGGCCGGATCCTCGCCAGGAGGCGGTGCAGCCGGCGGGTGTCGTCGCGCAGGGTGCGGCTGACGGAGCGCAGCACGGCGTCCCGGTCGGCGGGGGGCGAGTCGTCCGCCACCGCGGCCACGCCCCACATGGGCGCCTCGACGACCGCGGTGACGGTGCCGTACCGCCGTGGATGGGACCACGTCGAGTCGACGGCGGCCTCGGTGATGGCCTGGGTCAGGTCGCCGTGGCGGGGCTGCGGGATCCGGTAGAGGGCGGGGCCGAGGCCGGGCCAGTACAGGGTGTCGTAGGCCCCGAGTTCGCGGGGGATGCCGAGGCGGGCCGCGGCGTGGGCCATGCGCCGGGCGAGGCCCGGCAGGTCGTGGGTCAGCTCGGCGAAGCCGCCGCCGACGTCGACGCCGTGCAGGGAGCAGTGCAGGAAGGGCCGCAGTTCGTCCTGGAGCGCGAGCAGGGCGCGGGTCTCGGGCAGCGCCGCGCGGTCGGGGCCGTCGGGCAGCCACTCGGGCTGTTCCAGGAAGCCGGGCCGGAAGAAGTTCCGGGCGTAGCGGCCGAGGGTGTACGGGCCGGACAGCCAGCCCTCGTTGCGGCGCAGGCCGTCGGGGTCGGCGCACAGCAGCAGGTTCCAGGTGGCGTCGGCGCCCTCGGTGAGCCGGGGGTCGGCCAGGGCCCGCTCGGCCAGCCGCAGCACGGTGGCGCCGCCCGCGGGCTCGTTGGCGTGCGGCCCGGCGACGACGAGGGCGTGCCGGGTGCCGTGGCCCACGGAGAGCAGCAGCAGGGGTGTGCCCGCGCGGGAGGTGCCGACGCGGCGCAGCCGGGCGCCGCGGGGATGGCGGGCGACGAGTGCGGCGGCCCGTACGCCCAGCTCGTCCACGGTCGGATAGCGAAGGAGGGGCGGCAGGGCACACCTCCACGATGGGAGCCGTCGGTTCACCTGACGTGCACGGTGTAACGCACAGTCAGTCACGAGTTGCCCGGTACGTCAACACCGTGCAAAGCAAAGCGCGTTGCCCGGGCGACGTGGCCTGATGTCCGGGACGGGGGCCTGCGGCCGCCTCAGTCGGCGGAGAGCCGGAACGCCATCTGGCCGAAGCCGATCTGGTCGCCCTCGCGGACGACGGCGGCCCCGATGACCCGCCGCCCGTTGACCGTGGTCCCGTTGGTGGAGCCGAGGTCGCGCAGCACCCACATGCCGCCCTGGCGGCTGAGTTCCGCGTGCACCCGGGACACCGTCTCGTGCGACAGCCGCAGCCCGCTCGACGGGTCCCGCCCTATGCGCAGCGGATGGCCGGTGCCGGGGTGCGGCAGCAGCAGCTTGGGCAGCCGTTCGGCCTGCCAGGCCCTGCGCAGCCGTACGCCGAAGCCGGACACCGCCTCGACGGTGCCGAACACCAGCCGCGAGACCCTGCCCTCGGTGGACAGGTCGGCGGTGAGCGCCGCCAGTTCGTGGGAGTGGTGGGCGGCCAGCGCGAGTTCCATGCGACGCACGAAGGTGTCGTGCGACAGACGGCCCAGGGCGACGCCGTCCCGGAGCACCTTGAGCGCCTTGTCCCGCTCCGCGTCGGACAGCCGCGCGGGGTACGTGTTGAACTCGAAGGACGACGTCACGCTGGTGATTGTCGGTCAGCGGGCACCGGGGTGTCCAGAAGACCATGGAACCGCCCGCCTCGGGCGCGTGTCCGCGACACCCGCCGCGAACGGGGACGTTCACCGGCGGATCGGCCGTTTTTGAAGGACCATGGTCGGGCTACGTCACGGTGGGCAGACGAAGGGGTACCGTCCGTGCAGTTCGAGGTGTGGGCACCGCAGGCCGGCCGCGTGACACTGACGTGCGACGGCGTCACGCACGCGATGGAGCGCGATCCCGAGCGGCCGGGGTGGTGGTGCGGTGCGGCCGCGGCGCGGGAGGGCTCGCGGTACGGCTTCGCGGTGGACGACGGGCCGGTCCTGCCGGACCCGCGCTCGCGGCGGCAGCCGGACGGCCCCGACGGGCTGAGCGCTGTCGTCGACCACGGGAGCTACGCGTGGCGCACCGAGTGGGCCGGACGCCCGCTGCCCGGCGCGGTGCTGTACGAGCTGCACGTGGGCACGTACACGCGCGAGGGCACGCTGGACGCCGCCGCCGAGCGGCTGGACCACTTGGCCGGACTCGGCGTCACACACGTCGAGTTGATGCCGCTGTGCCCGTTCCCCGGCCGGCACGGCTGGGGGTACGAGGGCGTCTCGCTGTGGGCGGTGCACGAGCCGTACGGCGGGCCGCAGGCGCTGAAGCGGTTCGTCGACCGGGCCCACGAGCTGGGCCTCGGCGTGGTCCTGGACGTGGTGCACAACCACCTCGGGCCGTCCGGCAACTACCTGCCCGCCTTCGGCCCGTACTTCACGGACACCCACCACACGCCCTGGGGCGCGGCGATCAACCTGGACGCGCCCGGCTCGGACGAGGTGCGGGCGTTCCTCGTGGACAGCTCGCTGGCCTGGCTGCGGGACTACCGGATCGACGGGCTGCGGCTGGACGCGGTGCACGCCCTGGCCGACACGCGCGCGTGCCACTTCCTGGAGCAGCTCTCCACGGCCGTGGACGGGCTGGCCGCCGACCTGGGCCGACCGCTGTTCCTGATCGCCGAGTCCGATCTGAACGACCCGCGGATCATCACCCCGCGCGCGGAGCACGGCATGGGCGTGCACGCCCAGTGGAACGACGACTTCCACCACGCCCTGCACACCGCGCTGACCGGGGAGTCGCAGGGCTACTACGCCGACTTCGCGCGCGCCCCGCTGGCGGCGCTGGCCAAGACGCTGACGCGGGGCTGGTTCCACGACGGCACGTACTCCAGTTTCCGCGGCCGCGGCCACGGCCGGCCGCTGGACCGGCAGCGCACCGCCGCGCACCGGCTGACCGGCTACAGCCAGACCCACGACCAGGTCGGCAACCGCGCCCGGGGCGACCGGCTGGCGTCCCTGGTCTCCCCGGGCCTGGCGGCGTGCGCGGCCACGCTGACGCTCACGGGGCCGTTCACGCCGATGCTGTTCATGGGCGAGGAGTGGGCGGCGGGCACGCCGTGGCAGTTCTTCACCGACCACACCGACCCGGATCTCGCGGAGGCGGTACGGCGCGGCAGGCGGCGGGAGTTCGCGGCGCACGGCTGGAAGGAGGAGGACGTGCCGGACCCGCAGGACCCGGCGACCCGGGAGCGCTCCTGCCTCGACTGGTCCGAGCCCGGACGCGATCCGCACGCGCGCGTCCTGGCCTGGTACCGCCGGCTGATCGCGCTGCGCCGCGAGCAGCCGGACCTGACCGATCCGGACCTCGGCGACATGAAGGTGGCGTACGACGAGGAGGCGCGCTGGCTGGCCTTCCGGCGCGGGGACATCCGGGTGACCGTCAACCTGGGCCGCGAACCGGCGTCCATCCCCCTGGGCTCCCGCCCCGCGCAGGTCCTCGCGGCCTGGGAGCCGGTGCGGGGGCCGGGCGAGGACGGGGTGCTGCGGGTGCCCGGGGAGTCGAGCGTGGTGCTCGTGCAGGAGTGAGGGCGCGCGCCGCCCGGTGCCCCGTGCGGCGGGGCCGTCACGGGGGGCGGGCCGCGCCGGGAGCACGGAGAGCCGGGCGGAGCGGTGGGTGCGGCGGCGTGTCCCGGTGCGGGCTCGGGATTCGGTGCCCGGTGGGCGAGGCGTCGTGCGCGTGCGGTCTCAAGGCGCGGTGCCCGGTGGACGGGCTGCCGCGTGGCGCGCGCGTCCGGTCCCTCACGGTGCGGCGCGAGTGGCCGGAGGCGCGTTCAGGCGGGGCCCTCCGTGCCGTCCTCGCGCAGGGCCGTGACCCGTTCCAGCAGGATCGGCTCCCAGGCGCGGCGCAGGCGGGTGCGCAGCAGGGGCAGAGGGGCCGCCGACCGGCCGGCGAGGACGTCCGCGAGGTGGACGAGCGTGTCGCAGCGGGCCAGCCACAGGCCGCGCAGACAGGGCCGGGCGCCGTAACCGGCGAGGGTGGCGGCGCGCACGGCGGCGGGCGAGCCGACGGAGAGCGCGAGTCCGGCGATGTCCTCTGCCGGGTCGCCGAGGACCGCGTCGGCCCAGCCGAGGACCCCGCGCACCCGTCCGTCGGCGGCCACCACCAGGTGCTCGCCGGCCAGGTCGTGGTGGACGAGGACCGCGGTGCCGGGCTGGGCGCCGAGCTGGGCCGTCGCCGCCGCCGTCAGCCGCTCGGGCCGGGCCGGGTCGAACTCGTCGGCCTCGGCGAGCCGCCGGGCGGCGCGTTCGGCGGCCCGGCGCAGGGTCTCCAGGGAGCGCGGGGCGGCGCGGGGCACGCCGAGGGCCTCGGCCTGGCGGACGGGCACCTCGCGCAGTCCGGAGAGCAGCGCCGCGAGGTCGGCCTCGCCGACGGCGGACACGTGGTGCTCCTCGCCCGAACCGCCGGGCACCTTGGCGTCCAGCGTGTACGTCAGTCCCGGCGCCCACTCGCCGTGGGCCACGCTCGTCGGCACCGCGACGGACAGGTACGGCCGGACCAGGTCGCGCAGACGCAGTTCGCGGAGCTGGCGCACCGCGGCCTCACGGTCGGGCGCCAGGCGCAGCACATGGCGGCTGCCGACCCACCAGGTGGCGGGCCCTGCGTCCGAGGCGCCCTCCTCGACGGGCCGGACGTCGGGCGCCGCGCTCTCGCTCAGCAGGGAACGGACCAGTCGGCGGACGGTGTCCGCGGTCGGTGTCGGGGCCTGGGTCATGGTCGCGCCGTCGTCTTCCGGGTCTTCCGGGTGCCAAGGGGGGTGCGGGTCGGGTGGTCGCTCACTCCACGACGACCATCTCCCGGGTGGTGTCGTTGAATCGCCGGCCGCCCTCCTCGGTGACCGTGACGATGTCCTCGATGCGCACGCCGAACCGGCCGGGCAGATAGACGCCGGGCTCGACGGAGAAGCACATGCCGGGCACGAGCGGCTGCTCCTCGCCCTCGATCATGTAGGGCGGCTCGTGCGTGGTGACGCCGATGCCGTGTCCGGTGCGGTGGATGAAGTACTCCCCGTAGCCGGCGTCGGCGATGACCGCGCGCGCGGCCCGGTCGACGTCCTGGCAGGCGGCACCGGGCCGCACCGCCCGGAACCCGGCCTCCTGCGCCTCGCGGACCAGGTCGTGCACCCGGCGCTCCTCGTCGGTGGGTTCGCCGACGTGGACCGTGCGGGAGGTGTCGGAGCCGTAGCCGTCCTTGAGGCCGCCGAAGTCGAGGACGATCATGTCTCCGTCCTCGATGACGCGGTCGCCGACCTCGTGGTGCGGGTTGGCGCCGTTGGGCCCGGAGGCGACGATCGTGAAGTCGACCTGGGAGTGGCCGAAGCGCCGCAGCAGGCCGGCCAGGTCGGCCGCGACGTCGGACTCGCGGCGCCCGCCGAAGGGGACGGTGCGGATCTCCTCGAAGGCCGCGTCCGCGGCCGCGCCGGCCGCCGCCAGCAGTTCCAGCTCCGCCGCGTCCTTCACGGCGCGCAGCATCGGCAGCGCCTCGGTGAGCGAGGCGTACGAGGTGCCGGGCAGCGCCCGCTGGAGACCGAGCAGGTGCATCGCCCAGGCGTTGTCGCTGATGCCGAACCGTCCGGAGCCGTCGAGGAGGGCGGCGGTGGCGGCGTAGGGGTCCTTGCCGTCGGTCCAGTCGCGCAGGGTCACGGCGGGCGCGCCGACGGCCTTCTCGGCGTCGGGGGCCTCGAGCGTCGGCACGACGAGGACGGGGTCGCGGTCCGGGGTGAGGACCAGCAGCGTGAGCCGTTCGGTGGCGGCGGTGGGCGCGTAGCCGGTGAGCCACACGAGGTCGGGGCCCGGTGCGACCAGCAGCCCGGCCAGTCCGGCCTCGGCGGCCGTCCGCGCCGCGCGCTCCATGCGGGCCCTGTAGTCGTCGACGGTGAAGGGAGCGGCGGGTGTGCTGCCGGTCATCCGGGCCTCCTGGGCGGCGAAGGGCTACGGGCAGCATCCTGCCCGGGGCGGCAGGGCGGCGCGAGCCGGTCGGCGGGCCGCTCGGGCGGGACCGTCCCACCGGCACCGATCCTAGTCGCCGCGCGGGCACCGCCCGGGGCTCCGGTCGCTTCCTGCTGCTTCATGCAACGACCCCGGGAACGGCCGCGAGCCGCTGGTGGCCGCCGCTCTCGTGGCGCACGGTCAGGAGCACCTTCTCGCCGGGCCGGGCGCGGGCGACGGCGCGGGCGAGACCGGAGGCCGAGTCGATACGGGCGGTGCCGAACGCCACGACCACGTCGCCCCTGACCAGTCCCGCCGTGTGGCCGGGGCCGGGGACGTGGACGCCGGTGACCAGGGCGCCGGCCCTCTCGTCGTCCACGACCTCCACTCCGAGGGTCGCGCCGGCCGGTGCCGGGGGCGGGGTGGCGGCGGGGGCCGGGGCCGGCCGGGCGGGGGCGGGGGCGGACCCGGCGCCGGCCGGTGCTCCCGGTGCGGACGCGCCCGCCCGCTGCTGGAGTTCGGCGAGCCTGCTCATACCGATCACCGTGGCGCCCACGGTGCCGAGGCCCACTCCGGCGAGGAGCAGGAGCGTCGCGGCGAGCAGGCCGCACAGCACGGTGGTGAGCCGCCTGCGGCGGCCCCGTGGGACGGGCGGGGGCCCGGCCGGGCCGGGTGGCCGGGGAGCGCCGGAATCCTGTCCGGGCATCGGCTTGGGTCGCAGTGCGGTCTGTTCCATGGTTCGCCTCCGGCCAAGGCTCTACCCGGCGCACCGGCGCGCGACGAGCCACGAACGAGTGAGACCGACCGACGGCCGACCGGCCCCGGGATTTCCTGTCGTGTCCCTGCCCAGCACGAATGATCACGACGGAGCAGGACCACACGGGGAGAACATCATGCGTAACCGGCGAGCGCTCACCATCGGCGTTGCCCTCATCGCCTTGGGCGCACTCGGCGCGTGCGGGAACGACGACGACGGCCGCGACACCGGCACCGCCTCCGCAGCCGGCAGCAACAACGATGCCGGGAACGGTGCGGTCGCAGGCTCCGAGAAAGGGCCGGCGGCCGCCGACGACCTGCCCCGGGCCGCCGACATGGCCTCCGTCGAGTACTACCTCAACAAGTACACCGAGTGCCTCGACCTGACGCCCGGTGAGGACTACTCCCCCTCCGGCTCGGACGGCACCGCCGGGGCGAGGAGGAGGCCGCGGACCCCTCCTGGGGCATCACGCAGCGCGCGGTCTGCAAGGACGGCCACGACCGGCCCATCGCCCTGCTGACCGTCCCGGACACGAAGACGTTCCAGACGGCCGCGCTGAAGGACGGCCACGCCGCGTTCCTGGTCGGCCGGGACTTCGCGGTCGTCCCGGTCGGCGACGACACGATCCGGGAACTCGAACCGTCCGACCTCGCGTTCCTGACCTGCGACCCGGACTTCGCCGTGCCGAGTGGCTACGGGACGAGGCCCGGGGCCGTCGAGGGCTGCGTACTGACCGACTACGTACCGTCCGACTGACATCCCCCCGGCCGGATCAGCCGAGCACGGGAAGCGCGTGAGTCCTCGGCACGGGCACGGCCGGGGGCCGGTCCGGGAGGAAGCCGTGGAGGCGTCCGCTCAGGTACTCGGCCCGGTAACGGGGTACGTTCCGGTGCCAGTTGAGGATGCCGGCCATCCAGTTCTGCAGGTCGGTGACATAGCCCCGCATGACGGCCCGCGCCTCGTCGGAGAGCTGGAAGTCGTCGTAGACGACGGGCAGTTCGTGTGCGACGACGTGCTCGAACTGGCGCATGCGCTGGTTCATCAGGTCCTGGACGACCGGCAGCGCGGTCGGGTAGTCGATGCCGAAGAAGTTCTGCACGACGAGGACCGCGTTGTGGATCTCGCCCTCGTACTCGATCTCCTTCTGGTACGAGAAGACGTCGTTGAGGAGGCAGGCGTAGTCGATCGCCGCGTTCTCCAGGGAGCGGACCGGGCCGCTGCGGTAGACGTCGGGCGGGACCGCGGGGCCGTGTCCGGCGCGGCACAGGCCGAGCGTGAGGTCGGAGCCGAAGGTGGCGCGCCGCATCTCCAGGTAGTCCACCGGGTCCGGGACGCGGTTCTGGATCTGGTTGGACAGCTCCCAGACCCAGGCCTCGGTCATCGTGTCGACGGCCGTCCTGAGCGGGCGCCGTTCCTCCGGAGTCATGCCGGCCGTCGTGCGTGCCCACAGGTCGATCAGGGCGCGTTCCATGGCGTTGGCGGGCGGCGGGACCGGCTCTCCGTCCAGCGGCATGCAGGCGGACAGGCGGGCGGTGGTCAGCCGTGCGGCGGCCAGGTCGCGGCGGTGTCCGTAGACGAGGGGGTAGTAGTCGTCGCCGTAGGTGCCGAAGGCCAGCCAGTCGGAGGCGAGGTCGAGCTGTTCCCCGGTGGCGTCCGGGTCGAGGCCGGCCGCGCACAGCGGCAGGTCGCAGCTGGCGAGCTTGTCCTCGTCCCAGACCCCCTCGCCGAGGAAGCCGACGGCCTTCGACCACTCGGACAGGTGCCGGCGGGCGCCGTCGAGGTGGGGGCTGAGCTGCAACGGGAACGGCATGCGGATGTCGGGGATGATCGACGGGCCGACCTTCTGGAACGGCACGTGCGTGTAGGAGCGCAGCCTCCCCCGCTGGTCGAAGGACGCGGCAGGCGTCCCCGTGGCGCCGGCCGCGGCGAGCAGGGTGCCGATGTCGGCGGCGGAGGTGCCGGGGCCGGACGGGGCCCGCCAGGGAGCGGCCGTGCGGGCGCCCTTGTTCATGTACCGGCTGGAGCGCATGTGCCATTCGTGACCGCCGGACTGCCAGTCCTGCAGCCCCTTGGCGTACGCAGCGACGGCCGCGGCCTCGGGCGGTGTCAGTCCGTTCTCCAGGGCCACCGCGGGCACTTCGGTGAACGCGGTGTGCTCGAACTGGTGGAGCCGCGAGGTGAGGACGTCGTTGACCATGTCGGCGGCCTCCTGGGTGGTGCAGCCGAAGAAGGTCTCCAGCACCAGGACGCCGTTGCTGAGCTCGCCCTCGTCCTCGACCTCCCGCTGGTAGGAGAACAGGTCGTTGCGCAGGTGCACGGCGTCGGAGAACGTCTCCATCAGCACCCTGAGCGGCCGGGTCCCGGCGACGGCGGAGGGCACCTCGGCGGTCGCGTACTCCACGAGGCCGGCCGACCAGGGCGCGCCGCCGACCTTGCGGCGCATCTCGATGTACTCGACGGGGTTGGCGATCCGCCCCTCGTTGATGTTGGACAGCTCCCACAGCGACTCGTTGAGCAGGTGCTCCGTGGCGACGGCGAACCGGCGGCGCCAGTCGGCCGACATGGCGGGCACCGTGCGCTTCCACAGGTCGGCGAGGCCCGCCTCGACCGGGTTCCCGGGCTCCGGCATCCCGGTGGCGAGGTCGAGCGGCATGAACAGGGGCAGGCGGTCCAGGTGGGCCTTGCCTCCGGCCCGGTCCTGGGTGCGCTTGTACTTCTCCAGGAAGTGGTCGTCGAAGAAGAAGACCCACACGTACCAGTCGGTGATGAGGGAGAGCGCGGGTCCGTCGCAGTCGGGGTGGGTGTACGCGCAGAGCAGGCCGTAGTCGTGTGCGTCGAGGTCTTCCTGCTCCCAGACGCCGGAGCCCTCCAGCATGCCCATCTCCCGGGCCCAGACCGTGGAGTGGGCCCGGGCCTCGTCGAGATGCGGGTTCAGCCGCGCGGGGTGCGGCATGTAGAAGTGCGGCAGTTCGAAGGGCTGTTGCGTCATGGCCGGGCCCTACCCATGGGCTTTCGCGGGCATCCGCGGGCCGGGACATGATCACACCATCGCGTGAACCGGGCCGGAACGCGGGAACTTTCGCCGTTCCGTCGTGCCGTGCCGCGTGTCCCGGTCGCCGCCGGCGGTTCAGTCCGCGAGCTGGATCAGCGCGTGCGTCCCGCTGGTGCGCCAGCGCTGCTCCTCCACCGCCACGAGCGGCCTCCGTGTCCGCGTCCAGGCCGGTGACCACGTCGGACTTCAGGGTGCGCAGCGCGGCGACGGGGCCGGGGAAGTAGGCGGTGACGTCCGTGAAGGGCGTGGTCGGCGGCCACCACCGGTCGCCCACCAGCCGGCGGTAGTTCAGGTCGCCCTTGAGGACCGTGACGGTGGCGGCGGCGAAGTCCGCGCGCAGGTCGCCGGGCATGTCGGCGTAGGGCAGGGGGGCACTGGAGAAGGGGTGGGCGCGGACCGTGACCCGGCCGTCGGTCAGCGCGGACCACAGGGTGCGGCCGTGCGCGCCGGCCGCCCCGCCCGCCGCGAGCAGCCGCCGCAGCGCGTCGAGCACGTCGGCGGTCGTGGCGTCGGAGACGTAGTACGGGTACGGCTTGACGTGGAGGACCGCCCGGCCGATGTGTCCGTGGCCGAGCAGGTGGGACAGGAGGAGCAGGTCGGGGACGAGCTCCCGGCCGGCGTTGTCGGCGACCAGGCACAGGGTGCGCGTGGCGGCCGTACCGTCCCCGGCCCCGGGCGCCAGCAGTGCCAGCAGCGCGTCGCTGTCGTCGGCGACCAGCGCGGGCGTGGACCCCTCGGTGCCGGCGCCGGTGGCGGAGAGGCGGAAGCCGAGGTCCGCGCGGTTGCCCCACAGGGAGCCGTGCAGCAGTGCCCGCAGCCGCTCGTCGGCGGGGCGGGATTCGAGGGCGCCGAGCGCGGCGAGTTCCTCGGCCGTCTCGGAGGCGTCGAGTTCGGCGAGCTTGGCGGGGCGGAAGGGATCGATGCCCTGCCAGGCGCCGGGGGCGAAGTAGCCGACGGCGTCGAGGAGGCGACGGTAGAAGTGGCTCTCGGCCCACAGCCAGGGCACGTCGAACCAGGACTGGCCGACGTACCCGGGCATGCCCCAGGCCGCCCAGCGGTCCCGGTCGTGCGCGCCGTCCGGAAGCGGCTCGATCGCGCCCTCGGCGCAGTTCGCCAGCAGCGCGTCGAGGGCGTGGCGCCGGGCGGGGTCGTAGGGGAACGCCTCCCGCACCTGCCGGATGATCGCCGGGTGCCGGTCGGCCAGTACACCGTGCGGGAAGGACCCGGGCTCGTCGCCCCGGACGACGGGCGCGGACGGGGAGGGGGTGTGGGGCATGGGCGTCACGGTAGCGCGCGCCGTCCGGCACGGCGGGAGGCACGACCGCCCGCAGCCGGGCCGGGGCCCGGCGGGCCCCGGCCCGCCGGGTGGGGCGGCGTCCCTCAGGACGCGCTCGCCTCGCGTTCCAGGCGGGCGGCGAGGCTGAGGTAGCGGGCGCGGCGGGTCACCGGGACCATGCCGCGGATCAGTACGTGCCACATCTCGGCCATCCGGCGGGGCTGCCGGGTCGCCGGTTCGAGGGTGCGGCCCACGACGCGGGCGCCGACGAAGGAGCAGACCATGGTGTGGGCGACCGAGTCGACGTCGGTCTCCGGATGGAGGTCGGCCTGTCTGACGGCGTCGCGGAGCCGGGAGGTGGCGATGTCCACCCACTCGGTGAAGGGATGGGGCAGCGGCGGCCGTACCGCCACTCCCGTGGTGGCGAGCCGCAGCCCGGCCCGCAGCACCGGACCCTCGGCGGACAGCCGGGACATGACGAACGTCAGCCGCATCAGGGCCTCCAGCGAGGTGTAGCCCTTGCCGTCCAGCTCCGTCGCCAGTCGGCGCCAGGTTCTGGACTGGAGTTCCATGATGGCGTTGGCCAGGTCTTCCTTCGCCGCGAAGTGGAAGTACAGGGCACCCTTGGTGACGCCCGCGTGCGCGACGATGTCACTGAGGCTCGTCGCCTCGTAACCGTGTCGGTCGAACAGGTCGGCTGCGGCCCCGAGGATGGTCGCACGGGTCTGCTCGGCGCGTAGCTGCCTCGCCATCGGCTGAACACTCCTGGGCTGGACTCAACAGGTCATCCCACCTGCTTTAACCCCCTGTACACGATAACTCACCACCCCACTCCCGCCCTTCGCGCCGCCCGGCACGGCGGCGGGGCGAAGCGGCGGGCCGCCCGGCGCACGGACGCGCACCGGCCGGCCCGCCGTCCGACGGCGTACGCCCGCTCAGTTCACGAAGACCTCGGCACCCGCGTCGGTGACGGGGGCGTGGTTCGCCGGCTGCGCCGGGAGCCGCATGGTCTTCGGATGGGTGCCCGACCAGGAGTCGCGCCGCGACCGGCGGCGCGGCAGGAAACAGGCCCGGGCCGCGCGCTCCGCCCCGCGGCCCCTCGGGCAGCGGGCCGGCGAACCCGCCCGAACGCACCCGCCGGGCTGGGCCCGGTGTCCGTCCCCGGGGCAGGTCACCGGGGCCCGGACGCCGGGCGGCTTCCGCCGCGGGCGCCCCTTTCATCACGATGCGGCACCGACAACAGCCGCCGGAGCCACATCACTTGACTACCGGCGGTCGCTCACGATTGGCTCCGAGCCAGGCGAGCCCCCCTTCCGGTCGGCGCCCCCCTCACGCCGTCCCGGCCACCTCGCCCCGTTCCGCCTGATCGGCCGCACAGCGAGGTGCCGCAAGCCCCATGAGTACGTCTCCCCCACCGCCCCGTTCCCGGGGACGTCTGCGCACAGCGGCCCTCACCGCGGCCGGCTGTCTGCTGGCGGCCGGCTGCTCCGCACCCACCGGGGAAGCGGACGGCCCGGGGAGGGGCGCGGGACCCGGCGCGGACCGGATGAAGGTCGTGCTGATCACCCACGGCGGCGAGGGCGACACCTTCTGGGACCCGGTGCGCGAGGGCGCCGAGGCGGCGGCCGCCAAGGACGGCGTCGACCTGGCGTACGCCGGTGACCTGGACCCGGCGGGCCAGGCGCGGCTGGTGCGGGAGGCCGTCCGCGACAGGCCCGACGGCATCGCGGTGACGCTGGCCAAGCCCCGGGCGATGGAGGGGCCGGTCGCCGAGGCGAGAGCGGCCGGAATACCCGTGGTCGGTCTCAACTCCGGCATCGACGCCTGGCAGAGCGCCGGGCTGCTCGCCTACTTCGGGCAGGACGAGGGCGTCGCGGGCCGCGCTGTCGGCCACCGGCTCAACGCCGTCCGGGCGTCCCGCGCGCTGTGCGTCATCCACGAACGGGGCAACGTCGCGCTGGAGGCCCGCTGCGCCGGCGTGAAGAAGGCGTTCAAGGGCGAGACCGAGATGCTGTACGTGGAGGGCACCGACATGACGGCGGTCGGGGCGGCCGTCACCGCGCGGCTGCGCCAGGACACCGGCATCGACGAGGTCGTCACGAACGGGGCGCGGTACGCCCTCACCGCGGTCGAGTCCGTCGAGGCGGCCGGCAGCACCGCACGCGTCGCCACCTTCGACCTCGACGCGGACCTGGTCGACGCCGTCCGGGACGGGGACGTGCGGTTCGCGGTGGACCAGCAGCCCTATCTCCAGGGCTATCTGGCGATCGACGCGCTGTGGCTGCACCGTGTCAACGGCGGCGTCAGCGGCGGCGGTGCGGCGCCCGTGCTCACCGGTCCCGCGTTCGTGACCCGGGCGAACGTCGACGCGGTCGCCCGGTTCGCCGCGGAGGGCACCCGGTGAACGCCGCCGCACAGCCCCCTTCCCGCCCCGACCACTGATCGCGCAGGACGACGATGTCTGTACGGACAGGTGCCCGGCACCGTCTCGGCTCCATACGCCTCTCCCTGATCCTCCTGGCGCTGGTTCCGGCCGTCACCCTCACCGCCCTCTGGAGCGTGACCACGGTCCGCATGTTCTCGGAGGGGCTGCGGCTGCGGGCCCAGACGGAGCTGAGCAGGTCCACCGGGGCCATGGGCACCGAGGCGGCGCTCGCCCTGCAACGGGAACGCCGGCTGTCGGCCGCCTGGCTGGCCTCGCCCGACGGCACCCGGGCGGCCCTGGACGCGCAGCGCAAGAGGACCGACGAGGCGGTCGGCCGTCTGGCGAGCCGGTCCGAGGCGATCGCACGGGCACCCGCCCGGGTCTCCGACCGGCTGTACTCGGTGCTCGGCTCGCTGGGCAGCCTCGAGTACTACCGCGGTCAGGTGGACCACCCCACCGACATCACCCCCGGCCAGGCCCTCGACCACTACACCGCGATCATCGACGAGCAGATCCACGCCTTCCAGGAGCTGTCCCAGGTCGACGACGGCGCCCTCACCTCCCGGGCCGGCCCGCTGGTCGCCCTGGAGCACGCGGCGGAACTGGTCTCCCAGGAGGACGTCCGGCTCACCCTGGCCTGGCCGTCCGGGCGGATGGACCACCAGGAGTGGGCGGCGTTCGCCCGGTCGGTCCACACCCGGCGCTGGATCGTGGAGGACCAGATCGCCCCCTCCCTGACCGGCGGCGCGAAGACCCGGACCGAGCGGATCCTGGCCGGCCCCGAGTGGCAGACCCTGCAGTCCGTGGAGGACCAGGTGCTCGCGGCCCGGTCGGCGGCCGGGGACTCCGGCATCGAACTGCCGGACACGCGCCGGCAGTGGACGACCGCGATGGAGAAGGTGTCCGGCGCGTACGCGGAGCTGATCCGGCAGCAGTCGGCGGACCTGCTCACCCGCAGCGCCGACGAGGCACGCGGCACGCTGATCACGGCCGCCTCCCTCAGCGCCGGCGGACTGATCGCCCTGCTGCTGTGCGTCGTCATGTCCTGGCGGATCACCCGCTCGCTGTCCCGGCGGCTGCGGGGGCTGCGGCTGGCCACGCTGAGCCTGGCCGAGGAGCGGCTCCCGGACGTGGTGGCCCGGTTGGAGCGGGGCGAGAAGGTCGACGTGGAGTCGGCGACACCGCCGCTGGACTACGGCGACGACGAACTCGGCCAGGTGGCACAGGCGTTCAACACCGCCCAGCGCACGGCCGTGCACACCGCCGTCGAACTCGCCGACACCCGCCGCGGCTTCCGGAAGGTGATCCTGGGCATCGCCCGGCAGAGCCAGAACCTCGTCAACATGCAGCTCGGCACGTTGGACGCGCTGGAACGCGCGCACACCGACCCGGACGTCCTCAAGGGCCTGTACGAACTGGACTCCACGGCGGCCCAGTTGCGCCGCTACGAGGAGAACCTCGTCATCATCAGCGGCGAACGGCCCCGGCGCCGCTGGCAGGAACCCGTCGCGCTGGCCGACGTCCTGCGCAACGCGGTCGGGGAGGTCGCCGAGTACCGGCGGGTGGAACTGCACACCGACGCGGAGGCGGCCGTGGCCCCGCCCGCCGTCGCCGACGTCATCCATCTGCTGGCCGAGCTGATCGACAACGCGACGGCCTACTCCCCCGCCCCGCGACCGGTCCAGGTGCGGGCGGCGATGGCGGGCGAGGACCTGGTCGTCGAGATCGAGGACCGCGGGCTCGGCCTGCCGGAGGAGGACTACGCCTCGTTCAACGCCCAGTTGGCCGTGGAGCCGCAGTTCGACGTGGTGGCGCTCGCCGACGATCTGCGGCTCGGCATGTTCGTCGTCGCCCGGCTCGCGCACCGGCACGGCATCGCGGTCACGCTGCGCCCGTCGCCGTCCGGCGGGACCACGGCGACCGTCCTGATCCCGCACGGCATCGTGGTCCGCGGGCCCCTCGCCACCGGCAGCCCGGCGCCCGGCGGTGCGACACCCGCCCCCGGCGCGGACACCCCGCCCGCGCCGCACACCGTACGCCCGGCCGGGCCCGTGGCGGTGAGCCGCACCGAGGCGACCGCCCCGGCCGCCGGGCCCCCGGACGGGGGACCCGCCCCCCTGCCCCGGCGGGTACCGAAGACCGGCCCGGCCACCGGGCCGCGCGAGGAGCCCCCGGACTCCCCGCGACCTCAAGAGGCCGACGAACTGGCCGAGTTCACCGCCGAACGGGCCGCCGCCTCCCTCGGCGGCTTCCAGCGCGGCACACGCCGGGCCCACGCCGAAGACGCCGCTGCCGCCGGCCTCCCCGGCACGACGGACGCCTCCGGCGCCACGGACGGGCCCGGCCGCACCGACGGACAGAGCCTCCCCACCACCCCCTCGACACCGCACGCCCACCCCCGCACGAAGGAAACGCCATGACGCCCCGCCCCGCACCCGCCAGGCACACCTCGCTGGACCCGTTGCTCACCGGACTCGTGGAGCGGGTCGCCGATGTGACCCAGGCCGTCGTGCTCTCCGACGACGGGCTGGTCGTCAGCAAGTCCACCGGCTTCCCCCGGGCCGACGCCGAGCGGCTGGCGGCGACCGCGTCCGGCCTGATGAGCCTCAGCAAGGGCGTCAGCATGGACTTCCGCGGCGGTCCGGTGCGCCAGGCCCTCATCGAGATGGCCAACGGCTACCTGATCCTCGCCTCCGCCGGCCCCGGCACCCACCTCGTCCTGCTCACCGGGCCCAACGCCGACGTCGGCGTGGTCGCCTACCAGATGAACATGCTGGTGAAGAAGATCGGCGAGCACCTGAGCACGACGCCACGGGCCACCGCGGGACCCGGCGCGTGAGGTGACCTGCGCGGAGGGTACGGGACGGCGGCCGCGCGCGGGCGCCGTCCCGTGACCGTCAGTCGAGGCCCGCGGACTTCAGCCAGGCCTTCGCCACGTCCAGCGGGTCCTTCTTCTCCAACTGCACCTGGGCGTCCAGGTCGAGAAGGGTCTTGGTGTCCAGCGACGCCGAGACCGCGTTGAGCGCGGCCACGGCCTCCGGGGACAACGCCTCCTTGTTGACCAGCGGCGTGACGTTGGCGAATCCGAAGAGGTTCTCCGGGTCCTTCAGGACGACGAACTTCTCCTTCACGATGGTCGGGTCGGTGGTGAAGACGTCGGCCGCCTGCACGGTGTTCTTCGCCAGCGCCGACTGGGTCAGCGGGCCGCCCGCGTCGAGCGCCTTGAAGCTCTTGAACTTCAGTCCGTACACGGACTGAAGGCCCTTCAGCCCCTGCTGCCGGGTCTGGAACTCGGGCGAGCCGCCGATGGCCAGCTCGGGCGCCGCCTCCTTGAGGTCGGCGAGGGTGGACTCGGCGGTGAGCCCGTACTTCTCGGCGGTCTCCGCGTTGAGGGCGACCGAGTCCTTGTCCTCCGCCGGTGACGACTCCAGCAGCGTCAGGCTCTTGTCGAGCTTGGCCTTCACCGCGGCGTTCACGGCTTCGGCGGACGTCTGCTCGGCCTTCGGGT
Organism: Streptomyces sp. NPDC018947; assembly: GCF_044390505.1. Classification (NCBI taxonomy): domain Bacteria; kingdom Bacillati; phylum Actinomycetota; class Actinomycetes; order Kitasatosporales; family Streptomycetaceae; genus Streptomyces; species Streptomyces sp. NPDC018947. The sequence continues at coordinate 102,445 of NZ_JBIRZD010000021.1, forward strand.
CGAGGTAGGCGAGCAGCGAGCCGTTGTACTCGGGCAGCACCGTGACCGAGCCGTTCTTCATCAGCCCGTACGTCGTCTCGCGGCTGCCGATGTTGTGCTTGTAGGTGACCTTGAGGCCCTTGGCCTTGAGCGCCTCGCCGTAGATGTCGGCGAGCAGGGTGCTCTCGGCGAAGTTGTTCGAGCCGACGACGATGGTGCCGGCCTCCGCCTTCTCCCCGGCCAGGGGGTTGTCGGAGGTGCCGTCGGAGGAGGAACAGCCCGCGAGGAGCGCCGTCGCGGCGGCGAGCGCGACGGCCGCCGCGCCGGTGTGCCTCGTCCTGGACCTGCTGCGCTTCGCGGTAGAAGTCATCCACTGATCCAAACGATCCGCTCGTCGGTCCGTCAACAACGGCCGGGTCACGGTTTCCTGGCGACGGTGCCCGTTCACGTCTCCTTCGTACCGCGGCCCACGCGGTCTCAGCGTCTGCGGACGCCCGGCGACACGGCGAACCGGCCCGCCGCCCAGAACAGGGCGAGCGTGACCAGTGCGAGGAGCGCCACCAGGGTGGCGCCGCCGACCACCTTCTCGTAGTCGCGCTGGTAGAGCCCGTCGATGATGTACCGGCCGAGCCCGCCCAGGCTGACGTAGGCGGCGATGGTGGCCGTCGACACGACCTGGATGGCGGCCGAGCGCAGTCCGCTGAGCACGAGCGGCAGGGCGACCGGCAGTTCGACCTGGAACAGGATGCGCGTCTCGGGCATGCCGAGGCCCCGCGCGGCGTCGACCGGGGCGGGATCGACGGAGCGGACCGCCTCGTAGGTGGTCACCAGGATCGGCGGGACGGCGAGCACGACCAGCGGGATCATCACGGGCAGCAGGCCGATGCCCACCACCACCGCGATCAGCACGAGCAGGCCGAAGCTGGGCAGGGCCCGGGCGGCGGTGGCGATGAACGCCACGGCGTTGCCGCCCCGTCCGGTGTGCCCGGTGAGCAGCCCGACGGGCAGGCCGACCGCGGCGGCGAGCAGGAGGGCGAGCAGGGTGTACTGGACGTGTTCCAGGAGGCGTTGGGGGATGCCGTCGTAGCCGTGCCAGTGGGCGCTGTCGCTGAAGAAGGCCTCGGCGAAGTGCAGGACGTTCACCGGGCCGCCTCCTTCGCGGCGGGCCGCTGCGCCCGTACGGCGCCACCGTCCTTCGCACGGCCGCGCGTGCCGCGCGGCATCCACGGGGTCAGCAGTGTGCGGGCGAGGACCAGCGCGGCGTCGCACAGGATGGCCAGGACGGCCGTCGTGAGGACCGAGTTGACCGCGAGTTCGGGCCGGTCGTACTTCTGCGCGTCGGCGAGCAGATTGCCGAGGGCGCCCTGGTTGCCGATGAGGGCGCCGACGCTGACCAGGGAGATGCTGGAGGCGGTGGCCACCCTGAGCCCGGCGAGGATCGCGGGCACGGCGATCGGCAACTGCACCTGGAGGTAGCGGCGTACGGGACCCAGGCCCATGGCGGTGGCGGCGGCCAGCGTCTCCTGCGGCACCGACCGCACCCCGTCGACGATGGCGGGGACGAGCACCACCAGGCTGTAGACGGCCAGCGGGATCATCACCGTCAGCTCGGTCTGGCCGGTGTAGTCGATGAGGACGACGAAGACGGCCAGCGACGGGACGGCGTAGAAGACGGTGGTCACGCCGAGCACGGGCGGATAGAGCCAGCGGAAGCGCACGCAGAGCTGGGCGACGGGCAGGGCGAGCAGCAGCCCGGCGAGGACCGGCAGCAGCGCCTCGCGCAGATGGAGGCCGATCAGCCCCGCGTAGGTGTTCTGCAGGTCGCTCGGGATGTCGAAGAAGCCGTTCACGAGGCGACCTTGGCGTCGTCGGGGTCGGTGTCGCCGGCGCGTCCGGCGGCATGGGCGCTGCGGATGGCCTCGCCGATGGCCTGCTGGGAGACGACGCCCGTCACCCGGCCGTCGGCGTCCACGGCGACGGCCCAGCCGGTGGGCGAGAGCACGGCGCAGTCGAGGGCGGCCCGCAGCGAGTCGGTGCCGGGGACGAACGGCCGCCCGTACGGCAGCAGCGCGTCCGGCGCGATCTCGCCGGCGCTCAGGTCGTGGGGCTCGCCCCAGCCGAGGGGCCGGCCGTCGGCGTCGGTCACGAGGAGGTAGGGGGTGTCCGGCGCGGCGAGCCGGGCGGCGCCGGCGTCGAGCGGGACGACGGGGGCGGTCGTCAACTCCAGTTCCGCGGACGGGAAGAAGGAGAGCCGGCGGATGCCCCGGTCGGCTCCGAGGAAGTCCTCGACGAACGCGTCGGCGGGGTCGGAGAGCAGGTCGGCGGGGGTGGCGAACTGGGCGAGCCGGCCGCCGGCGCGCATCACCGCGACCTTGGTGCCGAGCTTGACGGCCTCGTCGATGTCGTGCGTGACGAACACGATGGTCTTGCCCAACTCCGCCTGGATGCGGAGCAGTTCGTCCTGGAGTCCCTTGCGTACCACGGGGTCGACGGCCGAGAACGGCTCGTCCATGAGCAGGACCGGCGGGTCGGCGGCGAGGGCCCGTGCCACGCCGACGCGCTGCTGCTGGCCACCGGAGAGCTGGTACGGGTAGCGCTTGCCGAGCACGGGGTCGAGCCCGACCCGTTCCATCAACTCCGCGGCACGGGCACGGGACTTCTGCTTGCCCCAGCCGAGCAGGCGGGGCACGGTGGCGATGTTGTCGAGGATCGTCCGGTGCTGGAAGAGCCCGGCGTTCTGGATGACGTATCCCATGGACCGGCGCAGGTGGGTGACGGACTGCCGCCGGACGTCCGCGCCGTCGAGGAGGATGGTGCCCTCGGTCGGTTCGACCATCCTGTTGATCATGCGGAGGGTCGTCGTCTTCCCGCAGCCCGAGGGGCCGACGAGGACGGTGATCGCGCGGTCGGGGATGTCCAGCGTCAGCCGGTCGACCGCCACCGTGCCGTCCGGGTACCGCTTCGTGACTGATTCCATCCGTATCAAAGCGCCGAATGCCCTTCGGGTCTGGCAGAAGCTGCCCGCTCCGGCCGCGGTCGGTGGGGCCGTCGCCGGTCGAGTGTAAACGGCGGGTCTGCGGGGGCCCTGGGTCCGGGGCGACTCCTTCCCCCTGTCCGGGAGTTCACACCGCCGTGTTCCGCCGGGCCGGTCCGCGGAACACGAAGCGGGGCGCACGGTGTCACCGTGCGCCCCGCCGTGGTCCGTCGTGCGGCGTCAGCCCTCGGCGGGCGTGAGCCGCAGCGAGATGCTGTTGATGCAGTACCGCTGGTCCGTCGGGGTCGGGTACCCCTCGCCCTCGAAGACGTGCCCGAGGTGCGAGCCGCAGCGGGCGCAGCGCACCTCCGTGCGCACCATGCCGTGGGAACGGTCCTCGATCAGCTCGACCGCGTCGGAGTCCTTCGGGTCGAAGAAGGACGGCCAGCCGCAGTGCGAGGCGAACTTCGTCTGCGAGGTGAACAGCTCCGCGCCGCAGGCCCGGCAGGAGTAGACACCCTCGGTCTTGGTGTCGGTGTACTCACCGGTGAAGGCCGGTTCGGTGGCGGCCTCGCGCAGCACGGCGTACTCGGCCGGCGACAGCTCCGCCCGCCACTGCTCGTCCGGCTTCTCGACGTCGTACGCCATGAGTCCTCAGCCCCTTACTCGCCCGTGTCCGACAGCTCGTCCAGGATGCGCGGTCCGAGGTCGGTGACGTCGCCCGCGCCCATGGTGAGAACGAGATCACCCGCCTTCGCCATTCCCGCGACCACCGCGGGCGCCCCGTCCTTGTCGTGCAGCGGCGTGACGTCCGCGCCCGCAGCGCGGGCCGCCTCGACGATCAGCGCGCTGGTGACGCCGGGGATCGGGTCCTCGCGGGCGGGGTAGATGTCGAGGACCACCGACGCGTCGGCCAGGGAGAGCGCCTGGCCCATCTCCTTGCCGAGTTCCTGGGTGCGGGAGAACAGGTGCGGCTGGAAGAGGACGAGGATGCGGGCGTCGCCGACCGCGGCGCGCATGGCCTCCAGGTCCGCCGTCATCTCGGTGGGGTGGTGCGCGTAGGAGTCGACGACCTGCACGCCGGCCGCCTCGCCCTTGAGCTGGAGGCGCCGCTTGACGCCCGTGTAGGCGGCCAGGGCGGGTGCCAGCTCGGAGGCGGGGATGCCGAGGGCGACGCCCGCGGCGAGGGCGGCGACCGCGTTGTGTGCGTAGTGGCGGCCGGGGACGGAGACGCCGAAGGTCAGCTCGGTGCCGTCCATCAGCACGATGACCTCGCTCCTGAGGCCCTGCGGGACGACCGACAGGATGCGCACGTCGGCGTCCTCGGACTCCCCGTACGTGACCGTGCGGACCGTGCCGTCCAGCCGGCGCGTCAGCTCCCGGGCGCCCTCGTGGTCGGCGGCGATCACCAGCGTGCCGCCGGGGACGATCTTGCCGGCGAAGGTCTCGAAGGACTCGTAGATCTCGTCCATCGACGCGTAGTTGGCGTGGTGGTCGAGCTCGACGTTGAGGACGATGGCGACCTCGGGCGCGTACTTGTGGAAGCTGCGGTCGCTCTCGTCCGCCTCGGCGACGAAGATCTCGCCGTCGCCGTGCAGCGCGTTGGAGCCGGGCGCGTCCAGGTCCCCGCCGATCGCGTACGAGGGACCGCGGCCCAGCTCGGACAGGGAGACGGCCAGCATGGACGTGGTCGTGGTCTTGCCGTGGGTGCCGGCGACCGCGATCGGGCGCAGCCCGTCCATCAGGGCGGCGAGGGCGTCGGAGCGGTGCACGACCGGGATGCCCAGTTCGGCCGCGCGGACCAGCTCGGGGTTGTCCTCGCGGATCGCCGAGGAGACGACGACGCAGCTCGCGTCGTCGGCGAGGTGCGCGGCGGCGTGGCCGATGTGCACGGTCGCCCCCAGGGCGCGCAGGGCCTCGGCGGTCGGGGAGTCCTTCGCGTCGCTGCCCGCCACCGCGGCCCCGCGCTGGGCGAGGATCTTGGCGATGCCCGACATCCCGGCGCCGCCGATGCCGATGAAGTGCGGTCGGTCCATGGCGGTAGGAAGGCCGGGTGCCATGCGCTGTTCTCCCCAGTGATGCGACGGGTGGTGTCGGCCGGCCGCGGTGCGCGGCCGGTACGGCGGTGGACACGCCCCCCGTGCGGGGGCGCGGGCCCAGCCTATGCCTTGCTGTGGGAGAACAGTTTCAGGACGGGCACGCCGACCTTGTGCCGGGCCCGGGAGGCCCAGTCCCGGTGGAAGAACTCCTCCACGTAGTGCGGGTCGGTCAGGACGATCACCTCGTCGGCGCGGGTCTCGTCGACGACGGTCTTGAGCGCGTCCAGCGGGTGGTCCTCGACCAGGCGGCCCTCGGCCTCGGCGCCGGAGGCGTGCAGGGCGGTGAGGGAGACCTCCAGGGCCCGCTGCCCGACGGTGAGGGCCTCCTTGCCCTCCGGGGTCTCGCCCTCGCGCACGGCGTCGTCCAGCTCGCCGAGCGCGACGTCGTCGATGGCCCGCAGCAGGCGGTCGGCCTGGTCGCCGCGCGGCTGGAGCAGCACGTGGAAGGCGACCGGCTCGTCGCCGTGCAAGGTGGTGACGAACTCCACGTCGGCGGACGTCAGGGCCTTCTCGATCATCAAAACGCTTGTGAACACCAGGCACCCCTTCTCCTCATGGGGCCCGCGGGCCCACCCTCCGCGGGTGGCACCGGACCCCGCGGAAACCATCCTGCCCCCTGATCGCACGGGTACTGCCGGATTCAGTGTGCCCGGCCCGGACTGAACGGAACGATTGATTCCAGATGTGATTCCCGGCCGCGCGTCACGCCTGGACCCGTCCGGTCCCCGTCGCCGCGGCTTCAGTCCCGCCGGTACCGGCTGAAGAGGAAACCCTCCTCCTCCAGCAGGGACGCCAGCGCGAACCGCCGGGGCACCTCCACCGAGGGGCCGCCCGCGATGCGCTGCGCGTCACCCGCGGTGAGCATCGGGGAGACGGTCAGGCACAGCTCGTCGAGGACACCGGCGGCGACGAACTGGCCCAGCAGGCGCGGGCCGCCCTCGGTCAGCAGCCGGGTGTGGCCGAGCCCGGCGAGCGCGCGGACGGCGCGGGCGGGGTCCACGCCGACGCCGTCGCCCGCGATCACCACCCGGGCGCCCGCCTTCTCGGCGGCCGCGACGCGGTCCGGGGCCGCGGCGGCGCCGGTCAGGATGAGGGTGGGCACCAGCGGCGAGGTGAACAGCGGCAGGGAGAAGTCCAGCTCCAGGCTCGCGCTGACCACCGCGATCACCGGCGCCGGACCCTGACCGGCCGCCTGCCGCAGCTCGGCGAACTCCGCACGCGCGCGTGCCGGACGGTACCCCTCCTGGCGTACGGTCTCGGCGCCGGCGATCACCACGTCCGCGAGGGCGCGCAGGGTGCCGAAGATCCGCATGTCGGCCGCGCTGGAGATGGGCTGGGAGCGGCCGTCGTGCTGGGCGGCCCCGTCGAGGGTGGAGACCATGTTGGCCCGCAGCCAGGCCCCCGTCCGGCCGTCCGGCTCGGGGTACGCGTAGGCGTCGGCCAGCTCGGCGAGACTCCACTCCCGGTCTTCCCCGGCAAGGTCCCGCTCCGCTGTCCGATCGGTCACAGGGAACAGACGTCGCATGCCGAGCAGTGTTCCACGCCCCAACCCCACCAATCCGCCGCAGCCACGGGCAACCGCGCCGCAGCCCCCGCCCCCGACCACCCCCTCCCGCACAGGCCCTACCATTGACCCCCGTGTCGTCCTCCTCCCCCGCCCCCCGTTCCGCCCCCTCCTCGATAACCGGCGCGACCCCGCTGTCCCTGTGCGCCCGCGAGCCCCACGTCCCCGCCGACCGCCTGGTCGCCGAGATGGTGCCGCCCCCGCGCTTCGACTCGGTCCGCTTCGGCACCTACATCCCGGACCCGAACCAGCCCAGCCAGAGCGAGGCCGTCGGCGTCCTGGAGGGCTTCGCGGCCGGACTCGGCGAGGCACCCGGCAACGGCGGCGCCCGGCGCGGCTTCCTCGGCTTCGGCCGGAACAAGGCCCCGAAGCCGCCGGCCGGCCCCCGCGGCGTCTACCTCGACGGCGGTTACGGCGTCGGCAAGACCCACCTGCTGGCCTCCCTGTGGCACGCCACCCCCGCGGACCCCTCCCGCAAGGCGTTCGGCACCTTCGTCGAGCTGACCAACCTCGTCGGCGCCCTGGGCTTCCAGCAGACCGTGCAGACCCTGTCCGGGCACCGCCTGCTGTGCATCGACGAGTTCGAACTGGACGACCCGGGCGACACCGTCCTCGTCTCCACCCTGCTCGGCCGCCTCGTGGAGGCCGGGGTCGCGCTCGCCGCCACCTCCAACACGCTGCCGGGCAAGCTCGGCGAGGGCCGCTTCGCGGCGGCCGACTTCCTGCGCGAGATCCAGGGGCTGTCCGCCCACTTCCGCGCCCTGCGCATCGACGGCGAGGACTACCGCCACCGCGGCCTGCCCGAGGCCCCGGCACCGTACTCCGACGAGCAGGTGACCCGGGCGGCCGAGGAGACGGACGGCGCCTCCCTCGACGCGTTCCCGGCACTGCTGGACCACCTGGCCCGCGTCCACCCCAGCCGCTACGGCGCGCTGACCGACGGCGTCTCGGCCGTGTGCCTGACCGGGGTCCGCCCGGTGCCGGACCAGTCGACGGCCCTGCGGCTCGTGGTGCTCGCCGACCGGCTCTACGACCGCGAGGTGCCGGTCCTGGCCTCCGGGCTGCCGTTCGACAAGCTGTTCAGCGAGGAGATGCTGAGGGGCGGCTACCGCAAGAAGTACTTCCGCGCGATCTCCCGCCTCACCGCGCTGGCCCGCGACGCGGCCCGTCTCGTCGAGGCGCGCTGACGCCGTCCGGCCCGCGCCGGCCTCCCTCGTCCTCCACGCACCGGGCGCGGTCCCGGAGGCCCCGCACCGCGGGCATTTCCTCCGGGCCCACGCCGGGCATATCGTGGCAGGAACGGGCGAATCGACCCTCTGGGCGAGGAGGTCGTCATGCTCCAGGATCTGCTGACCGCGGTGGCGGCCGCCGCGAGCGCCGGGGTGCTCTACCTCGTCTCGGCGGCGCGGATCGTCAAGCAGTACGAACGCGGGGTCGTCTTCCGGCTCGGGCGGCTCGCGGGGGACGTGCGCCAGCCCGGGTTCACGATGATCGTCCCGGTCGTGGACCGGCTGCACAAGGTGAACATGCAGATCGTCACGCTGCCGATTCCCGCGCAGGAGGGCATCACCCGCGACAACGTCACCGTCCGGGTCGACGCGGTCGTGTACTTCCGGGTGATCGACGCGGCCAACGCGCTGATCCGCGTCGAGGACTACCGGTTCGCCGTCTCGCAGATGGCGCAGACCTCGCTGCGCTCCATCATCGGCAAGAGCGACCTGGACGACCTGCTCTCCAACCGGGAGAAGCTCAACCAGGGGCTGGAGCTGATGATCGACAGTCCGGCGGTCGGCTGGGGCGTGCAGATCGACCGGGTCGAGATCAAGGACGTCTCCCTGCCGGACACGATGAAGCGCTCGATGGCCCGGCAGGCGGAGGCCGACCGGGAGCGGCGTGCCCGGATCATCAACGCCGACGCGGAGCTCCAGGCGTCGAAGAAGCTCGCCGAGGCCGCGGGCCAGATGTCCGACCAGCCCGCCGCCCTGCAACTGCGCCTGCTCCAGACCGTGGTGGCCGTGGCCGCCGAGAAGAACTCGACGCTGGTCCTGCCCTTCCCGGTGGAGCTGCTGCGGTTCCTGGAGAAGGCCCAGGAGCGCCCCGTCGAGCGGTGAGGAACCGACGCGCTCCGGCCGGCCGTGCCGGGCCCGGAGTGCGGTCGACGGTCAGTGACACGTGCGGCACGCGTGGTTCCCGGGACTCCTGGCAGGTGATAGACACAGCGGGTCACAGTCCTGTCCGCCAGCAGGAAGGTTTCCCCATGTCCGCAACACGACGTCAGATGCTGGCCCGTTCCGGTGCGCTCGGAGCGGGCATCGCCTTCACCGGAGCCCTCTCCGAACTCTTCGCGGGCACCGCCGCCGCGCACTCCCCGGGCGGCCGCTCCGGCTACGGCCCCCTCGTTCCCGACCCCGACGGACTGCTCGACCTGCCCGAGGGGTTCAGCTACCGGGTCCTGTCCCGCGAGGGCGACCGGCTCCGCTCGGGGGAGGGCCCCGTCCCCTCCAACCACGACGGCATGTCGGCGTTCCCCGGCAGAGGGGGCCGCACCCACCTCGTCCGCAACCACGAGAACCGGGCGACCGGCAGGGTTCCCGTGCCCACGGTCGAGGGCCTCACCTACGACCCGGCGGGCAAGGGCGGCTGTACGGCGCTGACCCTGGACTCCCGCAACAACGTCCTGTCCGAGCGGGTGGCGATCGCCGGCACGGCCGTCAACTGCGCGGGCGGACCGACCCCTTGGCACACCTGGCTGACCTGCGAGGAGACCGAGGACAAGGCGGGCACCAACGGCTACACCAAGGACCACGGCTTCATCTTCGAGGTCGACCCCGCCGATCCGCACCGCACGGGCGCGGTGCCGCTGACCGCGATGGGCCGCTTCCAGCACGAGGCGATCGCCGTGGATCCGCGGCGCGGCGTCGTGTACGAGACGGAGGACGCCTTCGACCGGCCCTTCGGGCTCTTCTACCGGTTCCTGCCCGAGAAGCCGCTGGGCGGCACGGGGTCGCTGCGGGCGGGCGGCCGGCTCCAGGCGATGCGGGTGCCGGGGGTCCCCGACCTGTCCTCGATCCAGGAGACGGGCGCCTCGTTCGACGGCGTCGAGTGGGTCGACGTGCCCGACCCGCTGGCCGCCGGGACGCCGATCCGCTTCCAGGACTTCGGCCGGGGCGGCATCACCCACGCGCAGAAGCTGGAGGGCTGCTACTGGGGCGGGCGCAGCGTCTACTTCGTGTCGTCCTTCGCCCGCAGCGCGGAGGGCTCGGCGGGCGACCACTACGGGCAGATCTGGCGGTACGACCCGGACCGGCGCCGGCTGACCCTGGTGATCGTCTTCGGCCCGGACACCGACGTCCGGCTCCCCGGCGAGTCCCCGGACAACATCTGCCTGGCGCCCAGCGGCGGCCTCATGGTCTGCGAGGACGGCAACGGCGCCCAGCACGTCTACGGCGTGACCCGGCGCGGCGAGGTGTACGCGATGGCCCGCGGGCGACAGAACATCGGCACGGAGGAGGAGCCCGAGTGGGGCGAGTTCGCCGGGGTCACCTTCTCCCCCGACGGCGAGACCATGTACGTCAACTGCTACACGCCCGGTACGACCTTCGCGGTGACGGGCCCCTGGCGCAGGTGAGGACGGTGTGAACGCGGGGTACCCGGTGCCGCATGACGGAGAAAGCGCAGGTCAGCGGCTCGTACTGGCTGGAAACGGCACCGGGTGCCCCCCGCCCGGCCCTCACGGAGGACCTGGAGGTCGACGTCGCCGTGATCGGCGGCGGGATCGCCGGACTGAGCACGGCGTTCGAGCTGGCGCGGGCCGGGCGGAGCGTGGCGGTGCTGGAGGCGGGGCGGATCGCGGCGAGCGTCACCGGCTACACCACCGCCAAGCTGTCCGTCCTGCACACGCTGGTCTACGACAAGCTGCGCCGCACCCGGGGGGCCGAGGGCGCCCGGCTGTACGCGCGCTCGCAGACGGAGGCGGTCGAGCACGCCGCCGCCCTGGCGGACGAGCTGGGCATCGACTGCGAGTGGGAGGCCCGCGACTCGTACACCTACGTGTGCGACGAGGGCCGGGTGGACGAGCTGCGGGCCGAGGCGGCCGCGGCGGGCGAGGCGGGGCTGCCGGCGTCGTTCGTGACGGAGACCGGGCTGCCGTTCCCGGTGGCGGGCGCGGTCCGGGTCAGCGGGCAGGCGCAGTTCCACCCGCGCAAGTACCTGCTGGCCCTCGCAGAGGCGCTGGAGGCGCTCGGCGGGCGGATCTTCGAGCGGACCACCGTGCACGGCCTGGACGAGGGAGAGCCGTGCCGGGTGTCGACCGAGGCCGGGGCGACGGTGACCGCCCGGGACGTGGTGGTCGCCACCCACTATCCGATCTTCGACCGGGCGCTGCTGTTCGCCCGGCTCTCACCGCGCCGGGAGCTGGTCGTGGCCGGGCCGGTCGCGGCGGACCGGGACGTCGACGGCATGTACATCACCCCGGACGAGGGCACCCGGTCGGTCCGCACCGCGCCCCTCGGCGACGGCCGGCGGCTGCTGATCGTCACCGGCGAGCACTTCACGCCCGGCACCGGCGACACCCGCGAGCGGTTCGACCGTCTCTCCGCCTGGGCCCGCGAGCACTTCCCCGGTGTGGACCTCACCCACGCCTGGGCCACGCAGGACATCGACCCCACCGACACCGTGCCCATGGTGGGCCCGCTGCACCAGGGGGCGCGGCACGCGTACGTGGCCACCGGCTTCGGCGGCTGGGGCATGAGCGGCGGCATCATGGCGGGCCTGCTGCTGACCGCGCAGATCACCGGCCGGGAGTGCGCCTGGAGCGGGCTGTACGACCCGCGCCGGCTGAGGACGCAGGTGCGTGAGGCCCCGCAGTTCCTCAAGACGCAGGCCCAGGTGGCCGGCCACTTCGTCGGGGACCGGCTGAAGCCCGCGCCCCCGGTGGACGCCCTGCCTCCCGGCGAGGGCGCGGTGGTCCGGGTCGACGGCCACCGCCTGGCGGTCTACCGGGACGACGACGGTGCGCTGCACGCGGTCTCCCCGCGCTGCACCCACCTGGGCTGCCTGGTCGACTTCAACGCGGCGGAACGTGCCTGGGAGTGCCCCTGCCACGGCTCCCGCTTCGGCACGGACGGCACGGTGATCCAGGGCCCGGCGACCAACCCGCTGGAGCGGCGGGACATCTGACCCGGCAGGGTGACCCCCCGGGCACGTCACGACACATAGTCGTACAAACAGAACAACACACTCATACGTTCGTGCGGTGACTTCTCTCGTACGCCGCTGCACCGCACTGGGCGCCGTCGCCGCCGCCTGCGCCGTCCTGGCCGCCTGCGGGGCCACGGGGTCGGCGCAGGCCCCCCGCAAGGCACCGTCCTCCCCCTCCGCCGGTCCCTCCCGGGTCGCGCCCTCCGGGGCCGCACGCTCCCGGCCGCCCACGCTCGCACCGGGCCCGGCGGGTCTCACGCCCGTCTTCGCGCACGGCCCCCGCGCCGACGGCAAGACCGTCGCCCTCACCTTCGACGCCGACATGACCGCCGACCAGGGGCCGCGGGCGGCGGCGGGCGAACGCTTCGACAACCCCCGCCTGATCGAGACGCTGCGGAGGCTGAAGGTGCCGGCCACGGTGTTCATGACCGGCCGGTGGGCCGAGGAGTACCCGGACCAGGCCCGCTCCCTGGGCCGGGACCCCGGCTTCGAGATCGCCAACCACTCCTACAGCCACTACGCCTTCACGCCCGACTGCTACGGCCTGCCGACCGTCTCCCCCGAGCGGATGCGGGCGGACGTGGAGCGGGCCTACACGGCGTTCAGGAAGGCCGGGGTGACGGACCCGATGCCGTACTTCCGCTTCCCCGGCGGCTGCTACGACCAGGCGGCCCTGAAGGCGCTGACCTCCGCGGGCGTCACCGCCGTGCAGTGGGACGTGGTGAGCGGCGACGCCTTCGCCACGGACGCCGGCGCGGTGGCCCGGCAGGTGCTGGACGGGGTGCGGCCGGGGTCGGTGGTCGTCATGCACTGCACCAGCAGCGCCGCCCCCGTGACCGAGCGGGCGGTGCGCACGATCGTGCCCGCGCTGCGCGAGCGGGGCTACCGCTTCGTGAAGGTGTCCGAGCTGATCGGCGCCGCGAACGACCCGCGCTGAGCGTCCCGCGCCGTGCCGGGAGCCGGCGGAGCGCCCCGAGCCGTACCCCGCTGCCCGGGGTGAGCGGCGGGCGCCTTGGCAGACTGGTGGGCGTGAGCAACGAAGCGACGACACCCGTCACCGACAGTCCCTTCCGTCCCGAGCCCGGCGACCGCGACCTCGCGCCGCAGTTCGTGCTGCCGCTGGTCGTCCGGATCGAGCGGTCGGCGCCGCCCGCCCGGACCGACGCACTGGAGACCGCGGCCCGGGCGGTGCTGGAGATGCTCGGCGACGAGCGGTCGGCCGGCGACGGGGAGTGGGCGCAGGCGATGCGCGACTGGCAGGACGCCCGCATCCGCAAGGTGGTCCGGCGGGCGCGCGGCGCCGAGTGGCGGCGGGCCGAGGCCCTGCCCGGCATCACGGTCACCGGCGAGGCGGCCGAGGTGCGCGTCTACCCGCCGGTCCCGCTGGACGGCTGGCCCAAGGACCTGGCCCGGCTCCAGGTCTCCGGCACCGACCTGGACGACCCCGGGCCCCCGGCCGCCGCCGGTCCGTCCGTCCCGGTGCTGTGGATGAACCCCGGCCTCGGCATGTCGGCGGGCAAGGCGATGGCGCAGGCCGGCCACGGCGCCCAGCTCGCCTGGGGGGAACTGGACGACACCGCCCGGACCGCCTGGCGCGCGGCGGGCCACCCGCTGGCGGTGCGCACCGCGGACCCCGCCCGCTGGGCCGCCCTCACGACGAGCGGTCTGCCGGTGGTCCGCGACGCCGGGTTCACGGAGATCGCGCCGGGCTCCTGCACGGTGGTGGCCGATCACCCGGCGCTGCGGTAGCCCGCGTTCCGGCCGTGCCGGGCGGCACGGCCGGTCCCGCGCACGGGCGCGCCGAACCTCAGATCTTGCTCTGAACACGCCGATCCGCGGTTCGGTGCCCACCGCCCGGGCCATAACCCCGTCGAACCGACGGGGGAGGGACGGACGGCCATGGAACGACTGGGGACCGGCATCGGATGGCGGCCGGAGATCGCGGACGTCGTGGAGCGGATGCCCGGCATCGACTGGGTCGAGGCCGTCGCCGAGAACGTCTGCCCGGGACACCTGCCGGAGTCGCTGACGCGGCTGCGCGAGCGCGGCGTCACCGTCGTGCCGCACGGCGTCTCCCTCGGCCTCGGCGGAGCCGAACGCCCCGACCCCGAAAGGCTCGCGGCGCTCGCCGAGCGGGCCGAGGTGCTGGGCTCGCCGCTGGTCACCGAGCACATCGCGTTCGTCCGGGCGGGCGGCCCGCTGTCCGCCTCCCCGCGCCTGGAGGCGGGGCACCTGCTGCCCGTGCCGCGCACCCGCGACGCCCTCGACGTGCTGTGCGAGAACGTGCGCATCGCCCAGGACGCGCTGCCCGTGCCGCTGGCCGTGGAGAACATCGCCGCACTCCTGAGCTGGCCGGGCGAGGAGATGACGGAGGCCCAGTTCCTGTACGAACTGGTGGAGCGCACCGGGGTGCGGCTGCTGATCGACGTGGCGAACCTGCACACCAACCACGTCAACCGCGGCGAGGACCCCGCCGACGCACTCGCCGGCCTGCCGGTGGAGGCCATCGCCTACGTCCATGTCGCCGGCGGCTTCGAGCGCGACGGGGTGTGGCACGACAGCCACGCCCACCCCGTCCCCCGGCCGGTGCTCGACATCCTGACCGACCTCGCCTCGCGCGTCGCACCGCCGGGCGTGCTGCTGGAACGCGACGAGAACTTCCCCGGGGGCGACGAGCTGGCGGGCGAGGTGGAGGCCGTCCGGGCCGCGGTGGAGAAGGGGCGGGCGTCGGCACGGGGCGCGGTGCCCGCCGCGCCCCCGCCCGCCCGGGGCGCGCAGGCCGGTGTCCCGGACGCCGTGCGGCAGCGTCTCGCGCTCGGCCAGACCGCCCTGCTGTCCGCCCTGGTCGCGGGCACGCCCGTGCCGGAGGGGTTCGACCGGGTACGGCTCGGCGTGCAGGCGCGGGCTCTGGCCGCCAAGCGGGCGGACGTGGTCGCCAAGGTCGCGCCCGAGCTGCCGGTCATCCTCGGCTCCGCCTACCGGCCCGCCTTCCTCGCGTACGCCGAGGGCCGTCCGATGACCGGCGGCTACCGGCGGGACGCGCTGGACTTCGCCGGGCACCTGCTGCGGGACGGCCTGCCGCGGGACGCCGGCAGCCGCCGGGAGCTGCGGGACTGGTGGCGGGAGCGGTCGGGGCCGGTGCCGCGTTCACGGCGCCCCGCGGTCCGGCTGGCCCGGGCGACCCGCCGGGTGCTGCTGCGCCGCTGACCGCGTCACGGGCCGCGCGGACGGCACGTCGGAAACGGCACGTGACCTCCCGCCGCCGTCCCGTCCCGGTATGTGAAAAGGGCATGGCGCCGGTGTGATCGCCTGGCATAGAAGTACGTCATGTTCTGGCTACTTCTCCTGCTGCCGGCCTGGGCCGTGGCCGGTCTGGCGTGCACGCGGCTGTGCCTGGCCGCCGTACGGGCGGCGGCCCGCGAGGCCACGGACACCGCCGGTCACGGGCACGCGCTGACGCTGTACGAGGCGGCGTTCCTGTCCGGCGGACCCCGCAGGGTCGCCGACGTGACGCTGGTGTCCATGGCGCGCCAGCGCCGGCTGCTGCTCGCCCACACCGGCTGGGCGACCGTGGTCGATCCGCGCGGCCGGGACGAGATGGAACGCTCCGTCATCGGGGCGATAGGCCCAGGCGGACAGTCCCGGATAGCGCCGGTGCGCACCGCCGCTGCCGCCGCCGACTCGGTGCGCGCCCTGGCCGACCGGCTGGTCGGGGCGGGGCTGGCCGTCCCCGACGACACCCGGAGCGTGGCGGCCGCGGTACGGCGGGTGCGGCTGGCCGCGGCGGCCGTGTGCGCGCTGGGCGCCGCCGCGCTGGCGCTGCCCGCCCCCGACGACATGCCGCGCCTCTTGATCGCCCTGTGGTTCTCCCTGCCGCTCGCCCTCACGCTGGGCTGCCTCGCCATCACGCGGATGGAGGTCCACCCGTACGCCCGCTGGGCCTCCCCCACCGGACAGCGACTGGTCGGTGCCCTGCTGCGGCAGGCCGGCGATCCGGCGGACGAGCGCGCCTACCTCACCTCCGTCGCCGTGCGCGGCGTCCACGCGGTCGGCGAACCGGACCTGCGGGCCGCCTTCGCGCACCGCGAGGAGTACCTCGGGGAGCACCAGGGGCGGCGCGGCTGAGACGGGCGCGCGCACCGCGCCGGGCGAGCTGCCCCGACGCTGCTGCCGGCCGCCTGGAGGCGTGTCCGCCGGCCGGCACCGTCCCGGCGCGGGACGTGTCCCGCGCCGGTGCCGCGGCCCGGGCCGGAGTCCGGGCCGGCGGCGTGAGCGGGTGGCGGGTCAGGCGAGCCCGGCGACCAGCTCGGCGATGTCCTTGCGGCGGCCCGTGAAGAACGGGACCTCCTCGCGGACGTGCATCCGGGCCTCGGAGCCGCGCAGGTGGCGCATGAGGTCGACGATGCGGTCCAGCTCGTCGGCCTCGAAGGCGAGGATCCACTCGTAGTCGCCGAGCGAGAAGGAGGCGACCGTGTTGGCGCGCACGTCCGGGTAGCCGCGGGCCATCTTGCCGTGGTCGGCGAGCATGCGGCGGCGGTCCTCGTCGGGCAGCAGGTACCAGTCGTAGGAGCGCACGAACGGGTAGACGCTCACGTAGTTGCGGGGCGTCTCGTCGGCGAGGAACGCCGGGATGTGCGAGCGGTTGAACTCGGCGGGGCGGTGCAGCGCCATGTTCGACCAGACCGGCTCCAGCGCGCGGCCCAGCCTGGTGCGGCGGAAGAGGTTGTACGCCTCCTGGAGCTGGTCGCTGGTCTCGGCGTGCCACCAGATCATCAGGTCGGCGTCGGCGCGCATCCCGGAGATGTCGTACGTGCCGCGGATCGTCACGTCCTTGGCGGCGAGCTGGTCGAACAGCTCCTGGACCTCGTCGGCGTAGCCCGCGCGGTCCTCGGGCAGCACGTCCTTGAGCTTGAAGACGGACCAGAGGGTGTAGCGGATGACCTCGTTGAGGTCCTTGGCCAGCTTGCCCTTGTTGGGAATGCGGGCGGCAGGGGTGGAGGCGTCGTCACTCATGACCCTATTCTCCCGCTCCGCCGTGCAGGCTCTGCACCGGGTGGGCGGTGAGCTGCTCCACACCGCTCGGGTCGCCGTGGATCTGGTCGACGGCCGCGTACGCGCTCGCGATGCTCGCCGGGATGCCGACGCCGTCGTGGGCGGCTCCGCACACGGCGAGGCCCGGGAGTTTCCCGACGTGCTCGCGGATGCGGGCCACGCGCGCGTGGTGGCCGACGGGGTACTGGGGCAGGCCGTCGGTCCAGCGGGTGACGCGGGTGGCGACCGGCGCCGCGGTCAGGCCGGTGGCCTCCTCCAGGTCGTGCCGGGACACGGCGACGAGGTCGTCGTCGTCGCGGCCGAGGATCTCCGTCTCCCCGTAGCGGCCGACGGAGGTGCGCACGACGACCAGGTCCGGGTCCTCCTTCGCGATCCAGCCCCACTTGCGGGAGGCGAAGGTGGACGCCTTGATGGTGCGCCCGTCGACCGGCGGCACGAGGAAGCCGCTGCCCTCGGGGAGCGCGGCGGCGTCCGAGCGGCGGTAGGCGAGGGTGATCAGGGCCATGGAGGCGTACTCGACGGCGGCCAGCTCGGCGGCGGCGGCCGGGGCCTCGGCGCGCAGCAGCCCGGCGGCGGCGGGCGCGGGCACGGCGACGACGACCGCGCCCGCGTGCAGCACCCGGTCGCCGGCGACGATCCGCCAGCCGTCCGGGGCCGTGCGGCGCAGCTCCGTGACGGGCGCGCGGGTGACGATCTCGCCGCCCCGGGCGCGTACCGAGTCGGCGACCGCGAGCGGCAGGGTGCCGATGCCGCCCTCGATGCCCATGAAGACGGGGCCGTGCTGCGGTGCGGCGGCCGTGCGGCCCTGGATCGCGCGGACGGCCTCGGTGAGGGAGGTGTGGGCGCGGGCGGCCTCGAAGAGCTGGGGAACGGCCGAGCGCAGGGAGATGCGGTACGCGTCGCCCGCGTAGACGCCGCCGAGCAGCGGCTCGACGAGGCGGTCGACGACCTCGCGGCCGAGGCGCTCGGCCACGTACGCGCCGACGGCCACGTCGTCGCCGATCTCGGTGCGGGGCAGCTCGGCGTCACGCCCGATGCGGGCGACGCCCTCCGGTGACAGCACGCCGGCCAGGGCGTCGGCGGTGCCGGGGACGCCCATGACGTGGCCCTTGGGCATGGGGCGCAGGGCACCGCGGGTCCACAGGGCGGCCGTCGCCGTGGCCGGCGGCTGGAGGCGGTCGGCGAGACCGACCGCGCGGGCGAGACCGACGGCCTCGGGGCGGCGGGCCAGCACCGACTCGGCGCCGAGGTCGACGCGGGCCCCGGCGATCTCACCGGGCAGCAGCTTGCCGCCCACCCGGTCCGAGGCCTCCAGCACGGTGACGCGCGCCCCGCGCTCCAGCAGCCGGTGGGCCGCGGCCAGTCCGGCGATGCCGGCTCCGACGACGACGACATGACCCGTGTCCGCGGGGGTCTCACCCACCGGGATCCTGCTTGCGCACATGCCCCAAGCCTCTCAGAACCCGCCGACGGCACGACGACCGGCCCGGGTGCCCGCGGCAGCCGCCGGCGAGTCCGGACCGTGACCGGTTCGCGACCGTTCCGCGCCGTCGTTCGCGCCCCTCGCGGCGTCCCAGTAACGACAGCCGACACCGACCCCCGGGGGGCCCAGTGCGCACACGTTCTTCTTCCCTGCGACCCGTTCCGGCCGCGGCCGCCGTCCTGCTGGCCGCGGCGCTCGCGCTCACCGGGTGCAGCGCGGGCGGCGACGACTCCAGCGGCAGCAAGGCCGGGGTGGCCGCCCCGGCGGAGGAGCGGGGGGCGGCGGGTTCCGCGGCGGACCGCTCCGTGCCGAACGCGCCGAACGCGCCGAACGCGCCCGACGCGCCGAGCGCGCCGCCGAAGACCGCCGCGAGCCACATCATCCGCACCGCCTCACTGACGGTCCAGGTCAAGGACGTCCCCAAGGCACTCGACGCGGCCCGTGCCACGGCCGAGAACGCGGGCGGCTACATCGGTGACGAGACGACCAGCCGCGACGAGGACGGCCATGAGCGGACCCGGCTGGTGCTGCGCGTGCCCGTCGACGCGTACCAGGACGTCCTGTCCGAACTGGAGGGCGCCGGCAAGCTGCTGCAGCGCGACGCGAAGGCGGAGGACGTCACCGACCAGGTCGTGGACGTGGAGAGCCGGATCGCGTCGCAGCGCGCCAGCGTGGCCCGCGTGCGCGAGCTGATGGACCGCGCGACGAAACTGAGCGACGTGGTGACGCTGGAGGGCGAACTGAGCTCCCGTCAGGCCGAGCTGGAGGCGCTGCTCGCCCGCCAGGCGTCCCTGAAGGACCGCACCAGCCTGGCCACCATCACCCTGTCCCTGTCCGCGAATCCGGTGAAGGACACGGCCGGCGAGGACGACGATCCCGGCTTCATGGACGCGCTGAAGGGCGGCTGGGACGCGTTCGTGACGGTGCTGCGCTGGGTCGTGGTGGTGTGCGCCGCGGTCCTGCCGTTCGCCGCGGTGGCGGCGCTGCTCGCGCTGCTGTGGCTGCGGGTGGTGCGCCCCCGGCTGCCGCGCCGGGCGGCGCCCGCGGTGCCCTCGGCACCGGCGGCACCCCCGGCCGCCGCGCCGGGCGGTCTGCCGGCGGCGCCGCCGGTGCCCGCGCCGGGCCGCGGTGAGGAGCCGGGCGGGCGGGACTGAGCCGCTCCCGTCCACGTAGCGTGTGCGCATGAGCATCAGCAGCGCGGCGGGTACGAGGGAACGGCTGGTCGTCATCGGCGGCGACGCCGCGGGGATGTCCGCGGCGTCGCAGGCACGCCGGCTCAGGGGCGAGGACGAGCTGGAGATCGTGGCGTTCGAGCGCGGCCACTTCACCTCGTTCTCGGCCTGCGGCATCCCGTACTGGGTCGGCGGTGACGTCGCCGAACGCGACCACCTCCTCGCCCGTACGCCCGAGGAGCACCGCGCGCGCGGCATCGACCTGCGGATGCGCACCGAGGTGACCGGCATCGACGTGGACGGCGGCCGGGTGCGCGCGCGGGACGCCGACTCCGGGGCCGAGTCCTGGACGTCGTACGACAAGCTCGTGATCGCGACCGGCGCCCGCCCCCTCCGGCCGGACCTGCCCGGGATGGACGCGCCCGGCGTGCACGGGGTGCAGACCCTGGACGACGGTCAGGCGCTGCTCGACACGCTGGCCCGCACGCGCGGCCGGCGGGCGGTGGTCGTGGGCGCCGGGTACATCGGCGTCGAGATGGCCGAGGCGCTCATCAACCGGGGCTACGAGGTGACGGTCGTCAACCGCGGCCGGGAGCCGATGTCCACGCTCGACCCCGACATGGGCCGCTCGGTGCACGAGGCGATGGAGGGCCTCGGCATCACGATGGTGAACGACGCGGAGGTCACCGCGGTGCGCACCGGCGACGACGGCCGGGTCCGGGCGGTGGCCACCGGGGACGCCGAGTACCCGGCGGACGTGGTGGTGCTCGGCATCGGGGTGCGCCCCGAGACGGCGCTCGCCCGGGCCGCGGGGCTGCCGCTCGGCGCGCACGGCGGGCTGCTGACCGACCTGGCGATGCGGGTGCGCGGGCACGAGAACATCTGGGCCGGCGGCGACTGCGTGGAGGTGCTCGACCTGGTCTCCGGGCAGGAGCGGCACATTCCGCTCGGCACGCACGCCAACAAGCACGGGCAGGTCATCGGCACCAACGCGGGCGGCGGGTACGCCACGTTCCCGGGCGTGGTCGGCACGGCGGTCAGCAAGGTGTGCGACCTGGAGATCGCGCGGACCGGGCTGCGCGAGAAGGACGCGCTGCGGGCGGGGCTGCGGTTCGTGTCGGTCACCGTCGAGTCGACCAGCCGCGCCGGGTACTACCCGGGTGCCTCCCCGATGACGGTGAAGATGCTCGCCGAGCGGCGCACCGGACGGCTCCTCGGTGTGCAGATCGTGGGCCGCGAGGGGGCGGGCAAGCGGGTCGACATCGCCGCGGTGGCCCTGACGG
Source organism: Streptomyces sp. NPDC018947 (assembly GCF_044390505.1). NCBI lineage: Bacteria > Bacillati > Actinomycetota > Actinomycetes > Kitasatosporales > Streptomycetaceae > Streptomyces > Streptomyces sp. NPDC018947. The sequence continues at coordinate 123,250 of NZ_JBIRZD010000021.1, forward strand.
CCGGGATGACGGTGGAGCAGATGACCGCCCTCGACCTGGGGTACGCGCCGCCGTTCTCGCCGGTGTGGGACCCCGTGCTGGTGGCGGCGCGCAAGGCGGCCAGGGCGGTGGAGCAGCGGCGCTGACGGGCCCGGACGGGCGCGTTCGGCGGGCGTGCCGATTCGCCGCCCGCCGGACGGGCAGTAGTGTCTCGTGGTCATCCCCGTCCATGATGTGAACCCGGCGCGCCGCACGCCGTGGGTGACGTATGCCCTGATCCTCGCCAACGTCCTGGTCTTCCTGTTCACGCCCGGCATGGCCGGTTCCCTGACGGGCGGGGGCGGTCTGGCCCAGCTCTGCCATCTCCAGGCGTTCCTGGACCAGTACGCCGCGGTGCCTCAGGAGCTGCTGCACCACCGGATGCCCGGGCTGGTGCCGACGGGCGCCGTCGGGGTGGGGCCGCGCGGGCCGGGCTGTGTGATCGGCCCGCCCCCGTACGACAAGTCCCCGGAGCTGAGCGTCCTGACGGCGATGTTCCTGCACGGCGGCTGGCTGCACCTGCTGGGCAACATGCTCTTCCTGTGGATCTTCGGCAACAACGTCGAGGACCGCATGGGCCATGTGCGGTACCTGCTGTTCTACGGCGTCTGCGGCTATGTGGCGACGTACGGCTTCGCCCTCCTCAACGCGGACTCCACCGCGCCGCTGATCGGCGCGTCCGGGGCGATCGCCGGGGTGCTCGGGGCGTATCTGGTGCTGTATCCGAAGGCCCGTGTGTGGGTCCTCGTGCCGTTCCTGATCTTCCTGCCGCTGCGGCTGCCGGCGTGGGCCGTGCTGGGGTTCTGGTTCGCGCTCCAGGCGGTCTACTCGTCCGGTCAGGGCGTCTCCCAGGCGGGCACCGTGGCCTATCTGGCGCATGTGGCGGGGTTCCTGGCGGGCATGCTGATCGCCTGGCCCCTGCGCCGGGGCACACCGCCGCCGCCCCAGCCGAGCGGGCTGCTGTTCGGCAGACGGGCCCGGCCGGGGTGGGACCGGTGGTAGTCCCGGCGGCCACCGTGGCCGGAGCGCCGCCGGGTGGGCGTGGAGGCTAGGTGAACTGCTGGTTCGCCGAACCGTCGCAGTTCTGGAGCCGCAGCGGTTCGCCCGGTCCGTTCAGGGCGAGGCAGAGCCCGCGTGCGGCCGTCGGCCGGATCGTGGCCCCGTCGCGGGTGAACTTCTGGTTCGTGCCGCCGTGGCAGTCCCACAGGACCAGACCCGTGCCGGCCGTGTACCGGGCGCCGGGCACGTCCAGGCAGCGGTCCTGGGTGAGCTCGGTGTGCAGGGTGCCGCGGGAGCGGTCGTGCCACCAGCCCTGGTTGCGCCCGCCGTGGCAGGTCCAGCCGACGACGCGGGTGCCGTTGGCGCTCTTGGCGGCGTCGGCGTCCACGCAGGTGCCGGTCGCCCGGTCGGTCAGGGGCCGGTAGACCGTGTCCCAGGCGTACGGGACGAGGACCGGTTTCCCCGAGGAGTCGACGTCCGCGCAACTCGCCTCGCGGGCGCCCGAGTCGTAGAGCTGGGTGAGGCAGGAGGCGAAGGCGGCGTGGCCGCGTGCGTTGGGGTGGAAGGACTGGCGCAGGGAGTTGGAGTCCGGCAGCCCGGGCTTGGACAGGTCGATGTAGGCGCCCCGGGCCCAGGTGTCGTCCATGCACACCTCGTGGCCGTGGAAGAGCCGGGAGTTGTCGAGGTAGACGGCGCCGGCGTCGGCCGCGGCCTTGCGCATGCCGCGTTCGAAGGCGGGGACGGCGGTGTTGCGGCCCCAGGCGGTGTCGGAGTCGTACCCGAGGCCGCCGCAGGCGAGCTTTCCGGTGAAGCCGGGGTTGTCGCGGAAGTCGGGGCCGATGGGGCTGGGGTAGCCCATGACGACGAGCTTGTAGTCGCCGTCGGCGTACCCCGCGTCCCTCATGACGGTCCTCAGGTCGCGCACGGTCTGGACGACCTTGGGGACGAGGGCGTCGACGCGGGCCTGCCAGCCGGGGGCGTACTTGGGTTCGCAGGCACCCTGGCTGAGCAGGTAGCGCGTGACGCAGTCGGTCATCACCGGGCCGAACTGCAGGTCGTCGTTGGCTCCGGCGACCAGCAGCACCATCTTGACGCGGGTGTTGCGCGCCTTGACGGCGAGGTTGTCGCTCTGCACGAGTTCGTCGGCGTACTGCTTGGTCCCGCCGATGCGGATGTTGCCGGTGTACGCGCCGGAGCAGGACACGTTGAAGGTGAGGTCGGCGGGTATCCCGGTGCGGTGGATGGCGGCGTCCGGCGAGCGGTGGCACCAGTTGTCGGGGCCGTTGGTGCCGGGCTCGTAGCTGCCGATCCCCTCGCCGGAGATCTCGCTGTCGCCCAGGGAGACCAGGCTGGTCCTGCGGTCGTCGAGCGGCCGCTCGTCCGGGCTTCCGTAGAGCCTGGTGGCCTCGGCCGCGCGGACGGCCTCGAGTTCGGGGGAGAGCGGTACGGAGGAGACGGACGCGGCGGGGCCGGGCGGGGCGGCCTGTGCGGGGGCGGTGGCGGTGACGGTTCCGCCGATCACCGCCACCGCGGCGGCGGCCGCCGTCAGCCAGCGGTGTCTGTGCCGTGTGGCCTTCACTGCACCTCCTGGTGGTGGGTTACCGAGGGTTTTACTGGTCGGTAGGCGCCGTGGGAACCCTTGGAACAAGACACGTGCTCATCTTTTGCCGCGCGGGGTGACGACGACGGTGACCTGCGCGCCCGGCCTGGCCCGCACCCGCGCGACCGCCGCGCGCTCACCGGGCAGCACGGGCGTGGCGGTCCGGGCGGCCCCGGTCAGCCCGATGCGCCAGCCTCCCGGCCGGGGCGGCACGGAGATCTCGGTGACCCCGCGGCCGGCCCGGTACGACAGCCGGAAGGTGCCGCCGTCCGGCTCGTACTCCTCGGCGGTGACCCGGCCGGCGACCGCCGGGGCGTACGGAGCCGCGGTCCGCTCCTTGTTGGTGCGGAAGCGCCCTTCGGCGTCGACGGCGCAGTACCCGCCGCCGTAGCACCAGACGTAGCCCGCCCAGCCGGAGCTGTAGCGGTTCAGGGACGACAGGGCGTCACGGTAGAAACGCCCCATGTTCGGCAGGGAGTTGTTGAGCGGCCCCCACTCCCCCACCACGACCGGGACGCGGTGGGTGCGCGGGTAGGCGGTCACCGCGGACTCGTACGCCTCGATCCAGCCGGCCGCCGGGTCGTAGTCGGCGCCCGCCTCCATCGCGGTGTTGTAGAAGTGGGGCGCGTAGACGGCCTTCGGGTCGTGGATGCGGCCCAGACCGGTGGGAACGCCCTCACCCACGATGGGCGTCGGTTCGAAGAAGATCCAGGAGTCGTCGTCGACGGAGCGGATCGCGTCGGCGAGGCGGTTGTAGAGGGGTGTGAGCTGGTCGCGCTCGATGCGCCGGGCGGCCGTCGGCAGGTCCTCGCCCTGCGCGATCTCGCCCATGGGCTCGTTGATCAGGTCGTAGCCGAGGACGGCGGGGTGGTCCCCGAGGCGCCCGGCCAGCACCCGCCACATGTCCGACTGGGCGCGCAGCAGGTCCGGGTCCTCGTAGAGGTGGGTGAACGCGCGCTGCACGGCCGGTTCGAAGTACTCGGAGAACCAGTCGTCGGGGTGCGGGGTGAACGGCAGGCCGTCGGTGCGCGTGGCCCACTCGGGGATGCCGCGGTGGCCGAACGCGGGCCCGAAGACGTCCTGGTGGGCGTCGATCAGGACCTGGACGCGGTGCTTGTGCGCCCAGTCGAGGACGCGCTCGATCCTGCGCAGGTAACGCTCGCTGTAGCGGCCCTCCTCGGGTTCGAGGTCGTCCCAGAAGACCAGCAGCCGCGCGAAGTTGAAGCCCTGGGCGCGCAGGTCCCGGAAGTGGCGCTCGCCGATCGCGGTCAGGGCGGCCTCGCCCCGGTGGGCCTTGTCCTCGACGTTCCAGCCGCGCAGGGTCAGGACGCGGCCCCGGTCGTCCGTGAGCCGGGGGATGCCGGGCGGCGGGTCCCGGTGGTCCTCGGCGGCGGGGCTCGCGTGGGCGGCCGTGAGGGACAGCAGGACGGTGCAGACGAGCGCGGCGAGCAGACGGCGGTACACGGGACCTCCGGCACGGTCGGTCGACAGTGCCGCAGATCACACCGGAAAGCTGAGCATTGTTCAAGAGTGCGCGCACGGGCCGGGCAGCGCGGGCCGGCCCGTGCGGTGCGGGCGGTGGGTCAGCGCGCGGTCTCGGTGTGGACGTACTCCACGAGCCGGGTCAGCGCGTCCGGGTCGGTGGATGGCAGGACGCCGTGGCCGAGGTTGAAGACGTGGCCCTCCAGGTCCGCCGCCGCGTCCAGCACCTCGCGGGTCTTGGCCTCGACGGCCTGCGGGGAGGAGAAGAGGACGGCGGGGTCCAGGTTCCCCTGGAGCGCCTTGCCGGGGCCGACGCGGCGGGCCGCCTCGTCCAGCGGGACGCGCCAGTCGACGCCGACGACGTCCGCGCCGGCCTCGCCCATGTCGTGGAGCAGCTCGCCGGTGCCCACGCCGAAGTGGATGCGCGGCACGCCGTACCCGGCGACGGCGTCGAAGACCTTGCGGGAGGCGGGCTGCACGGAGCGGCGGTAGTCCGCGGGGGCGAGGGCGCCGACCCAGGAGTCGAAGAGCTGGACCGCGCTCGCGCCCGCCTCGATCTGCACCTTGAGGAAGGCGCCCGTGATGTCGGCGAGCCGGTCCAGGAGGTCGGCCCACAGCCCGGGGTCGCCGTACATCAGGGCCTTGGTGTGCTCGTGGTTGCGGGACGGGCCGCCCTCCACGAGGTAGCTCGCCAGGGTGAACGGGGCGCCCGCGAAGCCGATCAGCGGGGTGGCGCCCAGCTCGCGCGTGAGCAGCCCGTAGGCCTCGGTGACGTAGGAGACGTCCTCCGGCGTGAGGTCGCGCAGCCGCGCCAGGTCCGCGCGGGTGCGGACCGGGTTCTCGACGACCGGGCCGATGCCCGGCTTGATGTCGACGTCGATCCCGATGGCCTTGAGCGGGACGACGATGTCGCTGAAGAAGATCGCCGCGTCCACGCCGTGCCGGCGCACCGGCTGAAGGGTGATCTCGGTGACCAGCTCCGGCCGCATGCAGGATTCGAGCATCGGGATGCCCTCGCGCACCTTGCGGTACTCGGGCAGGGAGCGCCCGGCCTGCCGCATGAACCAGACGGGCGTGTGCGGCACCGGCTCACGCCGGCACGCCTTCAGGAAGGCGGAGTCGTACGTGGCGGACGGCTGCTTGCCCACGGGGCTCTGGTTGGCACTCACGCGGCAAGTCTCGCATGGCCGTCGGACCCCGTCGGACCGCGGGTGCGGGCGGCCCCGGCGGGGCTGCCGATACCCGCCCGTGGCGCCCGCCCGACCCCTCGGAACCACGCGATCCGGACATCGCGCGCGCACGTGGGTGTCCCTCCCTGCGCCGGGGCGCCGTTCCGCTTAACCTTCCCCGCATGGCTGCGGCTCAGGGACGACTGTCGGACGACGCTGGCGGAATGGACGAACCGAAGGGCACCGGGGAGGACGTGCGGCAACCGGCCGGCGGGGCACCTCCGCCGTTCACGGCCGCCGTCGACGCGCTCAGGACCGCGCGGCTGCGGCCGCAGGTCGAGGTGGAGGCGACCCGCGCGCCGCAGCGGCTCGCGCCGTACGCGTACGCGCTGGAGGCCGCGGTCGTCGACGGCGACGAGGACCTGGCCGACGGGCGGCTGGTGCTGCTGCACGATCCGGCCGGGCACGACGCCTGGCGGGGCACCTTCCGGCTGGTGACCCTGGTGCGCGCCGACCTGGAGCCGGAGATGGCCGCGGATCCGCTGCTGCCGGAGGTGTGCTGGTCCTGGCTGACGGGCGCCCTCCAGGCGCGCGGCCTGGCCTACGGCGAGCCCAGCGGCACGGTCACGCGGGCGAGTTCCCACTACTTCGGCGGGCTGTCGACGCGTCCGTCCGCCTCGCAGATCGAGATCCGCGCCTCCTGGACGCCGCGGGAGGGCCGGGGCGGGGTGCCGGACACCGCCGCCCATCTCGCCTCGTGGTGCGATCTGCTGGCCCAGGTCGCGGGCCTGCCGCCGGCCGGTCCGGGCGACGCGTCGATCGTCACGCTGCCGCAGCGGCGCGGACCGCAGCCGCGCTAGGAACTCCGTCCGACGCGCCACCGCGCGCACGCGGGGCCCGGTGCACTCCCCCCTCGGGGGCGGGTGCGCCGGGCCCCTTTTCGCATGCGCAAGATCATCCGATGGTCTGCGCCGAACCCTAGGTCACTTTGTCGATACGGCCACTTTCGGCCTCGTATCGACACAGACTGAAACCGTCCGGTCTTCGAATGATCGACCGCGTGTCCGAATTGCTCGGATTGTTACTCACCAGATAGTGATCATTCTCTAAAGGCGGACGCGTTCGGTGCCGAAGACGACTGTGACCTTGAAAGCACGGTTCGTCCCGGCTTCTTCCCCAGGAGCCGGTCCCGTCCCGCACCCCAGGAGGCCTGGTGTCCGTTCTCCTCGAGCAGCCCGCAAGCCTGGTCGCCTACCGCCCGAACAAGCCGACCGCCATGGTGGTCGTGGCCGACCCGCGCGTCCGTTCCACCGTCACCCGCCATCTGTGGGCGCTCGGTGTGCGCGATGTCATCGAGGCCTCGTCCGTCGCGGAGGCTCGTCCCCGCATCGGCAACCCCCGCGACATCTGCGTGGCAGACGTCCATCTTCCCGACGGCTCCGGCCTGACCCTCCTGTCGGAGACCCGCGCCGCGGGCTGGCCCAACGGGCTCGCCCTGTCCGCCGCCGACGACATCGGCGCCGTACGCAACGCCCTCGCGGGCGGCGTCAAGGGCTACGTCGTCACCGGCACCCGCACCAACATCGGGCTCCCCACCCGGCCCGGTGCCGCCCCCATCGGCTCCGCCGCCGCCCGCCTGCACCGCCGCCCCCCGGGTGCCCCGAGCCACCCGGGCGGCTACCGCGAGCTCTCCGGCCGCGAGGTCGAGGTGCTGCGTCTGGTCGCGGAGGGCCAGTCCAACAAGGCGATCGGCGTCTCCATGGGCCTGTCCGCCCTGACCGTCAAGAGCCACCTGGCCCGCATCGCCCGCAAGCTGGGCACGGGCGACCGCGCCGGCATGGTGGCGGTGGCCCTGCGGACCGGCATCATCCACTGACCACCCCACCCCCCCATGACCGGCCCCGAATCCCTGCCTCTCCCCCGCCGCTTCCCTCGCATGAACCCGACCTTTCACTGACCTGACCGGTTTACGACCCCCCGGCGCCCGCCGACGGAACGTTCCGTCGGCGGGCGCCGCGCATACACCGATACCCTTGACCGGTGACCGACGCCCACGAAACCGCAGCAGACCGTTCACTGCGAACCACCGGAGGCGCCCCTCCGGACGACGCCGGATCTTCTGCGAGTCAGGCGCCGATCCCCTTGCTCGAGCCACGCGAGGGTGTTCCGCCGGTGATCGCCGACGCGGCCGCCCTCGCCGAGGTGACCGCCGCCTTCGCCGCCGGCAGCGGCCCCGTCGCCGTGGACGCCGAGCGCGCCTCCGGGTACCGCTACGGCCAGCGCGCCTACCTGGTGCAGCTCCGCCGCGAGGGCGCGGGCACGGCGCTCATCGACCCCGTCGCCTGCCCCGACCTGTCGGAGCTGGGCACGGCGGTCTCCGGCGCCGAGTGGGTGCTGCACGCCGCCACCCAGGACCTGCCCTGCCTGCGGGACATAGGGATGGTGCCGACCCGCCTGTTCGACACCGAGCTGGCCGGCCGGCTCGCCGGGTTCCCCCGGGTCGGCCTCGGCGCGATGGTCGAGAACGTGCTGGGCTTCGTCCTGGAGAAGGGCCACTCCGCCGTCGACTGGTCCACCCGACCGCTGCCCGAGCCGTGGCTGCGCTACGCCGCACTCGACGTCGAGCTGCTGGTCGACCTGCGCGACGCGCTGGAGAAGGAGCTGGACCGGCAGGGCAAGCTGGAGTGGGCCCGGCAGGAGTTCGACGCGATCGCCTCGGCGCCGCCGGCCGAACCCCGCAAGGACCCGTGGCGCCGCACGTCCGGCATGCACAAGGTGCGCCGGCGCCGGCAGCTCGCCGTCGTCCGGGAGCTGTGGCAGACCCGGGACCGGATCGCGCAGCGCCGGGACGTCTCCCCGGGCAAGGTGCTCGGGGACGCCGCCATCGTCGAGGCGGCCCTCGCGCTGCCGGCCAACGCGCACGCGCTCGGCGCGCTCGGCGGCTTCGGCCGGGTGAGCCGGCGCCAGCTCGAACAGTGGCAGGCCGCGGTCGACCGGGCCAGGGCCCTGTCCGAGTCGCAGCTCCCGCAGCCGGGCCAGCCGGTGACCGGTCCCCCGCCGCCGCGCGCCTGGGCCGACAAGGACCCGGCCGCCGCCGCCCGGCTGTCCGCCGCGCGGGCCGGGGTGACGGCACTGGCCGAGGAACTGAACATGCCGCAGGAGAACCTGATCACCCCGGACACCGTGCGCAGGGTCTGCTGGGAGCCGCCGAAGACCATCGACGCGGAGTCCGTCGCCGCGGCCCTCACCGCGCACGGGGCACGGCCCTGGCAGGTGGCCCAGGTGACACCGGTGCTCGTCACCGCCCTGGGCACGGCGGGGGACGGCGCCTGAGGGGTCCCGTGCGGGTGGCTCCCCGCGGGTCATGTGCGGCGCGCTCCGGGCGCGGGGTTCCCTCCCGTCGCCAAAGCGCGCTGTTCGTCCACGGCCGGGCTCCCGGGGCGTTGCTCCTCGTGGGTCCGGCGTGTCCGCTGTCCTCCGGTGGTGTGACGTTCGCCGCTCCAGGCGGGGGGACTGTGCAGCTACGTTACCCACAAGTAGCATGGGGCTGAGCGCGCGCTCAGTGCATGCGTGCCGCAGCAGTGCCACCCCGCACCCTGGAGGAGAGCCATCGTGCCTCGTACCGTCAGGGACGTCGTCTTCGTCGACGGCGTCCGCACCCCGTTCGGCAAGGCGGGCCCGAAGGGCATCTACCACGAGACCCGAGCCGACGACCTGGTCGTGAAGGCGATCCGGGAGCTGCTGCGCCGCAACCCCGGCCTCGACCCCAAGAAGATCGACGAGGTCGCCGTCGCCGCGACCACGCAGATCGGTGACCAGGGCCTGACCATCGGCCGCACCGCCGGAATCCTGGCGGGCCTGCCCACCTCGGTCCCGGGCTACTCGATCGACCGCATGTGCGCGGGCGCCCTGACCGCCGTCACCACGGTGGCCGGTTCGGTCGCGTTCGGCGCGTACGACGTCGCCATCGCGGGCGGTGTCGAGCACATGGGCCGTCACCCGATGGGCGAGGGCGTCGACCCGAACCCGCGGTTCGTCAGCGAGAAGCTGGTCGACGAGTCCGCCCTGTTCATGGGCATGACCGCCGAGAACCTGCACGACCGCTACCCGTCGATCACCAAGCAGCGTGCCGACGAGTACGCGGTGCGCTCGCAGGAGAAGGCCGCCAAGGCGTACGCCAACGGCCAGATCCAGGCGGACCTGGTGCCGATCTCCGTGCGCCGCACCAACCCCGAGGGCGGCGAGACGGGCTGGGGCCTGGTCACCGCCGACGAGCCGATGCGCCCGGGCACCACGCTGGAGAACCTGGCGGGCCTGAAGACGCCGTTCCGCGTCCACGGCCGGGTCACCGCGGGCAACGCGGCCGGCCTCAACGACGGCGCCACCGCCTCCCTGATCGCGAGCGAGGACTTCGCCCGCGAGAACGGCCTGCCGGTCAAGATGCGCCTCGTCTCGTACGCCTTCGCGGGTGTCGAGCCGGAGGTCATGGGCTACGGCCCGATCCCGGCGACGGAGAAGGCCCTGGCCCAGGCCGGCCTGTCCATCTCCGACATCGGCCTGTTCGAGATCAACGAGGCCTTCGCCGTCCAGGTCCTCGCGTTCCTGGAGCACTACGGCATCGCCGACGACGACGCCCGCGTCAACCAGTACGGCGGCGCCATCGCCTTCGGCCACCCGCTGGCCTCCTCCGGCGTCCGCCTGATGACGCAGCTCGCCCGCCAGTTCGAGGAACAGCCGAACGTCCGCTACGGCCTGACCACCATGTGCGTCGGCTTCGGCATGGGCGCGACGGTCATCTGGGAGAACCCGCACTTCGAGGGGGACAAGTGAGCACCACCGCAGAGCTTCTGAAGGGTGCGGCCGAGCTGTTCCCCGGCGAGGTCGTCACGCAGGCGCACGTACGGCACTTCGACCTGCCCCTCGGTGCCGGGCGCTTCGCGCTGATCACCCTGGACAACGGTCACGACCACACCAAGCCGACCACGCTCGGCCCGCAGTCGCTGGCGAACATCGACGCCGCGATCGACCAGGTCGAGAAGGAGGCCGCGGCCGGCGAGATCGTCGGCGTCGGCGTCACCGGCAAGCCGTTCATCTTCGCGGTCGGCGCCGACCTCAAGGGCGTCGAGCTGCTGAAGCGGCACGAGGACGCGCTGGCCATCGGCAAGGGCGGCCACGACGTCTTCAAGCGGCTGTCGAAGCTGGCCGTGCCGACCTTCGCCTACTACAACGGCGCGGCCATGGGCGGCGGCGTGGAGATCGGCCTGCACTGCTCCTACCGCACGGTGTCGGCGGCCCTCCCGGCGTTCTCGCTGCCCGAGGTCTTCCTCGGCCTGGTCCCCGGCTGGGGCGGCTGCACGCTGCTGCCGAACCTGATCGGCGCGGACAAGGCCGTCTCGGTGATCATCGAGAACAGCCTCAACCAGAACAAGCAGCTCAAGGGCAAGCAGGTCTACGAACTCGGCATCGCCGACGCGATCTTCGAGGGCGCGGACTTCCTGGAGCAGTCGCTGATCTGGACGGCGTCCGTCCTCAAGGGCGAGATCGCGGTCGAGCGACCGGCGATCGACCGCGGTGAGGCCTGGGACCAGGCCGTCGCCCGCGGTCGCTTCATCGCCGACGGCAAGGTGCACGGCGCCGCCCCGGCGGCCTACCGCGCCCTCGACATCATCGCGGCCGCGAAGAACGCCGACCTCCAGCAGGGCTTCGACGCCGAGGACCAGGCGCTGGCCGACCTGATCATGGGCGGCGAACTGCGCTCCGGAATCTACGCGTTCAACCTGGTGCAGAAGCGCGGCAAGCGTCCGGCGGGCGCGCCCGACAAGTCGCTGGCCCGCCCGGTCACCAAGGTGGGCGTCGTCGGCGCCGGCCTGATGGCCTCCCAGCTCGCGCTGCTGTTCCTGCGCCGCCTGGAGGTCCCGGTCGTCCTGACGGACATCGACCAGGAGCGCGTCGACAAGGGTGTGGGCTACGTCCACGCCGAGATCGACAAGCTGCTCGGCAAGGGCCGCGTCAACCAGGACAAGGCCAACCGTCTCAAGGCCCTGGTGACCGGTGTCCTGGACAAGGCCGAGGGCTTCGCGGACGCGGACTTCGTCATCGAGGCCGTGTTCGAGGAGATGGGCGTCAAGCAGAAGGTGTTCGCGGAGGTCGAGGCGGTCGCCCCGGCGCACGCCATCCTGGCGACGAACACGTCCTCCCTGTCGGTGTCGGAGATGGCGTCGAAGCTGAAGCACCCCGAGCGGGTCGTCGGCTTCCACTTCTTCAACCCGGTGGCGATCCTGCCGCTGCTGGAGATCGTGCGCGGTGAGCGGACCGACGACGCGTCGCTGGCGACGGCGTTCGCGGTGGCGAAGAAGCTGAAGAAGACCGCGGTCCTCGTGAAGGACGCCCCGGCGTTCGTCGTGAACCGCATCCTGACCCGCTTCATGGGCGAGATCCAGAACGTCATCGACGAGGGCACGCCGGTCGAGGTCGCGGAGAAGGCGGTGGAGCCGCTCGGCCTGCCGATGTCCCCGCTGGTCCTGCTGGAGCTGGTCGGCCCGGCGATCGGCCTGCACGTCTCGGAGACCCTCAACCGGGCCTTCCCGGAGCGCTTCACCGTCTCCCCGAACCTCAAGGCGGTCGTCGAGGCGGGCAAGCGCGGCTTCTACGTCTACGACAGCGGCAGGCCCGAGCTGGACCCGGAGGTCGCCGCGCTGCTCGAGCAGGGTGACACCGTCCTGACGGAGGAGCAGGTCCGCGCCCGCGTCCTGGACGCGGTGGCCCAGGAGATCGGCCTCATGCTCGACGAGGGCGTCGTCGCCGAGGCCCAGGACGTCGACCTGTGCCTGATCACCGGCGCCGGCTGGCCCTTCCACCTGGGCGGCATCACGCCGTACCTGGACCGCGAGGGCGTCTCCGAGCGGGTGAACGGGAAGCGGTTCCTGGAGCCCGGGGTGGCCAGCGTGCCCGCGTAGGGCTCTGTTCGCCCGAGCGGCGGGGGGGGGGGGGCGGCCCCCCCCCCCCCCGGGGGGGGGGGGCGCCCCCCCGGGGGGGGGGGGCGCCCCCCCGGGGGGGGGGGCCCCCCCCCCCCCGGGGCCCCCCCCCCCGCGCGCCCC
>NZ_JBIRZD010000022.1:0-48286 GCF_044390505.1 Streptomyces sp. NPDC018947
GCCTCCCTGCCCTACGCGTCGTCCCTGTGCGGCGCCTGCTACGAGGTCTGCCCCGTCGCCATCGACATCCCCGAAGTCCTCGTACACCTGCGGGAGAGGGTCGCGGACCAGGGAGGCAAGAGGCACCGGCTGGAGAGGGCCGCGATGAGGACGGCGACATGGCTCCTCGATCACCCGGCCGCCCTCGCCGCCGGCGAACGGCTCGCGTCCGGGACGCGCAAGCTGCATCCCAAGCGGCTCCCCGGCCCGGGGGCGCGCGCGTGGACCAACAGCCGGGACCTGCCGGAGCTGCCCGCCGAACCGTTCCGTGACTGGTGGAAGAAGAACCACGCATGACCCCTCCCCCCTCCTCCCGCGACCGCGTCCTCGGCCGAGTGCGCAGGGCCCTCGCGGACGCGCCCGAAGCACCCGAGGCCGCGCGCGACTACCTGGTGAGCCACACCCCGGACGACCCGGCCGCGGTGCTCGACCTCCTCCACGAGAACCTCGCCGACTACCGCGCGGGCGTGCACCGCACCACCCGGCAGGGCCTCGCGGAACTGATCGGCGAACTCCTCGCGGGACACGGTGCGCGCAGCGTCGTCGTGCCGCCCGGCCTTCCCGGTGCCTGGCTGGCCGGCTCGGACGCCCGGCAGCGCTTCGACGACGTCCCCCTGACTCCCGAGGAGCTCGACTCCGCCGATGCCGTGGTCACCGGCTGCGCCCTGGCCGTCGCGGAGACCGGCACCGTCGTGCTCGACGCCGGCCCGGGGCAGGGCCGCCGTGCCCTCACCCTGGTTCCCGACGTGCACGTCTGCGTCGTCGACGCCCGCACCCAGGTGGTCGCCTCCCTCCCGCAGGCCCTGCCCCGCCTCGACCCCACCCGGCCGAGCACCTGGATCTCCGGCCCGTCCGCCACGAGCGACATCGAGCTGGACCGGGTGGAGGGCGTGCACGGGCCCCGGGCCCTGGAGGTCGTGCTGGTGGTGGACTGACGGCCGGCCGCCCGGACGTTCACCGGCGCTGCCCGTGGGGGACGGTGATCACCGTGCAGCGCGCATGGTGCAGAACGCCCTGGCTCACGGAGCCCAGCCGCAGGCCGCGGAAGCCGCCGCGCCCCCGGGTGCCGACGACCAGACCCAGGGCGTGGTCCGACGCCTCGGTCAGCACCTGCACCGGGTGTCCTTCGACCACCTCGTGGTGCAGCTCCACCTCCGGGTGGGCGGCGGTGCGCCCGGCCGTCGTCTCGGCGAGGACCCGTCGGCATTCCTGAAGCGTCGCCTGCTCGTCCAGGACGCCGAGCAGGGGGGCGTGCCATACGTACAGCGCGCGCAGGTTCGCGCCGAGTGTCCCCGCTTCCTCGAAGGCGAAGTCGACGGCGGCAGCCGAGTCGGGGCTGCCGTCGACACCGACGACGAGGCCGGGCGGCCGCGTGCCCTCGGACTCGCGCACGACGACGACCGGGCAGGCGGCGTGGGCGGTCAGAGGAAGAGCGACCGCGGCGGAGGTGAACGACTCCCGCGCCCCGCCCGGACGCCGGGAGCCGATCACGACCAGCGCAGCGTGATGCGACTGCTCGGCCAGGACCCATGCGGGACGCCCCTCGGCCAGCACCGCGGAGATCTCCACGGCGGGCTGGCGCTCCTCGGCGAAGGCGAGCGCGCCGTCGAGGACCTCGGCCCCGGCCCTGTGCAGCTCCTTCGGCCACTGCTCCCACGAGGGCCGGCCGCCCTCGGGCCGGTAGCCGGGGAGCGGAACACCCTGCGCGTACACCAGTGTCAGGGGGCGCCGGCGGCGTCGGGCCTCGTCGGCGGCCCAGGCGAGTGCCGTCCGCTTGTCCGGATCGGGATCGACGCCGACCACGATCGGCTTCGGCTTCAAGTCCGTGCGCATCGTCAGCACCTCACTCCGGACGCTCTGCCCGGACGTGCCGGGAGGGTCGTCCCCGTACGACGGCCACGGGGCTGTGCGCGTGGTGGAGGACGGCCTGGCTGACCGATCCGAGCAGCAGTCCCGTGAATCCACCGCGCCCCCGGGAGCCGACCACCGTCAGGCGAGCGGTGCGGCTCGCCTCGATCAGCGCCGGACGCGCCGGCCCGTGCACCGTCCTGCGCTCCACCTTCACATCGGGGTAGGTGTCACCCGTGCCCGCGAGGCTCTCGGCCAGGAGCCGCTCCTCCTCCGCGGCCAGCACACCGGGCCCGTACGCATAGGGCTCGGAGGCATCCGCGGGAGGCGGCAGGGGGGCGTTCCACGCGGTCCAGGCGTGCAGGGCGACGAGACGGACGCGCTGTGCCGCGGCCTCCTCGAAGGCGAACCGCACGGCTGCCGTCCCCGCGGGCGAACCGTCCAGGCCGAGCACGACCGGGCCGACCGGTGCCTCCGGCTCCCGGACGACCAGCACGGGGCATCGGGCATGGGCTGCCAGCCCGCCCGCCGTGGACCCGAGCAGCGTTCCCGCGAACTCGCTCAGGCCGCGGTGCCCGACGACGATCAGGTCGGCCGACCGGGACTCCGCCGTCAGGACGGTGAGCGGTTCCCCCGGACGGACCAGCCCCGAGACCTCGATGCCGGGTGCCGTCGTCCGTGCCATGAGCACTGCCTCGTCCACCACCGCGTCCGCCTCCCGGCGGAAGTGCTCCCTGACCGCTCTCGGCAGGACGGAGTCCAGCGGCAGGTGCCCCGGCCGGGCCAGGGCGTGCACCACCCGTAGCGCGGTCTTCCGCAGCTCGGCCTCGCGGGCCGCCCACGCGACGGCGTCGAGGGAAGGCGCGGAACCGTCCGTCCCGACGACCATGAAGCCGCTCATCCCCGCTCCTCTCGGCCGACGGATTCTCCACCGCCCGGACCGGCTGCCGTCGTCCCGGTCGTCCCGGCTCCGCCGCCTGCCCGCCCCCATCGGGAACCGATCTCCCGCCCTGCGTTCGCCCCGCCGGTACGGCGCCACCGGTCGAGTACCACCGGCGCTCCGAAGTACCCGGCGGATGCCGCGACGACGACGGCGAGGGACGAGGCCGCGCGTCCCCGGGACGGTCGGGGCCGTCCGGCAGCGCGCGACCGCGGCGCGACGGCGTCGCACGGTGCCGGCCGGGCGGTCTGCCCGACCGCGCGGAACCGAGCTCCCTGGCCGGCCGGTTGAGGAGGGGCGGCGTGCCCGGACCGTCCGCACGGCCGCCGTCGCTGTCGGTGCTCTGTGCCATGATGCGCACGCGTCCCCGGGGACTGGGGCGCGGGCTACGGATCGCCAGGGGGTCGGGGATGGGCTCGAGTACGGAGCCGGACGGTTCGTCCAGGTCGGACGAGGAGTGGGAGCGGTTTCTGCGCGAGTCGGTGACGGGCGCCGCCGACGCACCCAAGGAGCCGTCGGCGCGAGCCCGCCAAGTGGCGAACCGGCTGCGCGCGGAGCCCGGCCGCGGCCAGGAGGGCTGGCGCAGCTGCACGCCCGCGCGGCCCAGGCGGCGCACGGGCTGGTACGTGGTCGGGATGCTGGCCGCGCTCGCGCTGCTGGTGGTGGCGCTCGCGCCGGGGCGGGTGGCGGACCTGTTCGCCGACGACGACTCCCCGTCGGCCGCGGCCGACAGCGCACGCCCGGCCCAGGCGTCGCCGACGGACGCGGCCCGGCGACCCACGAGGGAGGAGCCGTTCCGCGGCTCGCCGGCGGCGAGCTGGGCGAGCGGAGCGGAGGGGATCACCGTTCCGAAGGCAGGGGCGGTCGGCTGGATGAGCGAGGCCGAGGTCGAGCGGGCCCTCGCCCGCAGCCGGGACTTCCTCGTCGCGTCCGGCCTGGACCGCGGGGTGCTGCGGGGCGAGCGCCCCGAGAAGGCGATCGCGCTGATCAACCCGCACCAGAAGGACGTCCAGGACCTTTTGGACACGGCCTTGCGAACGCCGAGCGAGAAGAGCGACCCCCTCCTCCTCTTCAGCCGCTTCGAGCCCTCCCGCACCGAGCTGGTCGGCGACGTCGTGAAGACCCGGGGCCGGCTCACCTACCGGGAGGGCGAGCGCGGCGCGCTCCAGGTCACGGCCGACGTCACCTTCGTCTACCCGGTCACCCGCGCGGACGCGGGCGGCGACGACGAGATCGTGCGCACGATCGTCCGGCGCGAGCTGGTCCTGAGCTGGGACGACCCCGACAAGGTGATCACCGAGCCGGGCACGTTCTCGATCGTCTCGTACAAGTACGACGTGACCAACGGCGGTTGCGGCGCCTCCACGGGCTACTTCGTGCCGCCCTTCGGCACGGACCGCCGGGCGGACGACGCCGGCACGGAGATCGATCCGTACGACCGCAGTGTGCCGGTCGCGCGGGACGGGCCCTCGGGGGACGAGTGCAGGAGGGCTACGCGGTCCTAGCGGGCGTTGCCCGGTGGCGGCCGTTCCCCGGCCCGCAGACGGGCGCCCCGCCCCTGTCGGCGGCATCGCCCGTGCCGGCGCGGTGGAAAGGACCGGGCCGGCCGACGCCGCCCGCTCCCGGAGTCCTTCCTTCCGTAGGCGGGGCCCGCATGCGCCACGCAGGCGGATGAGGTACTCCTCGAAGGGAGCGCACCCATCGGCACAGTGGAGGCTGCCTGTGATGCCATCAGCCGTCACCGTGGGCCGCGACGGTCCGCCCGCGAGTCCCGCCGTCGCCGGGTGGGCTGCCGACGAGGCCGCACGGCGGCACCTCTCCCCGCCGCTTCGCGCACGCTGCCCCGTTGCCCTGGCGCCTCATGACTGAACGGGGGCGCAACGAGGATCCGGTCCACTCGCCGCACCCGCCCGGACCCGCCGGCCTGGGTGGGCACGTACCGAAGCGTGCGGAGGTCTGCGAGACGCACACGGCGATGATCTTCTTCGCGGGGGACCGCGTGTACAAGCTCAAGAAGCCGGTGGATCTCGGGTTCCTGGACTACACCTCGTCGACGGCTCGCCGTGCGGCGTGCGAGCGCGAGATCATGCTCAACCGGCGGTTCGCACCGGATGTGTACACGGGGCTGGGAGAGCTGCGCACCCCGGGTGAGGAAGAAGCCGAGCCGCTCGTGGTGATGCGCCGCATGCCCGCCGATCGCCGCCTCTCGCATCTGGTCGGCACAGCCGCGCCGGTCGACGATGCCCTGCGGGCCGTCGCCAGGCAGCTCGCCGCGTGGCACGCCACCGCGCCGCGCGACCCCGCCGTCGCGGAACAGGGAACGCGGGACGCCCTGGCCTCGCGCTGGGAGGCCAGTTTCGAGCAGGTCGACGCCATGGCCGCCGAGGGCACCGAGGTCCAGGGGCGGGCGGAGGTCGTGCGGCTGGTCCGTCGCTATCTCGCGGGCCGCGAACCGTTGTTCGACGCCCGTATCGAGCAGGGGCGGGTGATCGACGGGCACGGAGACCTCCTCGCCGACGACATCTTCTGCCTCGACGACGGACCGCGGATCCTGGACTGCCTGGAGTTCGACGACCGTCTGCGGTACGTCGACGGTCTCGATGACGCCGCGTTCCTCGCCATGGACCTCGAGCGGCTCGGTGCGCCCGAGTCCGCGGACTTCTTCCTGGCGCAGTACCGGCAGTACTCCGGCGACCCCGCGCCGCCCTCGCTGTGGCACCACTATGTCGCCTACCGCGCCTTCGTCCGTGCCAAGGTCTCCATGATCCAGGCCCGGCAGGGAGCGTCCGGCGCGCAGGTGGCGGCACAACGGTTCGTCTCCCTCGCGCTGCGCCACCTGCGGGCCTCGGCCGTCCGGCTGACGCTCGTCGGCGGCCTGCCCGGCACCGGAAAGTCCACGCTGTCCGGCGCACTCGCCGACCGTCTCGGCGCCGTACTGCTCAGCAGCGACCGCCTGCGCAAGGAAATGGCTGGGCTCCCCCCGGAACAGCCTGCCGCCGCCGGATACGGCGAGGGCCTGTACACGCCCGAACGGACGGCCAGGACCTACACCGGACTGCTCGATCGGGCGGCGGCTCTCCTGGCCGAGGGCGAGTCCGTGGTTCTGGACGCCACGTGGATCGACTCGGCCCAGCGCGAGGGAGCACTGCGTACGGCGGAACGCGCCGGCGCCGACCTCGTGGCCCTGCGCTGCCACGTACCGGGGGACCTCGCGGCGGCCCGCCTGAGCACACGCGCCCCCGGCGCGTCCGACGCGGGCCCCGCCGTTGCCGCCGCCATGGCCGCCGAGGAGCAGCCATGGCCCGAGGCGGTCGCCGTCGACACCAGCGGCCCACTGGAGTTCGCGGTCGCCCAGGCACTGGCGGCGGTCCGGCCGTGGGGCGCGGACCGGGCGAAGGTCTTCCGCCGCCCCTACATGGAGCCGGACTGAGGCAGGACGTCGCGCACACCGCCGGCCCGGTGAAGCCGGACCCGTGGCGTGAGGCGTCCCGCCACCCGGTGGCGGTCCGGAGGGTGAGTGCGCACGATGTCCTTGAATGCCGCCGCGTCCACGGTGGCCCGGACGACGGCCCGAAGCCGCGCCACCCGGGTCTGGAGGTGCCGACCGCATCATGGCCGCCCACGAGCCCGCCCGTTGTCCGCCGTCGACGACCCCGCCGACGCGCCGCCGCGCGCAGCGGTCACGTCCCCCGTCCTCAACCCGGGCACCGGAGGGTGAGTGCCATGAGAAGGCCCGTCGTCGTCGGGGTGGACGGTTCCGAGGCCAGTCTCCGGGCCGCGGAGTGGGCGGCCGACGAGGCCGCGCTGTGCGAACTGCCCTTGCGTATCGTGTACGCCACGCTCTGGGAGCGGTACGAGGGCACGGACCTCGCCGAGGACCTGGGGGAGCCGCCGGACGGCGTACGCGGCCACGACATCGTCAACGCCGCCGCGCGGCGGGCCGAACGCCGCCGGCCGGACCTGAGGGTGACCACCGACGTGCTGCCGGAGGAGGCGGCGCACGCCCTCGTGCGGGAGGGGCGCAGGGCCTCCCTGCTCGTCGTCGGCACCCGCGGACGCGGCGGCCTCGCCGAGTTCCTGCTCGGCTCGGTCAGCCTGGCCGTCGCCGGGCACGCAGACTGCCCGGTCGTCGTGCTCCGCGGCAGCCACGACAACCAGGCCACGCGCGCGGTCCGAGGGCGGGTCGTCGTGGGCGTCGGCGAAGGCGCCGACGACACGGCCGTGGTCCGGTTCGCCGCCGAGGAGGCCCGGCGGCGCGGGGTCCCGCTGGCAGCGGTGCGCGCCTGGCGGGTCCCCGCGCACGAGCCCGCCGAAAGCACACCGGTGACCGGCGGGCCGGCCCGGACGTACGAGCGGCGGGCGGCCGAGGCCCTCGACGCCGCGCTGGCCGATGTCCCGCCCGAGGTGCAGGTCCACCGCCACACGGTGGAGGGACACGCCCGGGGGGTCCTGGAAGCCGCGTCCCGCGAGGCCGACCTCCTGGTCGTGGGCACGCGGCGCCACCGTGGTCAGTACGGACTCCAGCTCGGCCGCGTCACGCTCGCGGTACTTCACCATGCGGCCTGCCCCGTGGCCGTCGTCCGGCACACGTGACGCTTCGGTACGGCAGGGCGCTCGTGCGGCGTCGTCACGCCGCGGACCTCGAAGGAGACGGGATGGAAACGGCAAGGAACAGGAAGGTACTGGTCGCCTACGGGACGACGAACGGATCGACCGCCCGGATCGCGCAGGACGTCGCCGCCGTGCTCCGCAAGGAGGGGACGACCGTCGACGCGGTGCCCGCGGGATCCGTCGCCGACGTGACCCCCTACGACGCCGTGATCGTCGGCGGAGCCCTGTACGCGGGACGCTGGCACAAGGACAGCCGGCGTTTCGTCCGGCGGCACCGGCACGCGCTGGCCCGGCGTCCCCTGTGGTTGTTCAGCAGCGGGCCGCTGGACCCGTCGGCCTCCGAACGGGACATCCCCCCGGTGCCCGGGGTGCGGCGCGTCATGGCGCGCCTCGACGCCCAGGAGCACGTGACCTTCGGCGGCTGCCTGGAGGAGGGCGCCAAGGGGTTCGTGGCCCGGATGATCCTGCGCAACGGAAAGGGGGGCGACTTCCGTGACTTCCCCGCCATCGAGCGATGGGCGGCGCGGGTCGCCGGCGAGATCAAGGCCCCGGCCGGGAGCTGACCCTCGTGCTCGCCCGGCGGCTCCGGGCGGGCCTGACGAAGCGTGCCCGAGGACGCGGTACGGCCGCCGGGCGGCCGTACCGCGGCATCGACCGATCGGCTGATGCCGCTTCGAGCGTGACGGCCGATGTGGTGACGCCGGTCCCCGGGCGATGCTCGCCCCATGATCCTGGCGAGTACGAGCGCGAAGGCCCGCGGGCCTGTCATAGAGGTCAGTGACCTGCGGAAGTCCTACGGTGGGCGGACCGTCGTCGACGGTGTCTCCTTCGCCGTGGAGGAGGGGGAGATCTTCGGAATCCTCGGCCCGAACGGTGCCGGCAAGACCACCACCGTGGAATGCGTCGAGGGCCTGCGCGTGCCCGACTCGGGCCGCATCCGTGTCGCGGGGCTCGACCCGGTCGCCGAGCGCGAGGCGCTGACGCGTGTCCTCGGTGCCCAGCTCCAGGAGAGCGAACTGCAGCCCAGACTCACCGTGCGCGAGGCGCTGGAGCTGTACGCCGCCCTGTACCCGAGCCCCGCCGACTGGCGGCCGCTCGCCGAACGCCTGGGGCTCACCGGGCAGCTCGCCACCCGGTTCGCCAGGCTCAGCGGCGGTCAGAAGCAGCGCTTGTTCATCGCCCTCGCGCTGATCGGGAACCCGAGGATCGTCGTGCTCGACGAGCTGACGACCGGACTCGACCCGCGCGCCCGTCGCGACACCTGGCAGCTCATCGAGGACGTCCGCGCACGCGGCGTCACCGTCCTCCTGGTCACGCACTTCATGGAGGAGGCGCAGCGCCTGTGCGACCGGATCGCTCTGATCGACGACGGGCGCATCGCCGCACTCGACACACCTCGTGGGCTGACAAGCCGCGCGGCGGGCGCGACCGTCATCTCGTTCACACCGTCGGCGCCGCTCGACGACGGGGAACTGGCCGCATTGCCCGCGCTCGCGTCCGTCGAGCACAAGGACGGCCGGATCACGCTCGGCGGAACCGACGAGACCGTCAACGCCGTCATCTCGCTGCTCGTCCGGCACCGCATCACCGCGTACCAGCTCCGCGTCACCGACGCCACGCTGGACGACGCCTTCCTCGACCTCACGACGACCTGATGCCCCCCTCAACGACCACGGGACACCCCGACGGGAGCCGCACCGTGACCGCCACCCCGACCACCGCCACCCGCGCCGCCACACCCCGTGGCGCGGTCCTGCGAGCCGAGGCCCGGCTCTTTCTCCGCGAGCCCGGCAACCTCTTCTGGATCCTGGGGTTCCCGCCCCTGCTGCTGGCGATCCTCGGCTGCGTCCCGCCGTTCCGGAAGGCCGACGACGACCTCGGCGGCATTCGGCTCATCGACACCTACGTACCCGTGACCGTGCTGGTCGCCCTCATCGTGGCGGGAATCCAGGCGATGCCACCCGTCGTCACGGGTTACCGCGAGCGGGGCATCCTGCGCCGGATGTCGGCGACACCGGTACGTCCCTCCTCCCTGCTGTCCGCGCAGATGGCCCTGCACGGCGCCGCGGCCCTGGTGTCGGCGCTGCTGTCGCTGGCGGTGGGACGGCTCGCCTTCGGCGTACGGCTGCCGGACCAGCCGTTCGGATACGCCCTGGCGCTGGTGCTCGCCGTCGCCGCGGCCCTGGCCACGGGAGCGCTCGTCGCAGCGCTGTCCCGCACCGCGAAGATCGCGACCGCGGTGGGTTCCGCGGTGTTCTTCCCGATGATGTTCTGCGCGGGGGTGTGGGTGCCCGTGCAGGCCATGCCGGACGTCCTCGCCGGCGCCGTCGCTCTCACCCCCTTCGGAGCGGCTGCCCGCGCCCTCGGCCGGGCAGCGGCGGGCGACTGGCCCGCATGGGCCCACCTGGGCATCCTCGCCGCGTGGGCGGTCGGCCTCACCGCCGCGGCCGCACGCTGGTTCCGGTGGGAGTAGGAACGGCGCGGTGCAGACTGGGGGGATGACGGTGGCGGACACGGACATCGAGCGGCGATGGGAACTGTTCCGGCGCCGGGGACCGTACGGGCTGCTCGGCATCGCCACCATCCTGTCGGCGGCCGCCGGCGAACTGACGCCGAGCACGTCCGAACGGAAAGCGGCCGCGCTGCTGGTGATCGCGGCGCTGGTGCTTCAGCTCTGCTGGGGCCGGGCCGGCCGGACGCGCACGGGGCCGACGCCCGCCGGGGCGGTGTACTACACCGTGCGCTGGGCGATCGGCTTCGCGCTCACCTGGCTGAACCCGTTCTTCGCGTTCTACGCGGTCACCGGATACTTCGACGCCGACAAGCTGCTTCCCGGGCCGAAACGCCGGGTGCGGATCGGGCCGTTCGCCTGCTCCGTGGTCGTGGCGGGTTCGCAGGCCGGCGGGATGCCGTTCCGGAGCACGGCGCAATGGGCGGTGTTCGCCGGGCTGTTGCTGGCCAACAATGTGCTGCTCACGGTGGTCGGCAACCTTTCCGCACAGGAGGAGGAACGGTCCCGCGCCCGGGCCGCCGCCATCTCGGAACTCGAACGCACCAACGCCGCCCTCCAGCAGGCCCTCGACGAGAACGTTGCTCTCCACGCCCAACTCCTGGTCCAGGCACGGGAAGCGGGAATCGCCGACGAACGCAGGCGGCTCGCCGCGGAGATCCACGACACCATCGCGCAGGGCCTGACCGGCATCATCGCCCAGCTCCAGGCCGTCGTGAGCACGCCCGACCCGGCGGTCGCCCACGAGCACGTGAACCGTGCCGCCGACCTGGCCCGCCACAGTCTGGGCGAGGCCCGCCGGTCGGTGCGCAATCTCGCACCCGTGGCCCTGGACCACGACGGGCTGCCCGAAGCATTGCGGAAGTCGGTCGACCAGTGGGCCGAACGAACCGGAACGGGCGTCGAGTTCACGCTCACCGGCACGGTGGAGGACCTGCACGCGGAGGTCTCGGCGACGCTGCTGCGCATCACGCAGGAGGCCCTGGCGAACGCCTCGCGGCACGCGTCCGCCTCCCGCGTCGGCGTCACCCTCAGCTTCATGGGCGACGAGGTCACCTTGGACGTGTGCGACGACGGCCGGGGTTTCGACCCGTCGGCACCGCCCCGGCGCACCGGCACCGGTGGGTTCGGTCTCGACGGCATGCGCGCCCGCGCCGAGCGGATCGCGGGCTCGCTCACCGTCGAGTCCGAACCTGGCTACGGCACGGCGGTGTCGGCTCGCGTACCGTTGGTGCGCCATGACCGATGAGGTGAGCGAGGACATGACCGAGCACGCCGTGATCTCCCTCCTGGTCGTCGACGACCATCCCGTGGTACGGGACGGTCTGCGCGGCATGTTCGAGTCCGCGCCCGGCTTCGCCGTGCTCGGCGAGGCGTCCAACGGCGTGGACGCGGTCGCGCTGGCCGCTGAACTCGATCCCGACGTGGTCCTGATGGACCTGCGCATGCCCGGCGGCGGCGGGGTCGAGGCCATCGCCGAACTGACGCGCCGCCGCGCTCGGGCGAAGGTCCTCGTCCTGACCACCTACGACACGGATTCCGACACCCTTCCCGCGATCGAGGCGGGGGCGACGGGCTACCTGCTGAAGGACGCCCCGCGCGACGAGTTGTTCACGGCGGTGCGCGCGGCCGCGGAAGGCCGTACGGTCCTGTCCCCGGCCGTGGCCTCCCGCCTGGTCTGCGCGGTCCGCGCCCCCGGCAACGAACCGCCGTCCGCCCGGGAACGCGAGGTGCTGGCCCTGGTCGCCAAGGGCACCACCAACCGCGAGATCGCCCGCGAACTCTTCATCAGCGAGGCCACGGTGAAGACCCATCTCACCCACCTGTACGCCAAGTTGGGCGTCAGTGACCGTGCGGCGGCGGTGGCGAAGGGATACGAGCGGGGAATCCTGGGTTAGGGGCGGAGACCGGGCCGATCGGGCAACGCACGGTCGAAATCGCGACAGGGGCACGGGCGGCACCGGAAAGGGGCTGCGGGAATATTCCGGGGGAACGTTCACGGGGGTCGCCGATAAATTGGTGAGTGAAGCCGGAAGCCGGGGTGGCGAACTTGACCGGTAATGGCCGTTGTTGCCGTTGAGCACTGTACTAGCATCCCCGTCATGGGTGGATCGGAGAGGCGGCAGGGCGATGGGGGGTGCCGAGCGGCCGTACGGATTTTCCTCGTGGAGGAGTATCCGGTCTTCCGGGCAGGAATTCGCGGCGGGGTGGAGAAAGCACCCGACATGGAGTTGACCGGCGAGGCGGCGACGGGTGAGGAAGCGCTGCGCATACTGGAGGAGAACCCCCGGACGCGCCCCGACGTCATTCTCGCGGACCTGCGGTCCTCCGGCATGACGGAAGAGGATTTCCTGCGGGCTGCCGGTGAGTTGCCGGAGGGACGCCCGATGCGCCTCCTGGTCCTCTCCGCAGGGGGGACCGACGAATCCGTGATCACTGCCATGAGCGCCGGTGCTCACGGATTCATGGAGAAGGCGGCACCGTGGGACGAGCTGATGCGGGCGATCCGCCTGGTGGCGGCCGGCGGAGCGGTGTTCGGCCCGGACGTCGCGGCACGGCTGCGGGCGTACTTCCGCGCCGTGCGCGACCTGTACGGGCAGTCTGCCTTCCCACAGCTCACCTCGCGGGAAAGGGAAGTCCTCGACCTGCTGGCGCGGGGGAGCGGAAACCGGGAAATCGCCCGGCAGCTCTTCCTCTCGGAGAAGACCGTCCGCAATCACGTGACGCACATCTTCGCGAAACTCCAGGTGCACGACAGGGCGATGGCGGTGGCCCGGGCGCGGAGCGCGGGAATGGGGAAGTGATGCGTCTCCCGGTACTGATGTCTCAGAGGAGGAAGAATGGCCGTGCAGGACCACAGCCGGCGGCACGCTCTCCGCATCGCCTTGGGGGCTGTCGCCCTCTCCGGCTACGCGGCGGGAGGCGCGAAGGCGTTCGCGGCGGACCATCACGGAGGGGAATTTCCCGAGGTCCCCGGAATGCTCGGTGACCGCCGGGCCAACGAACTCTGGTACCGCTTCAACGTGGCGACGCTCTACGAACAGTCCGCCGACGTGAAGGAGGCCTACGCGCAGATCAACGGTCACTTCGGCGGGAATCTCCCTGTGACCCTGCGCGAGAACTGGTTCGCCATGTACAGGGAACCCGGATACCCCCGCAACTACGCCGAGTTCATGGCTCCGGTGACACGCGCGCTGCGGATTCTCTCGCGGGTGCAACTCGAAGTCTTCGACACGTACTACCCGGTGAGGCGGCGGCTGGTGGACGCCTTCTCGTTCTTCGGCCAGGGGACCCTGTTCGATCCGAGGGAGCGGGTCGGGCTCAGAGTCCACACCATGGACGCCCGCCCGGGAGAAGCGCCGACGGCGTACCACACCTGGTACCTGTTCATGCGCGCGATGATGCTGCTCGGCATCGACACCGACCGCTGGCGACGGACGGCACCGCTGCTGGCGTTCGCCTGGGCGGTCCAGAACACCGCACTCCCGGCCATGGACGCCGTCAACCCCCCGTTGCCCGCGGACATCCTGCGGGGTTTCGCGCGGACCTGGCTGCCGACGAACCCCCGGCAGCTCGACGCGGCGTTCCAGTCGTTCCCCGCTCCGCCGGCCACGGTGCCGCGCCACTGACCCGTCAGCCGGGCCGTCGCGGGGTGGCGCCCGTACGGGGTGACGCCCCGGGACGGTGCAGTGCGAGGAGGTCGGCGTCGACGCGCCGCACGCCCCTCGGGAGCCAGGAGGCCGCCACCCGCGCCACCGTCTCCCGCGGAAGGGCGGGGTTGACCGTCCGGGTGCTCGGGGCGGCGATCAACTGGAGTGCCCAGGAGAAGCCGTTCACGGGGATCATCGCCGTCCAGAACCGCCGGTCGATGTCGAACAGCACGCTCGCCAACTGGTAGGCGTGCCAGGTGTGGTAGGCGAGCGGCGGGTCCCCGTCCATGGTGTGCACCTCCGACTGGACCGGCGCCCGGCGAGGGTCGAAGAGCACCCCCTGCGCGAAGTCGGACATGGCCGCCAGGATCCGGTCGCGGCGGTGTCCGTAGTAGGTCCGGAACACCCGCACCTGCGTGCGGGAGATCACCCGCAGCGGCTCACGGACCGGCCTCAGGAAGGTGGCGTAGGTCTCCGGATAGCCGGAGGCCGTCCCGGTGCGCACCCAGGCGTCGCGGACGCCCGTCAGCGGGTTCCCGCCGACATGGGCGGCGATCGTCGCGTAGGCGTCCGCGAGCTGCGGCGTCTGCCGGAAGTACGTGGCCTCGTCGAACTGGAACCAGAACTCGTTGGCCAGACGGTCTCCGAGCATCCCGGGGACAGGCGGAAGCCCGTGGCCGTCCCGCCGGGACGCCGCCGCCCGGGCGAGCGTGCCGGGTGCCGACAGCGCCAGCCCGGCCGCACCCGCGAGAGCGAGCCCCCCGCGCAGCGCCCGCCTGCGCCCGTACCCGTCGTGCCGCACAGCGTCCATCGAGAAGTCCGTCCTTCCGGTCCCGGGGAGCGAGGGCGGCCCACCGGCCACCGCGGTCACCGCGGCCATGCTGCGGTCGTCGCCCGCGCCCTGTCCACGCCGGAACCAGAACCAGGACATGAACCGGGACCGCTGACTCAGGCGTCCGGGACCCGCGCTCGCCTAGATTCGCCCTTGCCCGCCGGGGAGCCGATCACGGCATGCCCGGCGGCGTTTCCACATCCGCACCGAGCAGAAGGAAGGGGAACGTCATGAGTGACGAGACGGTCTACGAGCCGCCCGCCCTGGTCGAGGTCGGGGACTTCGCGGAGATCACGCTGAGCCGCGGCACCTGGGGCTGGGACGACTACAACGAGTGCTGGTTCCTGGGCTGCTGATCCCGCGGCGAAGGTTCCCCGGCGCCGTCGCTGACGGCCGCCGGAGTCACAAGCCGTGTGTGCCCCGCGGCACGCGCCGCCCGGCACACACGGCGTTCCCGGACGACTCCCGATGATCCGGCCAGTGGGGGGCAAGTGGAGTTCCTCGTTCTTCCCGACAACCCGGACGGCGCGGCGGCGGCCCGCACCACGCGTCCGGAGCCCGAGCCGGCGAAGGTGATCACCCACGCTTCCGGACGCCCGTGGATCGTGGGCACCTGGGACGACGGCGAGATGCTGACCGTCTCGCGGGGCCGCAAGCGCCTGGCACTGCTCGGCTGCTTCCGGACGACCCCTGCGGACCTGCACAGTGCCCTGTCGGGCAGCGGGGACGTCGCCGCCCTGGACGTCTTCCTGCGGTCCGTGCCCGGAAGCCACCACGCGATCACGTCCTTCGACGGTGAGGTGCGCGTGCAGGGCTCCCTGTCCGGCGTCCGCGAGGTCTTCCACGCCTCGGTCGAAGGCGTGACCTGCGCGGCCGACCGTGCGGACACACTCGCCGCCAGGACCGGCGGCGACATCGACACGCGGGTGCTGGCGGGGCACCTGCTGTCACAACAGCCCTGGCCGCTGCACGGACGCCCGGTGTGGCGGGGCGTCGAGTGCCTCGCACCCGGCCACTACCTGCGGATACGCCCCGACGGCAGCCATCGCGCCGTACGGTGGTGGAGCCCACCGCCCGCCGAGCTGACGCTCGCGCAGGGCGCGCGCCGCGTGCGCCGTGCGCTCGGCGACGCCATCGCCGCACGGACGGGCAGCACCCCCGCCCTCGGCTGCGACCTCTCCGGGGGCATGGACTCCACGAGCCTCGCCTTCCTCGCCGACCGGCAGGAGGACTGCCGGCGGCTGGTGACGGTCCGCAGGGAGGCCGCGGACCCCGCCCACGACGACGCCCAGTGGGCGCTGCGCGCCGCCGCGTCCCTGCCCGGCGCCGAGTCCGTCGTGCTGACCGCGGCGGAGCTTCCGCTGTCGTTCGCCGGCCAACTCGCCTGTGACGACGACCTGGAGGCGCCGTACCCGTGGAGCCGGGTCAAGGCGGTCGCGGCCCACGTCGCACGGCAGTTGGCCCTGCGCGGCGTGCACCTCCAGCTCACCGGCCACGGCGGCGACGAACTCTTCAGCCCGGCGCCGTCCTTCTACCACGCCCTCGCCCGCAGCGAGGGGCTCCGGTCCGTACGGGATCTGCGGGCCGCCCGCAGCATGTACCGCTGGCCGCTCGGCGCGATGCTGCGCAACCTGCTCCGCGACCCGTCCTACCGCCAGTGGCTCACCACGGCCTCCACGTCCTTGACCGAGCCCGCCGGCGGGCCCACCGAGCCCTTCACCGGCTGGGGCGCCCACCCCAGACTGCCGGCCTGGGCCACCCCCGAAGCGGTCGAAGGGTGCGCCGCCCTGCTGCGCGAGGCGGTCGACCGGGCGACCCCGCCCCACTCTCCCGAGGCCGCCCAGCACGAGATCGTCCACGCCGTGCGCCAGTGCGGCACGAAGATCCGCCTCACCGACCGCCTCACCTCCCGGTCAGGCGTGGCCTACCACGCCCCCTACCTGGACGACCAGGTGGTCACCGCCGCCCTGTCCGTGCGCCTCGCCGACCGCCTCAGGGTCGAGCAGCCCAAACCGGTCCTGGCGGCCGCCATGCGCGAAACCGTGCCCGACGCACTGCTGGACCGCACCACCAAGGGCGAGGCCAGCGCCGAGGTGTACGCCGGCGCCCGGCGCCACAAGGCCGAACTGCTCACGCTCACCGAGGACATGCGCCTCGCCCGCCTGGGACTGGTCGACGGTACCGCCCTGCGCGCCGCGCTCCTCGCCCCGCACCCCGCCGCACGGACGTTCATCCCGGTGGTCACCACACTCGCCTGCGAATCATGGCTGCGCTCGGTCGAAGCCGCACGGACACGTGCGCGCCGGCAGGAAGGAGCCGCATGAGCTACTCACTCTCCCCCCACGTGACGGCGGCCGAAACCGACGACGGCATGGTGCTGCTCCACGAGACCACCGGCCGCTACTGGATGCTCAACCCCACCGGCGCCGCGGTCGTTCGCTCCCTCGGGCAGGGCAAGGACGTCGCGGAGATCGCCGCCGAACTCGGCGCCCGCTTCTGCCAGGACACCGCGCGCGTGAGCGCCGACGTCGACGCGCTCCTGAAGCGCCTCGCCGAGGCCGGGCTGGTGACGGGATGAGCTTCCCCGTCGTGCCGGAGCGGCGCACGCACGTCCCCTGGGCCACACGCCTGCTCGCCCGGGCCGCCGTGACCGCCGCATGGTTCCTCATCAGGCTCTCGCCCGCCAGGCTCCGCCGCGTCCTGACCACCGCCGCGCGCGGCGCGCGCCCCGCCACCCGCGAGGAAGCCCTGCGCGGCCGCCGGGCGGTGGTGTCGGTGAGCAGCAGGTGCGCGGGCCAGGGCTGTCTTCAGCGCTCCGTGGCCACCGTGCTGCTGTGCCGCGCCAGAGGGACCTGGCCGGACTGGTGCACCGGCGTACGGACACAGCCCTTCCGTGCCCACGCCTGGGTCGAGGCGGCCGGCCGGCCCGTCGGGGAGGGCGAGGACGTCCAGTACTTCCGGACGCTCATGCGGGTGTCCGCCGCCACGGGAAGCCGGAGGAACGCGTGAAGATGCGGGAACGAGACCTCAGGTTCGGCGTCGTGCTGGCCACCGACCGGCACCCGGGCCAGTCGGAGGCCGACGTCCTGGCCCGCACCGTGGCCGTCGCGCGGCGGGCGGAGGAGTTGGGCCTGGACGACGTGTGGGTGACCGAACACCACTTCCTCGACACCGCCGTCAACCCCTCCGCGCTCACCCTCGCCGCGTACCTGCTGGCGCGGACCGAGAACCTGCACGTGGGCACCGCGGTGACGGTACTGCCGCTGCACTCGCCGGTGCACACGGCGGAACAGACGGCCCTGCTGGACCACCTGTCGGGCGGCCGGTTCCGTCTCGGCGTGGGACGCGGCTTCCCCGGCGTCGAGTACGACCTGCTGGGCCCCGGGCTCACGGCCTGGCGGGCCGGTCTGGCAGAACCCCTGGACCGCCTACTCGCCGCACTGCGCGGCGAGGTGTCCGCCGACCCGGCCCTCTCCGCCGTCCGTCTCACCCCGCCCCCGCTGGACCCGCCCGGCCCGCCGGTGTACGTGGCGGCCGGTTCCCCCGCGTCGATAGAGCTCGCCGCCGACCGGGGACTGCCCCTCATGCTGTTCTTCGACAAGAGCGCCGAGGCCAAGGCGGAGATGCTGGCCCTCTACGAACGCCGCCGACTGAGCGGCGAGCGCCCAGAGCCGGCGGCGGGCCACGCGTTCGCCGTGTTCGCGCAGGTCTGCGACGCGCCCGAGGACGCCAGGCGGCTCATGCGGGACCGGGCGCGGTTCATCCTCTCCCTCAACAACGACCCCAGCCGCCTCGCGGGCGACGCCGCCTCGGCACCGCCACCGGTCTCCGACGCCAACATCGGGCACCTCGCCGACAGGCTCCTGGCCACGCACCCCGTCGGACCCGCCCGGACCTGCGCCGAACGGCTCGCGCACCACGTCCGCGCCTCCGGCTGCACACGGGTGATGTGCCAGGTGGAGGCCGCGGCGGACACCGGCGACGTCCTGCGCAACCTGGAGCGGCTCGCCACCGAGGTCTTCCCCGCCGTACGGCACCGGCTCGGCACCGCCCCGGCCCGGGTCACGGTGTGAGAGCCGCCCCGCCATGACCGCACACGCACCTGGCGCAGACCCCCGAACCAGGGGCACCGCGGCCGGACCGTCTCCCGTACCGCTCCGCTCGACCTGGCAGGCCCTGCTGGCCCACATCCGCCCGCACCTCCGGCGCACAGCCCTGGGCGGGCTGCTCGGGCTGGCCGGGGCGGCGGCGGCCCTCGTCCAGCCGCTCGCGGCGAAGGCGCTGATCGACGACCTGTCACGGCACGACAGCGTCACCGGGACGCTGACCCTCCTGTCGGGACTCGTCCTGCTGGGCGCGGCCCTCAAGGCGCTCAGCCAGTACGTTCTCGCCCACACCGCCGAGTCGGTGGTCCTGCGCGCCCGCCACCACCTCGCCGGCCGGCTGCTGCGCCTGAAGGTGCCCGACTTCGAACGCGCGGAGCCCGGGGACCTCCTGGCACGCGTCACCTCGGACACCACGCTGCTGCGGCAGGTCACCACCCAGTCGGTGGTCTCGGCGGCCAACGGCGTCCTCACCCTCGGCGGGGTGCTGGTCCTGATGGGCCTGCTCGACCCCGTGCTGCTGTGCGTCTCCGTCGGGGTGACCGTCTTCGTCAGCGCGGTGGTCACCACGGCCATGCCGCGCATTTCCCGGGCCACCGTCCGGGCGCAGGCGTCGGTGGGCGCCATGGGCGCGACACTGGAACGCGCACTGGGGGCGCTGAGGACGGTCAAGGCGTCCGGCGCGGAGGAACGCGAGACCGCCGCCGTCCGCCGGGCGGCCGACGAGGCGTGGCGGTACGGCGTACAGGCGGCCAAGTGGCAGGCCCTGATGGGCACGTCGGCCGGGCTCTCGGTCCAGTTGTCGTTCCTCGCCGTCCTCGGGGCCGGGGGAGCCCGGGTCGCCTCGGGCGCCATCGACGTGTCCACCCTCGTCGCCTTCCTGCTCTTCCTCTTCTACCTCACCGAGCCGGTCTCCCAGCTCATCCAGGCGACCACCCAGTTCCAGGTGGGGGCGGCAGCCGTCGCCCGGCTGCGGGAGGTGGACCTGCTGGAGACCGAGAACGACCCGCCGGCCGCGCCGCGCGGGACGGCCCGGACCGTCCCGGCAGGCCCCCCGGCGACCGTCGTCTTCGAGAAGGTCGTCTTCCGCTACCGCCCCGACCTGCCCGACGTCCACCGCGGTGTCGACTTCGCCGCGCCCGGCAGGGGGATGACCGCCGTCGTCGGGCCTTCGGGCGCGGGGAAGTCCACCCTGTTCGCCCTGCTGGAGCGCTTCCACGAGCCCACCTCGGGCAGAGTGCTCCTCGACGGCCGGGACATCCTGGAGATCCCGCTGTCCGAACTCCGCGCCGCCATCGGCTACATCGAACAGGACGCCCCGGTCCTCTCCGGCAGCCTGCGCGACAACCTCGTGCTGGCCGCGCCCGACGCCTCCGACGAGGAGATACGCGACGTACTCGTCCGCACACGCCTCGACGCGTTCGTACGGTCCCTGCCGCGGGGGCTCGACACCCCCGTAGGGCACCGGGGGACCCGGCTCTCCGGCGGGGAGCGCCAGCGCGTGGCCATCGCCCGTGCCCTGCTGCGCGGACCCCGGCTGCTCCTCCTGGACGAGGCCACGTCCCAGCTCGACGCGGCCAACGAGCAAGCCCTGCGCGAGGTCATCCTGGAGGCGGCGCGCCGGACGACGGTGCTCGTCGTCGCGCACCGCCTGTCCACCGTCACCACGGCCGACCGCATCGTGGTCATGGAGTCCGGCCGGGTACGCACCACGGGCACCCACGAGGAACTGCTCACGCGCGACGCCCTGTACCGCCGCCTGGCCGCCACCCAACTGCTCGTCTGAGGCACGGGCGGTCAGCTTCGCCGGGTGTTGCCGGGGGTGTCGCACAGGGCGTGGTCGACGAGTGCGCCGGCGGTCCTGTGCTGCCCGAGCGTTGTGCCGAGGTCGTTGAAGCTGGTGGACATGGAGACGGTGACGGTACGGGTGCCGTCGTCGGTGGCTCCGTTCAGGGTGATGTAGCCGGCCTCGCCCCCTTCGTGGCTCCAGTAGCTGCCGCCGCAGGTCAGGGGCCGGTTGACCAGGCCGAGGCCGTAGCGTCCGCCCGGCCAGAACACCTCGAACCGCTCGGCGACCGGAACGGTGTCCTTCATCTCCGCCATGCGCGCCTCGGACAGCAGCGTGCCGCCCAGCAGAGCGCGGAAGAAACGATTGACGTCCGCCGTGGTGGAGACGTAGCCGCCGAGGTCGGGGACGATCTGCTCGGTGACGTCGGTCCGTTCGCCGGAGGCGAAGACCTGGTAGCCGTCGGCGTGCGGGCGGCGCAGGGTCGGCGTGGAGCCCGGCAGATACGTGTGGTTCATGCCGAGCGGCCGCAGGATCCGGCGCCGGACCTCCTCCTGCCAGGGCCGGCCGGTGACCGCTTCGACGATCATGCCGAGGACGACGTAGCCGGTGTTGGAGTAGCTCCAGCCCGTGCCGGGCGGGAAGTCCGGGTGGTGCTTCATCGCCCGGGCGACGATCTGTTCGGGGGTGTAGGTGTCGTAGCGGTGCTCGTAGTACTCCTGCGGGGTGTCGAAGCCGGGCAGGTCGTCGTGGAGCCCACTGGTGTTCTGCAGGAGCTGACGCACGGTCATCCGCCGTCCGTCGTTGCCGTTCCCGTCGATCACACCGGGCAGTCGGCGGTCCACCGTGTCGTCCAGTGACAGCGTGCCCTCGTCGGCCAACTGCAGGACCACGGTGGCCATGAGCGCCTTGCCGGTGCTGGCGATGCGGAAGTAGCCCTCGCGGGGCACCGGGCGGTTCCTGCCGGACACGGCGACGCCGGCGGTGGCGACCAGGTCCCGGCCGGACGTGGTGGTCACCCGCGCCTGGACGCCGGTGATCCCCAGCGCCCGAACGGCATCGGTGTCCCGGCGCAGGTCCTCCTGCCGGTAGCCGGGCGGGGGAGCGGCCGCGCCGTC
This sequence comes from Streptomyces sp. NPDC018947, assembly GCF_044390505.1. Classification (NCBI taxonomy): domain Bacteria; kingdom Bacillati; phylum Actinomycetota; class Actinomycetes; order Kitasatosporales; family Streptomycetaceae; genus Streptomyces; species Streptomyces sp. NPDC018947. The sequence continues at coordinate 21,437 of NZ_JBIRZD010000022.1, forward strand.
CGGGGACTGGACGGCGACGGTCACACCCACGGCGCCGAGCACGGCCGCCGCGACGGCCGGCCGTGCTCGGCGGATCCGGCGGTGACGCCTCGGGGACGGGAGGTGCTGCGGCGCGGAGGTCTGCGGCGTGGTTGTCATGGATGGCACGCTAGGAAGGCGTCGAGTCTCATGTCGGTACCCCGCAGGGCCGGTGGGAACCTACAGGTGGCTGTAGTGCCGCCGGCGTGCCCGGCACGTACAGTGGCGCGTCCGAGGGCCGCCCCCGGCCCGGACGACGAACGAAGGCGAACCCGTGCACGGCGTGACCGGCGAGGCTCGCGCACGGCTGGTCCGGGCCGTGCGCGGCGGACGCTACCTGCTCGGCACCCTGATGACCGCGACGGTGACGCTCGTGGCGGCGCCACTGCTGTGCGTACCGTCGCTGGCGGCTCCCTGGGCGGAACGCCACCGCCGGAGCGCCGCGGCACTGCTCGAACGGCCGGTGGAGCCGCGCCCGCGCGCCGCGCGCCGCGATCTCGCCTGGCTCGTGACCCAGGTGGCCACCGGCCTGCCCGCGGGCACGTTCGCCCTGTTGTGTCTGGGCAACCTGCTCCTCTCCCTCGTCGTCACCGCGGCGTGGTGGGCCTTTCCCCCGTCGGACCCGCCACGGGCGCTGCTGCTCGGTGTCCGTATCGACGGCTGGGCCTCCGCGCTGACGGTCAACCTGGCACAACTCCTGCTCCTCGCGGCGATGGCGACCATCACCCTGCCTTCGCTCGCCCGGGTGCACGCGCGGTGCTGCATGGCAGTCCTGGCACCGTCTCCCGCTCAACGACTGGCGGCCCGCGTCACCGAGCTCACCCGCACGCGCGCGGACGTCCTGCAGGCACACGGCGCGGAACTGCGACGGATCGAACGCGACCTGCACGACGGCACCCAGGCCCGGCTGGTGGCCATCGCCGTGCGGCTCGCCGTGGCCGGGGAGAGTCTTCCCCGGGACCCGCACACGGCCGCCGCGCTCGTTCGGCAGGCCCGTGCCGAGACCGAGGAGGCCATGACCGAGCTGCGCTCCGTCATCCGCACCATCTACCCCCCGGTCCTGGCCGACCAGGGTCTGGCGGGCGCGCTCGACTCCCTCGCCGGCAGGGCCGGGGTGCCGACCCGCATCGGCGTCGGCGAGCTCGGTGACGTCCCCGCCGCGGTGGAAGCGGTCGCCTACCACGCCGTCACCGAGGCGCTGGCGAACGTCGCCCGGCACAGCCGAGCCGCCGAGGCCGCCGTCCAGGTCGTCCGCGACGGCGCGACGCTGTCCGTGGAGATCACCGACGACGGGACGGGTGGGGCAGAGGCGTCCCGAGGCAGCGGACTGGACGGAATCGGCCGCCGCGCCGCAGCTCTGGACGGCACCATGAGGATCAGCAGCCCGCCGGGCGGGCCGACCGTCATCACCGTGGAGCTGCCGTGCGCGTAGTCATCGCCGAGGACAACGTCCTGCTGTCCTCAGGACTCGAACTCCTGCTGGGCTCCCAGGGCTTCGAGGTCGCCGCCGTCACGGACGACGCCCCCGGCTTCCTGGCCGCCGTCGAGTCCCATCGGCCGGACGTCACCATCGTCGACGTGCGGCTGCCCCCCACCTTCCGCGACGAGGGGATCCGCGCCGCGCTCCAGGCCCGCCGCGACCGTCCCGGCCTTCCCGTCCTCGTCCTGTCGCAGTACGTCGAGCGGGAATACGCGGGCCGCCTCCTTGCCGACGCCGGCGGCGGAATCGGCTACCTGCTCAAGGACCGGGTGAGCCGTGTCGCGGAGTTCACCGAGGCACTGCGCCGGGTGGCCGCCGGCGGCACCGCGATGGACCCCGAGGTCGTCGCCCAGCTCCTCGCCGTCCGCGGCGATCCCGTCGATTCCCTCACTCCCCGCGAACGCGAGGTCCTGGCGCTGATGGCCGAAGGACACGACAACACCACCATCGCCCAGCGGCTCTTCATCACCGACAACGCCGTTCACAAACACATCGGCAATCTCTTCCTCAAACTCGGCCTGTCGCCCGGCGACAGCGGCCACCGCCGGGTCCGCGCCGTCCTGGCCCACCTCCGCCGCCACGGCGGCGGTGACCCCTGCCCCCGGTGACCGCCCGTGCGGGGTCGCCGCCCGGGGGCCTCCGTGCGGATCCGGGCCCGGCGGCCGGTCCCCGCCCCGGCTAACGTGTCACGCCGTAGCGGAGGTAGACCACCTTCGCGTTGTAGGTGCGGGTCTCGAGCAGTTCCAGATCCACCCGGCGCTCGCGGGCGGGGAAGAACGGGATGCCACCGCCCACCAGCACCGGGTACATCATGATCCGGTACTCGTCGATGAGACCCGACGCGGCCGCCTCGGCGGCGAGGGTCGCGCCGCCGATCGCGATGTCGCCGTCTCCCGGCTCCGCTCGCCACCGCTCGATCTCCTCCGCCACGCCTCCGGAGGCCAGGCGGGCGTTGCCCCGCACCGCCGACAGCGTGGTGGAGAACACCACCTTGGGAAGCGGATTCCACAGCGCGACCCACTCGCGCTCGGAGTCGTCGAGCGATGCCTCCTGCTCGGCGGTCTCCCAGTACAGCATCGTCTCGTAGAGCCGTCGCCCCATCAGGTGGACGTCGACGTCACGGATCTCGTCGATCCAGAAGCGGAAGACGTCCTCGTCGGGCCCCGACCAGTTGATTCCGCCGTCCGGTCCGGCGATGTAGCCGTCGAGTGAGACGTTCATCGAATAGGTCACCTTGCGCATCGGAAGTCCTCCTCGGTAGTGGGTCCGACGTACGACTCCCGGACGCCGCGGAATTCGTCGCTGCTCACCGGATTCCCCGGGGCGAGTCACCTGGGAACGAGATGGTTCGGTGGTTTGTGCATCCTAGTGCGCGCCGGCTTGTGCGGGTGGGGACGCGTGGGGACAAGGCCCCTGAACGGCCTATCCCCCGGCGCTCGGGTGCAGGGACGCCACCGCGGTGAGCGTCAGCTCCAGGGCGAAGGGGTAGCCGCTGTGCCGCATGTCGGCGGCGAGCAGCGGGAACGTGGCCGCGATGTTCGGGTGGGTCTCGGCGGGCAGGCGGCCGTAGGCGGCGTGCCAGACCTCCGCCTCCGCGTCCGCCGCGGCCTCGGGCAGGGCCGCCGCCGCGGCGTCCTGGGCGGCGAAGGCCAGGGCCTGGTCGACGAAGGCGTGGTAGATCCGAACGGCCAGGGGGTCGGGGAAGCCGCCGTCACGGAGGATGCCGAGGATGGTCTCCACGGCACGGGTCTCGTGCGGACGGCCGGTGGTGCGGTGCGCGGCGAGCAGGGCCGCCTGGGGCTGCGCGAGGTACGAGGCGTGGATGCGCAGTCCCATCGAGCGCAGGTCCTCCCGCCAGTTCCCGGTGGCCCGCCAGCCTTCCTGGGCCCGGCCGATCATCTCGTCGGCCATGGCGAGGAGCAGGGCGTCGGTGTTGCGGAAGTAGCGGTACAGGGCGCTGGGGTCGGCGCCGAGGGCGGCGCCGAGTCTCCGTACCGAGAGGGCGTCGGCGCCGTGCTCGGCGACCAGCCGCAACGCGGTGTCGACGATGAGCCGTTCGGAGAGGACGGCGCCCTGCTTGGTCGGCCGGCGCCGCTGCCGGCTGCCTTCGGGAACCACACGATCGGACATGGCCGGGACCTTATGTCAACGACATTGACGTGTAAATGGCAGACGGGCTTCCATGGCGCTCTGTCCGCCCGCCACGCGCCCGTCCGGCGCACTGTACGCAAGGGAGCCCCCGCATGCCCCACGCCGATCTCGTCTTCACCCGGGGACCCGTCCTCACCATGGATCCGGCCCGGACGCGCGCGAGTTCGCTCGCGGTCACCGGCGACCGGATCACGGCCGTCGGCCACGACGAGGTCAGCGAGCTGATCGGGCCCCGGACCGAGGTCGTGGACCTGAGGGGCAAGCTGCTGCTGCCCGGCTTCCAGGACGCGCACATCCACGCGGTGGGCGGCGGATGCGAGCTCGCCGAGTGCGATCTCAGCGGGGTCGTCGACGTCGAGTCGTGTCTGGAGCGGATCCGCGCCTTCGCCGAGGCCCACCCGGAGCGGGAGTGGATCACCGGCGGCGGCTGGTCGCTGGAGACCTTCGCCGGGGGCCTGCCGACCCGGCAGTTGCTCGACTCGGTCGTGCCGGACCGCCCTGTGCTGCTCGCCAACCGGGACCACCACGGCGCCTGGGCGAACTCCCGGGCCCTGGAGCTCGCCGGGATCACGGCCGGTACTCCGGACCCGGCCGACGGCCGCGTCGAGCGGGAGGCGGACGGCGCCCCGAGCGGCACGCTCCAGGAGGGTGCGACGGGGCTGGTGTCCCGTCTCGTGCCGCCGAGCACGCCGGCGGACCGGGTCGCGGGTCTGCTGCGGGCTCAGAAGCTGCTGCACTCGCTGGGCGTCACGGGCTGGCAGGACGCCCTGCTCGGCTCGTTCAACGGTATGCCCGACCCCTCCGAGGCCTATCTGGCCGCGGCGAAGGACGGCTCGCTCACCGCACGGGTGGCCGGGGCGCTGTGGTGGGACCGGGAGAGGGGCGGCGACCAGATACCCGAACTCGTTGCCCGACGGGGCGCGTTGACCTTCGGACGATTCCGGGTGGGCTCGGTCAAGATCATGCAGGACGGGATCGCGGAGAACTTCACCGCCGCGATGACCACCCCGTACCTCGACGGCTGCGGCTGTGCCACGGCCAACTCCGGGCTGAGCTTCGTCGACCCGGACGCGCTGCGCCGCCATGTCACGGAACTTGACGCCCTGGACTTCCAGGTGCACTTCCACGCCCTCGGCGACCGCGCGGTCCGCGAGGCGCTGAACGCCATCGAGGCCGCCGTCGCGGCCAACGGACGGCGGGGCAACCGCCATCACCTCGCCCATCTCCAGGTCGTCCACCCCGACGACCTGCCGCGTTTCGCGGCGCTCGGCGCGATCGCGAACATCCAGCCGCTGTGGGCGGCGCACGAGCCGCAGATGGACGAGCTGACCATCCCCTTCCTGGGCCCGGAACGGGCGTCCTGGCAGTACCCGTTCGGTTCGCTGCTGCGGGCCGGGGCGACCCTGGCGGCGGGCAGCGACTGGCCGGTCTCCAGTCCGAACCCCCTCGAAGGCATCCACGTGGCGGTGAACCGGCGAGAGCCCGGGTCCCAGGACGAGCGGGTGTTCCTGCCCGAACAGCGCATCGACCTGATGACCGCCCTGGCCGCGTACACCGCCGGCGCGGCACATGTGAACGGCCACGACGACGCCGGCAGTCTGCGCCCGGGCCATCTGGCCGACCTCGTGGTGCTGGACCGCGACGTCTTCGCGGCGCCGCCGGAGGAGATCGCCGAAGCCGGGGTGGAGCGCACCTACGTGGGCGGCGCACTCGTACACCAGGCCTGAGCGCGCCTCACTCCGGCCGCGGGGAGGAGGAGCGGACGCGCAGGCGAACCGGCACGAGCACTCCGTCGGTCTCCCGCCGTCCTTGCTCCAGTACGGCCACCGGCAGGTCGATCCCGGCCTCCGCGACGGCGTCCGGGCGCAGACTCGGCGTCGTCACCGGCGGATCGGTGTGCACGACGGTCTCGTCCTCGCTGACGCGGACGAGAGCAGATCGCCGGGGACGTCGTAGCCGTGACGGCGGGCCGCCTCCAGGACGAGCGGCGGGCCGGCCTCGGCGGCCACGAGCAGCGCGTCGTCGGGACGCTCCGGTCCGGAGCCCAGGGCGGTCTCGACGGCCCCGGCCCGTTCCCGGGTTCGGAGGCTCGTACGGCCGGCTCGGGCAGGCCGTGCGCCGCGCACCAGTCGCGGTGCGCGGCGCGCACCTCCCGGTGGAAGCGGGTGGTGCTGTCGGGTACGACCAGCGCGGGCCGCCTGGCGCCCTGGTCCAGGACGTGGTCCAGGGCCGGCCGGACGGCGGCGCCGCGTCGACGTCCGCCCAGTGCGCCCCCGGCCTGCCCTCCACGGACCAGTCGCTGAAGAGCGGGATGCGGGCGGCCGGCAGGCACCCCGTTGTCCGCGGGCCGCCGTCCAGCGCCGTCCGCGCCACCGACCGGTCCGTCATGCCCACCACCGCGCGCAGCCTCGACGAACTCAGGGCGCTCACCGGAGCCGACCTCGGCCGTACCGAATCGCTCCACATCACCCGGAGCCGGGTGAACACCGTCGCCGACGCCACCGACGACCACGAGTGGATCCACACGGACCCCGTGAAGGCCGAGGAGGGGCCCTTCGGAGGAACGATCGCCCACGGCTACCTCACCCTCTCCCTCATCATCCCGCTCTTCGGTGAGCCGCTGGAGATCACCGGTACCAGGATGAGCGTCAACCACGGCCTGGAGAAGGTCCGTTTCCCCAGCCCGTACCGGTCGGCGCGAGGGTCCGCCTGCACGGCGTCGTCGGCACCGTGGAGGAGGTGAAGGGCAACGGCGTGCAGATGCCGCTCACGTTCACCGTCGAGGTGGAGGGCGGCGACAAGCCGGCCTGCGTCGCCCGGGCCGTCTACGCCACTACTCCTGACGGGCCGGTGCCGTGAGGCACCGCCACCCGCGGGCGCTCGACTCCGGCCCGAAAACACCCTGCTGGATCGTTATCTCGTGATGGCGCACAAGATCCAGGATCAGGAGAGTTTGGGCGGCCTTGCCGGCGGCCTACTTCGGGCCAGGCCCGGCAAGGGGATCTTGACTGCCCGACGGGGCTGAAGTTACGTTGAATATTCAGTCAAGTCGGTAAAGTTCACGTAAAGCGGATCCGGGAGTTGTGCGGTGAACATGGTCGAGAGGAATATCGAGCTCACACGTCTGAAGAGAATGCTGAACGAGTGCATGACGAACGGCCGAACGGTTGCCCTCATAACAGGCCCGGGCGGTTTAGGGAAAACGACACTCTTATCCGGCTTCTCTGGGTACGCGAGGAACAGCGGCGCCCTGGTTCTGAGTGCGTCGGGAGCCTCTTCCGAGCAGGTCCACTCCCTGGGCGTGCTGGGGCGGATGTTCCGCTCCGTCGAGTTGAGCGCCGAGCAGGAGGGGCGGGTCGAACATCTCCTGGCCGCACGAGAAGCCGATTGCCGGGATTCTCCGCTGACCGCCCGGGCGGTGGACGAGCTGACGGGAATCCTCCTCGAAGCCGCCGACGGGCGACCTCTGGTGCTGGCTGTCGATGATATGCAGTACGCGGATCCGGCCAGTCTGCAAGCGCTTCTCCTGATACTGCGCCGACTTTCCTCCAGTCCCGTCGTCGCGGTGTTCGCCGAATGGCGGATATTCAGCTCCAAGCCTCCACTGGTCCTGGCCGAGTTCATCAAGCAGCCGTACTTTCATCTCTTGAACCTGGAGCCGCTCTCTCTCGGCGGCGTGACCGATTGGCTGCGGCAGCGAGGTCTGGACGAAGCGAGCGCGGAGCGGCTTGCTCCTCCCTTCCTGGCGGCGACAGGGGGCAGTCCGCTGATCCTGCAAGCGCTGTTCCAGGATCAGTGCGACGCCTTCGACGAGTCCGATCCCGCAGGCGTGGAGTCGGTTTCCGTGACGGACGAAGTGCGCATCGGCGCTCACTTCAAGCTGGCTGTGGAGGCTTGCCTGCACCGCTGGGATCCTCACCTGCTCGACGTCGCCCGTGGCCTGGCCGTCCTCGGCGCTCCGGCGTCGGCCGCCGCGCTGGTACGGCTGCTGAAGAGCGAACAGCGCACCGTGGGGGAGGCGTTGAACGCCCTCGCCGGCACCGGACTGCTCCGGTCCGGATGGTTCTCCCACCCGGCTGCCAGGGCCGCCGCGCTGAGCGGGCTCGACGATGAGGCGCTCGCCGCGCTGTACGAGCGCACCGCGCTGCTGCTCCACTCCGACGGGGCGATGCCGTCCGAGGTCGCCGAACGCCTGGTCGCCGCGGGGGGCGTCGCGGAGAAGTGGTCCGTGGACGTCCTGCGCAACGCGGCCTGGCAAGCGGTGAGGGAGGGGAATCCGGGACGCGCGGCCGAGTTCCTCGAAGCCGCCCAGCGAGCCTGTGGCGACGCCCAGGAGAGGGCCGAGGTCCTGGGGGAGCTGGCACGGGTCCTGTGGCTGGTGAAGCCGACCGCGGTGACCTCACAACTGGAGCCGCTGTGCTCAGCACTCGAGGACGGGACCCTGGCCGATCGCGGCAAAGTGGCGCTCAGCACGTTCCTGGCCTGGCAGGGCCGGGCCGACGAGGCGGCCACGGTGCTCGAGGAGGTCGACGGACAAGAGGACGAGTCCGACCTGACCGGTGCGGCAGAGCTGGCGCTCGCGCGTCAGTGGATTCGGTGGGTGGTGCCTCTCAAGGAAACGGACCGTGCCGAGGAAACCCCCATGGCGAACCGTGCCGAGGAGACGGCCGAGCGCATGTCGTGGAGCGACCTCGTCAAGAGCGCCGAACAGCTCCTGCAAAGCTGCCGAATCGCCGACGCCCTCCCGGTCACCGCGCTGTCCGCGTTGCTCGTCCTGACCTTCGACAACAGGCTGGACGATGCCGAGCGCTGGTGCGAGCGGCTCGGGCCGGAGGCCGAAGCGCATCAGGCAGTGGCCTGGGTGGCGATACTCGCGGCCGTCCAGGGGCTGGTGGCCGTGCGCAGGGGCGACCTCGTCGATGCCGAGCGGCACTCTCGCCGAGCCCTGACCGCGATGCCTGAACACAACTGGGGCGCGGCCCTCGGGTTGCCGCTGTCCGGTCTCGTCCACGCCACCACCGCCATGGGCAACATGGATGAGGCGGAGACGCTCGTCAAAGAGGCACTTCCCTCAGTGCACCGAAATCCTTTCTGGCTGCATTTCCTGCATGCGCGCGGCCGTTTCTACATCGAGAGCGACCGGCCGTATGCGGCGGTGGCGGACCTTCAGGCGTGTGGTCGCCTTCTCGCCAGATGCGATCTCGACCTTCCGAACTTCGTCCCCTGGAGGAGTGACCTGGCGGAGGCGTGGTTGCGCCTCGACGACTCACCGAGTGCCAAGGCCGTCATCGAGGAACAACTCAGGCTGACGAACGCCGACGACAAGCGGGTGCACGGTCGCTCCCTGCGCATCATGGCCGCGACACTGAACCTTCCGGAGCGGGCCTCCCTGCTGAGGGACGCGGTGAAGGTGCTCCTCGAATCCGGTGACCGGCTCGAACTGGCCGTCGCGCTCGCCGATGCGAGTGACGCCGAGCTCGAGTCCGGCCGCTTCACCGAATCCAGGCTCAGCGCACATCAGGCAACGCGCATGGCCAAGATCTGCGGGGCCGAACCGCTCTACTGGAGGCTGCAGAGTTCCGGTGGCGAAGAGGCGCAGGAGGACGCTCCGACGGCGCGGAAGGACATCCACGGGTTCGCCCTGCTCAGTGAGGCCCAGCGCAAGGTCGCGGCTCTGGCCGCACAGGGGCGGAGCAACCGTGAGATCAGCCGGACCCTCTTCATCACGGTGAGCACGGTGGAGCAGCACCTCACCAAGGTCTACCGGAAACTCGGAGTGAGCAGTCGCTCCGGTCTGCCGGTGGAGCTGTGCCTGGTGGGGCCGGCGGACCACTGAACCGCCGCGCGTCCGGTCCGGACGTCTCCGCGGATGGCGGTGCCCCCGGCGGCCTGGTCGTGGTCGGAACCGGGCGGCACCGCCGCCACCGCTCCATGCCTGGTCAGGGCGGGTCGCGGACGACGAGCTGGGGCAGGGCGGCCGCACGACAGGGGTAGGGGTAGGGGTGTGATCGCTGTCGTCGCGCTCGGGTCGCCGGTTACGTTGAGGCTCGATTGCCGACGGAGTGAGGCTCGTCAGACGGAGGATGTGCCGGCTGACTGCCCTGAGACGGGGGTCTTTGCCGATGACCGTAGCCGCGGATCGGGACCACTGGTTCCGCAGGTACGAAACCGCGTTGCCGGGCGCGGTCCAGTTGCTCTGCCTGCCGCACGCCGGCGGTGCGGCGTCACAGTTCCTGCCCCTGGCCCGGGAACTGGCGCCGGCCGTCGACGTCGTCTGCGTCCAGTATCCGGGCCGGCAGGACCGGAGGAAGGAGACGCCGATCGACGACGTGCACACACTGGCGGACCGGCTCTGCGACCTGCTGGCGCCCACGCCGGAGCGGCAGCTCGTCATCTTCGGGCACAGCATGGGCGCGGTCGTCGGGTTCGAACTGGCGCTGCGCGTCGAGCGTTCGGCACCGGGCGCGCTGCTCGGGCTGATCGCGTCCGGCCGCCGGGCCCCGGTGATCCACCGGGAGGAGAACGTCCACCGGCGTGGCGACGACGAGATCATCGCGGAGATCCGCGCACTGAGCGGCACCGATCCCAGTGTGCTGGCCGACGACGAACTGCTGCGCATGGTCCTGCCGGCACTACGGGCCGACTACCGGGCGATCGAGACCTACCGCTACCGGGAGGGCGACCGGCTCGGCGCTCCGATCGGCGTGCTCGTCGGGGACCGCGACCCCCGTGTGAGCCTCGACGAGGCCCGGGCATGGGAGCAGCTCACTCAGGGGGCCTTCTCGATGCGCACGTTCCCCGGAGGGCACTTCTATCTGAACGCGCAGCAGGCCGCGGTGGCGTCGGCGGTCGGCGACCGCATCACCGCCTTCCGGGACCTGTCTCGTGTGTCCTGACGAGTGAGCCGCAAGAACCGCCGGAACAGGGGCCGTTGCCCGGTGCGCCGGCGGGCGGGTGAAGGGACCGGGACCCGGTAGCTCCTTCACCACGATCCGGTCCCCTCTCGATCCGATCCCCTCCGCCTCTCCTCACGCGTGCACACCTGAGCGGGAACGCTCACGGCGCCGCGGGCATCCCGCCGCGCCCGCTCCGCCGCGCCGTCGGCCTCGAGAATCCGTCCGTCCTCGCTCGTTCCCTCATGACCAGGAGGTGATGTCAGCCGTGCTGGAATCGGCTACTGACACCAACGGCGGTACCGGCGACGAGCCGATCGCCGTGGTCGGGGTGTCCTGCCGGCTCCCCGGGGCCGCCACGCCCGAGGAGTTCTGGCGCCTGCTGGTGGACGGACGCAGCGCCGTCGGGCGGGTGCCGGCGGGCCGTTGGCCGCAGGAGCCGGCCGAGGAGGCGGCCCGCCGGGGCGCGTTCCTGGACGCGGTGGACCGGTTCGACGCGGCGTTCTTCGGTATCTCGCCGCGCGAGGCACGGACCATGGACCCGCAGCAGCGGCTGACGCTGGAACTGTGCTGGGAGGCGCTGGAGGACGCCGGGATCGTCCCGGAGACGCTGCGGGACCGTCCGGCCGGTGTGTTCGTCGGAGCGATCGCGGACGACTACGCCCGCCTCCTGCACCGCCAGGGCATGCCGACGATCGGCGCGCACAGCCTCACCGGCCTGCACCGGAGCCTCATCGCCAACCGCGTCTCCTACAGCCTGGGTCTGAACGGGCCGAGCCTCACCGTGGACACCGGCCAGTCGGCCTCCCTGGTCGCGGTGCATCTGGCGGCGGAGAGCCTGCGCCGGGGCGACTGCGAGATCGCGCTCGTCGGTGGAGTGCACCTCAATCTCGTTCCTGAGGGCGCCGTGACCGCCGCCCGGTTCGGCGCGCTCTCGCCCACCGGCCGCTGCCACACCTTCGACGAACGCGCCGACGGATTCGTGCGCGGCGAGGGCGGGGCGGTCGTCGTGCTCAAGCCCCTGGACCGGGCCCGGGCCGACGGTGACGTCGTCTACTGCGAGATCCGGGGCAGCGCGGTCAACAACGACGGCGGCGGCGCGAGCCTGACCAGTCCCAGCGTGCGGGCGCAGACGGAGGTGCTGCGGGCGGCGTACCGGCGAGCCGGAGTGAGCCCGGACCACGTCGGATACGTGGAACTGCACGGCACCGGAACTCGCGTCGGCGACCCCGTCGAGGCGGGCGCGCTGGGCGCCGCACTGTCCGCCGGCCGGACGGCGGACCGGCCGTTGCTGGTCGGATCGGTGAAGACGAACATCGGCCATCTGGAGGGCGCCGCGGGCATCGCCGGCCTGGTCAAGGCGGTACTTTCGCTGGCGCGTCGCCGGATCCCGCCGAGCCTGAACTTCACCCGCGCCCATCCGGACATCCCCCTGGACGAGCTGCGGCTGAACGTCGTCCAGGAGACGACACCCTGGCCCGACGGCACGGGTCCGGCCGTCGCCGGCGTCAGTTCGTTCGGCATCGGGGGCACCAACTGCCATGTGGTCCTGGCCGCGGGAACGGCACCGGAGGGGACCGGCGGCACCGACGGCGCGGGGGACGGGGCCCCACCGCGTACGGTGCCGTGGGTGCTCTCGGGCCGCTCCGCCGCCGCGCTTCGTGACCAGGCGGACCGGCTGCGTGCCCGCCTCGTGTCCGAACCGGGCCTGAGGCCCCTCGACGTCGGCCACACACTGGCCGGGCACCGCGCGCTGTTCGAGCACCGTGCCGTGGTGACCGGCGACGACCATAAGGCCCGGATGGGGGCGTTGGCGGCACTGTCCCGTGCGGAGTCCTCCCCGGACGTGGTGACGGGGCAGGCCGTCCAGGGCGACGTCGTGTTCGTCTTTCCCGGTCAGGGATCGCAGTGGGCCGGCATGGGGCTGGAGCTGTACGAGGAGTTCCCGGTCTTCGCGGATCACCTGCGCGCGTGCGCACGGGCGTTGGAGCCGCACGTCGGCTGGTCGCTGCTGCCGGTGCTCCGAGGGGAAACCGGTGCGCCGTCGCTGGACCGGGTGGACGTGGTGCAGCCGGCTCTGTTCGCGGTGATGACGTCGCTGGCGCGTCTGTGGGGTTCCCTGGGTGTGCGTCCCGCGGCCGTGGTGGGTCACAGCCAGGGGGAGATCGCGGCCGCCCATGTGGCGGGGGCGCTGTCCCTGCGGGACGCGGCTCGTGCGGTCGCTCTGCGGAGCCGGGCACTGCGGGGTCTGTCGGGCCGGGGTGCGATGGCCGTGGTGTCGATGCCCGCGGACGAGGTCGCGCGGCGTGCCGGGGGTGCTGCCGGCGGCCTGTCGGTCGCGGCCGTGAACGGGCCGGTGTCGACGGTGGTCGCCGGCGAGCCCGACGCGGTGGACGGCTTCGTGGCCCGGGTCGCCGGGGAGGGGTTCCAGGCGCGTCGTCTGCCCGTCGACTACGCCTCGCACTCGGCGCAGACGGAGGAGATCCGTCAGGACCTCTTCGAGTCGCTGGCCGGGGTGTCCGCCAGGCCGGGGGAGATCCCGTTCTATTCGACGGTCACCGCCGAGGTGGTGGACACGGCCGGTCTGGACGCCGGCTACTGGTTCCGGAACGTGCGGCAGACGGTCCGGTTCGAGGAGACCGTCCGTCTGCTGCTGGCCGACGGGCACCGGCAGTTCGTGGAGTGCAGTCCGCACCCCGCTCTGCTCGCCGCGGTGGCCGACACGGCCGCCTCGGCCGGGGTGCCCGCTGCCACCGTGGGCTCGCTGCGTCGCGGTGACGGCGGCCGGCGGCGGTTCATGACCAGCCTGGCCGAGGCCCACACGCACGGCGCACCCGTGGACTGGTCCGAGATCCTCGCCGACCCGGGCCGACGGCGCGTGCCGTTGCCCACCTACCCCTTCCAGCGTGAGCGCCACTGGTGGGACGGGCCTGCCGCCGCGGCGCCGGCGCCCGACGTCCCGGCAACGTCCGCCACGCAGCCGCCGGCCCCGGCCGCCGGCGAGGAGAACGAGCCGCCCACCACGGCAGCCGGCCGGCGGTCCCTGGCGGACCGGCTCGCGGGGCTGCGCGAGGTCGACCGCGACCGGATGATGCTCGACCTGGTCCGTGACGGCGCGGCATTGGTGCTGGAGCACGACTCCGCGGAGGGCGTCGAGGCCGACCGGTCGTTCCGCGAACTCGGCCTCGACTCCATGACGGCGGTCGAGCTGCGGCGGCGGATGAACGCCGCCACCGGCCTGCACCTGCCCGCCACCGTTCTGTTCGAGCATCCGACCCCGGCCCGGCTGGCCCGCCACCTGTGGCGCGAACTGCTCGGGACGGCGCCCGCTACGACGGCCGCCCCCGGCGCGGCCCCCGGAGAGGACGAACCGGTCGCCGTCGTCGGCATCGGCTGCCGCTTCCCCGGCGAGGTACGGTCCCCCGAGGACCTGTGGCGGCTGCTGGCCGAAGGCACCGACGCCGTCTCGGAGTTCCCCGAGGACCGCGGCTGGCGGCTGGACGACCTGTTCGGCCCCGATCCGCGCGGCGGCGCGCGCAGCTACGTACGGCATGGCGGCTTCCTCCACGACGCGGCCCGGTTCGACGCGGCCTTCTTCGGCATCAGCCCGCGCGAGGCCGACGCGATGGACCCCCAGCAGCGGCTGCTGCTGGAGACCTCGTGGGAGGCGCTGGAGCGGGCCGGGATCGACCCCGCCGGGCTGCACGGCAGCGACACCGGTGTGTTCCTCGGCGCGACCTCGCAGGACTACGGCTCGCGCCTGGCCGACGCGCCGGCCGGCTACGAGGGGTACGTACTGACCGGCACCACTTCCAGCGTGGCGTCCGGGCGCGTGGCGTACACACTCGGCCTGGAGGGACCGGCGCTCACCGTCGACACGGCGTGTTCCTCCTCGCTGGTGGCGCTGCACCTGGCCCGCCAGGCGCTGGTGCGGGGCGAGTGCTCCATGGCGCTGGCCGGCGGGGTGACCGTGATGGCGACGCCCGGCATGTTCACCGAGTTCAGCAGGCAGCGCGGACTGGCCCCGGACGGGCGCTGCAAGCCGTTCGCCGAGGCCGCCGACGGCACCGCCTGGAGCGAGGGCGTCGGCGTCCTCGTGGTGGAGCGGCTGTCCGACGCGACCCGCAACGGGCACCGGGTACTGGCCGTCCTGCGCGGCTCCGCGGTGAACCAGGACGGCGCCAGCAACGGCCTGACCGCACCCAACGGAGCCGCCCAGCGCCGCGTGATCCGGCAGGCGCTGGACACGGCCGGACTCGCGGCGGCCGACGTGGACGCGGTCGAGGCGCACGGCACCGGCACGACGCTGGGCGACCCGATCGAGGCGCAGGCCGTCCTCGCCACCTACGGCCAGGACCGCCCGGCCGGACGGCCGGTGCTGCTCGGTTCGCTCAAGTCGAACATCGGGCACACCCAGGCCGCCGCGGGCGTCGCCGGCGTGATCAAAATGATCATGGCGATGCGGCACGGCATGCTGCCGCGCACGCTGCACCTGGACCGCCCGTCCTCGCACGTCGACTGGGACGCGGGTGCCGCCGTGCTGCTGCCCGAGCCCACCCCCTGGCCGGAGGTGGACCGGCCGCGCCGCGCCGGGGTGTCGGCGTTCGGCATCAGCGGAACCAACGCCCACGTCATCCTGGAACAGGCACCCCCGCAACCGGAGCCCGAGATGTCCGGCCCCGCCCCGGCGGCCGTGCCGTGGCCCCTGTCGGCACGCGACCCGCGCGCACTGCGCCGCCAGGCCGAACTGCTGCACGACTGGCTGCGCGACCACCCCGACGCTTCACCCACCGAGGTCGCGCACACCCTCGACAGGGGACGGGCCGCACTCACCCACCGGGCCGTGGTGGTCGGCGCCGACCGCGACGCGTTCCTGACCGGCCTGCGCGCGCTCGCCGACGGCGAGAGCGCCCGCCACCTGGTCCAGGACGCCGCCACGGCCGACCGCAGGACCGTCTTCGTCTTCCCCGGCCAGGGATCGCAGTGGGCCGGGATGGGCGTGCGGCTGATGGACGAGTCACCGGTCTTCCACCGGCACCTGACCGACTGCGCCGAAGCACTCCAGCCGTACCTCGCGTTCTCGCCGCAGGCCGTGCTGCGCGGCGATCCGGACGCGCCCGCCCTCGACCGGGTCGACGTCGTCCAGCCGGTGCTCTTCGCGGTGCTGGTCTCCCTGGCCCGCACCTGGGAGTCGTACGGCGTACGGCCCGACGCGGTCGTCGGGCACTCCCAGGGCGAGATCGCCGCCGCGCACCTCGCGGGCGCGCTGTCGCTGGACGACGCCGCCCGGATCGTGTGCCGGCGCAGCCAGGCCCTCGGGGTGCTCGCCGGCCGGGGCGGCATGGCGTCCGTACCACTGCCGCTGCCCGAGGTCACCGAGCTGATCCACCACTGGGGCGACCGCCTGGAGGTCCCGTCATGACTGGCCGGGGCCCGTCCGGGCAAGGATTCCTCCGTGAACGCGTTCGAGTAGAGGGGGAACCGACATCGTTACGCGGACGGGGGACATGGAGAGGCAGGCGGTGCCACAGCTCAGGCGCAGACTCGGCCGGGCGGACCTGCGGGCGGTGCCCGAGGCCCGCCGGGCGCTGCGCGAGCTGCTGCGGCAGTGGGGCAGACCGGGGCGCTCGGAGGTCGCGGAACTGCTCACCAGCGAACTGGTCACGAACGCGCTCGTCCACACCGACGACGACGCCCTGCTGACCGCGACGGTCTCGGAGCGCGGGCTGCGGGTGGAGGTGCGGGACGGGGAGAGCGGTCTGCCCACCCCGCGCGCCCCCGACCCCGACGAGGCCACCGGCGGCAGGGGTCTCGTCCTGGTGCGGTCGCTGGCGGACGCCTGGGGCGTGCGGTCGCACGACGGGGGGAAGTCGGTCTGGTTCGAGCTGGACGCCGAGGCCGCCTGAGACGCCGAAGGGGCGTGACGCACGGTCACGCCCCTTGTGGCGAGTGGTCGTTCGGGACGGATCAGCCGAACTGCTGCTCCAGGTCCTTCAGCTTGCGCTCCAGGGAGTCCAGGCGCGGCAGGGCCTGGGTGTCGTCCTCCGCGGTGAGGTCGACGGTGACCGGGTCAGTTCCGCTGCGAACGGGCTGGAGCGAGGGACGCTGGCGTACGGGCAGGGGCTCCGGGGTGGATATGGCAGGCTCCGCTGCGGCGCGCTCGGATCCGCGCTCCACCTGCTGCACCTCGACCTCGACCTGCCGGCCGCCGCGTCCGGGGAAGCCCCGGTGGCCGTGGCCCCGGCTGATGGCCTTGAGCTGGGCCCGCTCCAGGCGCTCCTGCTCGCGCCGGCGCTGGCGGGTCTCCTCCTTCTGGCGCTTGTCCTCGCGCACCTCCTCGACCGCCTCGTCGAGGCTGCGCACGCCCTCGAGGAGCATCAGCGACCAGGCGCGGTACGTCTCGCGGGGGGCCCGCAGCCAGCGGACCATGCGGATCTGCGGCAGCGGACGCGGCACCAGGCCCTGCTCGCGCAGCGCGGCCCGTCGGGTCTGCTTCAGGGCGCGGTCGAACAGCACCGCGGCCGACAGGGACATGCCCGCGAAGAAGTGCGGGGCGCCGGCGTGGCCCACGCCGCGGGGCGCGTGCACCCAGTTGAACCAGGCCGCGGCGAACGCGAAGGTCCACACGAGGATGCGCGAGCCGAGCGCCGCGTCACCGTGGCTGGCCTCGCGCACCGCGAGGACGGAGCAGAACATCGCCGCCCCGTCGAGGCCGAACGGGACCAGGTACTGCCAGCCGCCGCTCAGGCCGAGGTTCTGCTCGCCGAAGCCGACCAGGCCGTGGAAGGAGAGTGCCGCGGCGACCGCGGCGCAGCAGAAGAGGAGGACGTAGGAGACGCTGCCGTAGACGGCCTCCTTGCGCCTGCGGCGCTCCTCGGCACGCTCCCACGAGTCGTCCGCGCCCGCGTCCTTCCCCGAGGATCGCTTGCCGCGCGCGAGCACCGCCACCGCCGCCAGCACGCCCAGGAGCAGCACGGCGCCCGGAAGCAGCCAGTTCAGCGATATGTCGGTCAATCTCATCAGGGGTCCCTTGCCTTGGGATAGGGCGTAACGCCCGCCATGGTGGCCCAAACCCGGCGTCCCTCAGGGGGTTTCGGGGCAAGAGGCCGCCAAGGGAGTGAGGAGGAAGGGCACAGGGCGGCGTTCTGCTCGAACTGCCGCATGAGGGGCGGGAGTTGAGTTCGAATAAGAATACCCGTACGGGTGGTTCCACGGAAAGTTCCCGCGACGCGTGGGGAAGTTGTGAAACACCGTGCCGGACGCCGGATGATCTTAGCGCGGCCCGAGCCGGCGGACGCCGCGGGGCCGTGTGCGCGGGCCCTCAGCCGGCGGCGGCGAGCAGCTTGCCGACGCGGTCGGCGTCGCAGGTGCGCGGGCAGGTGGCGCAGGTGTCCTCGGGGCGCAGGGTGTAGAACATGCAGCAGCTCGCCCGGTCCCGGGTGTGCAGCGGTTCACCGTCCGGCCCGGTCAGCTCCCGGAACGCGGCCCTGCCGACGTACGGTTCGGTCGCGCCCGGCAGCAGCAGCTCCAGCTCCCGGCGGGCCCGCTCCTGCTCGCCGAGGAGGTGGGCGACGTACCACAGGCCCTCGACGACCTCGTCGGTCGCCATGCCCCACAGGGCGCGTCCGCGCCGCCGCATGCGCGGCCCGAAGCCGGCGAGCACCGGCTCCATGTGCTCGGCGACCGCGGCCCGCACCTCGGCGCGCAGCGCCTCCTCGCCGGCGACCACCCGGGCACCGGGCAGCGCGGCTGCCGGGTCGCCGGGCAGACAGGCGAAGCCGGCGGGGCGCGCGGCCATCCGGCCCAGGGGGAGTCCGGGCGCCCCGCGGTCGTAGGCGACGTGCGTCACCGGATAGCGGGGCACCCTGCGGTGCAGGAACCACGGCACCGTGATCAGCAGGCAGGCGGGCCAGGCGTACCGGTGCAGTCCGAAGCTCGCGACCACGTCCGGGCGGGCCCGCTGCCCGTAGTCCCGGACCACCTGGGCGTCGTCCCAGGCGAGGAAGGCCTCCAGCTCCGCGCCGCCCGCCGCGAGCGCGGCGGCGGCGGCCCAGCCCCCGCCGGCGGGCAGTTCCTCCCCGGCGGCCGTCTCGGTCACGCCCAGTGCCGGCAGGACCTCGGACAGACGGGCGTACGAGTCCGCGACGGCCGAGCGGGAGACAGGCATGCGGGACCACCGATCCACGTCGGGACAACGGGCTGCTTCAGGTAAGCCTTACCTTACCGAAGTTCGTCGACAAGGGAACTGACGGGTCGTGCGCATAGGGTGCTCGACGGGCCGAACGGCATCCCGCCCGACGGCCCTGCGACCGCCGCGTCCTGGAGGAGGACCCGTGAAGCAGAGCGCCCAGGTCCCCGACGCGACCGAGGACCCGCGGCCCGCCGCCGCACAGCCCTTACGCGTGCCGGCCCAGCCCGCCGCGGCCGACCGGGAGCGCACCCGGGACCGCGACGCCGTCGCCGGGGGCGACGACGCGCCCGAGCACACCACGCACGGCCGGCCGCCGCCCGGTCGGCCCGGAGCACCGGTCCGGCGCTCCTCCGTGCGCGGGCAGGTCCTCGACGCCCTGCGCGCCGCGCTGACCGCGGGCGACCTGCGCCCCGGCGAGGTGTACTCGGCGCCCGTGCTCGGCGAACGGTTCGGCGTCTCGGCGACGCCCGTGCGCGAGGCCATGCAGCAGCTCGCCCTCGAGGGCGCCGTCGAGGTCGTGCCCAACCGGGGTTTCCGCGTCGTCGAGCGGGACGCCCGGGAGCTGGCCGAGCTGGCCGAGGTGCGGGCCCTGATCGAGGTCCCGGTGCTGCTGCGGCTGGCCCGCACGGTCCCCGCCGAGCGCTGGGCCCGGCTGCGCCCCGTCGCCGAGGCCACCGTCCGCGCCGCGTCGTCCGGCTGCCCGGTGACCTACGCCGAGGCCGACCGCGCCTTCCACCGCGAGGTGCTCGCGCTCGCCGGCAACGAGCAGCTCCTGCGCGTCGCAGGTGATCTGCACCGCCGCGCGCAGTGGCCGTCGGTCGGCGCCCCCGCGGTGCGGGGGCGGGCCGGCCTGACCGCCGACGCTCACCAGCACACGGCCCTGCTGGACGCGCTGATCACCGGCGATCAGGACCTGGTGCGGGCCCTGGTGGCCGAGCACTTCGCCACCGCGCTCTGAGGGCCCGCACGCCGGCTCCTCAGCGGACCTCCTGCGTCACCTCCCGCGGCTCCTGCTCCCCCGCGCGCTGCCGGGCCGCCGGTTTCCCGCCGGACCTGCCCCCGCGGCGCGCGGTGCGCCCGTCGGATCCGCGTCCGTGCAGTTCGACGGCGAGCGGCGCGGCGGTGAACACCGAGGAGTACGTGCCGACCCCCACGCCGATCAGCAGGGCGAG
This sequence comes from Streptomyces sp. NPDC018947, assembly GCF_044390505.1. Classification (NCBI taxonomy): domain Bacteria; kingdom Bacillati; phylum Actinomycetota; class Actinomycetes; order Kitasatosporales; family Streptomycetaceae; genus Streptomyces; species Streptomyces sp. NPDC018947. The sequence continues at coordinate 41,342 of NZ_JBIRZD010000022.1, forward strand.
GGCGAAGTCGGTCAGCGAGTCCTGGGCGAGCACCGCCAGCGAGGCGAGGATCAGCACCGCGCCCATACCGGTGTTGACCGTGCGCGGCAGCGTCTGCAGGATCGCCTGGTTGGTGAGCCGGTCGAACGGCGCCTTGCGGTCCTTGCCGATCAGCTCCCGGATACGGTCGAAGAGGACCACCGAGTCGTTGACCGAGTAGCCGATCACGGTCAGCAGCGCCGCCAGGAACACCCCGTCGATCGGCTTGCCGAGCCAGGCGAACACACCCACCAGGATGACCACGTCGTGGGCGAGCGCGCCGACCGCGGCGGTGCCGAACAGCAGCCGGAAACGGACCGCGAGGTACGCCAACTGGGCGGCGAGCGCGAGCCCGAGGGCGATCAGGGCGTCCCGGCGCAGCTCCTCGCCGAGGCTCGGGCCGATCAGCTCGTCGCGGACCTTCTCCGTCTTGCCCCCGAGCTCGCCGATGGTCTTGGTGACGGTGGTCTCCTCGGCGTTGCTCAGCTCCTCGGTGCGCACGGTCAGGTCGTGGTCGCCGGACGACTGGACGACCGCGCGCGGGAAGCCGGCGTCGGCGAGGGCGGTGCGGGCCCGGTCGGGATCGACCTCGGTCGCGGTGGAGTACTCGATGAGCCGTCCGCCGGTGAACTCGATGCCGAAGTCGAGGCCGCGCACCAGGATGCCCGAGCCCGCCAGCACCAGGGCGACGGCGGAGGCGGCCAGCCAGCGGCGCGGCCGGCGCATCAGGAAGGGGTCGCGGCGCACCAGGGCGTCACGGACCGGCCCGGTGGTCGAGATGCCGGTGATGTGCGGGCGGCGGAAGACGGCCGGGCGGCTCGCGGCGAACTCGGCCAGCACCCGGGTGATCACCAGCGCGCTGACCATGGAGGCGAGGACACCGATGCCCAGGGTGACGCCGAAGCCCTTCACGGGACCGGAGGCCAGGAAGAACAGCAGCGCCGCGGCGATCAGGGTGGTGATGTTGGAGTCGGCGATCGCGCTGAAGGCGCTGCGGAAACCGGTCGTCAGCGCCGAACGCGTACTGGGACGCGTGCGCAGCGCCTGTTCCTCGCGGGCGCGTTCGAACACCAGGACGTTGGCGTCCACCGCCATGCCGATCGCCAGGACGAAACCGGCGAGGCCCGGCAGGGTCAGCGTGGCGCCGACGGCGGCCAGGGCGGCGTAGGAGATGAGGCCGTAGCAGATCAGCGCGAGGGTGGCGAGGGCGCCCATGAGCCGGTAGACGACGATGATGAACAGCGCGGTCAGCGCGGTGCCGATGACGGCGGCCCAGGCACCGGCGGAGATCGCCTCGTCGCCCAGGGTGGCGCCGATGGTGCGCTGTTCCACGGTCTCCACGGGCACGGGCAGCGCGCCGCCCTTGATGAGCAGGGCCAGTTCGCGGGCCTCGGCGTCGTCGAAGGAGCCGGTGATCTGCGTGGAGCCGCCGGCGATGCCCGCCTTGCAGGCCACCGAGGGGTCGACCTGCGGCGCGGAGATGATCTTGTTGTCGAGCACGATGGCGACCCGGCGCTTCGGGTCACCGGCCGGGTTGCAGGCGGCCTCGCCGGTCACCTTGGCCCAGCGGTCGCTGCCCTTGTCCTTGAAGTCGACGGTGACGTGCCAGCCGGCGCCGTTCTGCTGGTCGAACCGGGCGTCGGCACCCTTGACGTCCTGACCGGTGAGGTCGGCCGCCTTCAGCCGCAGCGGCTGGCCGGTCTCGTCCGGCAGCACGCGCTCCTTGGACGGGTCGGTCTGCTTCGCGTCCGCGCCCTCGGCGGACTCGGCCGCGCCGAGCACCGAGTGGACGGTGAGCTGTGCGGTGCGGCCGAGGACGTCGGCCGCCTTCTTCGGGTCCTGTACGCCCGGCAGTTCGACGACGACGCGGTTCTCGCCGGAACGGACGATGGTGGGTTCGGCCACGCCGAGCGCGTCGATCCGGCCGCGCAGCACCTCCACGGTGCGGTCGGTGGCCTCGCGGTCGGCCTTGGTCGTGGCCGTGGACTTGGTCTCCAGCACGATCTGGGTGCCGCCGCGCAGGTCGAGGCCGAGGCGGATCGGCACGGTGAGGCTGATGGCCACCGACACGGCGATCACCGCCAGGGCGATCAGCGCGCGCAGGCGCAGCGAGCGGGCCTGCGCCCGGGTGCTCGCCGAGCGGGGACGGGGACGGGAACGTTTCACACGGGCCTCCGGCAGGCACGCCGCGGCGGCGGCTCACGCGGCCGCGGCGGAAGAGGGAAGGGGAAGGTACGGGCTCGTCTTCAGGTGCCGGAGAGTGCGGGAGGTGCCCGTCCGCGGTCGTGGCTGGTGCGGCCGGGGGAGACGGACACGGGGACGGACGCCGTCGAGGTCCGCCGCCCGTCGGCGACCGGGGTGGTGCCGGTCCCCTGCGCCGTGGTGGCCTGGTGGTCCGGTGCGGCCGGGCGCTCACCGAGGTGGTCGTGCCGGGGCCTGGCCTGCGCGGCGCAGGTACCGGGGCACCCGTCCTCGTCGTGGTACCCGGTGCCCGGACGGGGCACCGCCGTCGCCGAATGCACCGGCAACGCCCCGCCCGCGACCCGCACCCCCGGCGCGGGCCACGCGGGGAGCAGGGCCATCACCACGGCGAGCAGCGTGAGGACCGCTGCCGCGAGGGGGCGGCTGTCCGTACGGGGCACCGCCCCGGTGCGCGGGGATTCCCCGCGGGGGCTCGTCGTGGGGCGGCGTGCGGGGGAGCGGTGACGTGCGGAGGCGCGCTGGATGTCCGCGCCGGGGCCCGCCGGGAGGAGACCCCTCCCGGGGCGGGGGTCGTCCGTGTGGGGGGCCGGCGCGGGGAGGGCGTCGTCGGGGCCCGTCGTGGGGCGGGCGTGGTCCCGGTGGGGGCCGTCGGTGCGGAGGGCCGGCACCGGGCAGGGGGCGCTCGCGGCGACGGCTGCCGGGAGGGGGCCGACCGGGTGGGCGGGGCGCCGGGTGGCCGCCCGGGGCGGGGCAGGGGCGGGCACGCCGGAGGCCCGGGGCCCGGTGGGGGCCGGGCGGGCGGTCCAGGGTGCGGGGCGCATGCGCCGTCCCTTTCGTGGTGGGCGGGGGAAGCCCGGAGCCCCGGCCGGGGAGTGAGCGACCGGAGCTCCGGGCGGTTCGGGGAGCGGCCTCAGGGCTCGATGAGGCCGGCGCGGATGGCGTACCGGGTCAGTTCCAGGCGGTCCCGCAGGCCCAGCTTCTGCAGCAGGTTCGCCCGGTGCCGCTGGACCGTCTTGATGCTGATGAACAGCAGCTCGGCGATCTCCTTCGAGGAGTGGCCCTCGGCGACCAGCTTGAGGACCTCCTCCTCGCGCGGCGTGAGGATGTGGTCGGCGGTCTCCTCGCCGTGCCGCACCCGGTCCAGGTAGTTGCGGATGAGGGCGGTGACCGCGCCCGGGTACAGGAACGGCTCGTCGCGCATCGCGGCCCGGCAGGCGGCGACCAGATCGCGGTCGGCCACGGACTTGAGGACGTAACCGCAGGCACCCGACTTCAGCGCCTGGAACAGGTACTGCTCGTTGTCGTGCATCGTCAGCATCAGGATGCGCAGCCCCGGCTTCAGCGCCGCCAGCTCGCGCGCCGCCTGCAGCCCCGTCAGCCGGGGCATGGCGATGTCCAGCACGGCGAGGTCCACCGTGTGGGCGCGGGCCATCTCGATGGCCTCCGCGCCGTCCCCGGCCTCGGCGACCACCTCCAGGTCGGGCTCCCGGTCCAGGATGAGGCGCACCCCGCGGCGTACCAGCGCGTGGTCGTCGGCGAGCAGGATGCGGATCCGGGAGGGATCGGAGGCGGACGGCCCGGACGCGGCCGGCGCGGACGGGGCGGAGTCGGACTGGGTCGGGTCGGACATGGTCAGGGCTGCTTCCTGGGTACGGGTGCGGTGAGCCGGATCCGGGTACCGGCCCCGGGTGCCGAGGTGATGTCGAGGGCGGCGCCGATGAGCAGGGCCCGTTCGCGCATGCCCCGGATGCCCGCGCCCTCGCGCGCCGCCTCGATGCCGCGGCCGTCGTCGGTGATCTCGAGGACCACCGACGAGTCGGCCCGCGCGAGGCCGACCTCCAGGCACTCGGCGTCGGCGTGGCGGGCCGCGTTGGTCAGGCTTTCCTGGGCGACGCGGTACAGGACCAGCTCCGTCTCGTGGTCCAGAGCGGGCAGATCGGAGTCGAAGCGGCGCGTGACCCGCAGACCGGTGTGGGTGGCGAAGTCGTGCGTCAGCGAGGTCAGCGCGCTGATCAGACCGAGATCGTCCAGCACGCCCGGCCGCAGCCGGCGCACCAGGCGGCGGACCTCGTCCAGGCTCTCCCGGGTGATCTCCTGCGCCTGGTGCAGCTCGCCGCGCAGCGGTTCGTCGGCGTCGTCCGCCGCGCGCCCCAGCACCAGCAGGATCGCGGTCATGCTCTGCCCGACCTCGTCGTGCAGCTCCTGGGCGATACGGCGCCGCTCCGCCTCCTGGGCGAGCAGCACCCGGGCGCTGCTGGTGGCCCGCTCGTGCTCCAGGCGCTCCAGCATGGCGTTGAACGTGCGGATCAGCTCGGGGACCTCACCGCCGCCGGACACCGGGAGCCGCTGCCCGGGACGCAGCAGGTCGACCGTGGTCATCAGCTTCGTGAGCCGGTCCAGCGGGGACAGGCCCCAGCGCAGCAGGGCGCCGTTGGCCACGAGCATGACACCGAGGCCGCCCACGAGGATGACGGCCTCGGTCAGCAGGACCGGTACGGACACGGTCACCGGAGCCCACAGCAGCAGTGCTGTGGCAAAGCCCAGCACCACCGCGTTGAGCCCGAAGATCCGCCAGAACAGGGACACCGGGGGTACGCCTCCTTAGCGACGCGGTAGGCCTCTACTTTCGGTCATCGCGCCCCCCGGTCGGGAGCTGCGGCCCTTGGTCACGACCGAGCCTGGGGCCAGCCTGCCCCGTGTCCGCCGCCGGGTCGATGGGGTCCGACCCCCATTTCCCCGGTGTCCCGCACCCATACGGACGCCTCGGCACAGGGGGCAGTGGATGCTCCGTCCCCGGGCAAATGGGGTCTGCGCCCGATGGGAAAGCACCGCCGGGTCGGCCAGGGTTGAGGGTGACCAGGACTTCTTCGTACTCCCGGCACCACCCACGCGGTCCCGCCGGCCGGCCGCCGCACCTCCGACGACTCGCCGTACCGCCGGGAAACCGCCGTCTCCGAGATCGTCGTCCACCCGAGAAAAGGACTCATCGTGTCGCTCGACGCCTCCCGCATCGAACCCCGCCCCGAGCGGCTGACCGCTCACGAGGCCCGCCAGCGCCTCGAACACGCGCGCAACACCCGCATGACCCAGCTCCAGGCCCTCGACGAGACCGGGCAGAGCGCCGAGGACCAGCTCATGTCCGCGCAGAAGGCGGCCATCGAGCGGGTGCTCAAGGAGATCGAGGAGGCCTTCGCCCGGGTGGAGAACGGCACCTACGGCACCTGCCTCGGCTGCGGCAAGCCCGTGCCCGGCGAGCGTCTGGAGATCCTTCCCTACACGCGGTTCTGCGTCGCCTGCCAGCGCCGCGCCGCCGCCTGAGCACCGTCCCGTTTCTCGTCTCCCGCCCTGCTGAGGGGTGAAGTGGTGAACCAACAGATCATCGGCGGCCAGGACACGCGGCTGTCGCCCGAGGACCTCGCCGAGCTGCGGGCGAACCTCCTCGAGCAGCGGCTGTTCCGCGAGGAGCAGCTCCGGCAGATCGCGGCCGTCCCGTCCCGCGCCGACGACCGGCTCGAGAGCTGTTCCGCCGCGCAGACCGAGGTCCGGGTCAAGCTCGCGGCCTCCGCGCGCATGGTCCTGGCCGACGTCGAGGCGGCCCTCGACCGGATGGACGCGGGCCGCTACGGCTCCTGCCACCTGTGCCGGCGCCCGATCGCGCGCGAGCGTCTGATGATCGTGCCGCAGGCCCGTTACTGCGCCCGCTGCCAGCAGGTGCGGGAGGCCGGACGATGACGGTGATCCGGCGGCCCCGTGCCGCCCTGGCCCGGCACCGGCCGTGGCCCATGTGCCGGCAGTGCAGCGGCGTCGCCCTCGACATGGGCAGCGCCCGCACCCGCGCGTGGGTCGCCGGCCGGGGCATGATCCTGGACGTTCCCACGGTGACGTTCCCGGGCGCCGGCGCGGTGTACCCGATCCAGCGGGGGTCCATCGTGGACACCCCGGGGACGGCGCGGATGCTCGACCGGCTGCTGGGGCACCGCCTGCCCCGCTTCACCCGTCCGCTGGTCGTGGTGACCGCGCCGGTCCTCGACGGTTTCGCCTACCGCGCCGAGGCCCGTACGGCGGTGGAGATACTGCGTCCGCGCAGCGTGCTGACCGTCCCCAGCGCGCGGGCCGTCGCCCTCGCGGCCGGTGCGGACCTGTCCCGTCCACTGCTGGTGGTGGACCTCGGTGCCCATCTCACCGAGGTGGTGCTGCTGGTGGACGGCGCCGTGTTCGACGCGCGCCGCACCGCGCTGGGCACGGGCGACCTGGACGCGGCGACGCCGGCGACGGTGATCGCGGACGCGGTGGCCGAGATGGTGACCTCGATGCTGCGCCAGGACCGCACGTCCCTGATGGTCGACGCCCTGGGGCGGGGGCCGCTGCTGGCGGGCGGGGGAGCCCTGCGTCCCGAGATCACCTGCCGGCTGACCGCCCGGCTGCACGCGCCGCTGCGGGCCGTGCCGGCGCCGCACACCGCCGCCGTCCGCGGGGCCGCCAAGCTGCTGGAGGCCGCGCACTCCCACCCGTCGACCATGGAATCCGACCTGGACCCGGACGGTCCGGACCTGGACCCCGACCGCCCTGGCCAGGATCCCGACCGGCCGGACCCGGACCGGGACCGGCCGGACCAGCACCCCTCCTGACCACGGCCACGGCCCCACCCCCGGGGGGGGGGGGCGGGGGGGCCCCCCCCCCCCCCCCCGCGCGCCGGCCCCCCCCCCCCCCCCCCCCCCCCCCCCC
>NZ_JBIRZD010000022.1:48295-124238 GCF_044390505.1 Streptomyces sp. NPDC018947
CCCGGGCCTGTACCCCGCCGGGCCGGCCCCGCCCGGGGCCCGGCGGCCCCCCCCCCCCCCCGCCCCCCGCCCCGCCCCCCCCCCCGGGGGCGGGGGGGGGCCCCCCCCCGCGCCCCGGGCCCGGGGGCGGGCACCGGCCCACCGACTCCGCCCCGCGCCGGCGCTGTCGCGGGGCGGATCCTCGCCCACCGGCGGGACCAGCCGCCCGCCGCCCACCGCCGTGCGATGCCCCCCCGGCACCGCACGGCCCCGCCCCGGCTGCCCGGACCCTGGAAGGAGGCACACCGTGGCCGGCGAGATACCGCAAGCCCAGCCGCCCCCGGAACCCGGACCCCGGCGGCATCCGTACGTCGCGCTGTGGCGGTGGCGACGCAACCCCCTGCGCCGGCGCACCGACCGGATGCAGGCGTGGATCGCCCTCGGGCTGCTGCTCGCCGTGCTGGCGGCGGCCCCGGCGGCGATGTTCGTCGTCGGCGACACCGCGTACCGGCACTACCGTGACACCGCGGCGCGCCAGGAAAGCACCCGGGACCACCTCCCGGCCGTCCTCGTGCACGACGCCCCGCGCCATCCCGAACCCGGCTCGGAGGAGGCGGAGAAGACCCGCTACCCGGTCGAGGTCCGCTTCACCGGCCCCGACGGCAGGCCCCGCACCGGGAAGGCCGACGTCGAGCCCGGACTGACTGCCGGAAGCACCGTCCACGTCTGGGCGGACTCCGCGGGCAGGATCACCGAGCCGCCCCTGGACACCGGGCAGATCCGCAGCCGCACCATGGGCTGGGCGATCCTCGCCTTCCTCGGCGTCGTCCTCACCGGTCTCGCCGTGCACGCGGTCACCGGCCTGGTGCTGCACCGGCGCAACCTCGCCCGGTGGGACGAGGCCTGGGCCACGACGGCACCGCGCTGGAGCAGGTTCCCGTGACCGGCGCGACCGGCGCGACCGGCGTGGACGAGGCACGCGATGCGACCGGTGCGGCCGGCACGGCTTCCGCGACCGCCGCCGGGCCCCGCCGCCCGGTCCGGCGCTCAGGCCGTCGCCGCACCCGCGGCGGGCGGCGCCAACTGGCGTGCCAGCCACGTCGGTACACCGCCGAGCAGGCGCAGCAGGCGGCGGGCCTCCTCCCGAAGCCGGGACGCCTCCGGCTCGGACTCCGTGTCGGCGAGCGACACCAGGGCCGGTGCCGTGCCGACGAGGTAGCCCAGTTCCTCACGCAGCCGGAGCGACTCGGCGAATCCGTGCCGCGCCTCCGTCAACTCGCCGTCCCTCAGGGCGAGTCCGGCAAGGTGCCGCCAGGTGGAGGACTGGAGCAGCGGATCGCCCTGCGCGGTCGCCCCGGCATGGGCCCGCCGGTACGCGGCGCGGGCGGCCTGCGGCGAGCGGGTGAGGTTCTCCGCGACCAGCCCGCGCCGGAAGTCCAGCAGCGCCCGCCCCCGCGAACCCGGCGCGATCAACGCCGCCGCGCGGCCCAGCGCGGCCCGCGCCTCGTCGGCCCGGTCGCGCACGCCGTGCACGGTGGCGGCGTAGGCGAGCTGCCCGCGTTCGCAGGCGGCGGCCCCGCGCTCCTCGTCGGTGTGGGCCAGCGCCTCGGCCGTGCGCAGCGCGTCCTCCGCCTCGGCCCAGCCCTGCTCGGTGTAGAGGCACCGTTCCACCAGCAGCGCCGCCCGCTGGAGCGCGACGGCCGCGCCGGCCGGTTGCAGCAGGGCCACCGCGTCGGCCCAGCAGGCGCGTGAGCGCAGCCGCCACACCGCGGTCTGGAGCGGATCGTCACCCTCGTTCGTTCCCCAACCAGCACCAGCCATGGCGGAATGCGCCACGTCGCCCTCCCCTAGCACGCCGTCGAGCCGTCGAGTGGTGGCGGCATCTCAGCATGAAACGGGGGCCCGGCCAAGGGGATGGGTGAAAAAATTCACAAAGTCGGGGGACTTCCGGCCGCGAACGCGGGGCGCGCGGCGCGCTGCCCGCCCCGCGCCGCGCGCCCTCTTCGCGCCTCAGCTCATCCGCAGCGCCAGGAAGAAGTCGAGCTTGTCCTCCAGGCGCGACAGGTCACGCCCCGTCAACTGCTCGATCCGCCCGACGCGATAGCGCAGCGTGTTGACGTGCAGGTGCAGCCGGGTCGCGCAGCGCGTCCAGGAGCCGTCGCAGTCGAGGAACGCCTCCAGGGTCGGGATCAGCTCGGCGCGGTGGCGGCGGTCGTAGTCGCGCAGCGGGTCCAGCAGCCGGGCGGTGAAGGCGCGCCGCACGTCGTCGGGGACGAAGGGGAGCAGCAGGACGTGCGAGGCCAGTTCCTGGTGTCCGGCCGCGCACACCCGGCCCGGGCGTGCCGCGGCGACCCGGCGCGCGTGCCGGGCCTCCTCGAGCGCGCCGCGCAGCCCCTCCGCCGAGTGCACGGCCGCGCTGACGCCGAGCGTGACGCGCCCGTCGCCGTCGAGGCCGGCCTCCAGCGGGTCCCGTACGGCGGCCAGCAGGGCGTCGGCGTGGATCCCGGTCTCGGAGCCGTCGTGCTCGGCGGAGACCGCGGGCAGCGGCACCAGCGCGACGGCCTCGTCGCCGGTGTGGGCCACGGCTATGCGGTCGGAGTGCTCGGGTCCGCTGGCCTGCGGGTCGACGAGGATCTCCTCCAGCAGCCGCTGGGCGACCTGGCCGTCCTCGCCCTCGCCGTCGTCCCACTCCACGCGGGCCACGACCACCTGCCAGTGCGGGGCCGCGCCGAGGCCCGGCAGCAGCACCGGTGCCGCGACCCGCAGCCGGGCCGCGATCTCGGCGGGCGCCGCGCCCGTCTGCACCAGTTCCAGCACCTCCTGCGCGAGCCGCCGGCGCACCGTGCGCGCCGCGTCCCGCCGGTCCCGCTCGACCGCGATGAGCTGCGTGACGCCCTGGAGCAGGTCGAGCCGCTCCTCGGGCCATTCCCCGGCGTCCGCCGACACGACCAGCAGCCAGTCCGACAGCACGGACGCGCGCACGTCGCGCAGCGTCGCCGGGGTCCGGCCCGCACCGGCCACCGCCGGGCGCGGACCGCCGCCCCGCACCGGGAAGAGGCTGTACGTCGTCGTGCCCAGCGTCACCCGGTGCGGGGCCCGGCGGCCCGCGCGGGTCGCGGCCAGATGCTCCGCGGCCAGTCTCGCGCACACCTCGGCGGGCAGCGCGGGGCCCGAGTCCTTGGGGCCCGCGACCGGCCGCCCGGTCGGCGACAGCACCCACGCCCGCAGGTCCAGGTCGGAGCCGAGCAGGTCCAGCACCACGTCGGGGCCGCCGCCCGCCGGGCCGGAGGTCATCATCCTGCGGTGCCGGTCCACCACGGCCGCGAGGTCCCCGGCGCGCTCGCCGGACACCTGCCGCACGACGTGCTCGGTGATGGTCGCGAACGCCACCGACTCGTGCACCGCGAACAGCGGCAGCCGGTGCCTCGCGCACGCCGCCACCAGATCGTCGGGCACGCTCCCCAGCTCGGCCTCACCGGCGGCGAGGGCGGCCACCCCGGCCTGCACCAGGATCCGTACGAACGGCTCGGAGTCGGCGGTGTCCCTGCGCCAGGCGAGGCCGGTGAGGACCAGCTCGCCGCCGGAGAGGTAGCGGCTCGGGTCCCGAAGGTCGGTGGTCATCACCCCCCGGACCGAACGGTCCAGCTCGTCCTCGCCACCGAGCAGCCTGAGGCCCAGCGCGTCGGTGTCCAGCAGTGCGCGCAGCCGCATTCTCGTCGCCGCCGTTCTTTGTCTCGAAGTGTTCCAGGTCACGCGGCTGTGTCGCCCGTTTCCGGAGGAAAGCGCGGAGGCCACTGAGGACTCCCGTTCATACGAATCTACAAGATGCCCGCCCTGGCCAGCCAACTCCTTCATGGTTTCTGCGACTGACCCTGGTGGAGCACCGGACGGTGTACTGAGCCCACTTCACGTAAACAGCACATGAACGAGCCGGGCCCGCCGCACACGGATTGGCTCAATCTGCATGCCCCACGAGACGAAGAAGAGAGCCGGTCATGGACTTCCTTCGCCCCGCCAGCTGGGAGGAGGCGCTCGCCGCCAAGGCCGAGCACCCCACCGCAGTGCCGATCGCGGGCGGCACCGACGTGATGGTCGAGATCAACTTCGACCACCGTCGGCCCGAGTACCTGATGGACCTCAACCGCATCGGCGAGCTGACCGAGTGGGAGACCGGCGAGGACTCCGTACGGCTCGGTGCCTCCGTGCCCTACACCAGGATCATGGAGAACCTGAGCACCGAGCTGCCGGGTCTCGCCCTCGCGTCGCACACGGTCGCCTCCCCGCAGATCCGTAACCGCGGCGGCGTGGGCGGGAACCTCGGCACCGCCTCCCCGGCCGGCGACGCCCACCCGGCGCTGCTCGCCGCCGGCGCCGAGGTCGAGGTCGAGTCGGTGCGGGGCAGGCGCCTCATCCCGATCGACGAGTTCTACAAGGGCGTGAAGCGCAACGCGCTGGAGCCCGACGAGCTGATCCGCGCGGTGCACATCAAGAAGGCCGACGGCCCGCAGCAGTTCTCGAAGGTCGGCACCCGCAACGCCATGGTCATCGCCGTGTGCGCCTTCGGCCTGGCCCTGCACCCCGAAACGCGTACCGTCCGCACCGGCATCGGCTCGGCCGCGCCCACCCCGATCCGGGCCACGGCCGCGGAGGAGTTCCTGAACGCGGCGCTCGAGGAGGGCGGCTTCTGGGACAACGGAAAGATCATCACCCCGTCGGTCGCCAAGCAGTTCGCGGACCTGTGCTCCGCCGCCTGCAACCCGATCGACGACGTCCGGGGCACCGCGAGCTACCGCCGCCACGCGGTCGGCGTCATGGCCCGCCGGACACTCACCTGGACCTGGGAGTCGTACCGCGGCGCCCGCCGCACGGAGGGAGCTGCGTAATGCGCGTCAACTTCACTGTCAACGGACGTCCGCAGGAAGCCGACGACGTCTGGGAGGGCGAGTCCCTGCTGTACGTGCTGCGCGAGCGGCTCGGCCTGCCCGGCTCCAAGAACGCCTGCGAGCAGGGCGAGTGCGGTTCCTGCACCGTCCGGCTCGACGGAGTGCCGGTCTGCGCGTGCCTGGTCGCGGCCGGACAGGCGCAGGGCCGCGAGGTCGTCACGGTCGAGGGCCTCGCCGACTACGCCAAGCAGCGCTCCGAGGGCTGCGCCACCGGCGCCTGCGGCGGCGCCGAGGGCAGGGGCGAGGGCACGACCCTCGACCAGGCCAAGCGCTGGCAGGCCAAGGGCACCGACTCACAGACCGGCGAGGCCGCCGAACTCGCGCCGATCCAGCAGGCGTTCATCGACGCCGGCGCCGTCCAGTGCGGCTTCTGCACGCCCGGACTCCTCGTCGCCGCCGACGAGATGCTGGAGCGCAACCCGAACCCGACCGACGCGGACATCCGCGAGGCGCTGTCGGGCAACCTGTGCCGCTGCACGGGCTACGAGAAGATCATGGACGCGGTCCGCCTGGCGGCCGCGCGTCAGTCCGAGGGGGTCTGATCATGGCTGCCAACGGCGCACCCACCAAGATCACGCAGGGTTCCAAGACCAAGGGCGGCATCGGCGAGTCCACGCTCCGCCCGGACGGCACCCTCAAGGTCACCGGCGAGTTCGCGTACTCGTCCGACATGTGGCACGAGGACATGCTCTGGGGCCAGATCCTGCGCTCCACGGTCGCGCACGCCGAGATCGTCTCGATCGACACGAGCGAGGCCCTCGCCATGGCCGGCGTCTACGCCGTCATGACCTACGACGACCTGCCCACCGACGTACGGCACTACGGCCTGGAGATCCAGGACACCCCCGTCCTCGCCCACGGCAAGGTCCGCCACCACGGCGAGCCGGTCGCCATCGTCGCCGCCGACCACCCGGAGACCGCGCGCCGCGCCGCCGCCAAGGTCAAGGTCGAGTACAAGGAGCTGCCCGTCATCACCGACGAGGCCTCCGCGACCGCCCCCGACGCGATCCTCGTCCACGAGAACCGCGACGACCACCACAGCGGCCACGTCCCGCACCCGAACATCGTGCACCGCCAGCCGATCATCCGCGGCAACGCCGACGAGGCCGCCAAGCGGGCCGACGTCATCGTCAAGGGCGAGTACTACTTCGGCATGCAGGACCAGGCCTTCCTCGGCCCGGAGTCCGGCCTCGCGGTGCCCTCCGAGGACGGCGGCGTCGACCTCTACATCGCCACCCAGTGGCTCCACTCCGACCTGCGCCAGATCGCGCCCGTGCTCGGCCTGCCCGAGGACAAGGTGCGGATGACGCTCTCCGGCGTCGGCGGTGCCTTCGGCGGGCGCGAGGACCTGTCGATGCAGATCCACGCCTGCCTGCTCGCGATGCGCACCGGCAAGCCCGTGAAGATCGTCTACAACCGCTTCGAGTCCTTCTTCGGCCACGTCCACCGCCACCCCGCGCGTCTGTACTACGAGCACGGCGCCACCAAGGACGGCAAGCTCACGCACATGAAGTGCCGGATCGTCCTGGACGGCGGCGCCTACGCCTCCGCCTCCCCGGCGGTCGTCGGCAACGCCTCCTCGCTGTCGGTCGGCCCGTACGTGATCGACGACGTGGACATCGAGGCCGTCGCCCTCTACTCCAACAACCCGCCCTGCGGCGCCATGCGCGGCTTCGGCGCGGTCCAGGCGTGCTTCGCCTACGAGGCGCAGATGGACAAACTGGCGAAGAAGCTCGGCATGGACCCGGTGGAGTTCCGGCAGCTCAACGCCATGGAGCAGGGCACGATCATGCCGACGGGCCAGCCCGTGGACTCGCCCGCCCCGGTCGCCGAACTCCTGCGCCGCGTCAAGGCGATGCCGCTGCCGCCCGAGCGCCAGTGGGAGTCCAGCGAGGGCGCCGACGTGCGCCAGCTCCCCGGCGGCCTGTCCAACACCACGCACGGCGAGGGCGTCGTCCGCGGCGTCGGCTACGCGGTCGGCATCAAGAACGTCGGCTTCTCCGAGGGCTTCGACGACTACTCCACCGCCAAGGTGCGCATGGAAGTCATCAACGGCGAGCCCGTCGCCACCGTGCACACCGCTATGGCGGAGGTCGGCCAGGGCGGCGTCACCGTCCACGCGCAGATCGCCCGCACCGAGCTGGGCGTCACCCAGGTGACGATCCACCCCGCCGACACCCAGGTGGGCTCGGCCGGCTCGACCTCGGCCTCCCGGCAGACGTACGTCACCGGCGGCGCCGTGAAGAACGCCTGCGAGCTGGTCCGCGAGAAGGTGCTGGAGATCGGGCGCCGCAAGTTCGGCTCCTACCACCCGGCCTGGGCGACCGCCGAACTCCTGCTGGAGGGCGGCAAGGTCGTCACCGACGGCGGCGAGGTCCTGTCCGACCTCGTGGACGTCCTGGAGGGCGAGACAGTCGAGGTCGAGGAGGAGTGGCGGCACCGGCCGACCGAGGCCTTCGACCTGCGCACCGGCCAGGGCAACGGCCACGTCCAGTACTCCTTCGCCGCGCACCGCGCCGTCGTCGAGGTCGACACCGAGCTGGGCCTGGTGAAGGTCATCGAGCTGGCCTGCGCCCAGGACGTCGGCAAGGCCCTCAACCCGCTCTCCGTCATCGGCCAGATCCAGGGCGGCACCCTCCAGGGCATGGGCGTCGCCGTGATGGAGGAGATCGTCGTCGACCCGAAGACGGCGAAGGTCAGGAACCCGTCCTTCACGGACTACCTGCTCCCCACGATCCTCGACACGCCCACCATCCCGGTCGACGTGCTCGAACTCGCCGACGACCACGCCCCCTACGGGCTGCGCGGTATCGGCGAGGCACCCACCCTGTCGTCCACGCCGGCGGTCCTGGCGGCCATCCGCAACGCGACCGGGCTGACGCTGGACCGCACGCCGGTCCGACCGGAGCACCTCACCGGTACGGCGTAGTGACTCTCCGGGCGGCGCACGGAACGTCACACACTCCGCGCCGCCCGGAGCCTTTCCAAGTTCCGCTCCGCTCGCGGTCCTTGAGCACCATCACCATGCGTTCGTCTCGGGCCGTCCCCCGGGTCGTGCACATCCCAAATCCCGCAGCCGCAAGGGCGGCTGACCGGGTGCCCCTTTGAACCTTGGGAGACGGCACCATGACCCAGCAGTCAGTGGAGCCCACGACCACCGCCGAGGACGCGGGTGCGGGTTCCCGCATCCCGGCCGGCCGGTCGTGGCTGGACCGCTACTTTCACATATCCCACCGGGGATCCACGGTCGCGCGTGAAGTGCGCGGCGGCGTCACCACCTTCATGGCGATGGCGTACATCCTGCTGCTCAACCCCGTGATCCTGTCCGGCGAGGACGTGGCCGGACACAGCCTGGGCCAGGAGGCCCTGATCACGGCGACCGCGCTCGGCGCGGCCTTCACCACCCTCCTGATGGGCTTCGTCGGCAAGGTGCCGCTCGCCCTGGCCGCCGGCCTCTCCGTGTCCGGCGTCCTCGCCGGCCAGGTCGTGCCCAACATGACGTGGCCCCAGGCCATGGGCATGTGTGTGGCCTACGGTGTCGTGATCATGCTGCTGGTCGTCACCGGCCTGCGTGAAATGATCATGAACGCGATCCCCTTGCCGCTCAAGCACGGCATCACCATGGGCATCGGCCTGTTCATCGCCTTCATCGGCCTCGTCAAGGCCGGTTTCGTCGGCCGCAACCCGGCGCCCGGCGGCGGTCCCGTCATCCTGGGCCCCGCGGGTGAGCTGGCCGGCTGGCCGGTGCTGCTCTTCGCCGGCACGCTTCTGCTGATCTTCGCCCTCCAGGCCCGCAACGTCCCCGGCGCCATCCTCATCGGCATCATCGGCGGCACCGTCGTCGCCGCGATCCTGAACGCCGCCGACGTCATCAACGCCAAGCAGTGGGTGAACGGCGCTCCGGAACTGCACGGCAGCCCCGTGTCGATGCCCGACTTCTCCCTCTTCGGCGACGTGTCGTTCAGCGGCTGGGGCGACGTGGGCGTCATGACCGTCTCGGTGGTCGTCTTCACCCTGGTCCTCGCCGGCTTCTTCGACGCGATGGCCACCATCATCGGCGTCGGCACCGAGGCCAACCTCGCCGACGACAAGGGCCGTATGCCGGGCCTGTCCAAGGCGCTGTTCATCGACGGTGCCGGCGGTGTCGTCGGCGGTGTGGCGGGCGGCTCCGGCCAGACCGTCTTCGTCGAGTCCGCGACGGGCGTGGGCGAGGGGGCCCGTACGGGCTTCTCCTCCGTCGTCACCGGCCTGTTCTTCGCGGCCTGCCTCTTCTTCACTCCGATCACCGCGATCGTGCCGCAGGAGGTCGCCTCGGCCGCCCTCGTCGTCATCGGTGCCATGATGATGATGAACGCCCGCCACGTCGACTGGGGCGACCGCGCCACCGCCATCCCGGTCTTCCTGACCGTGGTGATCATGCCGTTCACGTACTCCATCACCCCCGGAGTCGCGGCCGGCGTCATCTCCTACGTCGTCATCAAGGCCGCCCAGGGCAAGGCCCGGGAGATCGGGGCCTTCATGTGGGCCCTCACGGCGATCTTCCTGGTCTACTTCGCCCTCAGCCCCATCGAGAGCTGGCTGGGCGTGCACTAGCCGCTCCCACGGGAACCCCTTCCATATCACCGCTGGACAAGGAGACCGACACATGCTGGACATCGCCGAAGAGCTGCACCGGTGGGTCGAGCAGGGACGCGACTTCGCGGTGGCCACGGTCGTGGCCGTCGGCGGCAGCGCGCCCCGCCAGCCCGGCGCCGCCCTCGCGGTGGACGCGGAAGGCACGGCGATCGGGTCGGTCTCCGGCGGTTGTGTGGAAGGGGCCGTCTACGAGTTGTGCCGACAGGCGCTGGAGGACGGCGAGAGCGTCCTCGAGCGCTTCGGCTACAGCGACGAGGACGCCTTCGCCGTGGGCCTGACCTGCGGCGGAGTCATCGACATCCTCGTCACACCGGTCCGGGCGGACGGTCCCGCCCGGCCGGTGCTCGCCCCCGCGCTCGCCGCCGCCGCCCGTGGGGAGGCGGCGGCGGTGGCGCGGGTGGTGAGCGGTCCGGCGGAGCTGATGGGCCGCGCGCTCGTCGTCCGGCCGGACGGCTCGCACACCGGAGGCTTCGGCGCCCACCCCGAGCTGGACCGCACGGTGGCCGCGGAGACGGGCGCCTTCCTGGACGCCGGCCGCACCGGCACGCTGGAGATCGGAGAGCAGGGCTCGCGTTGCGGAGCACCGCTCACCCTGCTGATCGAGTCCTCCGTACCGGCCCCGCGCATGATCGTCTTCGGGGCGATCGACTTCGCGTCGGCGCTGGTCCGCGTCGGCAAGTTCCTCGGTTACCACGTCACGGTGTGCGACGCGCGCCCCGTCTTCGCCACCGAGGCCCGCTTCCCGGACGCGGACGAGATCGTCGTCGAATGGCCCCACGAGTATCTGAAGCGCACGGAGGTCGACGCGCGCACGGTGCTGTGCGTGCTGACCCACGACGCCAAGTTCGACATACCGCTCCTCGAACTCGCCCTGCGCCTGCCGGTCGCGTACGTCGGCGCGATGGGCTCCCGCCGCACCCACCTGGACCGCAACGAGCGTCTGCGCGCGGTCGGCGTCACGGAACTGGAGCTGGCCCGGCTCAGGTCGCCCATCGGCCTGGACCTCGGCGCGCGGACGCCCGAGGAGACGGCGCTGTCGATCGCGGCGGAGATCGTCGCGGCCCGGCGCGGCGGCAGCGGCGTCTCGCTGACCGGCGCCCACACCCCCATCCACCACGACGCGTCCTCGCCGGCCGGGCGGATCGGCTCCGTGGCCTGAGCGGGCCGGAGCCCGGTCAGGGGTGCCGGAGCAGACGGTTCACCGCCCGCCCGAACACGAACCGCCCCGACCGGCGCAGCAGGGGGTCGCACAGGCGCGGCAGCGCACGGACGCCCAGTTCCTCGCGCCACACGACGCGGGCCCGGCCGCCGGGCCCCGTCCCGACCTCGATCTCGGCCCACCCCCGCACCAGCCGGCCCCGCTTGTCCAGCCGGCACCGGCCCGGGGCGCCGTCGCGCGGGGGCTGCCAGACGGTGACCTCCATGGGGTCGGCGAAGGCGAGCGGGCCCAGTCCCGTGCGGGCGACGACCACCGTGCCCACGCCGGTGGGCGGGGGAGTGGACACGGTCACTCTGGTCAGCGGCACCGCGTCGCCGTGGCGGTGCCATGCGGTGAGCCGGCGCCATGCCTCCTCGGGGGAGAGCGGCGCGGTGCGCTGGAGCGAGAAGACGGCCACGTGACGATCGTAGGCGTGCGCGGCCGTCCGGCGCCGCACGCGGAGGCGCGGCCCGGCCGGGCGAATCGGCCGACTCGCCGTCGCCCACCGGGCCGTGCTCCGTTCCGCCGTCGTCCTCGTCAGGGACCGACGCCGGCCGAAGGGGCCGGGTACCCCGCTAGTCGCAGGTGCCCGCGAAGGTGTCGCGGGTGACGACGTCCGTCGCGGCGGCGGTGGTGTCGAGCCACACGATCCGCCGGCCGTCACCGAGGGACGGGGCCAGCTGGGAGCCGGAGGAGCAGGAGACGCGGATGAAGTCGTTCCCACCGGCCAGCACGTCGGAGGTCTTGGCGACCTTCACCTTCGTGGGGCCGCTCCAGGACCCGAGGGCGCCCCAGAGGTCGTACGTCGAGTACGCGAGGTAGGCGTCGCTCACGGAGAACTGGGCGACGAAGAGGCCCGTGGGGTGGCGCAGGTTCGCCATCCGGGTCACGTCGTCGGCGGGCGCCGAGCCCAGCGTGGTGCTCGGGATCAGGAAGCCGCCGGTCACACGGTAGAAGACGCGGTCCGAGGTGAGCTGGATGTCCGAGATGTAGTTGAACAGGAAGCCGGAGATCCGCTTGTTCTGCGTCGTGCCGGTCGCGATGTCGTGGACGTGGAGGTACGTCCCGTCGCCGCCGGCCCAGGCGATCGTGCCGTTCCTCATGGCGAGGCGGGACGCCTTGGTGCCCGGCTCGGGCGTCACCTCGACCGTGGTGCCGTCGGCCCTGCGGAGCATCACGTCCTGTTCGTCGTCGGGCGTGGTGCGGATGTAGGCGAGGGCGCCGTTCTCGGTGACCGGCTCGGTCTCGTCCGCGCCCGGTTCGTCGACCAGCCGCTTGATCTCGCCCTGGCCCTTGTCGCCGGCCTGGTAGACGCCGATGCCGTCGGCGGCGATCCGGGTGAAGACGACGCGGTCGCCGTCGAGGGACGGGTCGAGCAGGTAGGCGTCCTTCTCGGCCAGCTCGTGCCGCGGGTGCTTGGAGAAGCGGCCCACGGTGATGCCGAACGCGGCCCCGCCCCGGTCCCAGGCGATGGCGTCGCCGTGACCGATGGCGTAGACGTCGCCGCTGATCTGGGCGGCCTGCTCGTCGATGCCGCCGTAGACCTCGTAGGCGGGCAGGACGTCCGCGGCGAGGGTGGTGCCGTCGTGGGTGCCGCTCCTGTGCTCCCAGCCCTGCTCGATGCCGTGGTCGTCGAAGGCCTTGCCGATCGCCGCCATGTCGGCCTCGGAGACCTTCAGGGACTTCGCGGCCAGGGTGACGGCGTTGCGCATGTCGGTGAAGCCCGACAGCGGGGTGAGGTAGTTCTCGGCGGCCTGGTAGACGATCCGGTCCGCGAGCTTCGGGTCGATGGTCTTGCGCATGTCCCACAGCGCGCCGCCGACGATGGTGGAGTTGTAGTGCACTCCGCCGTTGTCGACGTCGAGCGTGATGGGCAGGTAGTCCTTCCGCGCGTCGCGGCCGTCGTTCAGGTCGCGCAGGGCGCACTCGTCCAGCGGCTCGGTGCCGTTGCAGAGGTACTCGCCGACGAGTCCGGACGTCGGGTCGCTCATGGCGACGCCCTTGTCGGCGGTCTCGATGGCGTTGCCGAAGTAGTCGGATATCGCCTCGTTGAGGGCGCCCGGCTGGTTGAGGTAGACGAGCCCGGCGGAGTGCTCGGTGACGCCGTGCGTCATCTCGTGGCCGACCACGTCGAGGCCCACGGACAGCGGTACGCCGTTCATGTGGCCGTAGACCATCTTGGAGCCGTCCCAGAAGGCGTTGGCGTAGTCCTTGCCGTTGGCGGCGACGTTGACGACGGAGTGGATGCTGCCGCCCTTGCCGTCGATGCCGTCACGGCCGAGCCGGTCCTTGAGGTATTCGTAGACCTTGGCGGCGTTGAGGTGGGCGTCGACCGCGCCGGAGGTGGTGTTCGCCCCGTCGAAGCGCTGGGCCGAAGACGTCACCAGCGGGACGTCGTCGGTGACCGGGCCGCCGGCGACGAGCGTGTAGTTCTTGCGCTGCGCGTCGTAGGTGCGTATCTGGCCGCCCGTCCGCGGGAACATGGCGCGGGTGGAGTCGACCAGCGTGTACGAGCCGTCCGCCTCCCGGTTGGCGTTCAGCGCCGCCTCGGTGCCGTCCATTCGTACGCCCGTCGCCGCCACGGGCGTGGCGTCCGCCGCGTCGATGCCGTCGTACGACAGGGCGATGCCGCCGACCCGCGCGTCGACGTACACCTCCTGGCGCACCGGGCTGCCGTCGGCCCGGGCGCCGGTCACGGTGAAGTGCCAGGCCAGTGTGCCGCCGTGCGCGTCGGGCAGCACGACCAGGCCGTGCTCGGCGGTCTTCGCCCCCTCGACGGCGCGCAGGCGCGCGTCCAGTGAGAACATCCGCTGCCTCGCGGTCGCCGAGGTGACCTTCGGGGCGGTGGAGACGGTCAGGCCGGTGTACAGGGTGCCGGTGGTGGACAGGACCTTCTGGCCGCCGTCGGCGGCCTCGGTCTGCACGGCGTACTGGGCCCCGAAGACCGGCACCCCGTGGTGCTTCTGCTGGAAGCGGACCGCGGACTGCCGGCCGACCGCGGTGGTCTTCAGCGTCTGGAGGTCGGAGACCGGTACCCGGTAGGTGTCCTGATGGGCCCTCAGGTGGGCGCGGGCCGCCTCGGCGGGGGTGCCGGTACGGGCGGTGCCGTCCAGGCCCTCGGTCATGACGGGAGCGACCGGCGCCTTGCCGGCGGTGGTGTCCGCCGGCCGCGGTGCGCCGTCATCGGCCCAGGCCGGTGCGGCCAGCAGCGACGCGCCGGTGGCCGCGGCGGCCACGGTCGTGGCCAGGAGTCGGCTGAGCCTTCTCGGTCTCGTGGGGAACACGGGATCCCTCTCGCTCGGGTACGGGAACGTGAACGCGCGCCGACGCACGGGGTGCAGGCATCGGGCGGTGGCCTCGATGGTTCGGTACGACCCGTTCCGCGAACAAGGGATCACACCGGACGCAAATACGCCTTGGCGTAAACACGCCTCAACTCCGCTGTTCCTCCACGTCGTTCGCGGGCTCCTCGTCCAGCCGGCCGGACCGCGCGGCGTACCGGCCGAGTGGGAAGCGGGTGGCGGCGCCGACCCGCGCCATGAGCGCCTGCAGGCGGCGCTGCACGATGCGGTGCCCCAGGCCGAGCTGACGGGCGATCGCCGCGTCGGTCAGCCCGACGTGCAGCAGGGCGACGATCCGCCGGTCGACGCAGTCGGGCCGACGTCCGCCGAGGTCGTCCGGGCCGGGACCGGCGCCGGGGAGCGCAGCCGCCACCCCTTCTCGAAGTGCGCCGTGCCGCGCCCGGCGGGCGGCGGTCCGCCCGGGGCGACGGCCGAGGGCGTGGTCCGCCCGGCCCGGCGGTGGCCGAACCGGCCTAGCGGTAGACCTTGCCGGGCTCGGCGCTGCCGGGCGCGAGGAGTTGGGGCACCGTCACGAACACGTAGCCCCGCGCCTTGAGCGCGTCGACGATCCCCGGCACGGCGGGCACGGTGCCGTCGTAGATGTCGTGCAGCAGGATGATCCCGTCGCGGGAGGACTGGTCGAGGACGCGCTCGGTGATCAGGTCGGAGTCGTTCGTCGTGTAGTCCTTGGCGGTCACGCTCCACAGGATCTCCGCGAGGCCCAGCTCGCGGCAGATGTCGTGCACCGTGTCGTCGGTGCGGCCCTGCGGCGGGCGCATCAGCGTGGGGCGCCGTCCGGTCAGGCGCTCTATCTCCTGGTTGGGGCGCTCCAGTTCCTCGCGTATCTCGTCCGGCTCGGCGTCGGTGAGGATCTTGTGCGTCCAGGTGTGGCCGGCCACCTCGTGCCCCTCGGCGGCCATGCGCCGGACCAGCTCCGGATAGGTGTCGATGTGCCGCTTGCCGAGCAGGAAGAAGGTCGCCGGGACCTGCTTCTCCTTGAGGATGTCGAGCAGACGGGCGGAGTTCTCGCTCGGTCCGGCGTCGAACGTCAGGGCTATGCACTTGGCCTTGCGGCAGTCCACGGCGCCGAACCCGGCCCGCGCCTGGGCGCCCGAGGCTCCCGCCGGTCCGGCCTTGTCCCGCGCGGAGCTGGGAGAGGTCGTCTCGAGCTTGGTGCAGCCGCTCAACGCCAGTGTCAGCGACGCGGCCGCGGCGAGAATCGCGGCTCCGCGCAACGTGGTCCCCGTTTTTGTCATCTTGCTGGTCAGCGAAGGCATGCGAGCACTATACACAGCGAGTATATACGCAGTGTATAGTGCTCGATCGAATGTCCGTTCGAGGTAGTCGGGGCTCCGGCCGGGTTACTCAGCCGACACGCACGTGTCGGCGAGAGTGAGGAGAGCCCCGTGAGCGAGAGCCCCCTGAGCGGACGCGTCTGGCGCCGGGCGCTGGTGACCGGCGGCGCCGGGTTCGTGGGATCCCACCTGTGCGGCCGGCTGCTGGAGAACGGCACCCACGTCGTCTGCCTCGACAACCTGGCCACCGGCTCCCGGAGCAACGTGGCCGAGCTGGAACGGCACCCCGGCTTCCGGTTCGTCCGGGCCGACGCGACCGACCCGAAGGCCCTGCGCGGCCTGCCCGGCCGCTTCGACCTCGTCCTGCACTTCGCCTGCCCGGCCTCGCCCGCCGACTACCTCCGGCTGCCGCTGGAGACCCTCGACGTCGGCAGCACCGGCACCCGCAACGCCCTGGAACGGGCCCGCGCCGACGGCGCCCGCTTCCTGCTCGCCTCCACCTCCGAGGTCTACGGCGACCCGTTGGAGCACCCGCAGCGCGAGAGCTACTGGGGCAACGTCAACCCGGTCGGCCCGCGCAGCGTCTACGACGAGTCCAAGCGCTTCGCCGAGGCCCTGGTCACCGCCCACCGCCAGGTGCACGGCACGGACACCGCCATCGTCCGCATCTTCAACACCTACGGCCCCCGGATGCGCACCGGCGACGGCCGCGCCGTGCCCACCTTCATCGCCCAGGCCCTGGACGGCGTGCCGCTCACCGTCGCCGGCGACGGCGGGCAGACCCGCTCCCTGTGCTACGTGGACGACACCGTCGACGGCGTCCTCGCCCTCGCCGCCTCCGGCGAGAGCGGCCCCATGAACATCGGCGGCGCCGACGAGATCACCGTGCTGGAGCTGGCCCGGCGCATCGTGGAGCTCACCGGCTCCGGCTCCCGCATCCGCTTCGTCGAGCGCCCGGTGGACGACCCCGGCCGGCGCAGGCCCGACACCACCCTCGCCCGGGAGCGCCTGGGCTGGCGGCCCCGGGTCGGCTGGGGAGAGGGCCTGGAGCGGACCATCGGATGGTTCGCCCACTCCGTCGCCGCGTAGACCCGGGCGGGCGGGCCCGGCGGATGCCGTCACGGTGAGTGACATGCCCTCTCTTGTCCGGAATTGAGCTGTTTCCAAGTGTTTGAGGCAGCCGCCCCGCGGCACCCGCGACACCAGAGAGACCACAGCAGTCCCCCGGGACGGAGCACACCCCATGCGCATCCTTGGTATCAACGCCCTGTTCCACGACCCGGCCGCCGCCCTCGTCGTCGACGGCCGGACCGTTGCGGCCGCCGAGGAAGAGCGCTTCAGCCGCCGCAAGCACGGCAAGCGGCCCGTGCCGTTCTCCGCGTGGGAGGTCCCGGAGCTGTCGGCGCGGTGGTGCCTGGAGCACGCCGGGATCCGGCCCGGGGACCTGGACGCCGTCGCGTACTCCTTCGATCCCCGCCTCGCCCGGCCGGCCCGCGACATGGGCCTCGACGACCCCTGGGACCCGCTGCGCGTCGAGTACGCCCGCAGGGCCCCCGAGTTCCTCGCCGAGGCGCTGCCCGGACTCGATCCCGACCAGGTCGTCTTCGTCCCGCACCACGTGGCGCACGCCGCCTCCGCCGGACCGGCCTCACCGCACCCGGACAACGACGTCCTCGTCCTCGACGGACGCGGCGAGTGCGCCTCCCACCTGGCCGGCCGCTACCGCGACGGCAAGCTCGACACCCTCGCCACCCAGGCCCTGCCGCACTCGCTCGGCCTGGTCTACGAGGAGCTGACCGAGCACCTCGGCTTCCTGCGCAGCAGCGACGAGTACAAGGTGATGGCCCTCGCCTCCTACGGCACCCCCCGCCACCTCGGCCTGCTGCGCGAGCACGTCCACGCCACCGGCGACGGCGGCTTCAGCGCCCACGGCGTCGACTGGGCGGCCCTCGCCCCGGCCCGCGCCAAGGGCGAGGACTGGACGAAGGACCACGCGGACCTGGCCGCCAGCACCCAGGCAGTGCTGGAGGAACTGCTCCTCGAACTCGTCCACTGGCTGCACCGCGAGGCCGGCGGCGAGGCCCTCACCATGGCGGGCGGCGTCGCCCTCAACTGCGTCGCCAACTCGAAGATCGCCGCCCGCGGCCCCTACCGGCACGTGTGGGTGCAGCCCGCCGCCGGCGACGCGGGAACGGCCCTCGGCGCCGCCCTGCACGTGTCCGCCGACCAGGAGGGCGCCGCGCCCGAGCCGATGCCCGGCGCCGCCCTCGGCCGCGGCTGGAGCGACGACGAGATCCGCGCCTGGCTCCGGACCGCCGCGATCCCCTACGAGGAACCGGACGACATCGCCGAGACGGTCGCCGACGAACTCGCCCGGGACGGCGTCGTCGCCTGGTTCCAGGGCCGCAGCGAGTTCGGTCCGCGCGCCCTCGGCCACCGCTCCCTGCTGGCCCACCCCGGCCGCGCCGAGAACCTGGAACGGCTCAACCACGTCAAGGGCCGCGAGGAGTTCCGTCCCGTCGCGCCGATGGTGCTCGCCGACCGCGCCGCCGAGATCTTCACCGGGCCCGTCCCGAGCCCCTACATGCTCTTCGTGCACGACGTGGCCCCCGCCTGGCGCGAGCGCATCCCGGCCGTCGTCCACGTCGACGGCACCGCCCGCATCCAGACCGTCGAGGAGCGCCGCGAGCCGCTCGTCGCCCGGATGCTGAACGCCTTCGAGAAGCGCACCGGACTGCCCGTCGTCGTCAACACCAGCCTCAACACCGCGGGCCGGCCCATGGTCGACGACCCGCGCGACGCGCTGGAGTGCTTCGGTTCCGCACCCGTGGACCTGCTGGCCATCGGCCCGTTCGCGGTGCGCCGGGGGAAGGCGTTCGCATGACCGGCGCCCCGCGGAGCGGCTACGCCGTCGTCGTCCCCACGCTCGCCCGCGACACGCTGGCCGACTGCCTGGCCGCGCTGGCCGCCGCGATCGGTCCCCCGCCCGACGAGATCGTCATCGTCGACGACCGGCCCGCACCGGACGCCGACCCGGGCGCGCTCGACCATCCGCTGAGCGTCCTCGGCGACCTGCGCGAACGCACCGTCGTGCTGCGCAGCGGGGGCCGGGGGCCGGCCGCCGCCCGCAACACCGGCATCCGCGCGGTGACCTCCCCGTGGACCGCGTTCCTCGACGACGACGTCCAGGTCGGCCCGCACTGGTGCGACCAGCTGGTCCAGGACATCTCCGAGGCCGCCCCCGACACCGGCGCCGTACAGGGCGTCATCGCGGTCCCGCTGCCCGGCGAGCGGCGCCCCACCGACTGGGAACGCGGCACCGCCGGTCTCGCACGGGCCCGCTGGATCACCGCCGACATGGCCTACCGCACCGACGTCCTCGAACGGGTCCGCGGCTTCGACGAACGCTTTCCGCGCGCCTTCCGCGAGGACGCCGACCTGGCGCTGCGCGTCCTCGACGCCGGCTGGCGCATCCAGCGCGGCCGCCGCACGACCCGCCACCCCGTACGCCCCGCCTCCCGCTGGGTGTCCCTCGGGCAGCAGCGCGGCAACGCGGACGACGCCCTGATGCGGCGCCTGCACGGCC
This sequence comes from Streptomyces sp. NPDC018947, assembly GCF_044390505.1. Taxonomy (NCBI): domain Bacteria; kingdom Bacillati; phylum Actinomycetota; class Actinomycetes; order Kitasatosporales; family Streptomycetaceae; genus Streptomyces; species Streptomyces sp. NPDC018947. The sequence continues at coordinate 67,273 of NZ_JBIRZD010000022.1, forward strand.
CCGACTGGTGGTCCAAGGCGGTCGCTCCCCGGGGCCGCATCCGCCGCCATTCCGCGATCACCGCCGCCGGGGCCGCCGCCCTCGCCCTCGCGGCCGCCCGCCGCCCCCGGGCCGCCGCGCTCGCCGCGCTCGGCTGGGCCGCGGGCACCGCCGAGTTCGCCTGGGCCCGCATCGCGCCCGGGCCGCGCACCCGTCACGAGGTGACGACCATGCTGGTCACCAGCGTCCTCATCCCGCCCGTCGCCACCTGGCACCGGGTGAGCGGACTGTGGCGGCACCGCGGCGCCCGTGCCTGGCAGGAGGTGGCCGCATGAGCCCCGTCAAGGCCGTGCTCTTCGACCGCGACGGCACCCTCGTCCACGACGTCCCCTACAACGGCGACCCGGACCGGGTCCGGCCCGTCGACGGGGCCCGCGAGGCGGTGGCGCTGCTGCGCGCGCACGGCATCCGCGTCGGCGTCGTCACCAACCAGTCGGGCATCGCCCGCGGCCTGATCACCGGCACCGACGTGCGCCGCGTCAACCGGCGCGTCGACGAACTGGTCGGCCCCTTCGACGTCTGGGCGATCTGCCCGCACGGCCCCGACGACGGCTGCCGCTGCCGCAAACCGCGGCCGGGCCTGGTCCGGTGGGCCGCCGCACGCCTGTGCACCGCCCCCGCCGACTGCGCCGTCGTCGGAGACATCGGCGCCGACGTCGAGGCCGCGCACCGGGCGGGCGCCCACGGCGTCCTCGTCCCGAACGAGCGCACCCGCCCCGAGGAGACCGCCGCGGCACCCCACGTCGCCCCGGACCTGCCGACCGCCGTACGGGAACTCCTCGACGGCCCGCCGGAAGCCGGCGCGTCAACCGGCGCGGGCGCCGCCGCCGTGGCGCGCGACGCCCAGAGCCCCGGGAGGCCGCTGTGAAGGCCCTGGTCACCCGCCTCGACAGCTTCGGCGACGTTCTGCTCGCCGGGCCCGCCGTGCGCGCCGTCGCCGCCCGCGCCGACCACGTCACCCTGCTGTGCGGGCCGCGCGGCGCGCCCGCCGCCCGGCTGCTGCCCGGCGTGGACGAGGTCATGGTGTGGGACGCCCCCTGGGGCGGTTTCCGGCCGCCCGACGTCAGCCGGGCGGACATCGACGCCCTGGCGGACCGGATCGACGCCGACACCGCGCTGGTCCTCACCTCCTTCCACCAGTCCCCGCTGCCCACCGCCCTGGTGCTGCGCCTGGCCGGCGTCCGGTACATCGCCGCGGACAGCATGGACTACCCCGGCTCCCTGCTCGACCTGCGCCACCGGCGCGCCCCGCACGCCCACGAGGCCGAGGCCGCCCTCGACCTCGCCGAAGCGGCCGGGTTCCCCCGGCCCGACGACGGGCGGCTGCGCGTCCGCACGCCACCGCCCGCCGACGCGCTGACCGGACCCGGGCCGTACGTCGTCCTGCACCCCGGCGCCAGCGTCCCCGCCCGCGCCTGGAGCCCCGAGCGCAGCGCCGAGGCCGTGCGCGAACTCGCCGCCGCCGGGCACCGGGTGCTGGTCACCGGCGGCCCCGGCGAACGCGACCTCACCGCCTACGTGGCCGGCGAGCACGGCACCGACCTCGGCGGCCGCACCGAGGCCCCCGAACTGGCCGGCGTCCTCGCGGGCGCGTCCGTCGTCGTCACCGGCAACACCGCGCCCGCCCACCTCGCGGCGGCCGTCGGCACCCCGGTCGTCTCCCTCTTCGCCCCCGTCGTACCGGCGGAGCGGTGGCGGCCCTACGGCGTGCCGTACGTCCTGCTCGGCGACCAGGACGCGCCCTGCGCCGGCAGCAGGGCCCGGGACTGCCCCGTACCCGGCCATCCCTGCCTGGACACCGTCACCGCCACCGACGTCGCCGCCGCCGTCGAGAAACTCCTGGGGGAGGCATGAGGATCCTCATCTGGCACGTGCACGGGTCGTGGACCACGGCCTTCGTGCAGGGCCCGCACACCTACCTCGTCCCGGTCACCCCGGACCGCGGCCCCGACGGCCTCGGCCGCGCCCGCACCTGGGACTGGCCGGAGTCGGTGATCGAGGTCCCGCCGGACAGGCTCCGGGACGAGCACGTCGACGTCGTGATCCTCCAGCGCCCGCACGAACTCGCCCTGGTCGACCAGTGGCTCGGACGCCGGCCGCCCCTGGTCTACCTGGAGCACAACGCCCCCCACGGCGACGTGCCCGACACCCGCCACCCCGCGGCGGACGTCCCCGGCGTCACCCTCGTCCACGTCACCCACTTCAACCGGCTGATGTGGGACGCGGGTACGGCGCCGACGACCGTCGTCGAGCACGGCATCGTCGACCCCGGCCACCGCTGGACCGGCGAACTGGACCGCGCGGCCGTCGTCGTCAACGAGCCCGTCCGGCGCGGCCGCACGACCGGCACGGACCTGCTGCCCGCGTTCGCCCGCGCCGCCCCGCTCGACGTGTTCGGCATGCGCACCGAGGGACTGGCCGAGCACATCGGCGTCGACCCCGGCCGCTGCCGCACCCAGGACGTCGTCCAGAGCGACCTGCACGCCGAACTGGCCCGGCGCCGCGTCTACGTCCACCCCGTGCGCTGGACCTCACTCGGCCTGTCCCTGCTGGAGGCCATGCACCTGGGCATGCCCGTGGTCGCGCTCGCCACCACCGAGGTGACCGAGGCGGTGCCCCCGGGCGCCGGGGTGGTCTCCAACCGCATCGACGTACTGACCGACGCCGTACGCGACTTCCTCGCCGACCCGCTGCACGCGCGGACCGTCGGCGACGGCGCCCGTGCGGCGGCCCTGTCCCGTTACGGGCTGTCCCGCTTCCTGGACGACTGGGAGCGGCTGCTGAAGGAGGTGACCCGATGAGGATCGCCATGGTGTCCGAGCACGCGAGTCCGCTCGCCGCGCTCGGCGGCGTCGACGCCGGTGGACAGAACGTCTACGTGGCCCGTCTCACCGAGGAGTTGGCCCGGCGCGGCCACGACGTCACGGTCTACACCCGCCGTGACTCGCTGGACCTGCCCGACCGGGTGCCGCTGCCCGGCGGCGGGATCGTCGAGCACGTGCCGGCCGGACCGGCCGAGGTCGTGCCCAAGGACGACCTGTTCCCGCACATGCCGACCTTCGGCGCCTACCTGGCACGCGCGTGGAGCCGCGAGCGGCCCGACGTGGTCCACGCCCACTTCTGGATGTCCGGCATGGCGTCCCAGATCGGCGCCGGACCGCAGGGCATCCCCTGCGTGCAGACCTTCCACGCCCTCGGCACCGTCAAGCGGCGCCACCAGGGGATGCGGGACACCAGCCCGTACGAGCGCATCGGCATCGAGCGGCAGATCGGCCGCACCTGCGAACGGGTGCTGGCCACCTGCACCGACGAGGTCGTGGAACTCGGCGACATGGGTGTGCCGCCCCGCCAGGTGTCCGTGGTGCCCTGCGGCGTGGACGCCGGGCACTTCCGGCCCGGCGCCGCCTCCGGCCGCACCCCCGCCCGGAGCCGGCGCCACCGCCTGCTCGCCTGCGGCCGGCTCGTCCCCCGCAAGGGCTACGACCAGGCGATCCGGGCACTCGCCGACGTCCCCGACACCGAACTGCTGATCGCCGGCGGCCCGCCGTCCGACGCCGTGGACGCCGACCCCGAGGCACGGCGCCTGACCGCGCTCGCCGGCCGCGTCGGCGTCGGCGACCGGGTCCGGCTGCTCGGCGCGGTCGACCCGCGCGACATGCCCGCCCTGCTCGGCAGCGCGGACGTCGTGCTGAGCACCCCCGTCTACGAACCGTTCGGCATCGTGCCGCTGGAAGCCATGGCCTGCGGCGTGCCCGTCCTCGCCACCGACGTCGGCGGACACCGCGACTCCGTGGCCGACGGGGTCACCGGCCGCCTCGTCCCCCCGCAGGACCCGGACGCGATCGCCGAGGCGGCCTGCGAACTCCTCGCGGACGACGAACTGCGCCGCCGGTACGGCTCGGCGGGCCGCGAACGCGTCCTCAAGCACTACACGTGGCGGCGCGTCGCCGACGGCGCGGAGCAGGTCTACCGCATGACACTCGCCGACCACGCGCTGTCGAAGGAGGTGGCGTGATGACCGTGCACCCGCCCGTCGTCGGGCACTGCGACGAACTGCGCGACGCGCTGGGGGCGTTCCGCGCCTCCGCGCACGTCACCGAACGCTGGGGCGAGCGGCTCGCCGACGTCCTGTCCGGCGGCGGCAGACTGCTGGCCGCGGGCAACGGCGGCAGCGCCGCCCAGGCCCAGCACCTGACCGCCGAGATCGTCGGCCGCTACCGCGACGACCGGCCGCCGTTCTCCGCGATCGCCCTGCACGCCGACACCTCCAGCACCACCGCGATCGCCAACGACTACGGCGTCGACGAGGTGTTCGCCCGCCAGGTGCGCGCCCACGGCCGCGAGGGCGACGTCCTGATGCTGCTGTCCACGTCCGGCGCCAGCGCCAACCTGCTGTCCGCCGCCGACGCGGCCCGCGCGAGCGGCGTGCGGGTGTGGGCCCTCACCGGCTGCGCGCCCAACCCCCTGATGGCGGGCAGCGACGAGTCCCTGTGCGTGGACGCCCCCTCGACGGCCACCGTCCAGGAGATCCACCTGGTCGCCGTGCACATGATCTGCGCGGCTTTCGACGCCGCCCTCGACCGGGGGACGCCGGGCGGGGGGACGCCGAGGTGAGCGGACGCATGGCCGACAGGACCCCGCTGGTCGTGGTCGGCGACGCCCTGCTCGACCGCGACCTGGCCGGCTCCGCCGACCGGCTCGCGCCCGACGCGCCCGTGCCGGTGGTCGCGGAGTGCGCCGAACGCGTACGGCCCGGCGGCGCCGCGCTCGCGGCCTACCTCGCCGCCCGCGACGGCCGCGAGGTCACCCTGGTCGCGGGCGTCGGCGACGATCCCGCGAGCCGGGCCCTGCGCGAACTGCTCGAACCCTGGCTGAGGCTGGTGCCGCTGCCCCTGTCGGGGACCCTGCCCGAGAAGACCCGCGTCCTCGCCCAGGACCGGCCCGTCGTCCGCCTCGACAGGGGCGGCGGGCGGGCCCGCGAGGCCACCGACGAGGCGCGTGCCGCGCTGCGCTCGGCCCGGGCCGTGCTCGTCTCCGACTACGGGCGCGGCGCCGCCGACGCCCTGCGGGACGTGCTGGCCGCACGTCCGCCGCTGGTCTGGGACCCGCACCCGCGCGGCGGGCCGCCGGTGCCGGGCACCCGGCTGGTGACGCCCGCCGAGAAGGAGGCGCACGGCTTCGCACCCCAGGACGGCCGTGCCGGCGGCGGACTGCGCGCCGCCGCGCACAACGCCGCCGCCCTCGTGCGCGACTGGCGGGTGGCCGCGGTGACCGTGACCCTCGGCGCACGCGGCGCGCTGCTGTCGTACGGGGAACACCCGTTGCTCGTGCCCGCGCCCGCCGCCCACCACGGGGACTCCTGCGGAGCGGGCGACCGGTTCGCCGCGACCGCGGCCGGGCTGCTCGCCGACGGCGCGCTGGTGGGGGAGGCCGTGGAGGGCGCCGTGGGCGCCGCGACGGAGTTCGTCGCGGCGGGCGGCGCCGGTGCCCTGCCGCCCGCCGGCTCCGGCCCGGCCGCGGACCCCCGGCCCGACACCGACGACCCGCACGCCCTGGCCGCCCGCGTCCGCGCCCAGCACGGCACCGTCGTCGCCGCGGGCGGCTGCTTCGACCTGCTGCACGCCGGACACGTGGGCCTCCTCCAGGCCGCGCGCCGGCTCGGCGACTGCCTCGTGGTGTGCGTCAACTCCGACGCCTCGGTACGCCGCCGCAAGGGCGACGGCCGCCCCGTCAACCCCCTCGCCGACCGGGTCCGCGTGCTGCGCGCCCTCGCCTGCGTGGACGCGGTCGCGGTCTTCGACGAGGACACCCCCGAACGCCTCCTCGCCGACCTGCGCCCCGACGTCTGGGTCAAGGGCGGCGACTACGCGGGCGCCGACCTGCCGGAGGCGGCACTGCTCCAGGAGTGGGGCGGCCAGGCGGTCCTCCTCCCGTACCTCGACGGCCGCTCGTCCACGGCCCTGATGGCCCGCGCGGCGGAGGGCGTCCGATGACCCCCGACAGGCGCCCTGCCGCGACCGACGCCCCGCCCGCGGCGACGGGCGGTCCCGCACGGGCACCGGAGTCCGGTCCCGCGCACCGGCCGTCGGGACGCCCCGCGCCCGTGCCGTCGGGGGACGGCCCGGTGGTGGGGGAGCCGATGCATCCGGCGTCGGCCGGTCCCGTGCCGAGCCCTTCGGCAGTCGCGGCACCTCGACCGCGGGGACGTCATGGGCCCGCGTCCCCCTCCGGGGGCGGTCCTGTGGCGGGTGACTCCGTGCACCCGCCGCCGGCCGGGTCCGTACGGTGGCCGAAGGCCGGCCCGTCGGCTCGCCGTGCGCCGAACCCCTCCGCCGCCACGACAGCTCGGCCCTCCGGGCGGCCTGCGCCTGTGTCCTCCGCGGGTGTCCCTGTGGCGGGTGACCCCGTGCACCCGCCGCCGGCCGCCTCTGTGGCGGGGCCGTCCGGCGGTGCCCCCGAGGGGGCCGGACTCCCGGCGTGGTCTTCGGCGGGCGGTCCCGTGACCGGCGACCCCGTGCATCCGCCGCCGGCCGGTTCCACGTCCGGGGGTCCGGCGCCCGTCGACGCCGGGGCGTCCGTGGCCCAGCGGGCCGGGGAGGCCGGGCCCGAGGTGTCCGGCGTGCCGTGCCCCGGTGCCGGGCCGGAGGGCCGGGAAGCCGGGGCGCGGCCGCGGGTGCTGGTGCTGCGGGCCCTCGGGCTGGGGGACCTGCTCGCCGGGGTTCCCGCGTTGCGGGCGCTGCGGCGGGCGTATCCGGAGCACGAGATCGTGCTCGCCACCCCCGCCGAACTGGCGCCCGTCGTGGCGGTGACCGGTGCCGTGGACCGGGTGCTGCCCGCCGCCGAGCCCGGGCGCGCCGTGCCGCGCGACCTCGGATGGACCGGGCCGCCCCCCGAGGTCGCCGTCGACCTGCACGGCAACGGCCCGCCCAGTCACCGGCTGCTGACGCGGCTGCGTCCGGGGAAGCTGCTGGCGTTCGCGCATCCCGGGACACCGGAGGTCGAGGGCCCGCCCTGGTACCCCGAGGAGCACGAACGGGACCGCTGGTGCCGGCTGCTGACCGCGTACGGCATCGACGCCGACCCCGCCGACCTGCTGCTGCCCCGCCCGGCCGGCCCCTCCCCGGCGCCCGGCGCGATCGTGCTGCACCCCGGCGCCGGCGCCCCCTCGCGGTGCTGGCCCGTCGAGCGGTACGCCGCGATCGCCGGGGCCCTGCGCGAGCGCGGCCGGCGGGTCGTGGTGACCGGGGGAGCGGACGAGGGCGACCTCGTGGCCAGGCTGGCCAAGCTCGCCGACCTGCCCGACACCGACGTGTTCTCCGGCGGCCTGCCCTACGACCGGCTCTCCGCCCTGGTCGCCGGCGCCCGCGCCGTGGTCAGCGGCGACACCGGCATCGCCCACCTCGCCGTCGCCCACGCGACCCCCACCGTCACCCTCTTCGGCCCCGTCCCGCCCAGCCGCTGGGGCCCGCCCGACCACCCCCGCCACCGCGCCCTGTGGCACCCGGGGCCGGACGGCGACCCGCACGGCCGCGCGACCGACCCCGCGCTGCTGCGGATCGGCACCGACGACGTCCTGACCGCGCTCGACGCCCTGGACGCCCTCTGCGAGGCACCATGAACCACGGCACCCCTCCCGGACCGGACCACGCGACGCGCCACGGACCGGTGACCACCCGCGAACGACCGCGCACCGGCCCCGCCGGGCACGCCCCCGTCGGCGTCGTCATCGCCACCCGCAACCGCTCCGCGAGCCTCGCCGTCACCCTGCGCCACCTGCTCGCGCTCCCCGAGCGCCCCGAGATCCTCGTCGCCGACAACGCCTCCACCGACGGCACCCGCGCCATGCTCGCCCGCGACTTCCCGAGGGTCCGCGTCCTCGCGCTCCCCCTCAACCGCGGCGCCCTCGCCCGAACCCACGGCGTCCGCGCGCTCGACACGCCGTACGTGGCGTTCAGCGACGACGACTCCTGGTGGGCGCCCGGCGCGCTCGCCACGGCGGCCCGCCTGTTCGACAGGCACCCACGGCTCGGCCTGCTGTCCGCCCGCACCCTCGTCGGCCCCGCCGAGGAGGCCGACCCGCTCAACGACCTGCTCGCCTGCTCCCCGCTCGGCCGCGCCGCCGACCTGCCCGGCACCCAGGTGCTCGGCTTCCTCGGCTGCGCCGCCGTCGCCCGCCGCGAGGCCTATCTCGACGCGGGCGGCTACCACCCGCTGCTGTTCTTCGGCGCCGAGGAAACGCTCCTCGCCTACGACCTGGCCGCCCGCGGCTGGGGCGTCACCCACTGCCCCGACGTGGTCGCCCACCACCATCCGGACCCCGGCCCCCGTACCGGCCGCCCGGCCGTCGTGCGGCGCAACGAACTCCTCACCGCCTGGCTGCGCCGCCCCCTGCCGCACGCCCTCGCCCGCACCCGCGCCCTCGCCGCCGACGCCCGCCGCGACCCGCACGCCCGCCGCGCCCTGCGCGAGACGCTCACCCGGCTGCCCTCCGCACTGCGCGCCCGCAGGCCTTTGCCCCCGCACGTGGAGCGGGGCGCCCGCCTCCTGGACGGAGCGAGCTCATGACCGACCCCCGGACGACCGTCGTCGTCATCACCCACAACCGGCGCCCGGAACTCCTGCGCACCCTGGACCGCCTCGCCCGGCTTCCCGAGAAACCCCCGGTGATCGTCACCGACAACGCCTCCACCGACGGCACCGCCGCCGCCGTCGCCCGCCACCACCCCGGCGTACGGCTGCTGCGCCCCGGCCGCAACCTCGGCGCCGTCGGCCGCAATCTGGCCGTCCGCCAGGTCACCACGCCCTACGTCGCCTTCTGCGACGACGACTCCTGGTGGGCGCCGGGCTCGCTGTCCGGGGCCGCCGACCTGCTCGACCGGTATCCCGCGGTCGGCTCGGTCACCGCCCGCATCGTCGTCGAACCGGACGGCACCGAGGACCCGATCGTCCGGGAGCTGCGCGAGTCGCCCGTGCCCCGCCCCGACTGGCTGCCGGGACCGGCGCTCGGGTCCTTCCTGGCCGCCGCGACCGTCCTGCGCACCGACGCCTTCCGGGCCGCCGGCGGCTTCCATCCCCGGCTGTGGCTGGGCGGTGAGGAGGAACTGCTCGCCGCCGACCTGGCCGCCGACGGCTGGTGGCTGACGTACGACGACGACCTGACGATCCACCACCACCCCTCCGTGGTGCGGGACGCGACGCTGCGCCGCGCCCACGGCATCCGCAACACCCTGTGGTTCACCTGGCTGCGCCGCCCGGCCGGGTACGCCCTGCGCCGCACCCTGCACCTGGCCAGGACCGTCCCGCGCGACACCGCGTCCCTGCGCGCCTTCGCGGAGGCGGTGGCCGCCCTGCCGTGGGTGCTGCGCGAACGCCGGGTGCTGCCCGCGGAGGTGGAGGCGCGGCTGCGCGCCCTGGAACCGGCCCAGCGCGCGTCGACGGCGCGCAGCTACACGGGCTGACGGACCACACGCACCCGGCCCCCCGCCGAGGGGACGAGGGGCCGGGTGCGTGTGCCGCGGTCCCCCGGGCCTACGAAGGGACCCGGCGCCGGGGCCCGGCGTCCGGCCGGTCCGCCGGCCGCGCCCCGAGCGCCGCCACGAGACCGTCCGCGCCGTCGGTTTCCCGGTCCGCCCGGAACCGGGCGCCGATCCGCCGCGCGGCCTCCCGCCCGTCGGCCAGGCACCACCGCCACCAGCGTTCCAGCGCGTCCGTGCCCAGTGCCTCGGCGGCCACCAGCGCGGGCCAGCCGCAGGCGCGGGCCTGCGCCGTCACCTTCGCGCCGCCCGCGACCGGGTCCACCGCCAGCACCGGAGTGCCGGCCCGCAGCGCGAGCACCAGCCCGTGCAGCCGGTCGGTGACGACCAGGTCCAGCCGGGACAGCACGGCCTCCAACTGGGCCGGGGTGCCGCACAGCCGCCAGTCGTGCGCGTCGAGCCGGGTCTCCAGCTCCAGGCGCGCGCAGTCCTTGCCGGCCAGCCAGCGCGTCAGCGCCCCGGCGACCTCCTCGTGCCGCCGCTGCGCCCCGTACTCGTGCTGCCCGTGGGTGAGCACCACCGCGACGACGGGCCTCGCGGGCAGGGCCGGGGCGCGGGCCGCGAGGTCGAGGGACGGCGGGGCCCCGGCGGCGTCACGGGCGAGGACGCGGTCGAAGCCGGTGACGGCGGGGGAGCCGGCGTCCACGACGGACACGCCGACCGCGATCCGCACGCAGTGCGCGAACCGGCGGTGCAGTTCCTCGACCTGCGGCCCGTGCGCGGGTCCGCACACGAACACCAGATGGGAGTAGGCCGCCGGGTCCACGTCCGGGAAGTGGAGCGCGTCCGCCCGGAAACCGGGGCTCCAGACGACGTCGTGGGCGATCCCCGCGTCGCGCAGCACCTCCTCGACCCGGCGCAGCGCGAGGACGTCGCCCGCGGTCGCCTCTCCGTGCAGGAAGCTGAACCACCCGGTCACCAGGACCCGGTCCGGCCCGGGGCCGACGCGCCTGCTTGGTCCGCCATGTCCGTCATGTGCGTGCACAGTGGCCCCGGGTGCCCGTCCGGCCGGAGGGCAATCACCGTGTCCCCCGCCCGGCGTGGGCGCGCCTCGTCCCGGTGCCCTCCGGCCGCGGCACCGGGGTCCACGCGGAGAGGCGTCGCGGACAGAAGCTGTCCGCGAGCGGCGCTACCGTGCGGAGCATGACGTCCAAGGCATCCACGACGGCCCCCGTGCTCGGCACCCGCGCCCTCAACCGCGCCACGCTGGCCCGGCAGTTGCTGCTGCGCCGCGCACCGATGTCCGCCGAGGACGCGGTCGCGCACCTCGTCGGGCTCCAGGCCCAGAACGTGAAGCCCCCGTACTACGCGCTCGCCGCCCGCCTCGACGGCTTCACCCCCGAGGACCTGTCCGCGCCGATGGCCGAACGCCGGGTCGCCCGCCTCGTCACCCTCCGCTCGACCATCCACACCCACACCGCCGACGACTGCCTGTCCCTGCGCCCGCTGGTGCAGGCCGCCCGGGACCGCGAGCTGGTGAACTTCCGCAAGGGGCTCGTCGGCGTCGACCTGGACCGGCTCGCCGTCCTCGCCCGCGAACTGGTCGAGGCCGAGCCCCGCACCATGAAGCAGCTCCGCGAGGCCCTGCTCCTCCACTGGCCGGACGCCGACCCGCAGGCCCTGGCCGTCGCCGCCCGCTGCCGGCTCCCGCTCGTGCAGGTGACACCGCGCGGTCTGTGGGGCCGCGGCGGACAGGTCGAGCTGACCACCGCCGAGCACTGGTTCGGGCGCCCCGCGGAGCCGGTGCCGGCACCGGACGGCACCGTTCTGCGCTACCTCGCCGCGTTCGGCCCCGCGTCCGTGAAGGACATGCAGACCTGGGCCGGTCTGACCCGGCTGCGCGACGCGTTCGAACGGCTCCGCCCCCGCCTGCTCACCTTCCGGGCCCCGGACGGCACCGAACTGTTCGACCTCCCGGACGCCCCGCGTCCCGACCCGGACACCCCGGCGCCGCCGCGCTTGTTGCCCGAGTACGACAACCTGCTGCTCTCCCACGCCGACCGGGCCCGCCTGGTCCCGCCCGAGCACAGGGGCCGCACCTGGCGGGGGAACCAGGCCTACCGCGTCCTGCTCGTCGACGGCTTCGTGGCCGGACTCTGGAAGCTCGAGGACGCCACCCTCGTCGTCGAGCCCTTCGGCCGGATCACCGGGGCGGGGCGCGACGAGATCGCCGCCGAGGGGGAGCGGATGCTGGCGGTGATGCATCCGGGGGAGGCGTACGACGTCCGCTTCGGCACCGTGCGCGACTGAACGGTGGGCGGCGGAACGGGCCCGGCCAGTCGGCCTTCGGGCATGGAGAGGGGGCGCTGCGGGCCGCTCGTGGTGGCTCGCAACGCCCCCTGGTTCTTCCCTGAGGGGTACTCAGGAGTCCTGCCGGGGCGCGGTCCTCGCCCCGGGAAGTGATCCCTGCCAGGACGCCCCGGTGAAGGGGGGTCCGCCGCCGTCGCCCTGGCAGGAGTGCTGGGCGCCGGAGGTGGATCCGGCGCACGGAAGTCGCCCGTGCCGAAGTCGGGGCCGTGGGAGGCGGCGCGGCCCGGGTCTCTCACGCCGACGGCCGGCCGGCGCGCGGTGTCGGCGGTGGGGGCGGGCCACGGCTGGGGCCGCCGGACTGGCGCGGGTGAGCCCGAACATGAGTCTCCTCAAGATCTGCCGGTGGGGGGTCGCACGGGTGTGGGGGGTAGCACGGGGGCCTCGGGACAGACCCCCGTGTGCCCGGGCGAGCGGCACGCCCTCACGCTAGGACCGGCGGCACCGGCCCCCCAATGAGGGAACCCCCTAAGGGAGGCGGGCAGGGATAACCCTCGATGCCCGGCCGTCAAACCCGGCCGTTTCTCCCGGCCGCCGTCCCGCGTTCACCGGGCCGCCGCCCTCCGGGCACACGGACGGGGCCGTTCACCCCGCCGTGGCGCCCTCCGGCCCGTGCCGGCGGATCACTCGGCCCGGCGCCCCGCCGCCAGTCTCACGATGTCGACCCGCGACCGGATCCCGAGCTTGCGGTAGACCCGGGTGAGCGTCGCCTCCACCGTCTTGACGCTGACGAACAGCCGGGAGGCGATCTCCCGGTTGGTGGCGCCCTCCATGACCAGTGAGGCGACCTGGCGCTCCATCGCGGCGAGGCCCGCGAGGCAGTCAGGCTCGGCCCGCCGTGCCGGGGCGGGACCGGCCGCCCGCGCCGCGACCGCGGCGTCCACCAGCCGCAGCCAGGGCAACGCCCGGCAGCGCCGGAAGAGCCGCGCCGCCTCGTCGTACGTCGCCGGACCCGGCCGGTCCGCCCGCAGCTCCGCCAGCGCGAACACCGTCCGCGCCTCCTCCAGGCCGTACCCGAGCTCCGCGAGGCGGTCCCGCGCCGAGACCAGCCGGGTGAGCGCGGCCCGGTGCTCGCCCCGCGCCGCGCGCACCCGTGCCTCCGCCCGGTCCAGCACCGCCAGCACACTGCCGCGCCCCAGCCGCACCGCGTGGGCGCGGGTGGCCTCGACGACCTCCTGCGCCTCGGCCGGCTGCCCGGTCCGCACCAGCGCCTCCGCGAGATCGCCCTGCCACCGGCCGCGCGCCGGGTCGAAGATGCCGGCGCCGGCCTCCAGCTCCCGTACGCGGCGCAGCGCGTCCACGGCCGCGGCGGCGTCGCCCGACATCAGGCGGGCGTGCCCGAGCGCCGCCAGGCTCCGCGACAGGTACACGGCGTCGCCGTCCTCCTCGGCCCGCCGCACCGCCTCCCGCGCCAGGGTCAGCGCCCGCTCCACGTCACCGCCCGCGGCCTCGGCGAGCGCGGCCTGCATCGCTCCCGCGGCCTCGCCGATGCCCGCGTCCCGCGCCAGCGTCAGACTCTCCCGGGCCAGTTCGAGGGCCCGGCCGCAGTGCCCGGCGTTCAGTTCGGTCTCGGACAGCAGACGCAGGTAGTGGACCTCGCTCTCGGCCATGCCGCGCCGCCGCACCTCGCGCAGCAGGCCCATGACGGTGGTCCGCGCCTCGGCCAGGCGGTCGCTCATCAGCAGCCAGCGGAACCGGGAGGAACCGGCGCCGTTGTGATGGCACGCCACCCGCGGGTCCTGCGGCTCCTGCCGGGCCCGCTCGATGGTCGCCGGGGCGTCCGGGTGCCCCATCAGGGTCTCGGCCTGGGACTGGAAGGAGAGCGCCATCAGCTCGGTGCTGCGGTCCCCGGCCCGCGCCGCCAGCCGGGCCGCGTGCGCGGCCTCCTCCCGGCCCTGGGCGAAGTCGCCCTGCACCACCAGGCCGCGCCAGGCGAGCTGGTAGTGGACCAGGGCGAGCAGCCCGGGGTCGTCGCCCGCGTCGGCCAGGGCCTGCGGGAAGACGGCGTCGACCTCGCCGATGGCCTGCCCGGCCGCCTCGATGACCACCATCCACGCCCGTACGCGCTCGCCGGGCGCGGTGGCCCGGGTCAGCACCTCCCGGGCGACGTCCCGGGCGAGGTCCACCTCGCCGGCGGTGATGGCGTCCTCCGCGGCCTGGAGCCGGCGCTCGTCCGGCCCCGGCGTGCTGTCCGCCGGGGTGTGCCGGGCCGCGAGCAGCCCCAGCGAGGCGGCCACCGACGGCGCGCCGCGGTCCCGGGCCAGCGCGGCGGCCTCCGCGAGCGTCGCCGCCACGTCCGGGTCGGTGCCGGTGGTGGCGAGCGCCAGGTGCCGGGCGCGCTCGATCGGGTCCGAGGCCGCCGTGGACAGCGCGGCGTGCGCGGCCCGCCGTTCGCGCGCCGGTGCCTCGGCGTACAGCGCGGCCGAGATCAGGGGGTGCGCGAACCGTACGGTGGGGCCCTCCGGGTCGGTCGCGAGGAGGCCCAGTTCTGCGGCCTGGGCGGTCTCGGCCTCGGCGTTCTCGCGGCCGGCCGCGTGCAGCAGGGCGGGGGTGGGGCGGGCGCCCGCGCTGGCCACCAGCAGGGTGCGGCGGGCCTCCTCGGACAGCATCTCCAGCCGGCTGAGCACCAGGGCGCGCAGCGAGGTCGGCACGGGCAGCGGCTCGCCCGGCCGGGGCGGGGTGGGGTTCTCGGCCAGGGCGCGGCCCAGCTCCAGGGCGAACAGCGGGTTGCCGCCGCTGGTGCGGTGGATGTCGCGGACCGTGGAGCGGGGCAGGCCGGTGAAGCCCCGCTGGTCGAGCAGGGCCGACACCTGGTCGCGGGTCAGCGGGTCGAGGCGTACGGCGCGGGTGTCCGGCGGGGAGGCGCGCAGATGACGGTCGTACTCCTGGCCGTACTCCTGTCCGTCGGTGCGCACCGCGCTGAGCAGGCGCACCGGGGTGTCGCCCAGGCGGCGGGCGGCGAAGCCGAGCAGTTCGGTGCTGGCGGGGTCCAGCCACTGGAGGTCGTCGGCGACGACGAGGACGGGGCCCTCGGCGGCGAGGGCGCGCAGAGCGGACAGCACGGCCAGACGCAGGGCGAGGCCGTCGCGCTGGAGGGTGGACTCGCCGCGGCCGGTGAGCGCCGACTCCAGCGCGGTGCGCTGCGCGCCGGGCAGGACGCCGGACACCTCGTCCAGCACCGGTCCGAGGAGGTCGGCCAGGGCGAGGAAGGGGAGATGCGATTCGGACTCGGTCGCCGAGCAGCGCAGCACGGTGCGCGTCGTGGGGGCGTATTCGGCGGCCAGTGTCCGCAGGACGGTCGACTTTCCGATTCCGGCCGGCCCGTGCAGGAGCACACTGCCGCCACGGGTGAGCTGCTCACGGGCCGCGGCGAACGGTGCCTCCCGGCCGATGACCAGGTCGGACCCGGACCCGGCAGGCTCCGTGAAGTCCCGTCGCACGGTGACCGCTCCCCTCCAGGCGTCGTGTCCGGGCCAATATTAGGCATTGGCGCATTGCATGACGGACGGCCGCGGAGGTGAGGGAAATAACAAGGGGGCAAAGACGCAATGCGAAGATCCCCCGAAAACCCGGCCGCCACGTTGGGCGAACAGCACCGGCTAGGGAAGCCACCCCGCGCGACGGGCCGCGACGACTGCCTCGCCCCGGGTGCGGGCGCCCAGTTTGCGCATCGCCGACCGGAGATAGCCCTTCACCGTCTCCGCGCCCACCCCCAGCCGCTCGGCCGCCGCCGCGTTCGTCGCCCCGGCCGCCACGCACGCCAGGACGTCCACCTCGCGCGGGGCCAGCCGCACCCCGTCGCCGGGACCGCCGCCCGCGGCCAGCATCCCGCAGGCGCGCAGCAGCTCGTCCCGCAGCGCCGGGTCCGTGATCCTCGGAGCCAGCGCCCGCAGCGCCGCGTGCGCCTCCCGCACCTGCTCCCACGCCGCCGAGCCCGCCGGGTCGCGGGCCGGTTCCGGCCGGGCCGCCGCCAGCAGCTCGCCCGCCTCCTCCCGCAGCAGCAGCGCCTGCTCCACGTCCCGCGCCGCGTCCACGGCCGCGCCGAGCGTCCGGTCGCCCAGCGGCTGGGCCGTCCGCAGCGCGCCGTAGAGCACCCCGCGCACCCGGCGCCGTACGACCACCGGTACGGCCAGCACCGAGCGCAGGCCCTCGGCGGCGACGGGCAGGTCGTACTCGTGGCTGATCTGCCGGGAGACGGAGTAGTCGGTGACGGCGCACGGCCGGGTCAGCAGGACGGCCTTGCCGCCGAGGCCGTTGCCGGAGGTCACCGCCAGCGCGCTGAGCGCGGCCGTCGCGGTGCCGCTCAGCTCGCTGATGCGCACCCGCTGCCGGCCGGCCTCCACCAGCCCGCCGAACGCCACCGGCAGCCCGGTGGTGCGCCGCAGCCGCACCAGCGCGCTGCGGATCTCCACCACGTCAGCCGCGTCCACCGCCACTGCGCTCACTCCTTCGCGGCCCGTTCCGTCGCGCACACCCCCGTTCGGGGGTAGTGAGACCTGCATCACGGAGTAAACGATGGCAGAGAGCCGCCCGGCAATGGTCCGGCACCGAGGAGGACAGATGACGACGGCGACCGAGCTGTTCCGCAGCGCACGCGATTTCCTGCTGGAGCACCGTACGGACTACGCCACCGCGTACGAGGGGTTCGCCTGGCCCCGCCCGGAGAACTTCAACTGGGCGCTGGACTGGTTCGACGTCATCGCCGAGGGCAACGAGCGCACGGCGCTGCACATCGTGGAGGAGGACGGCTCCGAGGCGCGGGTGTCGTTCGCGCGGATGTCGGAGCGTTCCGACCGCGTGGCCAACTGGCTGCGTGAGCGGGGCGTCCGCGCCGAGGACCGCATCCTCGTCATGCTCGGCAACCAGACCGAGCTGTGGGAGACCGCCCTGGCGGCGATGAAGCTGCGCGCCGTGGTCATCCCGGCCACCACCCTGCTGGGCCCCGCCGACCTGCGCGACCGCGTCGACCGCGGCCGGGTGCGGCACGTGATCGCGCGGGCCGAGGACACCGGCAAGTTCGCCGACGTGCCCGGCGACTACACGCGCATCGCGGTCGGCGGCACCACGGAGCCGGGCTGGCAGCCGTACGAGGACGCCGACGCGGCCCCCGCGGGCTTCACCCCGGACGGCCCCACCGCCGCCGACGACCCGCTGATGCTCTACTTCACCTCCGGCACCACGGCCCGCCCCAAGCTGGTCGAGCACACCCACGTCTCGTACCCCGTCGGGCACCTGGCGACCATGTACTGGATCGGCCTGAAGCCGGGGGACGTGCACCTGAACATCTCCTCGCCCGGCTGGGCCAAGCACGCCTGGTCGAACCTGTTCGCGCCGTGGAACGCCGAGGCGACGGTCTTCCTGCACAACTACACGCGCTTCGACGCCGCCCGGCTGATGCGCGAGATGGACCGGGCCGGGGTGACGACGTTCTGCGCACCGCCGACCGTGTGGCGCATGCTCATCCAGGCCGACCTCACCCAGCTCGCCACCCCGCCGCGCGAGGTCGTCGCCGCCGGCGAGCCGCTGAACCCGGAGGTCATCGAGCAGGTCCGCCGCGCCTGGGGCGTCACCATCCGGGACGGCTTCGGGCAGACCGAGACCGCAGTGCAGGTGTCCAACAGCCCGGGGCAGGTGCTGAAGACCGGGTCCATGGGCCGGCCCAGCCCCGGCTACCGCGTCGAACTGCTCGACCCGGTCACCGGCGCGCCCGGCGCGGACGAGGGCGAGATCGCGCTCGACCTGTCCGAGCGTCCCGTCGGTCTGATGACCGGCTACCACGGCGACCCCGACCGCACCGCCGAGGCCATGGCCGGCGGCTACTACCGCACCGGCGACATCGGCGCCCGCGACGCCGACGGATACCTGACCTACGTCGGGCGGGCCGACGACGTCTTCAAGGCGTCCGACTACAAGATCTCCCCGTTCGAGCTGGAGAGCGCCCTGCTGGAGCACGAGGCGGTCGCCGAGGCGGCGGTCGTACCGGCCCCCGACGAGCTGCGGCTCGCGGTGCCGAAGGCGTACGTCGTCCTGGCGGCGGGCTGGGCGCCCGGACCGGACACCGCGAAGGTCCTCTTCGAGCACTCCCGCGAGACCCTCGCCCCCTACAAGCGCGTCCGCCGCCTGGAGTTCGGCGAACTGCCCAAGACCGTCTCCGGCAAGATCCGCCGGATCGAGCTGCGCGAGGCCACCGCCGCGGGCTCCGAGAACGAGTACCGCGAGGAGGACTTCCGGTGACCGCCCCGTCCTACGCCCACGGCACCAGCGAGACCCCGCTCCTCGGCGACACCATCGGCGCCAGTCTCGACCGGGCGATCGCCGCCCACCCGGACCGCGAGGCCCTGGTCGACGTGCCCTCCGGCCGCCGCTGGACCTACGCCGAGTTCGGTGCCGCCGTCGAGGAGGTGGCGCGCGGACTGCTGGCGAAGGGCGTCACGAAGGGCGACCGGGTCGGCATCTGGGCGGTCAACTGCCCGGAATGGGTCCTCGTCCAGTACGCCACCGCCCGCATCGGCGTCATCCTGGTCAACGTCAACCCGGCCTATCGCGCCCACGAGCTGGAGTTCGTGCTCAAGCAGTCCGGCATCGGCGTGCTCATCGCCTCCCTGGCCCACAAGACCAGCGACTACCGGGCGATCGTGGACCAGGTCCGCGGCAGGTGCCCCGCGCTGCGGGAGACCGTCTTCATCGGCGACCCGTCCTGGGACGCGCTCACCGCCGGCGCCGCCTCCGTGCCGCGCGAGCGGGTCGAACAGCTCGCCGCCGAGCTGAGCTGCGACGACCCGGTCAACATCCAGTACACCTCGGGCACCACCGGCTTCCCCAAGGGCGCCACCCTCTCCCACCACAACATCCTCAACAACGGCTACTGGGTGGGCCGTACGGTGGGCTACACGGAGCAGGACCGGGTCTGCCTGCCCGTCCCCTTCTACCACTGCTTCGGCATGGTCATGGGCAACCTGGGCGCCACCTCCCACGGCGCCTGCATCGTCATCCCCGCCCCGTCCTTCGACGCGAAGGCCACGCTGGAGGCGGTGCAGCGCGAGCGGTGCACGTCCCTGTACGGCGTCCCGACCATGTTCATCGCCGAGCTGAACGACCCCGGCTTCGCCACGTACGACCTCTCCTCGCTGCGCACCGGCATCATGGCGGGCTCGCCCTGCCCGGTCGAGGTGATGAAGCGGGTGGTCGCGGAGATGCACATGGAGCAGGTGTCCATCTGCTACGGCATGACCGAGACCTCCCCGGTCTCCGTGCAGACCCGCATGGACGACGACCTGGAGCACCGCACCGGCACCGTCGGCCGGGTGCTGCCGCACATCGAGGTGAAGGTCGTCGACCCGGTCACCGGCGTCACCCTGCCCCGCGGCGCCGCCGGTGAACTGCGCACCCGTGGCTACAGCGTGATGCTCGGCTACTGGGACGAGCCGGAGAAGACCGCCGAGGTGATCGACGCCGGCCGCTGGATGCACACCGGGGACCTCGCGGTGATGCGGGAGGACGGCTACGTCGAGATCGTCGGCCGCATCAAGGACATGATCATCCGGGGCGGGGAGAACATCTACCCGCGCGAGGTGGAGGAGTTCCTCTACGGCCACCCGAAGATCGCGGACGTGCAGGTCGTCGGCGTGCCGCACGAGCGCTACGGCGAGGAGGTCCTCGCCTGCGTCATCCCGCGCGACGCGGCCGACCCGCTCACCCTGGAGGAACTGCGCGCCTACTGCGAGGGACAGCTCGCCCACTACAAGGTGCCCAGCCGCGTCCAGAACCTCGAGGCCTTCCCGATGACCGTGTCGGGGAAGGTGCGCAAGATCGAGCTGCGGGAGACCTACGGCACGTAGGTCTGCCGGGGAGGAAGAAGCAGGGCCGGCCGGCCGTGGCGTCCAGCGCCACGGCCGGCTCCTTTGTGTCCGGCCGGCCGCGGGGACCGCGTCGCGGCTCGTCGTCTCTTGACGGCTTCCGGCCACCCACTTACATTACTTCCAGATCGTAGAAATCAAATTTCGCTATACGGAAGTTGCTACGGAAGAGACTCACCGCGGGGCGCGACGGGAGTGCGAATCCGACAGCCGAGGCAGGAGTACTCGATGGCTCGTATGACCGCTGCCCGAGCGGCAGTTGAGATCCTCAAGCGCGAGGGCGTCACCGACGCGTTCGGTGTGCCGGGCGCGGCGATCAACCCCTTCTACGCGGCGCTCAAGGCCTCCGGCGGCGTCAACCACACCCTCGCCCGTCACGTCGAGGGTGCCTCGCACATGGCCGAGGGGTACACCCGTACCCGGCCCGGCAACATCGGCGTCTGCATCGGCACCTCCGGTCCGGCCGGCACCGACATGATCACCGGCCTCTACTCGGCGATCGGCGACTCCATCCCGATCCTGTGCATCACCGGCCAGGCGCCGACAGCGGTGATCCACAAGGAGGACTTCCAGGCCGTCGACATCGCCTCCATCGCCAAGCCGGTGACCAAGATGGCCGTCACCGTCCTGGAGGCCGCCCAGGTCCCCGGCGTCTTCCAGCAGGCGTTCCACCTGATGCGCTCCGGCCGTCCCGGCCCGGTCCTGATCGACCTGCCGATCGACGTCCAGATGACGGAGATCGAGTTCGACCCGGACACCTACGAGCCGCTCCCGGTGTACAAGCCGGCCGCGACCCGCGCCCAGGTCGAGAAGGCGATCGGCATGCTCAACGCCGCCGAGCGCCCGCTGATCGTCGCCGGCGGCGGTGTCATCAACGCCGACGCGGCCGACCTGCTCGTGGAGTTCGCCGAGCTGACCGGCACCCCGGTCGTGCCGACCCTCATGGGCTGGGGCCTGCTGCCCGACGACCACGAACTGAACGCCGGCATGGTGGGTCTGCAGACCTCGCACCGCTACGGCAACGCGACGTTCCTGGAGTCCGACTTCGTCCTCGGCATCGGCAACCGCTGGGCCAACCGCCACACCGGCAAGCTCGACGTCTACACCGCCGGGCGCACGTTCGTCCACGTCGACGTCGAACCCACCCAGATCGGCAAGATCTTCGCCCCGGACTACGGCATCGCCTCCGACGCCAAGGCCGCGCTGGAGCTGTTCGTCGAGGTCGCGAAGGAGCTGAAGGCGGCCGGCAAGCTGCCCGACCGCTCCGAGTGGGCCGCCTCCGCCCAGGAGCGCAAGGCCACCCTGCAGCGCCGCACGCACTTCGACAACATCCCGATCAAGCCGCAGCGCGTCTACGAGGAGATGAACAAGGCCTTCGGCCCGGAGACCCGGTACGTCTCCACCATCGGCCTCTCCCAGATCGCCGGCGCCCAGATGCTGCACGTCTACCGCCCGCGGCACTGGATCAACTGCGGCCAGGCCGGCCCCCTCGGCTGGACGGTCCCGGCCGCGCTCGGCGTCGCCAAGGCCGACCCCGAGGCGCAGGTCGTGGCGCTCTCCGGTGACTACGACTTCCAGTTCATGATCGAGGAACTGGCCGTCGGCGCGCAGCACAAGATCCCCTACGTGCACGTGCTGGTCAACAACTCCTACCTGGGCCTGATCCGCCAGGCGCAGCGGGCGTTCGACATCGACTTCCAGGTCAAGCTCGAGTTCGAGAACATCAACTCGCCCGAGCTGGGCGTCTACGGCGTGGACCACGTCAAGGTCGCCGAGGGCCTGGGCTGCAAGGCGATCCGGGTGACCGACCCGAACGAGCTGGGTGCCGCGCTGGAGCAGGCCAAGAAGCTCGCGGCCGAGTTCCAGGTGCCGGTCGTCGTCGAGGCGATCCTGGAGCGCGTCACGAACATCTCGATGTCGGGCACCAACGACATCAGCAACATCGTGGAGTTCGAGGAGCTCGCCACCGAGCCGGAGCACGCCCCCACGGCGATCCGCACGCTGAAGGTCTGACCCCGGCACAGAGGTCTGACCCCCGAGTACCGCGAAGAGAGCGGCCCGTCCCCGAGGACGGGCCGCTCTTCCGTGTCCCCGTGCCCGCCCGGCGCGGCTAGTCGGACCCGGTGCCCCCGCTGCCGCAGGAGTACAGCGAGCCGCCCCCGCCACCGCGCGGGGAGTGCCGGAGGAGGCCCTTGCCGCCCACCTCCACCCGCTCGACCAGCCCCGCCCGCAGGGCGAAGCGGGGCAGCAGCACGCGCAGCGCGGCCGTGTCGTGCAGGGCGACGGCGAGCAGCCGCTCCTCGGCCGTCAGACCGCGCCGGCCGGCGGGCAGCGGATGCCGCTCCCGCAGCTCCCGCACCCGGCCGCGGGCGCCGCGGGTCGGACCGAGCAGCGGGTAGCGCAGCAGCCCGGCCTCCGCGAGCGGGATACGCATCAGGGCCACCGCCAGGCGCACGTCCGTGTGCCGGGTCAGCCGGCGCACGCCCATCGGCTCGTCCAGGCACCCCCGTACCGCCTCCGCCAGAGGACTGAGGGCAGTCGCCCCCGCCCCCGGCTGCGACGGCAGGGCCCGTACGGTGCCCGGCGGGCCGGGCTCCACGGCGCCGCGCAGATACAGGTCGACCACGGCGACCGTCACGGCGGCGCGTGGACCGCCGCGCAGCAGCGCGACCTCGTGCGGTGCGAGCGGGATCCGGACCTCGTCCTCCATACGACCACCCCCGTGTACGGGGGTTGCCCGTGCGACCGCCCCCGTGTGCAGGGGTTGTGCCCGCTGCCGCGCCCGCTCATCCCCGTTCAGTCGCCGTGGTGCTCGTGCAGTCCGGGCCAGTCGTCCGGGCCGCCGCCCTGCCACTCGACGAGGTCACTGGAGGCGACGTCCGTCACGTACAGGTCGGCCAGGCGCAGGATCTCGGCGACGTCGTCGAGGTGCGAGGCGACACCGAGCGTCTCGTCGCCCGAGGTGACCCGGCGGGAGCCGTCCAGAGCCGCGGGGCGGACCACGATGTGCGGATGCTCCGGTGGATGTGCCATGACACCAGCGTGCTGCGGACCGGTCACGGCCGCACCTCCACGACCGGGGCACGGCGGCCGTCGTGCCCCGGGGCCCTCCGCACCCGGACACGGAGAAGCGGGGGGGGGGGGGGGGGGGGGGGGGGGGGGGGGGGGGGCCCCGGGCGGGGGGGGGGGGGGGGGGGGGGGGGGGGGGGGGGGGGGGGGGGGCCGCGCCGCCCCCGCCCCCGCCCCCCCCCCGCCCCCCCCCCCCCCCCCCCCCCCCCCCCGCCCGCCCCCCCCCCCCCCCCCCCCCCCCGCTTCTCAGCCCGGTGAGGGTCTTCTCGGTGACGAGGGTTTCCGGGTGGTGCCCGTCCGGCGGTGCGAGGCTGGGCGCGACAGGTCATTCGCGCCGCCGGACGGAGTCAGTGGGGCCTTTCGGCCGGTGGGTTCGCCGTGGGGCGAGTGGCTGGGACCGCGGCGGTACGCGACGGGACCGGGTGACTCCTCCCCTCAGGTCGTAGGAGGAGCCCCGTTCCTTTCACCACCGCACTGGCTCGCGGGCCGCCGCGGTCCTGGCACTGGCCGTCCCGGCACCGGGCGGCCACCCCTCATCCGGGCCGCTCCGGTGCCTTCGCCGGCCGCGCACACGGTCCCGGCCTCCCCGCCGGATCCGTGCACGAGCTGGTGGATCAGTCCTCGCGCAGGGCGCGGACCGCCTCCTCCACGCGCTTGCCGTACTCCGTGTCGGCGGCGTGGAAGTGCGCGAGGTTCTTCTCGATCACGTCATTGCGGGAGACCTGGGACAGGCCGCCGGCGATGTTCGCGATCAGGCGCTTCTTCTCGTCCTCGGACATCAGCCGGTACAGCTCACCGGCCTGGAAGAAGTCGTCGTCCTTGGTGTGCAGCGGTGCCGCGTGGGTGCCGGTGTGGCCGGAGACGGGCAGCGGGGCGGCCAGCGGCCGGCCGGTCTCGACCGGGCCGTCGTACGAGTTGGGCTCGTAGTTCTTCGCGTGGCGGCCCTGCGAGTTGGACGCCATCAGACCGTCGCGGCCGTAGTTGGCGGCACCGCCGGCCACGCCCTTCGGCGCGTTCACCGCCAGCTGGGTGTGGTTGACGCCCAGGCGGTAGCGGTGCGCGTCCGCGTAGGCGAACAGGCGGCCCTGGAGCATCTTGTCGGGGGAGGGGCCGATACCCGGAACGAAGTTGTTCGGGGAGAACGCGGCCTGCTCGACCTCGGCGAAGATGTTGTCGGGGTTGCGGTCCAGCACCAGCCGGCCCACGCGGCGCAGCGGGTAGTCGCTGTGCGGCCACACCTTGGTCACGTCGAACGGGTTGAAGCGGTAGTTCGCCGCCTCGGCCACCGGCATGAGCTGCACGTACAGCGTCCAGGACGGCAGCACGCCGCGCTCGATCGCCTGCACCAGGTCCGTCTGGTGCGACGTCGGGTCCTGGCCCGCCAGTTCCTGCGCCTGCTCGGCGGTCAGGGTGCGGATGCCCTGGTCCGTCTTGAAGTGGTACTTGACGAAGAAGGACTCGCCCCGGCCGTTCGTCCACTGGTAGGTGTGCGAGCCGTAGCCGTTCATGTGGCGGTACGAGGCCGGGATGCCGCGGTCGCCCATCAGCCAGGTCACCTGGTGGGTCGCCTCGGGGGCGTGCGCCCAGAAGTCCCAGACGTTGTCCGGCTCCTGGCGGCCCGTGAAGGGGTCGCGCTTCTGCGAGTGGATGAAGTCGGGGAACTTGATCGGGTCCTTGATGAAGAACACCGGCGTGTTGTTGCCGACGAGGTCGTAGTTGCCCTCCTCGGTGTAGAACTTCACCGCGAAGCCGCGCGGGTCGCGGACGGCGTCCGCACCGCCGAGCGCGTCGGCCACGGTGGAGAAGCGCACGAAGACCTCGGTGCGCTTGCCGACCGTGTCGAGGAAGGCGGCGTGCGTGGCGTCCGTGACGTCGTCGGTCACCTCGAAGTGGCCGTAGGCGCCGGAGCCGCGGGCGTGCACCACGCGCTCCGGGATGCGCTCGCGGTTGAAGCGCGCGAGCTTCTCCAGCAGGTGCTGGTCCTGGATCAGGAGCGGGCCGCCGATGCCGGCGGAGGCGGAGTTCTGGTTGTCGGCGACCGGGGCGCCGGACTCTGTCGTGAGCACGCGCTGCGACATCGGGGACCTTCCATGCGAGGGGTCAGCGGAAAACTGTTTCCGCTTCGTGGAGCCTAGGTATGAGGGCTGAGCACGTCAACAGATTGTTGAAGTGGTTTCCGGGCGGCGCCGCCGCTCGGGCGCGACAGGACAGGTGTCAGCGGCGGCGCCGCCCGGAGGTCTCGGGACGGGGCGTCAGACCTGGGCGCCGGAGAGGCGCTCCACGGCCCGCAGCAGGGCCGAGTGGTCCAGGCCGCCGTCGCCCTGGGCGCGCAGCGACGCCACGAGCTGGGCGACCACGGCGCCGACCGGCAGCGCGGCGCCGACGTTGCGGGCGGCGTCGGTGACGATGCCCATGTCCTTGTGGTGCAGGTCGATGCGGAAGCCCGGCTTGAAGTCGCGGGCGAGGAAGTTGTCCTTCTTCCGCGTCAGCACGGTCGAGCCGGCCAGACCGCCGTTGAGGACGTCGAGGGCGGCCTTCAGGTCCACGCCCGACTTCTCCAGGAAGACGACGGCCTCGGCGCACGCCTGGATGTTCACGGCGACGATGAGCTGGTTGGCGGCCTTCACGGTCTGGCCCGAGCCGTGCGGACCGCACAGCACGATGGTCTTGCCGAGGGCCTCCAGGATCGGCTTGGCCTCGTCGAAGTCGGCCTGCTCGCCGCCGACCATGATGGACAGCACGGCCTCGATGGCGCCGGCCTCGCCACCGGAGACGGGGGCGTCCAGGACGCGGATGCCCTTGTCCGCGGCGGCCTTGGCGAGGTCCACGGAGGTCTGCGGGGTGATCGAGGACATGTCGATCAGCAGCGCGCCGGACCTGGCGTTCTCCAGGATTCCTTCGGGGCCGTAGGAGATGGCCTCGACCTGCGGCGACGCGGGAACCATGGTGATGACGACGTCGGCGTCGCGCACGGCCTCGGCGATCGAGCCGGCCACGGAGCCGCCGGCGGCGGCCAGGCGGTCCAGCTTCTCCTGCTCGAGCGTGTAACCGGTGACCTGGTAACCCGCCTTGATCAGGTTCTCGGACATGGGGGAGCCCATGATGCCGAGGCCGATCCACGCGATCTTGGGAAGGTTGCTCATGATGGGGTGCCTCTCGAATGCAGGTGGTGATCAGCGGGCGGCGCGGGCTTCGCGGGGCAGCCAGTCGAAGGCCTCCGCGCTCGGGCGGTCGCCGGGCTTGTACTCCAGCCCGACCCAGCCCTCGTAACCGGCCTTCGCCAGTTGGCCGAGCAGCTCCTCCAGGGGGAGCGAGCCCGTGCCCGGGGCGCCGCGGCCGGGGTTGTCGGCGATCTGCACGTGGCCGGTCTTCGCGGCGTAGGCGTCGATCACCTGCGGGAGGTCCTCGCCGTTCATGGACAGGTGGTACAGGTCCATGAGGAACTTGGCGTTGCCGAGCCCGGTGGCCTCGTTGACCTTGTCGACGACCTCGACCGCGGCCGGCGCCGACACCAGCGGGTACAGCGGCGACTCGGGCTTGTTGAGCGCCTCGATCAGCAGGACGGCGCCGATCCGGTCGGCCGCGCGGGCGGCGAGGACCAGGTTCTCCAGGGCGAGCCGGTCCTGCTCGTCCGCATCCACGCCCTCGACGCGGTTGCCGTACAGGGCGTTGAGCGCCTTGCAGCCCAGCGACTCGGCGAAGCCCGCGGCCACGTCGATGTTGGCGCGGAAGCGGTCCGACTCCTCGCCGGGCACCGACAGGGCGCCGCGGTCGGGACCCGGAAGCCGGCCGGCGTAGAAGTTCAGGCCGGTGAGCTGGACGCCCGCGTCCTCGATGGCCTTCTTCAGGGCGTCGAGCTCGGACTGCTCGGGGGTCGGGGAGTCGATCCAGGGCCACCACAGCTCGACCGCGGTGAAGCCGGCCGCGGCGGCGGCCGCGGGGCGCTCCAGGAGCGGGAGTTCCGTGAAGAGGATCGACAGGTTGACGTTGAAGCGCTGGTCTGCGAATCCCATCGGGTGCCGCGCTCCCTTCCGTGTGTTGTGTTTCCGTATTACGGAAGTTCGTTTCTGCGTAATGGAAGATTGCCGTCAGGGTCGGGGCCTTGTCAAGAGGGGGCGGCGGAAACGGTCACCAGCGCGTTAGGTTGGCCGGGTGCGATTGAGAGTGGAGTTCACGACCGAGCCCTTCGACCTCGACGAGGCGCCCGCCCACGCGGTCGTCGCCCGGGAGGTCGTCGAGGCGGCGGAGCTGGACGAGGTGGACGTCGGCCCGTTCGGCAACACCGCCGAGGGCGGCGCCGGCCCGGTGCTCGCCGCCGTGGACGAGCTGCTGCGCCGCAGCCTCCAGGCCGGCGCCACCCGGATCTCCCTCCAGATCAACGTGGTCGAGGAGGGCGAGCGGTGACCGGCTCCGGCGAGGAGGACTTCATAGCGGCGGTGAAACCACTGGTCGACGCCATGGGCGGGGAGATGCTCCCGCCGGACGAGGCGGACCGCGAGGACGTCGTGCTCGCCTGGCGGGGCGCCGACGTCGTCGCCGTGCGCCTGCCCCAGCTCGCCGACTCCCTGGACCACATCCTCGCCGCCATGGAGCGCCGGCAGGGCCGCCCGCTCGCCGAACTGGACCGCAGGGCCAAGCAGGAGGTCGTCCGCACCCTGGAGGCGCGCGGCGCCTTCTCCGTGCGGCACGGCGTGGAGACCGTCGCGAGCGCGCTGGGCGTCAGCCGCTTCACGGTCTACAACTACCTCAACCGCGAGAAGGCCACCTGACCTGCACCGGGGTCTCACCCAAGCCGCCGCCGTCCGTTAATCGGACGGCGGCTTTTGTTACCCCGAATTTTCAACAAAGTGTTGACGGGTTGTTTCCGAGGGCGTTAGCTATCGGCACGCCCGTTCAGCACAAGGCCACGGAGGCTCCCGTGACGTCCACTCTCGCGTCGGGCCTGGCCCGATTCAACGCTCTGGAGGAGTCCGCGGCATTCGCGGAACTCCACGAGGCGTGTGCCTCCACGGCGTGGGCCCGGCGACTGCTCAACGCTCGTCCCTTCACCACCCCCGAGGACCTCTACACCGCGTCCGACGCCGCCATGGCCGACCTGACCGCGGCGGACCTGGAGGAGGCGATGGCCGGGCACCCGCCGATCGGCCGCCCCAAGCCCGGCGACCCCACCTCCTCACGCGAGCAGGCGGGGATGGCCGGGGCCTCAGCCGAACTCAAGGCGGAGATGCTCGAACTGAACCTGGCCTACCAGGAGAAGTTCGGCCACGTGTTCCTCATCTGCGCCACCGGCCGGACCGGCGAGCAGATGCGGGACGCGGTCAAGGAACGGATCGGCAACTCGCCCGAGCAGGAACGGGAGATCGTCCGCACCGAACTGGGGAAGATCAACCGTATCCGGCTGGCCGGGCTGCTCGACGCCGCCTGAGCGGCCCCCAGCCGACCGACGCCGCCGCACACCGCAAGAGGACTTCGCATGAGCACCGAGACCACCGCTTCCGTGTCCACGCACATCCTGGACACCAGCGTCGGCCGCCCCGCCGAGGGCGTCGCCGTCCACCTCTCCGCCCGCGGCGGACCCGAGGCGGACTGGCAGACGCTCGGCGGCTCCGCGACCGACGCGGACGGGCGGTGCAAGGACCTGCCGGCACTGCCGGAGGGCACCACACACGTACGGCTCGACTTCGACACCGAGACGTACTTCGCCAAGAAACAAGCCGCGGCCCAGCAGGACGCCCCCGCGCTCCGGGACAGCGAGAACGACCGGCCCGTGTTCTTCCCCGAGGTCACCATCACCTTCGCGGTGGTGCCCGGCGAGCACTACCACGTTCCGCTGCTGCTCAACCCGTTCGGCTACTCCGTTTACCGAGGGAGCTGACCGACACATGACCCGTTTCGTCCTGGGACAGAACCAGTACGGCAAGGCAGAGAACCGCGTTGTCAAGATCACGCGTGACGGCGACACGCACCACATCAAGGACCTGAACGTCTCCGTCGCCCTGTCCGGCGACATGGAGGAGGTCCACCGCAGCGGCTCCAACGCGAACGTCCTGCCGACCGACACCACCAAGAACACGGTGTTCGCCTTCGCCAAGGAGCACGGGATCCAGAGCGCCGAGGACCTCGGCGTCAAGCTCGCCCGCCACTTCGTGGACAACAACGAGCCCATCCACCGGGCCCGCATCCGCATCGAGGAGTACGGCTGGGAGCGGATCGAGACCTCCAAGGGCGGCGCCCGCTTCGTCGGCTCCGAGGAGATCGCGCACTCCTTCGTCCGCAAGGGCCAGGAGACCCGCGTCGCGCAGATCACCTACGACGGCCACGGCATCCAGGTGCTCTCCGGGTTCAAGGACCTGACCGTCATGAACTCGACCAACTCCGAGTTCTTCGGCTTCCTGAAGGACAAGTACACCACCCTTCAGGAGGACTACGACCGCATCCTCGCCACCACCGTCTCCACCTGGTGGCGGCACAACTGGGACGGCATCGACTCGCACGCCCCCGACTGGGACCGCTCGTACAGCGGTGTGCGCAAGCACGCGCTGCAGGCGTTCGCCGAGACCTACTCGTACTCGCTCCAGCAGACCCTCTTCGAGATGGGTGTGCGGGTGCTGAACTCCCGCGACGAGGTCGACGAGATCCGCTTCTCGATGCCCAACAAGCACCACTTCCGCTCGGACCTGTCGCCCTTCGGGATCGACAACGAGGCCAAGGACGGCGCTGTCTACTACGCCGCCGACCGACCCTACGGCCTGATCGAGGCCACCATCCTCCGGGACGGCGCCGAGCAGCTCATCCCGGTCGACATGACCAACCTCTGACGCGGTAAGCGCGCCCCCGGCCGGCCTTCCGGACCCGGGGGCGCGCCACACCGGAGGGAACCCCATGGCACTGCCTGCGAAAGGGCCCGGCACAGGCCCGTGTTCCACCCCGCCCGAGCACTCCGAGGGCCCCGTCACATCCGTGCACCCGGTGGACGAGAAACTCCACCCCTCGCGGCTCGTCCCGGCCGCGCTCCAGCACATCGCCGCCATGTACGCGGGCGTTGTCACTCCTCCGCTCATCATCGGCCAGGCCTGCGGACTCGACATCGAGGCACGCACCCGGCTGATCGCCGCGAGCCTGCTGATCGCCGGCGTCGCGACCCTGCTGCAGACCCTCGGCGTCAAGGGCTTCGTGGGCAACCGCCTGCCCTTCGTCAACGCCGCCTCCTCGGCCGGCATCGCACCGATCCTCGCCATCGCCGAGACCAACAGCGAGGGCGACCAACTCCCCGCCATCTACGGCGCGGTGATGGTCGCCGGCGTCTTCTGCCTGGCCGTCGGGCCCTTCTTCGGCCGGCTGCTCAGGTTCTTCCCGCCCCTGGTGACCGGCGTCGTCATCACCCTGATCGGCGTCACCCTGATGCCCGTCCCGGTCGGCTGGGCCCAGGGCGGCGACAAGACCGCCGCCGACTTCGGCGCCATGCGCAACCTCGCGCTCGCCGCCTTCACCCTCGGCGTCATCCTCGTGATGCAGCGCTTCGGCAGGGGCTTCCTCAAGCAGGTCGCCCTGCTCTTCGGCCTCCTCGTCGGCACCCTGGTCGCCATCCCCTTCGGCATGGCCGACTTCAGCGCCCTGAAGTCCGCGCCGGTCGCCGCGCTGCCCACGCCCTTCGCCTTCGGCGCCCCCGAGTTCCAGCCCGCGGCCATCCTGTCGCTGTGCATCGTGATGCTGGTCCTGATGACCGAGTCCAGCGCCGGCATGCTCGCCCTCGGCGAGATCTGCGACCGCCGCGCCGACGGCAAGGTCATCACCCGCGGCCTGCGCACCGACGGCCTCGCCACCCTCGTCGGCCCCGTCTTCGGCGGCTTCCCCACCTCCGCCTTCGCGCAGAACGTCGGCGTCGTCTCCCTGACCCGGGTCCGCAGCCGCTACGTCGTCGCCGTCGCCGGCGCCACCCTGCTGGTCCTCGGTGCCTTCCCGGTCCTCGGCGCGGTCGTCTCCCTGGTCCCCATGCCGGTCCTCGGCGGCGCGGGCATCGTCCTGTTCGGCTCCATCGCGGTCAGCGGCATCCGCACCCTGTCCGAGGCCGGACTGGACGACAGCTCCAACATCATCCTGGTCGCCGTGGCACTCGGCGCCGGCATCATCCCGCTGGCCGCGCCGACCTTCTACGCCGACTTCCCCGCCTGGGCGCAGACCGTGCTCGGCTCCGGCATCAGCGCCGGCGCGCTCGTCGCGGTCGGCCTCAACCTGTTCTTCCACCATCTCGGCACCCGGAGCCGCACCGCGGTCCCGGCACTCAAATCCTCCTAGGGTCCTGCCGTGCCCTCCCCGTGGGTACCCACCCCGCCCACGGGCCGCACTGAAAGACAAGGAACCAGCATGGCAGCATCATCGGCAGCCGAGCGCACAGTCATCGAGAACTGCGCGATCGCCACCGTGGACGCGGGCGACACCGAGTACGCCTCCGGCCACGTGGTGATCGCCGGCAACAGGATCGAATCCGTCGGCGCGGGCCGGGCCCCCGAGGGCCTGGAGAACGTCGTACGGCGGATCGACGCCACCGGCCACCTGGTCACGCCGGGCCTCGTCAACACCCACCACCACTTCTACCAGTGGATCACCAGGGGCCTCGCGACCGACCACAACCTGTTCAACTGGCTGGTCGCGCTGTACCCGACCTGGGCGCGCATCGACGAGCCGATGGCGTACGCGGCGGCCCAGGGGTCGCTCGCGATGATGGCCCGCGGCGGCGTCACCACCGCCATGGACCACCACTACGTCTACCCGCGCGGCTCCGGCGACCTGTCCGGCGCGATCATCCGCGCCGCCCGTGAGATGGGCGTCCGCTTCACCCTGGCCCGCGGGTCGATGGACCGGGGCGAGTCGGACGGCGGGCTGCCGCCGGACTTCGCGGTGGAGAGCCTGGACGGCGCGCTCGCCGCCACCGAGGCCACCGTCAAGGAGCACCACGACGCCTCCTTCGACGCGATGACCCAGGTCGCCGTCGCCCCCTGCTCCCCGTTCTCCGTCTCCACGGAACTGATGCGCCAGGGCGCCGAGCTGGCCCGCCGGCTCGGCGTGCGGATGCACACCCACGGCTCGGAGACCGTGGAGGAGGAGAAGTTCTGCCACGAGCTGTTCGGCATGGGCCCGACCGACTACTTCGAGTCGACGGG
The DNA here is from genome assembly GCF_044390505.1 of Streptomyces sp. NPDC018947. Taxonomy (NCBI): domain Bacteria; kingdom Bacillati; phylum Actinomycetota; class Actinomycetes; order Kitasatosporales; family Streptomycetaceae; genus Streptomyces; species Streptomyces sp. NPDC018947. Next base: position 99,238 of record NZ_JBIRZD010000022.1, read on the forward strand.
CTGGCTCGGTGAGGACGTGTGGATGGCGCACTGCGTCCACATGAACGACTCGGACATCGCGGCCTTCGCCCGCACCGGCACGGGCGTCGCCCACTGCCCGTCGTCCAACGCCCGCCTCGCCGCCGGCATCGCCCGCGTCGCCGACATGCTCGCCGCCGGTGTCCCGGTCGGCCTCGGCGTCGACGGCACCGCCTCCAACGAGTCCGGCGAACTCCACACCGAGCTGCGCAACGCCCTGCTCATCAACCGCCTCGGCGCCCACCGCGAGGCCGCCCTCGACGCCCGCAAGGCGCTGCGCCTGGGCACCTACGGCGGTGCCCGCGTCCTCGGCCGGGCCGCCGAGACCGGCTCCCTGGAGGCGGGCAAGCTCGCCGACCTGGTGCTGTGGCGGATGGACACCCTCGCCCACTCCTCGATCGCCGACCCGGTGACCGCCCTGGTCTTCGGTGCCGCGGCCCCGGTGACCGCCTCGTTCGTCAACGGCCGCCAGATCGTCGAGAACGGCCGGCTGCTCACCGTCGACGAGGACGCCATCGCGCGCTCCACGCGGGACGAGGCCCAGCGCCTGGCCCGGATCGCCGCGCAGGGCTGACCGACCGCACAACCGAACACGTACAGGCCGCAACACAGTTGATCTCCGGCCGGGAGGGACGGCTCCCGGCCGGTAGCCGTGGACCCGAGCGGGGTCCACGGTGGCCGTCTCCGGGGTGCGCGCACCGCGCGCACCCCGGAACGGTGCCGTTCTCCCCGAACGGACCGTCCCGGTCCCGCACGACCACCTGCACCACCTCCCTGACACCCACGTCAGAGACCGACGTGTAACCGACCGGAGGGACGCCGCCGTGGCCGACCACCCTGTAGACGAAAAACTCCCGCCGCTGAAGATGGCGACGACCGGCCTGCAGCATGTGGCCGCGATGTACGCCGGAGTCGTCGCCCCGCCCCTGATCGTGGGCGCGGCCATCGGCCTGAGCGCCACCGAACTCACCTTCCTCACCGGCGCCTGCCTGTTCACCGCCGGCCTCGCCACCTTCCTGCAGACGCTGGGCATCTGGAAGATCGGTGCCCGGCTGCCGTTCGTCAACGGCGTCACCTTCGCGGGTGTCGCCCCCATGACCGCCATCGTCGCCTCCACCGAGGACAAGTCCGACGCGCTGCCGATCATCTTCGGCGCGGTCATCGTCGCCGGACTCCTCGGCTTCTTCGCCGCACCCGTCTTCTGCAAGGCGATCCGCTTCTTCCCGCCGGTCGTCACCGGCACGGTCATCACCCTGATCGGCATATCCCTGCTGCCCGTCGCCTTCGGGTGGGCGCAGGGGGCCAGTCCCACGGCCGACGACTTCGGTTCGGCGACCAACCTGGGGCTGGCGGGCATCACGCTCGTCATCGTGCTCCTGCTGCGCCGTTTCACCCGCGGCTTCGTCAAGCAGATCGCCGTGCTGCTCGGCCTGGTCGCGGGCACGCTGATCGCCATCCCGTTCGGCGTGACGGACTTCGGCCCGGTCGCGGACGCGAGCATCGTCGGCTTCCCCACGCCGTTCCACTTCGGCGCCCCGCAGTTCCAGGTCGCCGCGATCCTGTCCATGTGCGTGGTGATGGTCGTCTCGATGACCGAGTCCACCGCGGACATGCTCGCCCTCGGTGAGATCGTGGAACGTCCGGCCGACGAGAAGACCATCGCTGCCGGCCTGCGCGCCGACACGCTCGGCTCCGCGCTCAGCCCGGTCTTCAACGGCTTCATGTGCAGCGCGTTCGCGCAGAACATCGGCCTCGTGGCGATGACGAAGATCCGCAGCCGCTTCGTCGTCGCCGCGGGCGGCGGGTTCCTGGTCCTGATGGGCCTGTGCCCGATGGCCGCCTCGCTGATCGCCGTCGTCCCGCGCCCGGTGCTCGGCGGCGCCGGTGTCGTCCTGTTCGGCTCGGTCGCGGCCAGCGGTATCCAGACGCTGATCCGGGCGAGCCTCGACAAGGACAACAACGTCCTGATCGTCGCGGTCTCCCTGGCCGTCGGCATCATCCCGATCGCGGCGCCGGAGTTCTACCACGCCTTCCCGGAGAACGCGAAGATCATCCTGGACTCGGGAATCTCGACCGGCTGTGTCGCCGCCGTCCTGCTCAACCTGGTCTTCAACCACATCGGGGGCAAGGGCCGCGACGCCGAGGACGTGACCCATCCGATGGAGCCGGGGAAGGAGATCACCGACTCGTCCCGCGCCGCGGTCGCACCGTGACGCGTGAGCCCGCCCAGCACGGAGTGTTACGGGGGCCGGCGCCTCGAAGAGAGGCGCCGGCCCCCGTGTTCCGTGGACGGGGCCGGCGGGCGGTGACCCGTCGCGCGGGCCGGCGCACGAGTGCCGGCGGGGCCGTCCGTCACAGCCCGAACACGCCGGGGTCGGAGGCGAGTTCCTTGAACCGCTGCCGGGGATCGGCCAGCAGTCTGCGCTCGCGCAGGTCCATCAGCCCGCCGACCGCCTCGATCTCGGCCGCAACCGTCCCGTCGTCCGACCGGCGGATGTCCTGCCGCATCCGGAAGGTCTTGCCCTCCCCCCACTCGAAGGCGCACGTCACCTCGACCTCGTCACCGGCGAGCAGCTCGCGCAGGAACCTGATCGTCGTCTCCAGCGCCACGGGTCCGACTCCCCGGGCCACCAGGTCGGCCTGCCGGATGCCGGCCGCCCGCAGCAGCGACCAGCGGGCGTGCTCGGCGTAGTTGAGGTACACGGCCTGGTTGAGGTGGCCCTGCGTATCGGTCTCGTACCCGCGGACGGTCACCGGAACGGAAAACGGCTCGCTCACCACAACTGCCTCTCCTCGTGGACGTGTCGACGGACCCGATCCTGACACGGGCGTCACACCCTGCGCGGGGAGGCCAGCAGGCAGCGGGCGCGCGTGCGCGGCTCGGTGTGCTCACCGACCTGCCAGCCGGCCCGTTCCAGCGTCGCCGCGCAGGCGCGCAGCGCGTCGCCGTCGGCCTCGTACACGGCGACCGCCTCCGGCTGCGGCGTCGCGCGCACCCGGTACCCGTCGTCCCCGTCCGGACCGGCGGGACGGTGCCCGGCGGCCTCCAGCGCGAGTGCGGCGGCCCGCACGAGATGCGCCCGCTCCCAGCCGCACGGCCGGTCCACCGCCCCGTCCGGGTGGGTCATCCGGCGCAGCTCCAGCAGTCCCTGCCAGGCACCGCGCACCTCCCGCAGCCGCGCCGGCCCCGCGCCGCCGGGCACCTCCTCCTCGCCGCCCACGCGTGCGGCGAACACACCGTCACCGGCCGCCCGGCCGGGATGCGGGGCGGAAGCGGCGTCCGGCTCGGCGGGGGCCTCCCGCGCCCGGTGCCCGGCCGGGGTCAGGAAGCAGTCGTGCGGAGGCCGCGGATGCCGGAAGGCGAGTCCCCTCCTCACCAGCGCGGCGAGCTGCGCCTCCGTCCCCCGCAGGCGCCCGGTGACGGGATCGGCGGCGTCGATCAGGCGCCGCTGCGCGGCGGTCGGCGGTCGTGTCACGGCGTCCCCCCTTCCCTCGGCGGCGGCACCTTCGAAGGCTACGCCGGGGGTCTGACATTCCAGGCCGAGATCACCGGCCGCCCGTGCTCGGTGCCCAGCCGGCACAGCGCCCCGGTGCCGAGCTGGAAGAGGGCGCCGTGCGACGGCGGAAGGCCCAGGTGCCGTGCGGTCAGCACCCGCAGGAAGTGCCCGTGGGCGACCAGGACCACGCAGCCCTCGTAGTCGGCGAACGCCGCCTCCGCCTTGGCCAGCACCCGGTCGGCCCGCTCCCCGACCTGCTCCGGGCTCTCCCCGGGGTGCTCCGGCGGCCCCGGGGCGACGCCGTCCGTGAACAGGAACCAGTCCGGGCGGGTCCGGTGGATCTCCACCGTCGTGATCCCCTCGTACCCGCCGTAGTCCCACTCGTGCAGGTCCGGCTCGACGCGCACCGCGTGCAGTCCGATCAGCTCGGCCGTCTCCCGCGCCCGCTGGAAGGGGCTGACGAAGGCCGCCGCGATCCGGTGCGACCGGATCAACGGCACCAGTCCGCGCGCCTGCTCGCGCCCGTTCTCGGTCAGCGGCACGTCCGTCAGCCCGGTGTGCCGCCCGGACCGCGACCACTCGGTCTCACCGTGCCGCACAAGAAAAAGATCACCCATTCCTCCAGGCTACGGGCCGGTGCCCGCGGGCGGCCGTCCGGTGGCCGCGCCCCGTGCCCGGCGCGGTGCGCGTCTGTACGCCGGGAGGTGGAATACGTCGTCGGCCGGTGGGCATTTGGCCGCAGCGCCCGGGCCGCCCGGCCGTAGGGCATGTCTCATGCAGACATGATCAATCTCTCTCGGCGTACCGTGCTCCGTACTCCGATCGCCGCGGCCGGCGCGGGGCTCCTGGCGGCCTGCACCGGCTCGGGTCCGCGCCCAGGCACCGGTGCCGGTTCGGCCTCCGGTGCCGGATCCGGTTCCGGTCCCGGCTCTCGACCGACCGCCGGCGGGGAGAACTTCGTCCCTGAGGGACCCCGGGGTTTCGTCAATCCCTCCGACCCGGAGGTCCTCGCCGCCGAGCGGCTACGGGGTTCCGGCCCGGTGCGCAGCTTCCGGCTCACCGCCTCCGAGACCACGCTGGACCTTGGCGGGCGGTCCGTCCGGAGCTGGGCCTACGGCGAGGCGCTGCCCGGCCCGCTGGTGCGCGTCACCGCCGGGGACGTGCTCGACCTGACCCTCGCCAACCGGCTGCCCGCGGCGACCTCGCTGCACTCCCACGGCGTGCGGCTGCGCTGCGACATGGACGGAGTCCCCGGCCTCACCCAGCAGGGCATCCGCCCCGGGGAGGACTTCCGCTACCGGTACACCGCCACGCACCCCGGGACCTATCTGCTGCACTCCCACGCCGGGATGCAGCCCGACCGGGGCCTGTACGCGCCGTTGGTCATCGACGACCCCAAGGAGCCCCTCGCCTACGACGAGGAGTGGATCGTCGTCCTGGACGACTGGCTCGACGGCGTGGAGGGCTCCACGCCGGACGAGGTGCTGGAGCAGTTGCGGCCCGGTTCCGCGAGCATGGAGCACATGGCCATGGGTCCCGGCCGCGGCGGCCCGGCGTCCGGGTACCCGTCCCCGGCCCCGTCGCCGTCCAGGAGGACCGCGGGCCCGTCCCGGGTGCAGCGCGAGTCCCACAGCCGCATGCTGCACGGCCACGGCGGCAGCGTCGTCTACCCCCACTACCTGGTCAACGGCCGTGTCCCCGAGAACCCCGCGGTCTTCCGGTGCCGCCCGGGGGCCCGCGTCCGCCTGCGCATCATCAACGCCGGTGCCGAGACCGCCTTCCGCGTCGCGCTGGGCGGCCACGAGCTGACGGTCACGCACACGGACGGCTATCCCGTGCGGCACACGACGACCGACGCCCTCCTCGTCGGCATGGCCGAGCGGTACGACGTCCTGATCACCGCGGGGGACGGCGACTTCCCGCTGGTCGCGCTGCCCGAGGGCAAGGAGGGCGGGGCCCTCGCCGTACTGCGCACCGGCAAGGTCGGGCGGAGCCTGCCCCCGGTCGGCGTGCGCCCGGACGAACTCGACGGGAAGACCGTCCCCGCACGGCGTCTGGTGCCCGACGACTCCGTCGCCCTCGACGACCGGGAACCCGACCGGGAGATGCGCATCAGGATCACCGGGGGCATGGAGACGTACGACTGGGGGTTCGACCACCAGCCGTACTCCGTGCGGCAGCGCCACCCGGTGAGCGCCGGGGAGCGGGTGCGGCTCTCCCTCATCAACGCCACGGACATGTGGCACCCCATGCATCTGCACGGGCACACCTTCGCGGTCACCGGCCTGGACGGTGCGGGCGCCCGCAAGGACACCGCGCTGGTGCTGCCGCACCGCAAGCTGGTCATCGACTTCGACGCCGACAACCCGGGGCTGTGGATGCTGCACTGCCACAACCAGTACCACTCGGAGAGCGGCATGATGACGGTGCTCGGCTACCGCAGATGAGGCCCTGGGCGCCTCCCGGGCGGGTGGGCGTCCCCGCCGCAACGGGCTAGGCGGGGCCGCCGGAGCGCGAGACGGCGAACACGCCCCGGACGCGGGTGCCGTCCTGCGCCCGCCAGGAGCCGGTGATGTGCCCGCCGGCTCCCGGTCCGGTGGGGGAGGGGCCGTCCGGGGCGGCCCGCAGCACCCGGTGCAGGCGGAGGGCCGCGCCGTGCGGCGAGGTCAGGGTGGTGCCGTCCTGGTCGTCGGTGACGGCGAAGTCCGTGACGCCGGCGAAGACGGGGCCGTCATCGTCGCGGGAGACGACGACGTCCCGGTCGGGTAGGTCGCTGACGTTCTGGTCCTGGGCCTCGGCCCGCCCCTCGGCGAGGGCCGCCAACTGTGCGGCCAGCACCGGGTCGTGGCAGCCGTCGTAGGCCCAGCGCCTGCCCAGCACGCCGTGCTCCATGGTGCCGAGGAGCGCGTGCTCCGCGCCGTCGAGCGGGGCGCCGCGATAGGTCAGCGGCACCAGGTAGGCGACCGGGGCGGCCCCGCCGGCATCGGTGATCACCATGAACTCGATCCCCACCTCGCCCTGCGGATCGTCCAGCCGGAAACCGCCCGCCCTGGCCAGCGCGGGCTCGGCCCCGTCCCCCCGGTACCAGGGGCGGGACGGCAGCCAGGCCGCGAGCAGTTCCAGCTTGGTCGGCTTCAGGTGCGTACGGTGAATGACGGCCACGCCGCGGGTCCCTCCGTCGAGTCGGTGCGATCACGGCCACTCTCCCACCGGCCGCGGCGCGGCGCAGGCGATCACCGCACAGCGGCCGGCACCACCGCCTCGGCCGGGCCGCGGCTCGGGGGCCGGTGAGGCCGGCGGAGGCCGCCGCTACTGCCGGTATCCGCTCAGGAAGCGTCCGATCCGGCCGATCGCCGCCTCCAGGTCGTCCGCGTGGGGGAGGGTGAGGACGCGGAAGTGGTCGGGGCTCGGCCAGTTGAAGCCCGTGCCCTGGACCACCTGGATCTTCTCGCGCAGCAGCAGGTCCAGGACGAACTTCTCGTCGTCGTGGATCGGGTGCACCTTCGGGTCGATGCGCGGGAAGGCGTACAGCGCTCCCTTGGGCTTCACGCACGAGACCCCGGGGATCTCGTTCAGCTTCTCCCAGGCCACGTCGCGCTGTTCGCGCAGCCGCCCGCCCGGCGCGGTCAGCTCGCGGATGGACTGGCGGCCGCCCAGCGCGGCCTGGATGGCGTACTGCGCCGGCGCGTTGGCGCACAGCCGCATGGAGGCCAGCATCGTCAGGCCCTCCAGGTAGTCGCGGGCGTGCCGGCGCGGGCCCGTGACCACAAGCCAGCCGGAGCGGAAGCCCGCCACCCGGTACGTCTTGGACAGGCCGCAGAAGGTGAGGACCACCAGGTCGGGGGCGAGGGCGGCGGCCGAGTGGTGGACGGCGTCGTCGTAGAGGATCTGGTCGTAGATCTCGTCGGCGAAGACCATCAGCCCGTGGCGGCGGGCCAGGTCGAGGATGCCCTCGACGATCTCCTTCGGATAGACGGCGCCGGTGGGGTTGTTGGGGTTGATGATGACGACCGCCTTGGTGCGGTCGGTGATCTTCGACTCCATGTCGGCCAGGTCCGGGTACCACTCGGCCTGCTCGTCGCACAGGTAGTGGACCGCCTTGCCGCCCGCGAGCGTCGTCACCGCCGTCCAGAGCGGGAAGTCGGGGGCGGGGATCAGGATCTCGTCGCCGTCCTCCAGCAGGGCCTGTACGGCCATGGAGACCAGTTCGGAGACGCCGTTGCCGAGGAACACGTCGTCCACGCCGACCTCCAGGCCGAGGGCCTGGTAGCGCTGGGCGACGGCGCGGCGGGCGGAGAGGATGCCGCGCGAGTCCGTGTAGCCGTGGGCCCGCGGCAGCATCTTGATCATGTCCTGGAGGATCTCCTCCGGCGCCTCGAAGCCGAACAGGGCCGGGTTGCCGGTGTTCAGGCGCAGCACGCTGTGGCCCGCCTTCTCCAGCGCGTCGGCGTGCTCGATCACCGGGCCGCGGATCTCGTAGCAGACCTCGCTGAGCTTGTTCGACTGCCGGAACTCCATGCGCGGCTTCCCCTCCGGTGACTGTTGTTGCTTGGTTTTACCAAGTGTGAGCTTGGAAAGTCCAACAACATGTCTACACTGCGTCGCATGTCACCTCGCCGAAGCTACGACCAGTACTGTTCCGCCGCCCGCGCGCTCGACGCCGTCGGCGACCGCTGGACCCTGCTGATCGTCCGGGAGCTCCTGGCCGGTCCGCGGCGCTACACCGACCTGCACGCCGACCTGCCCGGCGTCAGCACGGACGTACTCGCCTCGCGGCTGAAGGACATGGAGCGCGAGGGGCTGACGACCCGGCGCCGGCTGGCTCCGCCCGGCGCGGCCTACGTCTACGAACTCACCCCCCGGGGAAAGGAGTTGCTGCCCGTTCTGGAGGCGCTGGGGGCGTGGGGCGCGGGGGAGCTGGGGGAGCGGCGGCCCACGGACGCGGTGCGGGCCCACTGGTTCGCGCTGCCCCTGCTGCGGGCCCTGCGCGCGGCGGGCGCGTCCGAGGGCCTGGTCGAAGTGCGCCTGGAGGAAGGCGACTTCCATCTGTGGGCCGGCGCCGGGGACGGGCCGGTGTACGGGCACGGGAGGGCGCCCGGGGAGCCCGGCGCCCGCCTGGAGATGGACGCGGCGACCTGCGCCGCGCTCGGCCGCGGGGAGCTGGACCTGCGGGACGCGGTACGGGAGGGGCGCGTCGCGGTCACCGGTGACGGCACCGTCGCCAAGGCGCTCAGGGAGACGTGAGGCGCGCGGGACGGGGCACGGAACGGCGAAAGGCCCGCCGGCGGCGGGCCTTTCGGCTGTGGCTCAGGCGCCCGGCGGCACCCGGGACGGCCGTCCCGAACCACGGGTCAGCGCGTACCCGCCGATGCCCGCGAGCGCGGCCAGCACCGCCCCGATCCCGGACCACACCCACCGGTCGGACCACCAGCCCGACGACCAGCCGTCCTCGGGCTCGATCGCGGACAGCACCGCGTTGCTCCCGGAGTCGTCGTCCTCCTGCCCGGACGTCATGGCGATGCCCGGCACCAGCGGCTCGGACAGCGAGCCGTCCACGGCGGCCGCTCCGCCCATGTCCTTGGAGTCCACCCGGATCTCCGCGCCGACCGGCACGCCGAGGTCGGCCGTCGGCAGCTTCACCGCCGTCAGCCGGACGTAGTACGTCCCCGGCAGCGGGTCGTCGGCCCACGGCTCCGACCAGGCGCGCACCGTGCGCAGCACGCACGCCAGCTCCACGGAGGACGTGCCCGCAGCGGCCGTACGGGTCTGCGCGCCCCACTGGCAGGCCTGGCGGCGGCGCAGACCGTCGTACACGTCGATCCGCCAGGTCTCGGCGGCGTGGGTCTCGGGCAGCTTCACCGTGGCCTCGACCGTCGGCCGCTGTCCGGCGTCGGCGGGGAACGACCAGTACAGGTAGTCGCCCGCGGAGCCGTTCGCCGTGGCCCGCCGGCCCTGCTCGATCTCGGTGGCGGTGCGGAAGGACGTGCCCGCCTCGGTCGGGGCGCCGTCGTCCTTCGACGGGCCCGCCGAGGGCGAGGAGTCGGCCGCCGCGGGAGCCGCGGCGAGCCCGGCCATCAGCAGGGCGGCACTCAGCACTCGGGTGAATCGCATCAGTGGGTCCTCCAGACCGCGAACCGCCAGCGCGACAGCCAGCCCCACAGCAGACCGGCGAGGAAACCGACGAGCACCAGCAGGCCGAGCAGCCACCAGCCGCGGCCGAGGCCGAACGAGGCCACGTCATCGGCCTGGTCCGGGCCGTCCACGACGTCGACGGTCAGCTCCAGCGGCAGACCGGGGGTGGTCTTCACACCGGGCGCCACGGAGAAGGAGTTGGTGACCTGGATGCACACGGTCTCCGCGGCCGGCTTGTCCGCGTCCGCGTCGTCGTCCTCGGGCTTCGGGTACCGCAGGCCGGCCGATATCGCGTCCGTGCGGCCGTTCTCCGCCGCCTCGCCGCGCACGATCTCACGGCCGTGCACCGTGACCGCCCGCAGCAGCACGCCGTAGGAGGGGTTCACGGCCCGGTCGGCGGACACGCTGACGGAGGCGCGCAGCTCCTGGCCGGGCAGCACGTCCACCCGGTACCAGCGCTGCTTCCCGAACTCCTCGCGGTCGGTGTAGAGGCCCGACGTCAGCGCCGGCGCCTTCGCGCACGCGTCCGCGCCCTCGACGGCGACCGGCGTCACCACCGGGTCGGCGGCGCGGTCCACCAACTGGTTGACCTTGTCGGTGAGTTCGTCCGTGTGCTCCACCGAGGTGTAGGTGCCGCCGGTCGCCTCGGCGATGCAGCTGAGCTGCTGCCGCATCTTGGCGTTGGGGACCAGGCCCAGGGTGTCGATGGTCAGTCCGATGCCCTTGGCGGCGATCTCGCGGGCCACCTCGCACGGGTCCAGCGGGGCGCAGGTGTCCTCGCCGTCACTGATCAGCACGATCCGCTTGGAGCCGTTGCCGCCGTCGAGGTCGTCGGCCGCCTTGAGCAGCGCGGGGCCGATCGGCGTCCAGCCGGTGGGCGACAGGGTCGCCACCGCGGTCTTGGCCTCGGTGCGGTCCAGCGGGCCGACCGGGTAGAGCTGCGCGGTGTCCTTGCAGCCCGTCGGGCGGTCGTCGCCGGCGTAGTCGGCGCCCAGCGTGCGGATGCCGAGCCGGACCTCCTCGGGCGTCGCGTCCAGCACCTCGTTGAACGCCTGCTTCGCCGCGGCCATCCGGGTGCCGCCGTCGATGTCCCGGGTCCGCATCGAACCGCTGACGTCGAGCACGAGGTCGACCTTCGGCGCGTCCTCGCCCGTGGGTTCACCGGCGGCCGCCCCGGCCGGGAGGGCGATCCCGGCCGTCAGCGCGGCGAGCAGAGCGCACACGCCCGCCGCCAGCCGTTTTCTTGTGATCATCGGCGGATCCTATTGATCAGGACTGCCGTGCTCCAAAACGAGACCGCCCGGACGCCGCAAGTTCACCGGCTCACAAGGGGATTGGGCAGCAGCGCCCACAAGTCCCCGTCGACACCGGGTGACATGCGCATCAGCGTCAGCGCCTTCACCGGCAACGGCTCCTCGCACAGCGCCACCAGGTCCGGGGAGGGCGGCAGTTCGCGCACGGCCGTCTCCAGCGCCGCACCCAGCGCCGCCGCCGATCCCGCCGTCCCGGCGAGCGCGCCCGCCACCAGCGAGCCGAACAGCTTGCGGCGCAGGGCCGCCGGGTCGTCGGTGAGCATCCGGGCGGGCAGGTCCGGGACCGCGACGCCGTGCCGGGCGAGACGCGCGGGGCTGACCCGGATGTCGGCCAGGTCGCGGTAGACCAGCCGCAGCGGCTCGCCCGACGCCGACAGCACCACGAGCAGGTTCTGGCCGTGCGCCTCCAGGGCCGCGCCCAGCTCCAGCAGCCCCAGGCCCACCGTCAGGGCGAGGCGCGCGAAGCCGGCCAGCCACGCGGGGGACCGGGGCAGCCCGGTGGTCGCCAGCGCCGCCACCGGGACGACGTGCTCGCCGGGCGCCGCGCGGACGCCGGGCGACTCGCGCAGGACGGCGGCCAGATCGGGGGAGTGCGCGGTGGCCGCGCCCAGCGTACGGGTGACGTGCAGCAGCCCGTCCGTGCGCGCCGCCAGTTCCCGCCCGAGCGCCGACAGGGTGTCCGACGCGGCGATCGAGGCGACGGAGATGTCCCGCACCGAGGACGTCAGCCGCGCGCCGAGCGCCGTCTTCACATGCGGCCCGCCGGGCACGGCGAGGGTGCGCAGCGACATCAGCGGATGCGCGGCCAGCATCCGGTCGTACGACCGCTTCAGCACGTGCGCCGCCTGCCAGGGATGGACCGGCAGCAGCAGCCGCTCCCCGTCCCGCAGCTCCCGCGGCCACCGCCCCGTCACCAGACACGCGGACGCCGGGACCGGCACCAGGCCCAGCTCCACGACCGGCCCGTGCTCGGGACCGTAGGCGAACTGCTCGGCCACCGAGAAACCCGGCCGTGCACGGCAGTTGGGATGGAAGGGGTGCCCGTCGGTCACCCGCTGCTCCCAGCCCCAGTCACTGTCGGGCCACTCGTCCGGGTGATTTCCCGGACCCGTCCGCGACAGCGCCAGCGACGCGACGCTGTGCCCGAGTTCGGCGGCGAACCCCGCGGAGTGCGGCACGGCGAGGTCCGCCATCAGCCGCGCCGGATCGCCGTACGGCGCCGCGCCGAGCCGTACGCCCGTGACGTACGCGTCCGTGCGGTACGGGTCGGCGGCCGGACCGTGCAGCCGGCGTCCGTCCGCGAGGCGCAGCACGAGGCCGTCGGACACCGGTTCCCGGCCGGTGATCCACGGCAGCGGCTCGTGCGCGAGGGCGCGCCACAGCCGGGTCAGCACGGCCGCGCGGGCGCCGGGCAGCGCGGCCGCGTACCGGGCGAGCAGGCCGGGACGCACGGCGGCCAGTTCGTCGGCGACCTCGGCCTCGGCGGTGGCGGCAGGGTGCACGGTCGGGCTCCTCGGGTACGGGAATCGGGAACGGGTCGGGCACGAGCAGGGCGTCACGGCGAAGGGACCGTGGCAGACATACTGATCGTCTCCGCCCTTTCAGACCGTAGGGAACGAGTGGAACGCGTGGATCTCCTGCCCCCGCCCGCCGAGTCCGACGCCGCTTCCCCGGCCGGCCTCGCGGCCCGTGCCGACGCCTACGCGGCGGTGCCGCTGCTCAACTGCCTGCTGCGGGAGGTGGCCGAACCGCGGCCCGCCCCCGGCGACCGCCCGGTGTACCGGCTGCCCGACGGCAGGCTGCTGCGGGTCCGAGGCGGCCGGCGCCCCACCGAGCCGGAGCTGTACGCGAGGGGCGCCTGGCACCGCGTCGGCCACGCCGAGCTGGTGAAACTCGTCGCCGAGGAGCTGCGCCTCCACACCGGCCTGCCCAACCACGAACTGCCCGCCGAGATGACCGACAGCCGCGACGCGGTGGCCGCGCTGCTCGCGGCACGCGCCCGGGCCGCCCCGCCCGGCGACCCGTACCTGCTCTCCGAGCAGTCCTTGCTCACCGGCCACACCCACCACCCCGCGCCCAAGGCGCGCGGCGGCGGCCCGCAGGCCGGCTGGCTGCCCTACGCGCCGGAGGCGCACGCCCGGTTCCCGCTGACGCTGCTCGCCGTGCGCGCCGACACCGTCGTCGAGGAGGGCGGCACCGGCGCCCTGGACGCCCTGGGCGAGGCCCCGCCCGGCTACCGGCTGCTGCCCGCCCACCCGTGGCAGCTCGACCTGGCGGCACCGGCCCTCGCGCCCGCCTTCGCCGACGGACGGCTGATCCGGCTGGGCACGACCGCGTTCCCGGTGTGGCCCACGGCGGCGATCCGCACCGTGTACGCCCCCGAGTACCTTCCCGGGCGCGACCTGTTCCTGAAGTTCAGCCTCGACGTGCGCGTCACCAACGACATCCGCCGCCTGTGGCGCCACGACCTGCTGAAGCTGCGCCGCACCGACACGGCCGTCACGGAGGCGTTCGCCGCGATCGGCCCCCCGGCGGTCTGGCTCGCCGACCGCGGCTACCGCACCGCCGACTTCGCGTTCGAGGAGCTGGCCGTCGTCGTCCGCGACGGACTGCGCGGCCGGCTGCTGCCCGGCGCGACCCCGCTGCTCGCCGCCGCACTGGTGGAGGGCTTCCCCGGCAGTCCGCTCGCCGCGGCGCCGGACCCCGGGGCCTGGTGGGAGGCGTATCTGGACGCCGTCGTCCCGCCCGTCCTGAGCGCCTTCGCCGAGGACGGCGTGGTGCTGGAGGCGCACCTGCAGAACACGCTGATCGCCGTGGACGCGGACGGCATCCCGGTGCAGGCCCTGTTCCGGGACGCCGAGGGCGTCAAGCTGCTGCCGGACACGCCGCGCCCGGCCGGCTGGGAGCGGCTGGTGTACTGCCTGGTCGTCAACCACCTGCTCGAGGTGGCCGGGGCCCTCGGCGAACACCACCCCGGCTTCGACGCCTGGCCGGCCGTCCGCCGGGAACTGGCCCGGCACGCGCTGCCCGAGATCCCCGCCCTGCTGGCCGCGCCCACCCTGCCGGCCAAGACCAACCTGCTGCTGCGCTGGACCGGCGCGGACGGCGCCGCCGCCCGCTACCGCCCGCTGCGCAGCCCCTTGCCGGCCGGGACGTGAGTCCGCCGGCCGGCGGGGGACCGGTGGCTCAGACCGCCTGGGGCGCCGGTTCCACGGCCGTCACCGGCCGCAGCGCACCGGGCCAGGTCATCGCGGCGGAGCCCCAGGTCAGCCCGCCGCCGAAGGCCGTCAGCAGGACCCGGTCACCGGCCGTCAGCGTGCCCCGGGAGGCCGCCCAGCCGAGGGCGAGGGGAATGGACGCCGCGGCGGTGTTGCCCACCTCGCCCATGTGGCACACGACCCTCTCCGCGGGCAGCCCGAGGCGTCTGGCCACGGCGCGCAGGATCCGCGCGTTGGCCTGGTGACCGACGAAGGCGTCGACGTCCTGCGGGCGCCACCCCGCCTCCTCGGCCACCTCCCGGGCGGAGCGGGTCATCGTCGACACGGCGCGGGCGTACACCTCCTTGCCCTCCATCCGGAAGTAGGAGGGCGGGCCGTGCGGATCCGGGCGCGGTGCCCGGGAGCCCCCGCCCGGCACGGCGATCAGCCCCGCCTCGGTGCCGTCGCTGCCCAGACGGGTGTGGAGCACCGCGCCCGGCGTCCCGGCCTCTCCCCGCTCCAGCACCACCGCGCCCGCGCCGTCGCCGAAGAGCACCGCGGTGTTGCGGTCCGTGGGGTCGACGATGGTCGAGTACGTCTCGGCGCCGATGAGCAGCACCGACCCGTAGAGCCCCGACCGGATCAGCGCGGACGCCGTCTCCAGCCCGTAGACGAAGCCGGAGCACACCGCCGACAGGTCGAAGGCGGGCACCCCGGCGCACCCCAGGCGGGCGGCGACCTGCGGGGCGGTCGCCGGGCAGGGCTGGTCCGGGGTGGTCGTGGCCAGCAGCACCAGGTCGCAGGCGCGCCGCCCGGCCGACTCCAGCGCGGCCGCACCGGCGGCCGTGGCCAGGTCACCCGTGCTCACCCCGGGTTTCACCACATGACGCCGGCTGATGCCGGTGCGGCTGTGGATCCACTCGTGCGAGGTGTCCAGCGACCGGGACAGGTCGTCGTTGGACACCACGTCCGGGGGCAGACAGCTCCCGATGCCGGTCATCACCGCGCGGGCGTCGTCCATGTGGGGGGTCCTTCCCGGTCGGTGTCAGGCCAGGGCCGTGGCCAGGGCATCGGCGCCCAGCGCGTCACGTGGGCCGGCGGCGTGCCGCAGATGACGGTCGGCGAAGTCGCCGTGCGCGATGGGGGCGCGCACCAGCGCCTCGGGTACGTCGAGCAGCGCGAGCAGGTCCTCGGCGCCCAGTTCCGCGGCGCCCTCCCGCGTGCGCAGCCCGTCGGCCCGCAGCAGATCGTCCTGGTCCAGCACGCCCGCGCGCAGTCCCGTCACGCCGTGTTCGAGCAGGCAGCCGGCTGCGTAGTGCCGCAGCAGCCCCCGCCCGGCGGGCTCCGCGGCGCGGGTGGACCAGTGGCCGAGCGCCAGTGTCTGGTAGACGGCACGCGACCACGCGGTGCTGGCCGCACCCGGCCCCCCGGTCTCCACCTCGGTCAGCAGGACCTCGCAGAGCCGGCGCATCGCCGTGACGAGGGCACCGGTCTCCGGGTCGCTGCCGTCCACGGCGTCGCCGACCGCCTCGTCGAGGAGGCCGGCCAGCTCCGCGCGTTCACGCAGGGCGAACCGCGACGCCTGGTAGCCGAGGACGGTGTTGTCCCCGCCGAAGGTCACCGCGATCTCGTAGTCGTGCTGCATCGGCGAGATCTGGTTGAGGCGGTGGTACCCGAGCCCGCCGCACAGCTCCCGGGTGTCCGCGAGGGTGACCCGGGCGTCGCCCGTGCTGCCGGTCTTGGCGCAGGTGATCAGCGCGTGCAGCAGCCGGTCCTCGGCGGGGTGCCGGGCACCGGCGCGCCCGATGGCCCGCTCGACGAGGGCTTCCAGCGCGTGGTGGGCGGCCAGGGCGCGGCCGGCCGCGGTGCGCAGCCGCTGGCGGTAGTGCGCGTGACCGAGCAGCGGGGAGCCGAACGTCCGCTTGGCGGCGGCGAAACGGGTGGTGATGGCACAGGCCAGGCGCTGCGCCATGGCCGCTCCCATGCTGGGGAACAGCCGCTCGTGGGTGAAGGTGGCGAGGCACTCGTCGAACCGGCGGTAGCGCCGCACCGGGGAGTGGTACACGCCCTCCTCGTCGATGTGTGCCCAGCGGCCCATCAGGGCGTCCAGCGGCAGCACGCAGTGGTCGAAGCGGATGATGCCGGTCTGGTTGGCCTCGACGCCGCCCTTCGGTTCCGCGCCCCGGACGCTGATCCCCCGGTTCAGGCGGCCCGCCGTGCGCAGGGGTACCCGCAGCCAGTGATGGCCCTCGTCCCGGTCGCCGACGCGCAGCCGGCACAGCACCATGGCCACGTCCCCGGTGTAGAGGCTGTTGCCGATCCACACCTTGCTGTCCGCGGGGTCCGGTGTGTGCAGCACCAGTGAGCGGTCGGCGTGCCGGTAGGTGGCCGTGGTGCCGACGCGGGTCAGGTCGGACCCGGCGTGCAGCTCCGAGGAGGCGAAGCAGTAGACCTGCTCCATGGTGTCGATCTGCGGCGCGTAGCGCTCCAGTTGCCCGGCGGACGCGTGGCTGAGGCAGGCGTCCCCGGCGATCTGGTGGGAGACCAGGACGTTGAGCAGGGAGGCGTCGTAGGCCCCGATCCATCCCATCGCGCGCAGGAAGTCGGGGAACCCGGACGGCTCCCCGCGGCCCAGCCACAGGGAGTTGGCGGTGATGCCGGCCCGATTGATGCGCAGGGCGCGGCGCAGCGTGGTGACGCTGTAGTCGTACAGGCTCTGCCCTTCGGGCCGGATCTCGGCGAAGTCGGGCTCGGCCAGCAGCGTGGTCAGTGTGGCCACGCGCTCGTCGGTCATGGGTAAGTCCCCGTTGATCAGCGGCATCCGCTGCGGTCCTCCTGTGGTGAGCAGTGCGGCCTGATGTGCGTCTCGCCTCAACGTCCGAGGATCAGCGCGCAGTTGTGCCCGCCGAAGCCGAAGGAGTTGCTGAGGGCGTACGCGGAACGCTCTTCACGCGGCTCTCCCAGGACCACGTCGAGGCCGGCCAGTTCCGGATCGGTCCGCGTGGTGTGGGCCACGGGCGGCACCACGCCGTCGCGCAGGGTGCGCAGCGCCAGGACGGCCCCGATGGCCCCGGCCGCGCCGAGGGTGTGTCCGAGGACGCCCTTGGCGGCGGTGACGGAGGGGCCGTGCGGGAAGAGCCGCTTGATCAGCTCCCCCTCGATGCGGTCGTTCATCGGGGTCGAGGTGCCGTGGGCGCTGACGTGGCCGATCTCCTCCGCCTCCAGGCCGGCGTCGCGCAGGGCCTGCCGTACGGCGGCCTCCGCCTGGAGCCCGTCGGCGCGGGGGGCGACCAGGTGGTGGGCGTCCGTGGTGTAGCCGTAGCCGAGTACGCGGCCCAGTTCCCCGGCCCCGCGCCGCGCCGCGGTCCGAGGCCGTTCCATGACGACGGCGCCGGCGCCCTCGGAGATGACGAAACCGTCCCGGTCCGCCGCGAACGGGCGCGAGGCGGTCGGGTCGTCCCGCTTGGACAGCGCGCCCATCCGGGCGAAACCGCTGACGGTCACGGGCACGACACCGGCTTCCGTACCGCAGGCGACGACCACGTCGCAGGAACCGGCGCGCAGTAGATCGCGGGCGACGCCGATGGCGACCGCGCCCGAGGCGCACGCGGAGACGACCGTGTGGGACGGTCCGTTGATGCCGTAGCGCAGGGCGACCGCGCCCGCCGCCATGTTGGGCAGCGCGCGGGGGTGCAGGTACGGCGAGACGGCCTCGGCACCCCGTGCGGCGAAACGGTCCTGCGACTGGGCGAGCGTGCCGACGCCGCCGATCCCGGTGCCGATGACGAGGCCGACGCGGCTGCCGTCCCAGGTGTCCGGGTCGAGCCCGGACTGACGGATCGCCTCACCCACCGCGACGAGCGCGAAGCGGATGAAGGGATCCGTGTTCGCCGTTCCCCTGCCCGAGAGGACCTCGGACCCGAATTCCGGGACGCGCAGGCAGTAGGTGGCGCCGGTGCCTTCCAGCGCCTTGTCCCGGACCGCCGGCGACGTGGCCTTCAGGACCGACCGCCAGGTCTCCTCCACGCCGATCCCGGCGGGGGTGACCAGCCCGGTTCCCGTGACAGCGACCGGAAGGGCAGCCGTCATGACGAGCCCAGTCGGGTACCCACGAGGTCCACCAGTTCGCCGAAGGTCATCTCCTTCAGGGCGCTTTCCTCGTCACCCAGGTCGACGTCGTACTCCTCCTTGACCCGGGTGATGAACTCGACGATCGCCAGAGAGTCCAGTTCCAGATTGTCCAGGCGGGCGTCGGGCGTGATCTGCTCGGCGTCAACCTCCAGGTCGTCGACAAGTATGCCGTGGATCGTCGACTGAAGACCGTCATTCATTCAAAACACCCCTGAAAAGGCCGAAATTACAGGGGTCTGCGACCGTGACGACGATTGCATGATTGCTGTGCAGGACTCCTGCACTCCCCCCGTACTGTGATGGACAACACCCTGTTCCGCGCCCGATGGATCCCCCTTGACGGATGCCGAACAGTAGCTCCGGCATCTGCCGCACCCCTTGTTCGGGCGGCGCCCTGGGCCTTTCACGCTCAACCCGGGCGCAGGGCGCGACGGTCGGTGTCCGGAGCCGTCCAGGATTCTGTACCCGGATGGTGCCGCTGGTCAACGCCACTCTGAGGGCAGTTCGTTGAGGTGGCCATGCTAGTGTCCACTGACGCCCCGTCAGCGCCACAGGGCATGGACCGATTATCCGTGGCGCCGGCAACGAAGGCATTGTTATCTTGCAGATCGATGCGAGACCTCGAGAGCCCAGCGCGTCGGGGGAAACGTAACGGGGGGGATTCAGGGAACTGCCCCCTGCACACATGGGGGAGCGCAGGATGTTCACCGGATCGCCGTCTGCCCGTAATCCGCTGTCGGCAGCGCAGCAGCGCGTCTGGTTCGCTCAGAAACTCATTCCGGACAGCCCTCTCTACAACATCAGTGGATGTGTGGAAATTCACGGGCCGCTGGATGTGACGCAATTCGAGAGCGCACTCCGCCGGACCGTGGACGAGGCCCAGGCACTCCATGTGCGATTCGGCGAGAGAGACGGTGTCCCCTGGCAGTCCGTGACCGCTCCCGGCGACTGGCCCCTGGAGATCCGGGACCTGACCTCCTCGCCGGACGGCCGGGCGGAGGCCTTCGCCGCGATGGAGGACGACCTCGTCCACCCCTTCGACCTGTACGGCGGCCCGCTGTTCCTCCACAAGCTGTTCCGGATCGCCCCGGACCGCTTCCTGTGGTACATGAGGGTCCACCACATCGCTTGCGACGCCTACGGGTTCAACCTGGTCGTCCAGCGGGCCGCCGACCACTACTCGGCCCTGGCCGAGGGCCGCGAGGCCCCGCCCACCCCGTTCTCCCCGCTCGCCGACCTCCTCGCCGAGGACGCGCACTACACCGCCTCCGCGCGCGGCGGCAAGGACCGCGACTACTGGCTCGAACGCTTCGGCGACGCCCCGGAGCTGCTGAGCCTGCCCGACCGGCCCACCGGCCTGTGGTCCGAGGCGCACCGCGAGACCGCCCACCTGGACCCCGAGTTGTTCGCCACGGTCAAGCGCCTGGCCCAGGAGGCCGGGACGACCTGGCAGGTCACCCTGACCGCCGCTGCCGCCGCCTACCTCGGCCGTTTCTCCGACAGCGACGACCTGGTGCTCGGCTTCCCCGTCACCGGCCGCCTCACCCCGGTCACCCGGGCCACGCCCGGCATGGCCTCCAACGTGCTGCCCCTGCGGCTGCGGCTGGACCCGCGCCTGCCCTTCACCGAGCTCCAGCGGTACGTGGGGCGCGAGTTGCGCGCCCTGCTGCGGCACCAGCGGTACCGGGGCGAGGACCTGCGCAAGGACCTCGGGGCCGGCGCCCCGACCCGCCGCATGTTCGGCCCCGCCGTGAACTTCCTCCCGCTCCCCCAGGACCTGCGGTTCGGACCGTGCGCGGCCGACGCCCGCGGGGTGCCCAGCGGCCCGGTCGACGACCTCGTGATCGCCTTCGAGGGCGGGTCCGACGACGGTGGCGTCCGCGTGCTGCTCGCGGGCAACTCCGCCGCGTACGACGCCGCTGCCGTCGCCGACCACGGCCGGCGCTTCCCCGCCTTCCTGCGCGAGCTCCTCGCCGAACCCGCCCGCCCGGCAGGACTCACCGAGGTCCT
The DNA here is from genome assembly GCF_044390505.1 of Streptomyces sp. NPDC018947. Classification (NCBI taxonomy): domain Bacteria; kingdom Bacillati; phylum Actinomycetota; class Actinomycetes; order Kitasatosporales; family Streptomycetaceae; genus Streptomyces; species Streptomyces sp. NPDC018947. The sequence continues at coordinate 119,536 of NZ_JBIRZD010000022.1, forward strand.
CCTGCCCGACGAGCGGCGGCGCGTGCTGACCGAGTGGAACGGCGACGGTGCCGGTTTCGCGGCCGGCACGCTCCCGGAGTGGTTCGAGGACCAGGTCCGGCGCACGCCCGACGCGATCGCCGTGACCCACGGGGACACCCACCTGACCTACCGGGAGCTGAACCGGCGGGCGAACCGGCTGGCCCGCCGGCTCATCGCGGGCGGGGCCGGCCCCGAGCGGCTGGTCGGACTCGTCCTGCCGCGCTCGGCCGAGCTGGTGGTGGCGATCCTCGCGGTGCTGAAGACGGGGGCGGGCTATCTGCCGATCGACCCGCAGACCCCGGCCGCACGGGTCGAGGCCGTCCTCGCGGAGGCCGCGCCCGTGCTGGTCCTCGACACGGTGGAGGCCGTGCGGGACGAAGCGCCCCACGGCACCGACGCCTTCGACACCGACCCGTCCGACACCGACCGGATCGCGGCGCTCAACCCGGAGCAGGCCGCGTACGTGATCTTCACGTCCGGTTCTACGGGCAAGCCCAAGGGCGTCGTCGTCACCCACCGCAACGTCACGCGGCTCTTCTCCTCCACCGCCGAATCGTTCCGCTTCGGGACCGACGACGTGTGGACGCTCTTCCACTCCTACGCCTTCGACTTCTCCGTCTGGGAGCTGTGGGGCGCCCTCCTGCACGGCGGCCGGCTGGTCGTCGTCGACCACGCGGTCGCCCGCTCGCCCGAGGCGTTCCACACCCTGCTCGCCGAGGAGGGCGTCACCGTCCTCAACCAGACGCCCTCGGCCTTCTACCAGCTCAGCCAGGCCGACGCGCTGCGCCCGGAGACACGGCTCGCCCTGCGGCACGTGATCTTCGGCGGCGAGGCCCTCACCCCCGGCAAGCTCGGCGACTGGTACCAGCGGCACCCCGACGACCGACCGGCGCTCGTCAACATGTACGGCATCACCGAGACCACCGTGCACGTCACCCGGCACGCGCTCGGCCGCGAGGACGCCGCCGCCGACACCGGCAGCACCGTCGGCTCCCCCCTCCCCGACCTGAGGGCCTACGTGCTCGACGCGGCCCTGCGCCCCGTGCCGCCCGGCGTCACCGGCGAGCTGTACGTGGCCGGCGCCGGACTCTCCCGCGGCTACCTCAACCGGCCCGGGCTGACCGCGGGCCGGTTCGTGGCCTGTCCCTTCGGAGCCCCCGGCGCCCGGATGTACCGCACCGGCGACCTGGCACGCTGGACCCCCGACGGCGCGCTCGCCTACGAGGGCCGCATCGATCACCAGGTCAAGATCCGCGGCTTCCGCATCGAGCTGGGCGAGATCGAATCGGTGCTCTCCCGCCACCCCCGGGTCGCCCAGGCCGCCGTCGTCGTCCGCGAGGACGAGCCCGGCGACAAGCGGCTCGTGGCCTACGTGGTGCCGCGCGAGCCCGCCGCGGAGACCGGCGAACTGCGCTCCTACGCCGCCGAGTCGCTGCCCCCGTACATGGTGCCGTCGGCCGTGGTGGAACTCCCGTCGCTACCGCTCACCCCCAACGGCAAGCTGGACGGGCGCGCCCTGCCCGCCCCGGACTTCTCGGCGCTCGTGGCGGGGCGGGCACCGCGCACACCGCGCGAGGAGACCCTGTGCCGGCTGTTCGCCGAGGTCCTCGGCGTGGACCGCGTCGGTGTCGACGACGACTTCTTCGCCCTCGGCGGCCACTCACTGCTGGCCACCCGCCTCACCGTCCGGATCCGCGCCGAACTCGGCGCCGAAGTGCCCCTCGGCACGCTCTTCCAGTCCTCGACGGTCGCCGAACTCGCCGCCCGGCTCACGACCGACGGACCCGGGCGGCCCGAACTGCGCCGCGCCGAACGGCCGGAGGCGGTGCCCCTGTCCTTCGCCCAGCGGCGCCTGTGGTTCCTCAACCGCGTGGAAGGCGTCGGAGCGGCCTACAACATGCCGCTCACCCTGCGGATGACCGGTCGTCTGGACCACGCCGCGCTCCAGGCCGCGCTGGGCGACCTGGTCGCCCGCCACGAGTCGCTGCGCACGGTCTTCGCCGACGACGACGGCGAGCCGCGCCAGGTGGTCCTCGCCGCACCGGACGTACCGCTGCCGGTGACCGGCACCGACGAGGACGGGCTGCCGGACCTGCTGGCCGAGGCCGCCACCGCCGGCTTCGACCTGTCCCGGGAGATCCCGCTGCGGGCCGCGCTGTACCGGCTCGGCGCCGAGGAGCACGTCCTGCTGCTCGTCGTCCACCACATCGCCGGGGACGAGTGGTCCATGGGCCCGCTCACCCGCGACCTGGCCACCGCCTACCGGGCCCGCCTGGACGGCACCGAGCCGTACCCGGCCGAGCTGCCGGTGCAGTACGCCGACTACGCCCTGTGGCAGCGCGAACTGCTGGCCGGCGAGGACCGGCCCGGCACGCTCGCCCACGAACAGCTCGCCCACTGGCGCGAGACCCTGGCCGGCCTGCCCGACGAACTGGACCTGCCCACCGACCGGCCGCGTTCCGCGATGACCGGGCGCCGCGGCGCCGCGCTGCCCGTCGCGTTCGACGCCGCGCTGCACCGGAGCCTGCTGGCGCTGGCCGGAGAGCGCCGCGCCACCCTCTACATGGTGCTGCACGCCGCGCTCGCCGGGTTGCTGACCCGGCTCGGCGCCGGGGAGGACATCCCGATCGCGGGCCCGGTCGCCGGCCGCACCGACGAGGCACTCGACGACCTCGTCGGCTTCTTCGTCAACACCCTCGTGCTGCGCGCCGACACCTCCGGCAACCCCACGTTCGGCGAACTCGTCGACCGGGTGCGGGACGTGGACCTCGCCGCCTACGCCCACCAGGACCTGCCCTTCGAGCGGCTCGTGGAGGTCCTCAACCCCAGCCGGTCGGCCACCCGGTTGCCGCTCGCCCAGGTGCTGCTGGTCCTGCAGAACACCCCCGGCTACCAGGTGGAGCTGCCCGGCCTCGGCGTACGCCCGGGAGTGGTCCATCCCGGCGGCGCCAAGTTCGACCTCTCGCTCAGCCTCACCGAGACCACGGACGAGCAGGGTGCCCCCGCCGGCCTCGAGGGCTACGTCGAGTACGCCACCGACCTCTTCGACCGGGAGACCGTCCAGCGCATCGTCACCCGGCTGGAGCGGCTGCTGGCCGCCGTGGCCGCCGACCCGGGCCTGCACATCGGCGACGTCGAGCTGCTGAGCGGCGCCGAGCACCGCCTCCTCACCGACACCTGGAACGACACCCGCGAGGACGTCCCGCGGCAGACCGTGCCGGCGCTCTTCGAGGCCCAGGCCGCCCGCACCCCCGACGCGCCCGCCGTCCGGTACGCCGGCACCGAGCTGTCGTACGCCGAACTGAACCGGCGCGCCAACCGGCTGGCACGGCTGCTGGCCGAGCGGGGGATCGGGCCCGAGGACCGGGTCGCCCTCATGCTCCCGCGCTCGTTGGACCTCGTCGTGGCGGTCCTGGCCGTGCTCAAGGCGGGCGCCGCCTACCTCCCGGTCGACCCGGAGTACCCGGCCGAACGCATCGCCTACCTGCTCTCCGACGGCGCCCCGGCGCTGACCCTGGTGGCGAGCGGCCGCACCGGCGCACCGCCGGCCGGGACGGCCGTCCTGGACCTCGACTCCGCCGACCCCGGCCGCTTCCCCGACCACGACCTCACCGACGCCGAACGGCGCGCGCCCCTCACCCTCGCCCACGCCGCGTACGTCATCTACACCTCCGGGTCCACCGGCCGCCCCAAGGGGGTCACCGGGACCCACACCGGCGCGGCCAGCCTCCTCGCCGCGCAGCGCCGGCACCTGGACGTCGGCCCCGGCGACCGGGTCCTCCAGTTCGCCTCGCTCAGCTTCGACGCGGCCTTCTGGGAAGTCGTCATGGCGCTGCTGTCCGGCGCCTGCCTGGTCCTCGCCGACCCCGGCCGGCTGCGCCCGGGCGCCCCTCTCGCGCAGACCGCCGCCGAGCACGGGGTGACCCATCTGACCCTGCCGCCGACCGTCCTGGACGTGCAGGAGACGACCGACCTGCCCACCGTGCGCACGCTCGTCGTCGCGGGTGAGGCCTCCTCGGCGGACCTCGTGGCCCGCTGGTCGGAGGGCCGGCGGATGATCAACGCGTACGGACCCACCGAGACCACGGTGTGCGCCACGATGAGCACCCCGCTCAGCGGCGCCCACCGGCCCCCGATCGGCCTGCCGATCGCCAACGCGCGCGCCTACGTCCTCGACGGCCGGCTGCGCCCCGTCCCGGTCGGCGTGCCGGGCGAGCTGTACGTGGCGGGCGCCGGTGTGGCACGCGGATACCTGAACCGTCCCGGGCTGACCGCGGACCGCTTCCTGGCGTGCCCGTTCGGCGCGCCGGGCGAGCGCATGTACCGCACCGGCGACCTCGTGCGGCGACGGGCCGACGGCACGCTCGACTACCTGGGCCGGGCCGACGACCAGGTCAAGGTGCGCGGCCACCGGGTCGAGCTCGGCGAGATCGAGGCCGCGCTGACGGCGCAGCCGGAGGTCGCCCAGGCCGCCGTGGTGACCCGGGCGGACCGCCCCGGCCGGATCGTCGCCTACGTCGTCGCCTCCGACGCCGCGCAAACCCTCGGCGCGGAGCTGCGCGGCCGCCTCGCCGGCCGGCTCCCCTCCTACATGGTTCCGGCGGCTGTGGTGGTGTTGGCGGCGTTGCCGTTGACGCCGAACGGGAAGCTGGACCGGCGGGCGTTGCCCGAGCCGGTGTATG